>CAIKYB010000016.1 GCA_903831575.1 uncultured Bacteroidota bacterium | reverse complement strand
TCCCAGACTATTTATTATTAAATAATAAAGATTATGATTAAGATTTACACCATCCTACACTCAGCAAGAACCAACGTTAAAGGAAATGCTATCATTTATTTACGCATCAACGGATTAGATAAAGAAGTGAATATCTCAACAAGTATCAATATCAAAGACTATAATACCAAACGGATTGATAATAAAGTGTAAAAATGAGTGCGGAAACAAGTCATTCAGTCAATTAAGTGATTACAGCGGCTGCATCTGGAGATTAGTACGTCTATACCAGTCAAAAACGCTATTTTTGCATGTCAATAAAATTTTATGAAAAAATATATTATCATAGTAGTGTTAGCAGCAGTTTCAATAAACTCCTATGCACAAACAAAAACAAGTAAAAAGAAATTTGAACTAACAGCCCGACCAAGCGATCACTTTATGCTTCAGTTGAGTTCCGACAGATGGATGGGAGCACCTGATAGTATAAGTAGTCATCGTAAAGGAACTTCAAGGGGGGCAAATATTTACTTTATGCTAGATAAAGTGTTTAAAACTAATCCTCATTTTAGTGTTGCCTTTGGATTGGGATTCGGAACAAGCCATTTGTTTTTTAATAAAATGTCTGTTGATATAACTGGAGCTACTCCGATATTAGGTTTTAATAATCTTGATGCTGCTCCGAAATACAGTAAATATAAAGTAAGCACCACTTATTTGGAACTACCTGTTGAATTACGTTATTTTTCTAACCCCGAAAAAATCAACAAGTCCTTTAAGCTTGCGTTGGGTGTAAAAGCTGGCATATTATTAAATGCTCACTCAAAAGGCAAGGGCGATTATACAGAAAAATTAAGTTCTAAAAGTTATTATAACAGTAGCAGACTAGTGGGAACTGCAAGAATTGGCTATGGCTATTTGAGTTTGTTTGGCGCTTACAACCTTACTTCTATTTTTAAAGATAAGGTTGCAGAAGACATGAAATTATTACAAATAGGTATTACGATCAGCGGACTATAATTTATCAATTTTATATTAATAAAATCCCGACGATTGTTGGGATTTTTTATGTTTACTTTTTATTTAGATAAATGAAGACTCTTATTTTAATCAGACATGCAAAAAGCAATGCTGAACAATTTAATCAATCAGATTTTGAAAGAAGTTTAAGCGAAAGAGGGGAAAGAGATGCTCTTGCGAGTGCAGAAAAACTATTACTAAAAATATCATCCATTGATTTATTGTTGAGCAGCGCTGCATTAAGAACAAAACAAACCGCTGCATATTTTATAAGTGCTCTAAATATATCTGCTGAAAAAACAATCTACACGGATAGCTTATATCTTGCAACAGCCGAAAAAATAGGGTCAGTTATTGCTTCAGTAGAAAACAAAGTAGACAACTTAATTATCGTCTGTCACAATCCAGGGATAACGGATTATGTAAATAGATTATCAAATAAAGTTAGACTAGACAATATGCCAACAAGTGGTATTTTTTGTGTTAATGCAGAAGTTGAAAAGTGGGAAGATTTTGAAAAAGCAGAAAAGAGCTTTCTCTTTTTTGATTATCCGAAAAAAAGTTAAAGTGTTTTTTCAAAATAAACAGCTGTTGGTTCTGGATTAAAATAATAGGCATCTATTTTATAAAAACCATTTTTCTCATATAGATTCATTGCGGGAGTCATACTGTTCAAAGTATCGAGTCGCACTTTTTTATATCCTGCATTTTTTGCGAATTGCAATGACATCTCCAAGAGTGTTTCACCGATTTTATTTCTTTGGTAATTGGGCTTGACATACATTCTTTTGAATTCTGCAATATCATCACCCTTTGGTCTAATCGCTATACAAGCAATATAGTTCCTATCTATTTTACATAAAATTATTGAGCCAAACGGTAAGGAGTACATGTTTTTAATGGTCTCAATTTCTTCTTGAAATTTTTGAAAAGACAGATCAATATTAAGCCATTCAGCATATTCTTTAAATAAAGAAATCGCTTCTTTGTATTCATCTTCTGTGGAAACAAAAATATATTCAACCATTGGTAGTTTTTTTATTTGCAAGATATAATCCGGTAAATATTAAAATAGCCGATAGCACTTTTTGAAAATCTAAATGATCAGCATGAAATCCAATGGCTATGATAGTTGCAAAGACAGGTTGTAAATAAATATAATTACCTGTTATACTCGCTCCTAATTTATTTATACCATAAATATTAAGCATATACGCTAGTGTTGTACCGCCTATAACAATCAACCCCAAAACTGTAAAAGATACTACAGAATAATTATGCCATGGAATTATTGTGAATTGATTCCAACAAAATGGAATAGCTATAAAAAAGCCAAAAGTAAACATCAAACGAATAATGGTAATAGCGCTATATTTTTTCATCAGGGGTTTTACAATTATAAAATATATCGTGTAAGAAACAGCATTAAGAAAAATAAGAATGTCGCCTAAAAAAACATTTGTGCCTGTTTGGTTTGAGGATCTTGAAAGTATAAGAAAAGCAGAACCGGTAATTCCAAGTAATAAACCTATAATTTTAAGACGGTTCAATTTCTCGCCTAAAAAGGATGCGGCGAAAAAAGTAATTAGAATAGGTGTTGTCAACATTAACAAAGCGCCGTGTATTGGAGTTGAAAGAGACAGGCCTTCAATAAATAAAAATTGATTAAAAACAATTCCCGTAATTGAGCATAATATTATTCTGCCGATGTCTTTCTTTTCGACTTTTGATTTTTCCTTTTTAAAAATAAAAAAACTCCAAAGTAAAATTGCACTTATAGAAATTCTTAAAAAATTCAAACTGAAAGGCATTATTAAATCTCCATCAATTAAAAATTTTACTGCAGTAAAATTTATTGAAAAAAATATTGTTGTGGCTAAAACAGCTATGTGCGCTTTTATGTTGTTTTTCAATTGTTACTATTAATGCTGCAAATTAAATCATACAAATTATAAAACGGTGGGGATTATGTTTTTATTAGTATATCGTTAATGCGATATTGCAATATTACGAATACACTAATCAAGCTGATTGCTTTACACTTCGTTTACCATGATTATTTGTATATGTAATTTAGCCCACCGTTTAAACGGTGGGCTAAATTAAACGGTGGGCTAAGTTTTTTAAAATGTCATCATTATTATTCAACAGGCATAAATTAAAAAACCGTCCTTAGAAAAGGACGGTTTGATTATATAGATTACTAACCCAAAAAAAACGAACCTATAATTATTTTTTTATGTTGATTCTCCTTAATTGATCTGTTGATTTCAAATGCCAATGATTAGGAAAACCGCTTACTTTTATGAATTTGCATTATGCTTGCAATTCCTTAATCTTCTCTCTTATTTTAGCTTCAATTTCATTGGCCATTTCTGGATTATCTGCCAGTAATTGTTTTACTGCTTCTCTTCCTTGACCCATCTTTTCACCATTATAGCTAAACCAGCTGCCGCTTTTTTGAACAATACCAAGCTCAACTCCCATGTCAATAATTTCACCTACTTTAGAAATTCCTTCCCCGTAAATGATATCAAACTCTGCTTGACGGAAAGGTGGAGCAACTTTATTTTTAACTACTTTAACCTTGATGTGATTACCAACGACTTCATCGCCGTCTTTTATTTGTGCCATTCTTCTAATATCCAAACGTACTGATGCATAAAACTTCAATGCATTACCACCGGTAGTTGTTTCTGGATTACCAAACATGACACCAATCTTTTCTCTCAACTGGTTGATAAAAATGCAGCAGCTGTTTGTTTTAGAAATTGTTGCAGTTAATTTTCTTAATGCCTGACTCATTAATCTCGCATGCAATCCCATCTTGCTGTCTCCCATTTCGCCTTCAAGTTCACTTTTTGGAACCAACGCTGCTACAGAATCTATAACCACCACATCAAGAGCTCCTGAAAGAATTAATCGGTCTGCAATTTCTAACGCCTGTTCTCCATAATCTGGCTGAGATATTAATAAGTTGTCTATATCAACACCTAGCTTTTGAGCATAACTACTATCAAATGCATGTTCTGCGTCAATAAAAGCACAAATACCACCCTTTTTTTGCGCTTCCGCTATTATATGTGTAGCCAATGTTGTTTTACCTGACGATTCCGGACCATAAATTTCTATAACCCTCCCTTTAGGCAACCCGCCAATTCCTAATGCTACATCCAATCCAATTGATCCTGTTGAAATAACTCCTTGTTCACTTGGAGGTCTTTCATTCATCATCATTACAGAACCCTTTCCGAAGTCCTTGTCAATTTTGTCCATTGTAAGCTTAAGTGCTTTCAGTTTTTCTGCGTTACTCATTTTTTTCTTTTTTAAGTGATGTATCTAATTTGTCTTATTAATGCATAAGCGAATACAAATGTAGGGGGTTTATTTTTACTAAACTAATTTATTTAGTATTTTTTGCTAAGTTTTTTACACAAGATTTTTGGAGAAAAAAACAGTAATAAACGGTTTTATTAATATTGTCTATTAATAATGTCTATTAAAATAATAACAACAATCGTTTGAAAAGGTTGCTTATTGCTTGATAATACTTTGCAACAAGGCTTCGTTAATTTTAACGGGGAATCTCTTTTTTAATGCTTCGAGCCATTTTTTCTCTATTACATTTTGATAATCATTAATAACCATTCCCCTCGATTCTTCAAATGTACGTTGATCCCCTTCCGGATGAAGTTGATAATACTTTACAAAAGTGGCTGTACCATCTGCGTTTTTAGTAATGTCAGAGAAAGCGCCAACTACAGGCGTTGATGGGCTGGCTATTTGAGTTAACTCTACTCGTGTACTGTCTCCTTGTAATAATTCTGGCTGATTTTCTACCAATTTTTTCCAAGAGATACCTAATTTTATACTATCCATTATTGAATTGGCAAAAGCAACTGATGCACAGTTCATTATTAATACATCCGCACTTTCAGACCATTTGTATTGTTGGCTATTGTCATTGTAATATTGCTTCAGGCCAGTCGAGTCATCTGACGCCTTAGACCAAACTTGCTTTTCCATTATTTCAAATAACATATTGCCTTCTTTAAATTCACGCATTTGTAAAGAAAAGTCAATATTGTATTCTTCTAGATGATCACGATAATGCTCAAGTGAAGCTATGGATTTATACTTCTCCCACAACTGCTCATTTGTTTCACCTTTGTATGATTCCGGATTAAATTTGTATTCTTTGACAAATTTTAACCAACCGCTTGCCTTTGTACTTCCTTTTGTAAATGAAAAAATTACTTTTTGACTAACAGGAAGTTTGGAGATAATATCTTCTTCTGGATTCGCAATCAAGGAATCAGCAAGCTTGAATAATTCTGCTTTATTGATAGCCACAACAGACTTAAACCCGATTTTTGTAGCAATATCTTTGGCGAATTTTTCTTTTGCAATACTAATTCTATTATCCTGCGCAAGCTTTTGTTTAAGGTCAAATTGTAAGGCGTCGTCTGTTTTTGATGTTGGTGTTGGTGTATGTGAAATCAACTTTAAAATATGTACTCCAAATGAAGTAAAAAATGGCTGTGAGATATCTCCTTCTTTTTTTAAATTAGCCACCTGTTTTTCAAAGCTGAAATCAAATTGACCCGTACCAAACTCCGACATTTCACCACCATTCAAATAAGTTAGTTTGTCATCACTAAAGGAACGAGCTAAATCAGAAAAATTAGATCCGGATTTTATTAATTTGTATACAGAGTCTGCAAGATGCTTGATCTGTTTTTTTGCCATTTCATCACTATCAGGAGGATACGTAAATAATATTTGTGCGAGTTTCCATTTTCCTGCACTAATTCTCTGGTCAATAATTTTAAAAACATGCCAGGCAGATTTCGACCGATAGGGCTTGGAAACCTCTCCGTTTTTTAATCCGTAAACCAAATTCTCATATTGATAAGGAAGCGTAAACGCCGTTACAAAACCCATGTCAGAAAATTTAACATCAACAGAAGAGGCTATTGCATCATAGTTAGTATCTCCTTTTGCTAGCTTATTGTATACCTCTTTTATAGCTTCGAATTTTTTTAGTGTATCCGTGGCCGTTGGATCTATTGAAACTGAATAGTGAATAAGATGCAGATCTGATTGACTTCTTTGAAAGGCCTGATCCATCAACATTTTATAAGTTTGAGCATCATTCATGTAATTGTCTACAATCTGACGACGAAAATTATCCAGTTCCTCTATTAATTGTGTAGAAGTGTCTATTCGAAGTTCCTCTGCTGCCTTTACTTTTAATTTGAAATTAATGTAAAGATTTACATAGTCTCTTATTGCTTTTTCTTTATCTGCAACCGTTGTTTTGTTTTTATTATATGCCCGTAAAAACTCCTCTTTATTTACTTCGTTTTTTCCAAAAGTAAAAAGGGTCTGAGCTATTCCACAACTTGAACATAGTAATACAACAAAAAGCAACTCGAGTTTTTTCATCTGCAAGCAGTTCGTTTAGGATTAGTCTTTTTTAGTTTTCCATTTGGTCTCAAGCAGTTCGTTTAGCTGTTGCCAGCCCAACTTCTTTCCTATGATGCGCTTTTCTTTATCTAATAAAAACAAGGTCGGCGTTTGTGTAACATCATATAATTGTTTGAATCCTGCTCTTTGACCATCTGCAATAGTTTTTTCCATTGCTTTTGTCTCATACACATGCGTCCAATCTCCAACATTGTGCTCTTTTATATAATTAACCCATTCTGTTTTTTTATCGTTTTCTGTTAGCACCGCATATATTTTTACGCCGTTCTTCTTCCAAGAAGCTCTGTAAATAGAATCTATTCTAGGCAATTCTTCTTTACAATGTCCGCATGACGGATCCCAAAAAATGACAAGTGTAAAGTCAGCGTTTAAGTCATATAATGGTGTTGATTTTCCTGTAGAATCTATCATTTCTAAATTCGCTGCTCTTACTCCAATAAGATTACTCATCTGCATATATGCTCTGCGCGAAATGGTTTCCATTTGTTTCTCATTCAACCAACTGGTTAATCCTTTGCTGTGATATTTTTCAAACAAATGCACAAATATCGCATCCTGGCCCATGTACTTAGGATTGATATATTCATCGGTAAACCAATTCAGTAAAAACTTATACATTTCCGGACAAGAGCGCGCCAGTAATAATTTATAATCTAAATCCTGAATGATCGTGTCGGATGCTTGCACAATAATTTCTCTGTAATATTTTTCAAGTTTTGGTAGAAAAAATGGCGTTCTTATAATACGGCTATCCATAAACGTTACACCATCCCAATAGTGTGCTTTGTAATCATTATAATTATCTATTGAGTCCTGTCGTGTTTTTGGGTTTTTGTTGGAAATCTCTGGCTCTCTCATTGCATTCAATAAGGCAGTCATCATCGATTGTGGGAAATTTTTGATAATGCTATCTCTATAATTGTTTAGCTCTTTGCTGATTTTAGCATATTGATCCTGATGAAATACAGAATCTTTCTTTGTCGTTGCAAGACTATATGATGTTCGTTCTTGTTGCATCAACGTTCCTTTAAGTATAACGAACTTTTGGTATTGCTCAAATACTTCATTTTCATTTGAACTGATAATCGTATTCTCCAGGATATTTATAGTATCCTTTATGTTTACTTTAAAGAATTGGTTTTTATCAATAAAGAAGTCTATAGAATACCTTTTGCCTGGTAGCACAATAGCATAAATTCCTCCTGGTAAGATTCTGTTTCCTTTAAAGATGGCAATACCATTGTTACTTATGACTGCAGAATCTTCAATATTAAGGTTCTTACCCAAGTGATAACATAAATACACAATGCCTGTATTATAAACCGGAGAATTCAACGTAATCATAAATGCGCTGTCTTTTTTAAATGATGAAAAAGACGTTATGGCAAAGGCAGGATTTTCGGGCGTTTTCAATCGCTCAGATTCGGCGATTGGTTTTTTTACTGGTTTTGTGCGTTGTGCTTGTAAAGCACCAAATGTTAAAGCTAATAATGCGGTAAATAGTAGTGTTTTCTTCATAAATCAAAAAATAATTAACAAATGTATTTAATTTGGTGCGTTATACCATTATTCGAATCCCCTTCAAAATTAAAATTACATTTCATTAACAAATTTTTTTGCTCTATTATAGATTATTTTTGCCCAGTGAGAAAAAAACATAAAAGCATTGTATTAGAAAATATAACTATTACTGATTATGCCGCAGAAGGAAAATCTTTGGTACGCCACGATGGTAAAGTCATCTTTGTTTCCGGAGCTATACCAGGAGATATTGTAAATATTCAGATAGGGAAAAGTAAGAAAGACTGGGCTGAAGGTCGTGCCACTGCAATTATTGAACCCGCCCCAGATAGACTTACTCCCTTTTGTAAACATTTTGGAAATTGTGGAGGTTGTAAATGGCAAATGTTGCCCTATGAAAAGCAACTGCAATACAAACAACAAGAGGTTGAACAAAATCTGAAACGTATCGGTAAAATTGACCTGCCAGAAATAATGCCTATCATAGGTTCTGAACAAACTGTTCATTATAGAAACAAACTGGAATTCACCTTTAGCAATAAAAGATTTCTTACAAACGAAGAAATTAATACCGATGCAGCTCTGGTACAACAAAACGCACTTGGATACCATGCGCCAAGAATATTTGATAAAATAATTGATATCACAACATGTCATTTGTTGGCCGATGTGAACAATGATATTCGAAACACCGTAAGAGATTTTGCAACTGAAAAAGCATTTGAATTTTATGATATTCGAAACCACACCGGATGGCTGCGCAATATTATCATTCGTTATACTACTACTGGCGAATTGATGGTCAATATTTGCTTAAACCATGATGCAGAAGCGGATAGGATTGCTCTTTTTGATCATCTTTTGAGTAAAGTACCCTCCATTTCTACCTTATTATATACCATCAACCCTAAATGGAATGATAGTATTTATGATTTAACCCCAATGGTATATCACGGGAAAGGCTATGTAGTTGAAAAGCTGGGAGATCTTCAATTTATCATTAGTCCAAAATCATTTTTTCAAACCAACACCAAACAAGCAGAAAAGCTATACCAGATTACCAAAGATTTTGCAGCACTCAATGGCAACGAAGTGGTGTATGATTTGTATTGTGGAACGGGCAGCATTGGGATATTTGTAAGTGATCAAGCAAAAAAAATAATTGGTGTGGAAGTGATTGAAGATGCTATTGAAGATGCTAAAAAAAATGCCGCCTTAAACAATATCCATCACGCCGAGTTTTTTGCCGGCGACGTTATTAAAATTTGTAATGATGATTTTTTTAAAAAGCATGGCCGGCCGGATGTTGTGATTACAGATCCTCCAAGAGTTGGGATGCACGAAAAACTAGTACTGAAACTTCTGGAAATGGAAGCGCCTAAAATTGTTTATGTAAGTTGTAATACTGCTACACAAGCTAGAGATTTAGGGTTGCTTGCTGAAAAATATAAAGTGGAAAAAGTTCAGCCGGTAGACATGTTCCCTCACACCCATCATATTGAGTGTGTTGTATTACTGACCTTAAAATAAATTGATTAACGCTTATCTTTAGAGAATGGAATTAAGAAATAGTTTTAGAAATACCCCAGCAATTGTATTAAACCTGATTATTATTAATGCCCTAGTTTTTTTCGCTCAATCTGTATTTGGAGGTTTTGGTGATGCCAATAATATCAATGATCTTTTTGCGCTTCATCATTATAGGTCTCCGGATTTTCAACCATACCAACTGGTTACGCATATGTTTATGCATGGCGGATTTACGCATCTCCTTTTTAATATGTTTGGTTTATGGATGTTTGGTGGAATGATGGAAAAATTATGGGGGCCAAAACGATTCTTAACTTTTTATCTGATTTGTGGATTGGCAGCAGGACTTGCTCAAATGGGAAATTATATTTTTGATTATTGGGCAATTGATCACGCCGTTCTTTCAAATGAAGACGCCATCAGATATGCAGAAATCATGAAACTAAATGCTACTGTTGGTGCTTCAGGCGCTATAATGGGTGTTCTTGTAGCATTTGGATATTCTTTTCCAAATACACAATTATTTATTTTTCCAATCCCAGTTCCAGTTAAAGCCAAATGGGCTATTTTAGGCATTATCGGATTGGATATATTTGGAGGATTTTCAAGTGCAGCAAATGATAATATTGCTCACTTTGCTCATATTGGTGGGGCCTTAACAGGGTTCATTATTATTTTATTCTGGAATAAAACCAATAAAAATAATTTCTATTAAAAAAATGGGAGAAGCAGAAAGGTATATTGAATACAAACATCTTAAAAAGAAGAAATTCACTTTGGGGCAGGATAATAATGCCCTAATGGCTTTGGTGGCTTTAAATGTTATTTTCTTTCTGTTATTATTATTACTCCAAGTTGTATATAACTTCTACCAACAAACACCAGAATCTTATAATACTTCCGTTGTCGAATGGTTTGAATTGCCTGCAAGCTTTTCACGTTTTATGGAACGACCTTGGACCCTGTTAACTTATATGTTCAGCGATACAAGCATAGCGCTCATGCGCATCTTTAGCAACATGCTTTGGCTTTGGGCTTTTGGTAGTTTGATGCAGCAAATTTCTGGAAATGATAAGTTGATTCCTGTTTATATCTATGGTGGCGTATTGGGTGGACTTTTTTTTATTGCAGCCAATCAATTAATCCCCCAGTTGTATAATAATAATATTAAAGCCGCTGCACTCGTGGGTGCGAATGCTTCTATTTTAGCTTTAGCAACAGCAACTACTTTTTTATCACCCAATCATCGCTTTTTTACACATATCAGAAAAGGTATTCCAATTTGGGTGTTATTAATTATTTATTTCCTAATTGATTTTGGCGGCATTGTCAAAATGAATAGCGCTGTTATTTTATCTCATTTTGGTGGCATAATTGCAGGATTTGTATTCGCCTTTTTTTTAGAAAAAGGAAAAGATGGAAGTCTTTGGATGAATGCTTTTTACGATTGGATAACAACTGTTTTTAGCCCTTCTGAAAAAAAAGATCTTTCGGTTAAACATAAACTGTTTTATGACTCTAGAAACAGAGAGCCTTTTAGTAAATCTGCTTTATTCAATCAAGCGCGCATTGATGAAATATTGGATAAAATTAATACTGAAGGATACGGCAGTTTAACCGAAGAAGAAAAAGAAATTCTAAAAAAAACATCGGAAGACGAGTCGATTTAGGGATTATTCTATCGCATTGTTTGCCTTATCAAATATTAAATATGGCTGGTCAATTTTTAAGGAAATTCACAAAAGCAATACTTATTGTATGCAACGGTATTGCAGGATTGGCCTTATTATTAGCCTGTTATGGAAGCAGTATTTGGAGTGGTGATTCTTGGATCATAGGACTTTTTACCTTAGCTACAGTCTATCTTTTAGTGACGGCCATTTTGTTTTCTATTTTTTGGTTTTTTGTAAAACCCTGGCTTTCCCTGATTAGCTTGTTTTTTATACTATCCTGCATTGCTCCACTAAAGCAAATTATTCAAATTCGATCATCTTCATTTTCAACAAAAAAAAATCAGGAAACGGCATTAAGAATAATGAGCTGGAATGTTGAGCACTTTGATATTATTGAATACAAAATTCATCCAGAAGTAAAAACGGAAATGTTAGAGCTAATAAACGAGTTCAGCCCAGATGTGGCTTGCTTTCAGGAAATGGTAGCGGGAGACAGTTTAAAAAAATCAATTAACTATTTACCAGCATTTGAAAGAAAATTAAACATGCCCTATCATTATTACTCCTACGACAGGAGACTTGATTTTGACAGGTGGCATCATTTTGGAATAATTATTTTTAGCAAATACCCAATCATTAAACAACAAACCATTCATTCTGATAGCTTGAATTACAACTCCACTTTTCAATATGTAGATATTGTAAAGAATACAGATACTTTTCGTGTATTCAATATTCATTTACAAACATTGAGATTCAGTATAGATAACAGAAAATATTTAGACAACCCAGGCATCAACGGCGAAACAGATCTTGTTGAATCTAAAAGCATTATTGCTAAATTTAAAAAGGGTTATATCAAAAGACATCGTCAAAGCGATTGGATTAAAAGAACATTAGCAAAAAGTCCTTACCCCAATATCTTGTGTGGCGATTTTAATGACGTTCCTAATAGTTACGCGTATAAAACCATTGGAGAGAATATGATTAATGCATTCGTTGCTAAAGGCGCCGGAATTGGAAATACTTATGCCGGAATTTCTCCCACGCTGCGAATTGATAATATTTTTGTTGATCCCCGATTTGATGTGCAACAATATTGTCGAATAAAAAGAAAACTTAGTGATCATTATCCTATTGTTACAGATTTGAAATACAAGTGACAGTTTTTTGTTATCAGCTGCAAACATGTTGAACAGCCCAAACCCTTCAACCTATCAACTTATCAACTTATATTTGTACTCCTAAAATTTCAACAACAGAATGGCTTTACATATTCATAATTCTTATTCCAGAAAAAAAGAGATTTTCGAATCTATTACACCAGGACATGTGGGCATGTATGTTTGTGGGCCTACCGTTAGTGGAGAAAGTCATTTAGGACATGCAAGACCATATGTTAGTTTTGATATTGTTTACAGATACCTTACTTATAAAAAATATAAAGTTCGTTATGTTCGAAATATCACTGATGCGGGACATTTTGAAGAAGAAGGAAGAGAAGCTGAAGATAAAGTAAGTAAGAAGGCACAATTGGAAAAGTTAGAACCAATGGAAATGGTGCAGAAATACACGAATCTTTTTCATTGGGCAATGAAACAATTTAATTGTATCGAACCAAGCATTGAACCAACCGCTACTGGACATATCGTTGAGCAAATTGGCATGATTGAAGATATTATTGAAAAGGGATTTGCTTATGAAGTAAATGGATCTGTTTATTTTGATGTAAAAAAATATGCAGCAAATTATGATTATGGGAAATTAAGTGGGAGAGTAATTGAGGAGTTGTTAGACTCCAGTAATAGAGAAAATTTAACACGCGATCTTGAAGGGCAACAAGAGAAAAAAGATGCAGCTGATTTTGCCTTATGGAAAGCTGCGCCTGCAGAACACATCATGCGCTGGAAAAGTCCGTGGGGAGAAGGATTCCCTGGTTGGCATATTGAATGCTCTGCAATGGCAACAAAATACTTAGGTCCTCAGTTTGATATACATGGCGGCGGAATGGATTTATTGTTTCCACACCATGAAAGCGAAATCGCACAAAGCACTATTTGTAATCACACCGCGCCTGTAAAATACTGGATGCACAATAATATGATTACTATTAATGGAAGGAAAATGGGAAAAAGTTATAACAATGTTATTAAACTAACGGAGTTGTTTAGCGGCAATCATCCTTTATTAAGCCAGCCGTTTCATCCCATGACGATTCGTTTTTTTATTTTACAAAGTCATTACAGAAGCACCCTCGATTTTAGCAATGAAGCGCTGATGTCAAGCGAGAAAGCTTTTAAAAGATTATGGGAAGCCTTTGAAGTACTAAAAAAGCTGTCTTTTGAAAAAAACGAAACCGCAACCGATAGTGAACTCGACACGAAAATAAATACCTGGTTGAATGAGTTTGAAGAATTCATGGATGATGACTTTGGAACTCCAAGGGTTATCGCAAATATGTTTGAAATAGCTCCGGTTATTAATTCTTTAAAGGATGGTCTTATTCCTGCAACTGCCATTAAAAGCGAAACCCTGGAATTAATGAAAAATAAGTTCGCAGATTTTTTAGAAAATATTTTCGGTCTAAAAAATATGGACGAGTCAAATAATGAACTACTTTCTCCTGTAATGCAATTGCTTCTGGATATACGCAAAGAAGCTAAATCAAAAAAAGACTTTGCTACTTCTGATAAAATCAGAAATCAATTGATTGAAATGGGGATTGTAATTAAAGATGATAAGGATGGTAATACAAGCTGGGGGGTGGCGTAGCATAATTTCACCCCGATGGGGTTGTGGAGTAGCTGTTCTCCTGTAGCATAATTTCACCCCGATGGGGTTGTGGAGTAGTTGTTCTCCTGTAGCATAATTTCACCCCGATGGGGTTGGTTGGTGGATTTCTTTTTTGTAGCATAATTTCACCCCTACGGGGTTAAGAGCGAAACGATTAATTCTAAATTTTTTTTATCGATCACATCAAAAGCAGCTAGCTGTTCACTATCTACATCTAACACTCCAAATACTTCTCCTTCTCTTATTAGCGGTACAACAATTTCAGATTTCGACAAACTACTACAGGCAATATGACCAGGGAAAAGAGCAACATCATCTACAATAATTGTTTCTGATTTTAACCAAGCAACCCCACAAACACCACGGCCTTTTAGAATCCTCGTGCAGGCAATAGGACCCTGAAAAGGACCAAGAACCAATTCTTCATTTTTTACCAAATAAAACCCCACCCACAACCAATTAAATTGTTGTTTTAAAGACGCTGTGATGTTCGCCAAATTAGCAATAACATCATTCTCACCTTCTATTAACGCCTTAATTTGCCGCGTAATATTTTGATATTGCTCTTCTTTTGATCCTGTTGATATTATTAAATCTTCAGACATACTGTAATTACATTTTTTGAAGACACTCGTTAATTAAATACGATTCATACCCTTTTTGCATTAAATACGATTGTAGCTTCTTTTTCTTGATGAATTCGTTTTTTTCGCCTTTTAATGACTTTAATTTTATTGTTGCTAATTTCTCTATTTTTTGTTGATATTCTTCTTCGCTTATGTTTAAAAGTGCTTGTTTTATACAATACTCGCTAACCTGGTGTTTTTTGAGTTCATATTTTATTTTTATTCTTCCCCAATCCTTTATTCGGAATCTTCCTCCTGCAAAAGCAATGGCATACCTTTCCTCATTTAGGTAGTTTTCATCTATCAACTGCGACAATACAGCATTTACCTGATCCTGATATAGTCCAAATGTATACAGCTTTTGCCTCACTTCATCATGATTTCTTTCCTGATAAGCGCAAAATTGCTTTGCTTTTTGAGTGGCTTTTTCTATCCCTATATTTAATGGTCCCATCGAATGTTAATAATTATGTAGATTGAATGTTTGAAATTAGTATGAAATTAACTTGCTTTCATTAACTGCAATATTTTATCTTTGGCGCATCTAATTAATTTTTTATTATGAAGTTTATCGTATCATCTTCGGCATTATTGAAACAACTACAGCAAATCGGTGGTGTTATCAATAGCAATACCGTATTACCAATTTTGGAAGACTTTCTTTTTGAAATTGAAAAAAACAAACTAACTGTTGTTGCTACCGACTTGGAAACAGTAATGAAAATACATATGGACATTGAGGCAAAGGATACCGGAAAGGTTTGTATTCCAGCAAAAATCTTAATTGATTCACTTAAAAACATTGCTGAACAGCCACTTACTTTCAATGTCGATAAAAATTATGGTATTGAAATTACCAGTGATAATGGAAAGTATAAAGTGATGGGTGAAAATCCAGATAATTTTCCTCGTGAGCCACAAGCTGATGATGCCAACTCTTTCAAAATGACCTCTACCGCTCTCGTTACAGCAATTAATAAGTCGATTTTCGCTGTAAGCAGCGATGATCTTCGTCCCGCAATGACAGGCGTATATTTTGAACTGGATAAAAAGGGAATAACTTTTGTTGCTACAGATGCTCATAGATTGGTACGCTACACCAGAAATGATGTAAAGTGTCCGCAAAAAGATTCTTTCATTGTTCCTAAAAAACCATTGAGTCTTTTAAAGAACTCCTTGCCCGACAATGAAGATGAACTAACGCTTTCGTATAATAGCAATCACCTTTTTATTACCCATGGAAGTACTGAATTGGTTTGTCGTTTGATTGATGCACGTTTTCCTGATTATAAAGTTGTAATACCAACTGATAATCCTTACAAAATGATTGCTAACAAAAATGATTTCCAGAATGCCTTAAAAAGAGTAAGTGTATTTAGTAACAAAAGCACGAATCAAATTGCATTAGCGATCAGCGGTAACCAGCTTCAGCTTACCGCCCAAGATGTTGATTTTAGCAATGAAGGAAGTGAACGCATGACCTGCCAATACGATGGTGAAGATTTACAAATTGCTTTCAATGCGAAGTTTTTAATAGAAATGCTCAATGGTGCAGATACTTCAGAAGTAGTAATGGAATTAAGCACTTCAACAAAAGCAGGTATTCTTAAGCCAAGCGAACAAGGAGCAAACGAAGAACTTTTAATGCTGGTAATGCCTTTAATGTTGAATAATTAATCGGCACTTATTTAATTAAAATATTTAATCAACCTGTTTACGGCCACTTCTAAAGTGGCCTCTTTTTTTGCAAAACAAAATCGCAAAACTTTGTTATCTATAGGATTTTTATAAAATGCCGAAACAGGTATAGTGGCCACTCCAGCCTCTTGTGTAAGCTTAATGGCAAAATCTTTCTCACTATCATCACTGACACCTTCATAACTATACAACTGGAAATAACTTCCAAAAGATGGCAATGGTTTTAATCTTGTTTGTTGCATCAACGACTGGAAAAAATCTCTTTTCTGTTGAAGAAAAAATCCGAGTTCCAGATATTGATTTTTCTCTGTAAGAAATTCAGCAAGCGCATATTGTGTTGGACTATGACAAGTGAAACAATTGAACTGGTGGACTTTTCTAAACTCCTTCATGATTTCAGATGGAGCAATACAATAACCTAACTTCCATCCTGTACAGTGATAAACTTTTCCAAAAGAAAAGCAAACAAAACTTCTCTCCAACAAATCAGGATATCGTAGCATAGAAAGATGTTCTTTCTGATCAAATATTAAATGCTCATATACCTCATCACTGATAATAAATATGCCGGTGTCTTTTACGATGCTTCTTAATTGTTCAATATCTTCTGCGGATAAAACGCTTCCTGTTGGATTATGCGGCGTATTAATTATTATCGCTTTTGTTTTTGAATTAACTTTTTCTTTTACTCTTTTCCAATCAATCGCATAATCGGGATAAAGCAACGGAATACCTATTGCAACCCCACCATTTATTTCAATATTCGGAACATAAGAATCATATGCCGGCTCAAATAAAATAACTTCATCGCCAGGTTGAAGAATAGTTGTGAATGCTGTATAAATAGCGTACGTTCCTCCGGGTGTTACGGTTATTTCAGAATCTGGATTTATATTGCAACCATAATCATGATTTACTTTTTCGGCTAATCTTTCACGTAATAACGGCAATCCACACATGTGAACATACTGGTTATTACCAGATTTCATAGCCTCACTTACTAAACCAGTAAGTTTTTCATTCATTGCAAAATCTGGAAATCCTTGGCCAAGATTAATGGCATTGTGCTTGGTAGCAAGAGCACTCATTACAGTAAATATGGTGGTGCCGACATTGGGCAGCTTACTTTGGATAGAATGCTTCAATTGTAAAATATTTGAAAGGTGAATATGGCGTTGTAATTACTTAAATAAATTTATCTCCTTTATTGCGCTTCACTTCCGCAACGTATTCCTTAATTTCTTGTTCTTTCTCTTTTTTACAAATCAACAAAACGTCTTTTGTATCAACGACTATAAAATCTTCAAGACCCTGAAGTACAACTAATTTTTTATTATCAGCATGTATCATATTTTTTGTAGCATCAATAATCATTACATTATTTCCTGCTACAGCATTCTCCAAATAATCTTTCTCTAAGGTTTCGTAAGCACTAGCCCATGTACCTAAATCACTCCATCCAAAAGAGGCTGGCATTACATATACATTGTCCGCCTTTTCCATAATGCCATAATCAATAGAAATGTTTACACACTGCGGATAGATTCTTTCAATGGCTTCATTCTCCTCTTGGGTATTAAAATATTCTTTCTCTGCATCAAACATTTCATGAATTTCAGGAAGATGTTTTTCGAATGACTTGATGATGTTTTTAATTTGCCAAACAAAAATACCTGCGTTCCACAGAAAATCTCCACTAGCAACAAAAGTTTTGGCTAATTCACGATCCGGTTTTTCTGTAAAAGTTTTTACTTTATAAACATTATCGCTAACCGATAGTTGTTCATATTGGATATAGCCATATCCTGTATTAGGATTTGTTGGTTTAATGCCCAAAGTAACCAGCGCTTTTATATTTGACGTAAAAGTTAAGGCAGCCAAACAAATATTTTGAAAAGAAACTTCATCAGTAATTAAGTGATCAGCAGGGGCGCAAATTAAATTCGCCTCTGGATTTAGTTGAGATAATTTGTAAGAAATATATGCAACACATGGCGCCGTATTTTTTCTTGATGGTTCACATAAAATATTTTCAACGGGCAGATGCTCTAATTGTTGTTGAACAATGCTTTTATAACTATCAGAAGTAACTACATAAATATTTTCCGCTGGGATAAACTTTACAAATCGATCATAGGTAGATTGAATGAGCGTTTTTCCGGTATTTAAAATATCAAGGAATTGTTTTGGATAATTTGTTCTGCTCATCGGCCAAAACCTGCTTCCAATACCGCCGGCCATTATGGCTACATAATGATTCTTGTTCATAAAGAATTTGTTTTAAATAATGCCTTCCCGGATTAAATCTTGAATGTGAATAATGCCTGAATAGCACTCGTTGTCCACAACTAATAATTGATTGATATTATTTTGTCGCATCAACTCTAACGCTTCAGCAGCGAGCGCGCTTCCACTAATTTTCTTTGGAGAAGGACTCATGATATCTTTTGCCTTAAGTGTAGATAAATCATCCATTTTTTCAAGCATTCTTCTTAAATCTCCATCAGTTATAATACCGCAAATCTGATTGCTTTCATTAATTACCGCGGCAGCGCCTAATCTGCTTCTTGATATAGCTACAATGGCTTCTTTTAATGAAGATTCAGGGGCTACAAATGGCTTTTGGTTAACTGATAATAAATCTGCTACACGTAAGTATAATTTTTTTCCTAATGATCCACCAGGATGAAACTTTGCAAAATCATCACTATTAAACCCTTTTATTTCCATTAAACAAATAGCAAGCGCATCGCCCATTACCATTTGTGCTGTTGTGCTTGTTGTTGGAGCTAAATTATTAGGACAAGCCTCTTGAGAAACCGAAGTGTTTATTAAAATATTTGCATTTTGAGCTAAAAAAGATTGGGTATTGCCAACCATTCCAATTACCAGATTTCCAAAACCTTTTACCAAAGGAACTAGCACTTTAATCTCTGGACTATTGCCACTCTTGCTAATGATCATTACAACATCATTAGCTTGTATCATTCCCAAATCGCCGTGAATAGCATCCGCGGCATGCATATAAATAGACGGCGTTCCAGTGCTGTTTAAAGTAGAGACGATTTTTTGAGCAACTATAGCGCTTTTTCCAATTCCACTAACTACCAGACGTCCTTTACTGGCTACAATTCCTTCCACCGCTTTTACAAAATCATCGTTTATAAAAGCATTTAAAGCTGTAACAGCATTAGCTTGCAATGTCAATGTTCGCAATGCAGACGATATAATTATTTCTTTAGTCATTAAATTGTGTGGCAAACCTACTTCAAATAAGGCAAAACTCAAAGAATGGAAATACTTTAGCTATCTGTTTAACAGACAATGATTTGTGTAAAACAAAAGGCCGGGATGGGTTTTTAATACTTTAATGGCGTGGAAATAATATTGTAGCAACCTAATTAACTAAATTTTTATTAACATAAATACGGTTGTAATTGCAAAGTTTTAAGATTAACTTCGTTTGCCTTTGAAAAAAGGGTCTATAGTGTAAGCACTATTCAAATTTATCCAGAGAAACAGGTGAAGTTATGGCCACAGCTAAAAAAATAAGTACCAAAAAAATAAGCATAAAAGAACCAGTCGCTCTCGCTAATTCGAGCGATCTAACCGAACAGCTTCAACAACATTTTGGATTTGATCAGTTTAAGGGTCCACAAGAGGAGATTATTCAAACCGTTTTATCAGGCACGGATACTTTTGTAATCATGCCAACTGGTGGAGGTAAAAGTCTTTGTTATCAATTGCCGGCAATGATGAAAGATGGCGTTGCTATTATTGTTTCCCCACTTATTGCCCTGATGAAAAATCAGGTAGATTTAGTAAGAAGTTACAGTAGTAAAGATAATGTTGCACATTTCCTAAATAGTACACTTAATAAGGGCCAACAAAAAGTGGTGAAAGATGATCTTATAAGTGGTAAAACAAAACTGCTTTACGTTGCTCCTGAAACATTGACTAAAGAAGAAAACATTATTTTTTTTAAATCTATCACTGTTTCTTTTTTTGCTGTTGATGAAGCGCATTGTATATCAGAATGGGGTCATGATTTTAGACCAGAATACCGCAGGTTAAAAGAAATGATGGATTTAATTAACCCAAATATTCCAATTATCGCACTAACGGCTACAGCTACGCCAAAAGTGCAAAGTGATATTGTAAAGAATTTAGGATTAAGGACCTCCGCTGTTTTTGTTTCTTCCTTTAACAGACCTAATCTTTATTATGAAATACTACCTAAAGTAAATCTTGAACAAACCAATAAAAGTATTGTTCGGTTTATTCAACTTCATAAGAATAAAAGTGGCATCATTTATACACTTAATCGCAAAACAACGGAAGATCTGGCAAATATGCTCATGGCAAATGGAATTAAAGCCGTTGCTTATCACGCTGGATTAGACACAAAACTCAGGGCCGCAAGACAGGACCAGTTTTTGAATGAAGATGTTGATGTGATTGTTGCTACTATTGCATTTGGAATGGGAATAGATAAGCCAGATGTACGTTTTGTCATACATTATAATATCCCAAAATCTATTGAGAACTATTATCAGGAAACCGGTCGTGCAGGAAGAGATGGCATGGAAGGAAAATGCTTGTTGTATTACTCTCATAAAGACATTGCTAAACTAGAGCATTTAATGAAAGATAAGCCTCTCAGCGAAAGAGAAGTGGGAGCACAATTAATTAATGAAACGCTTTCTTATGCCGAAAGTAGTGTGTGCAGAAGAAAAACCTTGCTCTATTATTTTGGTGAAGAATATGATGACAGTAAAAGCTGCGGACATTGTGATAATTGTCTGAATCCAAAAGAAAAGATTGAAGCTAAAGAAGGAGTGGTAATTGTTTTAAAAGCAATTAATGCATTGGGAGAACATTTTACAATTGAATACCTTGTTCATATACTCACAGGAAAGGCAACGACACAAGTTCAAATGTACAGACACGACGCACTGGATGTGTTCGCAAGCGGAAAGGATCAAGAACCTCATTATTGGAATAGCTTGGTGAGACAAATGCTACTAAATGGTTTATTGGAAAAAGATATCGTGGAATATGGTGTGTTGAAAAACACAAAGAAAGGAGCAGCTTTTTTGAAAAAACCAAGCTCATTTAAAATTGCACTGAATAACCTTTTTGAGGAAGCTAATGCTGATGACGAAGAAACTATTGAAGCCAACGCTGCAACTGGCACTACGGATGAAAAGCTATTGAATGCTTTAAAAGATTTAAGAAAACGTGTAGCAAAAGAAAAAAATCTGCCACCATTTGTAATATTCCTGGAAAGCTCTTTGGAAGATATGGCAACAATGTATCCAACAAGTGAAGAGGAGCTTGAAAAAATAAGTGGCGTGAGTAAAGGAAAGACGCTGCGTTATGGAAAACCTTTTATTGATCTGATAACCGCATATGTAGAAGAGCATGATATTATTAAGCCGGATGATTTTGTAATGAAGAGTGTTTTAAACAGAAACAATAATAAAATTTTTATTATTCAAAATGTAGATAAGAAAATTCCTTTAGAAACTATTGCAAAAAACAAAGACCTAAAAATTGACGAACTGCTTGAAGAAATGGAAACTATTGTTGCAAGTGGAACTAAATTAAATCTCAACTATGCAATTAATGATATGGTTGATGAATACGAACAAGAAGAAATTATAGAATATTTTAAAAGTTGTGACACCTCTTCATTGCAAACTGCACAAGAAGAATTGGCAGACGGCGACTATAATTGGGAGCAACTGAAAATTATGCGAATAAAGTTTTTGTGTGAATATGGCAATTAACTTCTTTTGATAAAACATTAAAAACAACTTGTTCTTTTTGAATTAGTCCTATTAATCCTCTGGCTGTATTTAATTCGTATAGATTATATTGCATTTTATTTTTCATTCATTCTTTAAATGGGAAGCGTAGCAAAACTATTTACACAAAATATAATTTGGAGAGGGCTTTACTATCTGGTTAATTTTATTTTAACCTTCGCTGTTGCACGCTATTTTCAAGCGTCAATAAGTGGGACTATTTTTTATGTCATTAATAATTGTGCTCTTATAACACTACTGCTCAGTATTAGTTTTGAATCTGCCATAATTTTCTTCGCATCTGAAAAAGAAATCAAGCTTAGTAAGCTTTTTCATTTTGCAGTATTGTGGATTGTTGGAATTGCTCTGTTGCTGTTTTTTATCTTCCTTTTTGTAAAACCAGCTTTCTCAAATAGTTTTTTTGTTACTCATTTTTCAAGTGCCCTGCTTTTTATTTTAGGAAATATCATGACAACTTTTATGGGTAGTTTTTATTTTGCACAAAAAAAGTTTGTGTTCCCTAATTTGATTTCAATTATCGTTAGTATGATATTAATCTTGCTGTTGTTTTGTATCAATGAAAACAACTGGTTGACGAGCGAACGTTTTTTATCTTTTTATTTTGGAAGCTACCTTATTCAAGGCGTTCTTTTAAGTCTTTTTCTTCTTCGCTCTAATTTAAATTTTAGCGGTTTTTCTTTACTCAATAAAATAGAATTATCACGGTTATTCAAATATTTATCATTAGTATTCTTCAGTAATTTGATTACTTTCTTTTGTTATCGAATCGATTATTGGTTTGTTTATTATTTTTGTTCTGCTGGCGAAATGGGTAATTACATTCAGGTATCTAAATTAGCACAATTATTTTTTATTTTTCCTGGGATACTTGCTGCTGTTGTTTTTCCTTTAACAACGGGTGGGGAAGAAAAAAAGGTAAAGGAAATTATTCCGGCATTAACGAGAGGTATTTTATTGCTTTATGCTGTGCTGTGTGTTGGATTGGGCCTTTGTGGAAAATGGCTGTTTCCGTTTATTTTTGGAAATAGTTTTTTGCTGATGTATCCTGCTTTTTTATTTTATATTCCAGGCATTATTGGCTTTTCTGCATTGTATATCTTCACCTCTTTTTATTCTGGAAGAGATATGGTTATGGTAAACATAAAAGGTTGTTTACTTGCGTTAACAATAACATTGATTGGCGATCTTGTTTTTGTTCCGCTCTATGGTATCAATGCTGCGGCAACTATTAGCAGTTGTGCTTATTTGGCTTATTTTATTTTTGTACTTCATGCTTATGTTATGGAGTTCGATGTTCCTATAAAAGATTTTTTTGGGTTACATAGAACAGATCTTAAACAGGTTAGAAATTTTATTTTAAAGAAAAAAAATCCTTAATGGAAAAATATGCCCTTTGGATTCCAAGCTGGTATCCAACATCTGTTTCTCCTTATGACGGCGATTTTATTCAACGGCATGCTAAAGCTGTATCAGAATATGAAAAGATTGTTGTGGTATTTGTAAAAAAAGATGAAGAGGGTATTGTTACAAAAAACAAATGGGAAGCAAAAAAAACTGCCGACAACCTTACAGAAATTATTTTCTATTATCATCCCTATACAACCGGAATAAAAATAATTGATAAATTTATTTCTTTTTATTGCTACTATTCTTCATTCCTAAAAACCATCAATAAGGTAATTAAAGAATTAGGATCCCCATCCTTAATTCATACCCATGTTATTAAAAAAACGGCCTGGCTGTCATTAAAACTAAAAAAGAAATTTAATGTCCCGCTGGTAATTTCTGAGCATTGGTCTGGATTCTTACCGGAAATGAATGATGCCTATAAAAATAATAATTTTATTTATAAGCGGTATTGGAATAAAGCCTTTAATGCCGCTGATAAAATAACTGTTGTTTCTGCTGTTTTAGGAAAGGGAATTCAAAAGCATTTCAATATTCAAAATTTTGAAGTTCTTCCTAATGTTGTTGACACGTCTATTTTTTTTCCTGAAGAAAAAATAAAAAATATCAGCATTAACTTCTTGCATATTTCTGGTGGGGGTATTGAAAAAAATATAGACCAGATGTTAGCGGCTTTTGCAATTGTAAAAAATAAAGGATATCAATTTATCCTACATTTAATTGTTCCTGATAAAAATAATATAGAAGCCACCGTTTCTAGGTTGAATCTTGAAGATAATATCCTCTTTCACGATGAAGTTCCACAAAAAAAAATTAGCAAATATAATGCAGCAGTCAGATGCTTTAGTTTTGTATTCTCATTACGAAACATTTGGTTGTGTGGTTATCGAAGCTAATGCGATAGGAATTCCTGCCATTGTAAGTGATTTGCCTGTATTTAAAGAATATTGTATTGCAAATAAAACAGCCATTTTTGCAGAAAAAGATCATCCGGAAGGTTTAGCTGATGCTTTTATCTTTTTTATAGAAAATCAAGCGCTGTTCAATAAAAATGAAATTGCCACACGAACTCAAGAATTGTTTTCTTATCAAAGAGTAGGAAATCAATTTCATTTTTTGTACGATGCTTTATTGTTAAGTAAGAACGCTGTTAAGGATCCTAATTCTCTCCAATAAGCGCTTTTTGTTTCGGTGGTGGTTTTTCTTTATAAATTCAACTTGTTGTCCATTTTTGATAAAAACGCTCCTAACTTCTTGTTTGTAAAGCATTAGAGGTATATATTTGCACTTCCTTAAATCTGATCTAGGTGTTTAAAATGTTTTTTAAATCCATTGGATACTAAGGAAAAAGCGTTGGTGTGATAGCTCAGTTGGTAGAGCAATGGACTGAAAATCCATGTGTCGCCGGTTCAACCCCGGCTCGCACCACTTCAAAAGCCCAATAATCTAAAAAGATTTTTGGGCTTCTTCTTTTACCGCCTACTTCGTTAAAGTAACCTGGCTGTCGCTAATTGTTGTTGTAAGTGATCTTCCGTTAACAGACCCAATCTTGATATTCCCACTGCTTTCATAAATATCGTTCCCTATTACTATTCCTGATTGATACTCTGGCTTATCATACTCCTCGCCCATTCCGGTAATTATTGTTGTTTTTCCTGTCCAGGTCTGCCCATGGATAACAATTTTTAAATCCACAGAATTGTCATGAAATGAATAAACACCATCGTTGTTTTGAACAGCTTCTGTATTATTATTTTTTTCTTCAGTATGAGTTGCGGAATTTGAAGATGCGGAATTTTCTTCTTCGTTTTTTTCTAGTAAAAATTGGGGTTCATTATTTCCGATACAGGTAATAGTGTTTCCTGCATTATTTATTACGAGAGTATAAACAGGATTTGAAGATTTACCATCGCTCAAATTACACGTGATTTTTATTGTGGGGCTATGCTCATCAAGTACAGTAAAATTGCCTTCGTAATACACACGCGTTCCCTCTTCTAAATTGATTTGCTGCAGATTTACAACTCCGTTTTCCTTTAAAATAAATTTAAAATCAATTGATGGTACCGGTATTTTATTTCCATTAACAACCATATCGTCTCCATATTGATTTTTTAAATAGTATGCCTGTTGAACGCCATGATAAATTCCTAAAAAAGCAGCATTATCATTAACACTGGAAGCAGCAGTTTCAGTTGTTGTAGTATTAGTATCCTTGTTTTTATTATTGTCTATGTTTCCATTACAACTAGTAATGATTACAAGTAATATAAACAGCGTGCGAAAAAAATGGAATCGTTGTAACATGATGCGTTTTTTATTTATAAAAAAATGGTTTTTTTTCGCTTATGCAATTAATTATTCCGCCTTGCAAACAATAATTTTTTCTAGCCATTTCATGTTTCTTGAGCCTCCTTTAAAATCTTTCGTGGTAATAATCATAATTCGATTATCCATATCGGCTATTGGCTTTCCCGACATTTCTGTAACAAGAAATAAATTTTTTCCGATTTCTGTATTGTAAATTTCATTAAAAGAAAAAACCATTTTATAGCCATCTGAAGCAACAAACAAAAAATAATATTGATTCAACATTCTTGATTTTTCATATTGAAAGGAAACGCTGTCTAAAATGTTTTTTAATAATACCACCTTGATCCCGCTAACCCTGTTTTCTTGTTTTGGAGAACAGCTTACATTAACGTCATTTAATTCAATAGCCGGATATTGTTTTAAATCAGACAAACTGATTGTCTTTTCTTTTTTTACCATCCCGGTAATTTTAAATTCGGAGGTAGATTGAATGGCGTTTTGTGCGGATAGTAACTGTGTAGTAAAGATGGATATAAGAAAGATGAGGTTTTTCATTTTTTTATTTAGCTAGATGAATTGTAAATATAATCAATGGTCCTTTTGTTTTGAAAAACAATCTAAAACCGGCCAGAAGTGGTCTTAGTAGTAACCGTATTATTAAAAAAAATCCCGGCTACTTTAAGCAACCGGGATTTTTTTATTTATACAGCGATTTTATTGTTTTATAAACTTTGTTCTTGAAATAATCATATCTCTGTTTATTACTTTAATTAGATAAATGCCGCTTGGTAATTTTGAAACATTTAACTGTTCTTTTACCTGATTGGATTTTTTGCTCATTACTTGCATACCACTAACGTCGTACAATTGAATAGTTGAAGTACCTTCAAATCCTTTTAAGTTAAGGTTTAATAAATTCTGTACCGGATTTGGAAAAACTTCTAAAGATGGGGAGTTAGCTAATGCATATTCTGTAGGTTTTGTAGCCGTTCCTAAAGCAACCTTCAAAGTGTAACAAGTTGTAGTATTAGATATTGATGCAGAGCTACCATAAACTCTTGCATAATATACGCCCGCTGTTGCAGTATAGTTTATTGTTTCGTTAGTTGTTCCAGCGTTTGAAGACGTCACTAAAATTGTGCCTGCGCTATTGAGTAATCTTAAGTTGTAGTTTGCAGGAAGGGTTGTTAATGATAGTGTTATTGTTCCTCCTGTAGTAATTGTAAACTTATAATGATCCACATCGCCCCCGACATCTATTCTTCCAGTTAGGTTAGTGTTAAATGGAATTACAGCAGCTCCTGTTGTAGCATTATTTGTACTGGTATCTTTAGTGCTTTGACAAGATGTAATTATGGTTGCAGTTGCCTGAATAGTATAACAAGTTGAGCTCAATGCTCCAGTATAACCAAATACTTTTATGTAATACGTACCCGCCGGCTGACTTGTTAGAGAAATAGTTTCTGTAGCCGTTGCGCCACTCGCTGCGCTTAATTGTGTGCCAGCACTATTATAAATAGTTAAATCAAAATCTACTCCGGATGGTCCAACAAGATTATACACTATATTACTTGTACCCGTAGTTGTTATTTTAAAATAGTCGATATCAGTTGTTGTTGTTATGGCTGCAGAATTAACAACACCAGAAGATATTATTGCTGCAGTTGTTGTGGTTTCGTTTGGTTCAAATGCTGTTCCGCAAACTGACGCCGCTATTGTAGTAAATTGAGCAGCGCTAAATCCACTTGCTCCATTTGTACCACAATTGGTACTTACTCTATAATCATACAAAGAACTTGCAGACAGTCCGCTAATCACAACTGATGTTGAAGTTGTTGATGTAGCAGCGCTTGTCCAAGTGGATGATGTATTTAATTTATAATCTACAGCATAGCTTGCTGCTCCACTAACAGCAGTCCAACTAACCGTTCCGCCAGATGATGTGATTGCTGATGATGATAAACCTGAAGGTGCATTACATACAAATGCTGCAGTGGTTGTAAATTGAGCAGCACTAAATCCACTTGCTCCATTTGTACCACAATTTGTACTTACTCTATAATCATACAAAGAACTTGCAGACAGTCCGCTAATCGCAACTGATGTTGAGGTTGTTGCTGTAGCAGCACTCGTCCAGTTTACATCAGTATTTAATTTATAATCTACAGCATAGCTTGCTGCTCCACTAACAGCGGTCCAACTAACTGTTCCGCCAGATGATGTGATTGCTGATGATGATAAACCCGAAGGTGCATTACATACAAACGGTGCCGTTGTAGTAAAGTTTGCTGATACATAATTTCCGCTTCCTGCAGTACATGTTGCTCTTACTCTCCAATTGTATAAAGTTGCCTGTGTTAAACCAGATAGATTTGCAGAGGTTGTAGTTTGTGTTGTTGAAAAACTTGTCCAGCTTGTTGCTGTATTTAATTTATAATCTACCGCATAACTAAGGGCATTTGTTACTGCCGTCCAATTTAGTGTTGCTACATTATTTCCAATTGCAGAAGATGCCAACCCTGTTGGATCGCCGCATGTAGTAGTTCCCGCGGTTATAGTAAAGTTGGTATTGCATATATCAAAGAAAATATTACCCACCGCCTCTACTTTTATTCTTGCAGTTGTTGAAGGAGTATTTGGAATAACTAACGCTTCTGTTCCGTCATTAGGAGTACTTGCGATTAATACTGTTGGAAATGTCTGACCACCATCTGTACTCAATGATATTTTTACATTTGCACAGCTTACGGGTGTTGCTGTTGTATTAGCAACGCTCCATGTAATATTTTGTGTTGAACCTCCAACCCAGCTAACAGCTGTATTTGGCGAAGAAACAGCAAATGGGCCAGAAGCACTGCTTACTGTAACTGCCATATCTGTATATTGTGTTTGTCCAATTTTTACTGGCGCCGTAGAACTATATGGACAATTATCTCTTACCGTTAGTCTAAAATTAAGCGTTCTTGCAACAGAACTTAAAGCCTCAGTATTAGCTCCGGCATCTCCGCCTGTTAACGGGCCAGATAATAAAGCCCCAGACAAAATGGTAGCAAGCTTTGGAAAATATCTTAAAGGAGAGATTGTTGGCGAGAATGAAATCCAGTTTGGTCCTGTTGCTTTTGTTGCACTTGCTACACTGCTTGCAGCTGTTTGTGATGTACTTGCGTTATCATTCTGTTCCCAGCAATATGTAAGCGGATCATTGTTGGCATCTGTCGCAGACCCCGTTAATGCAAATGGAGTGCTGTATGGAATAGTATAATTAGCCACAACCGCTACAACAGGAGTTGCATTATTTGCAGACATGTTAGTTGTAATGGGACATGTCTTTGAGGAAAGATTTGTTTGTATTTGAGCAATAGTTGCTTCGTGGTAAATGGCGATAGAGTGATTAGAAACATCTTGACTAGTAATTCCGGCATATCCCATAATAGTAATACCAGAACCAATTTCTTTATTTACACCAGACCCTTCATTACTCATAGAAAAAGTATGATTTCCTCCTAACTGGTGACCAACTTCATGAACAACATAATCAATATCAAAATTATCTCCCTGCGGAATTCCATCTGCAGGAGACGTAATGCCACTTCCTTTTGTTCCGTCGACACATACACATCCTATACAACCAGCATTTCCGCCACCACCAGATGAACCAAACATATGGCCAATGTCATAATTAGCAGCACCAATTACAGAGGTTAATGTTGATTGTAATTGAGAATTCCAGCTAGACATTGTGGTATACGGATCTGAAGAAGCTGTATAATAAATTACAGCCGTTGTGTTGGCAATTAAATTTAAATGTAAAGCAAGATCTTTTTCATACACACCATTACAGCGGGTAAGTGTTGCGTTGAATGCTGCTAAAACCAATGAAACCTGGGTAGCACTTGTAGCACCAAAATAATTAGAATACTCTGCATTACATGACTGTGCCAAACGCATAGTTTTTACATCAGCTCCTGATCTCGCTGTTAGATTATTGGTAACACCCGAATTATAAACGTCGGCATTTATGCCTTGTATAAATTTTTGCTCAATAGTTGAACAAGCCCATGGTAATTGCCCCGCCGGTCTGTATGGATTAAAAACAGCATAAGTATTGTGATCTTGTGAATACGGTTCAATGAACTCGTTTGGTTTTTCCGTTCTGAAAACCATTGTTTGTAAACCCTGAGGAGAAATACTCAATTTAAGTGTGGCATATTTATCGGTAATACCCTTGCCTGAAAAAGCTCTAATCTCAGGAAAACGAGCTTGCAAAGCGGGTTCAAAATTGGACGCTTCAAGTACTTCAAATTGCTCCTCTTGTCCTTGGGCATTAGGCAAAGAAATAATCGTAGTGTGTCTTAAAGAGTTGTCTACAACAGTAAACAATTCTTGTCTTAAAGCAACTATATTTAAATCAAACAGTTTGAATTCTTTTGGAAAGGTTAATCTTGAAACCGATTTATCGGTTTGAATCTTTTCGATACTTGTATGTAAAGACCAATACCTTTTTTCTTGTGCTATAGCAGCGTTGAGAAATGTAATTGACAGAATAATTAATAGCGCTTTTTTCATGAAATGTTTTTTGTCCTTAGAATTGGTAAAAATACTTGATTTTTTAAGTAAATTATCAAGTATTTGATGTTTTTTGTTATATAAAAAAGGGTGGCCAATGGCGTAAACGAACTATCTGGTGTTTTATAAACAGAAAACAGTTGGATTGTAAGATTTGCTAAAGCCTTTTTATTATTTATTCTAAGTAATACTACCTAATTAGGAATAATATGTTGTTTACTTAACGGCAATTAATACCTCTTATTATTAACTATGTGTGATAATTCAACAAATTGGAGTTTAACCCTAATTATACCAACAAGGCGCTGCTACGTGAGAGAGCTTATAACCTCAGATGGGCTGAGGTTGAGGATGGCGTTATACCACTTACCGCAGCTGATTTGGATTTTCCTTGTGCACCACAAATAGTTGAGGCAATAAAGTCATATGCCAATCCGCGATACTTGAATTACGGACCGGCAGAAGGATTGCCAACGCTTAAAGACGCTTTAAGTGATTTTTTTTTATAAGAAGCGTAATGTAAAAATTCAAACTAAAAATATTTTACCCGTTAATAGCGCCGCTTTTGGAATATATACTATTTGTAAAGCCATGCTTGAAAAAGGAGACGAGGCTATTGTGTTTGATCCGGTAGATTTTTTGTTTAATTATTCCATTGATTCGGTAGAAGCTGTTGCAGTTCCTTTTTCAATTCCGCCAAGTTATGAGGAAATTGATTTTTCGCCTTTAGAAAATCTTATTACCAACAAAACAAAGCTCATTTGTCTTTGCAACCCTATTAATCCTACGGGTAAAGTTTTTACAAAAAAAGAATTAACCTCTTTAGCAAATATTGCAAATAAACATGGCTTAATTATTTTGTCGGATGAAATTTGGAGCGATATCGTTTTTTCTCCTCATGCTTTCACCAGTATCGCTTCTTTAAATGAAGAAGTGAATAACAATACAATTATTGTAACAGGGTTCAGTAAATCATATGGAATTGCAGGATTAAGAATTGGCGCGATACTTACAAATAACGATCATCTATATGCGAAGATATTCAAAGCGTCTTTACATCAATCAACTGTTAATGGAGTAAGTGTTCTTTCTCAAGTCGCTGCCACAACAGCATTGAACGAATGTGAGTTATGGCTCTCTGGATTTCTTGAACATTTACAAAAAATGAGAAGCATAAGTGTGAACGCCATCAATAAGGTTCCAGGTTTTTCCTGCATTGCCCCACAAGGCACTTATGTTGCGTTTGCGAATATAAAAAAAACAGGGTTATCGAGTAAGGAAGTATATACCTTATTATTAAAAAGTGCAAAAGTTGCTGTGGTGCCAGGATTAAAAGAATGGTTCGGAGCTGAGGCAGAAGGATATATCAGGTGCAGCTTTGCAACTTCTGAAGAAATATTAACAAACGCGTTTGATAGAATATATGAGACAATTTCAAATCATCATTTGATAAAGTAAACAGATAATTTATTTTAATAACCCTAAAAATATTTTTTATGAAAATAATTATTATTGGTGGCGGAGTTGCCGGGTTAGCTTTTGGAATCATGATGAAAAAAAAGGGTCATCAAATAATCATAAATGAAAAGCAAAAGCATATACCAACAATGGGAAATGCATTTATGATGCATAACGATGGATTAGCTGTTCTTAAAAGAATATTAGATAATAAATGTGCTATCCCTGGCAGTCTGATTAATACTTTTATAATGAAAAGGCCAGATGAAACAGAAGTGAAGCATACAAAAATGGAAGCGTGGCAATGCGTTAAAAGAAGTGATTTAATCAATGTCTTATTAAATGTTATAGATAAAAAAACTATAAAATACAATCGGACTTTCTCTCATTTTATTTACAAAAACGGAAATGCTATTGCTGTTGTTTTTGAAAATGGTGACATTGAATTTGGAGATATTTTTGTAGGAGCAGATGGCTGTAACTCTCAGGTTAGACAATTAATTTTTGGCGAAACTAATTTTACTGCCCCTGAGGTACAAGAGATTTTAGGCATCGTTAAAGGAGCTGATGTTATCAAGAAACTGAATGGCGTTTTTACTAAATACCAACATACAGAAAAAGGAATTTCTTTTGGATGTATTCCGTTTTCAGACAATGAAGCCATTTGGTTTAACCAGTTTGATGTTTCTCTGACAACAAAAAAATTAACAACTAAAAAAGATCTTTATGAATTTACAAAAAACATTTTAAAGGGGTTTCCTGAAATCGTTCATACCATTATTGATTCAACTGACTTCTCGGGAACTTATTTGTGGACTACAAAAGATTTTGATGCGCTGGCTTCATTCCATTCAAAAAACATTGTGCTTATTGGAGATGCGGCTCACCTCGCGCTTCCCTTCACAAGTTCCGGTACAACAAATGCATTATACGATGCGGAAAAACTGGCTAATTGTTTAGATGAAACAAATAATCTAGAGGTTGCTTTTACAAATTTTTATCTTTCAAGAATTAAATCCATCAAAGAGCATATAACATTAGGTAGAAAATTAAAATTTAATTTTCTACATCCAGATTTAATAACTGATGATGATTTAGAAATACCACTTTTCAAACATTCGGTGATAAATAATAATAGCAGAAAAGTCGATACGAAATTTGAAATCCTTTATTTTACAGATCCAATCTGTTCTACTTGCTGGTCGATACAACCACAGCTTCGAAAATTAAAAATGGATTATCCCAACAGCCTAAATATAAAATATATCATGGGGGGCTTGCTTCCATCCTGGAAAAACTTTAAGCGGGGAGGAATTGAAAAGCCAGAAGATGTTTTTGTTCACTGGGAAAATGTATCCCGCCAGTCTGGTATGCCTATTGACGGAAGTATATGGATTGACGAGCCCCCCGATTCTTCCTTCCCTCCTTCTATTGCATTCAAGGCAGCTCAATTACAAGATATTGAAAAGGCTGTTTTATTTATCAGGCGCATGAATGAGATTGTTTTTCTTGAAAGCAAAAACATAGCAAGGGTGGATATTATTAAAAAAGCAGCATATGATTCAGGATTAGATGTGGCAAGATTATTAAGAGACTTTGATAACAAAGCTTTTCATTTGTTTTATGACGATCTCGATTATGCCAAATCGTTAGAGATAGATATATTACCAACCTTTGTTTTTAAAGTTAGCGGAGAAATTAAAGATTATTTATACGGCGCTCAAACCTATGAAAGTTTTGAAGAAACGATGTTAAAATACCAACCAAAAGCTTTGAGATCTATTCCACCAAAATCACCGGCGGATGTTTTTAAACAGTTTCCAACTTTAACAAAACCAGAGTTTAAATTTCTAAACAATGTTGATGATGATGTGGCAGACAAGATGATAAACAATATGTTGCAAGTTGGAATAATTAAACAATTATACACAAAGGCCGGATTTGTATTTTATGCTAATGCGGTTTAAATTGCCTGGTGATTAAAGGGCTGTAAAACCATTTCGCTTATTACTCCACTTGTGGGTTGTTGACACAAGAACCAAATTGCTTTCGCCGCCTCTTCTGCTGTAATCATTTTTTCCTTTTGAACCTTAAGGTCTATATTTTCCCAAAATGGAGAATCTACACCACCCATGAAAAGATTCGTAATTCTAATATCGGTGCGCTTGATTTCTTCGCGAATACTTTGCAACATCCCAACAAGTCCATATTTGCTGGCACTATACGCTGCAGCTCCAAGCATTGGCACCTTACCCAACACTCCAGGGATATGAACAACCAATCCTTTTTTACTTTCTTTCATTGACGGAAGAAACGCTTTTATTAGAAGGTATGGAGCAAATAGATTGACCATTATTGTTTTATAAAAATCTGATTCGGAAAGATGATCAGTAGTTTTGATAATCCCTATTCCTGAAGTATTAATGAGCATATCAATGGTGGGGTATTTTTTAAAATACTTTTCTTTAAGCTCCAATACATTTTCTTGATTTGTGAGGTCTCCGATATAACAGGCACCCGCATCTATTTTATGCTGATCGGCTATTTCATAAAGCAGTTTTTCATTTCTGCCTGCTATAAAAAGATTTCCTCCGCTATTAATCAAAAGTTTTACAACTATTGAGCCAATACCACCAGTAGCTCCCACCACTAAAATGTTTTTATGTTTAATTGATTCCATAAATTATTTTTTATTCCATAACACATTTCAAACTATTTTGTTTGGTATAGCTCTTAGTATTTTAAAAAATGATTCTTTTTTTTTATCTTGTAAGTCTTAAAGTTTTTTTCTTCCACATAAAAGTTTTCCGATTCTTTATTTGTGGATTTTAATAATTTATAATTATGTCAAGACCTACAGAACAGATTTATGCAAATTACACTGCAGAAGATTTTAGTGTTTGGAAAACGTTGTTTAATAGACAAATGGGTATTTTGGAATCTGAAGTCTCTAAAGAATACTTAAACGCCATAGATGCCGTACAATTTAACAATAATAAAATTCCTGACTTTTTGGAAGTAAATAAATTACTACAAAAAGCTACTGGCTGGCAAATTGAAGTTGTTCCTAATCTTTGCCCCGAAAATAAATTTTTCGAGTGCCTTTCTAATAAAAAATTTACCTCTACTTGTTGGTTGAGATCAATGGAACAACTTGATTATCTGGAGGAGCCTGATATGTTTCACGATGTGTTTGGCCATATCCCACTATTAACAAACACCAGCTATTCCAACTTCTTTACAGATTTTGGTAAAATTGCATTGCGTTATATTGACAACCCTTTTGCTATACAATTATTGAGCCGAATTTATTGGTATACAATTGAATTTGGATTAATGAAAGAGGGTAATCAATTGAAAATATATGGCGCTGGGATTATTTCTTCTAACGGAGAAACAAAACACGCCATAGATAAAAACACAACTAAGATTAATTTTGATATTGAAACAGTTCTGAATACTCCTTATAGAACAGATGTTATTCAGGATAAATATTTTATTATCGAATCCTTTGAACAGCTCTATTCTTCTGTTTCAGAAATCGATTCTTGTATTGCGAAGTTTGTTTAATAAAAAAGTCGCGATAATAAACCGCGACTTTTTTTATAGAAAATAATACTCGTTTTATCCATTCATTGAAGTCAAAAATTCTGCATTATCTTTTGTTCCTTTCATATTTTTGAGCAACATATTAATCGCCTCTTCCGGATTCATATCTGCTAAATGCTTACGAAGTACCCACATTCTTTGGAAAGTATCTTTATCTAACAATAAGTCATCTCTTCTTGTTGAAGAAGCAACAATATCAATTGCCGGATAAATTCTTCTGTTAGACAATTTGCGTTCAAGTTGCAATTCCATGTTTCCTGTTCCTTTAAACTCTTCAAAAATAACCTCATCCATTTTGCTTCCTGTATCTACAAGGGCTGTAGCTATTATAGTTAAAGATCCGCCATTCTCAATTTTACGCGCAGCACCAAAAAATTGTTTTGGTTTTTGCATCGCATTCGCTTCAACTCCTCCAGACAAAACCTTTCCGCTCGAAGGCGCAACTGTATTATGAGCTCTTGCCAAACGCGTAATAGAGTCAAGCAGAATAACAACATCATGTCCACACTCTACCAATCTTTTTGCTTTCTGTAAGGCTATAATCGAAACTTTTACATGCTTTTCTGCAGGCTCATCAAATGTTGATGCAATTACCTCTGCTTTTACACTGCGCTCCATATCTGTTACCTCTTCTGGTCTTTCATCTACAAGAACAATCATCAGATAACACTCTGGATGATTTTCTGCTATAGCATTGGCAAGTTCTTTTAATAACATAGTTTTACCCGTCTTTGGTTGAGCCACTATTAATCCACGCTGACCTTTACCAATAGGGGTGAATAAGTCCATAATTCTTGTACTATAATTATCCGACTTTGTTGTAAGATTTAATTTTTCAAACGGGAATAACGGTGTTAGGTAATCGAAGGGTACACGATCTCTTACTTCTTCGGGACTTTTTCCGTTTATTGTTTCTACTTTTAGTAAGGCGAAATATTTTTCTCCTTCTTTTGGTGGGCGAACAGATCCATAAACAGTATCACCTGTTTTTAACCCAAATAATTTTATTTGAGATGGTGAAACATAAATATCATCTGGGCTGGATAAATAGTTATAATCGCTGCTTCTCAAAAATCCGTATCCGTCTGGCATCATCTCTAATACACCTTCTCCGAAAACTATTCCATCAAATTCTATATTAAAAACGGGTGGTTCTTTTCTGTGTGGATGAAAAGACTTATTCTCTTTGTTTAATGATGTGTTTTGATCTAATTCAATTTCTGGTTGTTGTACATCTTCTTCTTGCAACATTTGAGCAATTGCTGGTGGTATTGTTGACTGCTCACTTGTAATAGGCTGAAGCTCTTCTTCAACTTCAAATAATTCTGCCTTGCCTTTTTTGATTATAGGTTTTTTTTCAACCTCTGCTTTTTTATTTTTTGCCGGAGCTATTTGCTCTTTTATTTCTTCTTGAGGCGTTTCTTCTTGAGGCGATCCTTTAATAATTCTTTTTCTCTTTGGTTTTTCGTCAGGCGTTATTTTTTTCTCTTGTGCCATATGGTCTTGTTTTTCCAGAATAAGAGTAATTAATTCTTCTCTGGATTGTTTTTTTGAAGTTATAATTTTTTGTTGCGCTGCTATGTCAAGTAATTCTGGAACGAGCAGATCGTTCAGTTGTGATAAATCGTACATAAAGTATTAGAAAATGCGCTTGTTAACAATTACGCTCTTAAGTTAAAATATGAATTTTGTTGAAATTTTGTGCTAATGTACTGGGTGTTGTTAGTTGATTCGATTAGATTGGGATAACTCTTATCAATCGTTTCCTTTGCAATATTAAGTAGTTTTTGTAAAATAAAAGAATTTTTCTGTTGTTCCGGATTCTTAAGAAAAACAAAAGAGGTGGCCGTTACCAGTCCACCTCTTAAAAAACAATAACAATATAGCCTCTGACGACCTAATATAAACTATTAAATCAGGTCAAAACGATCTAGATTCATAACTTTATTCCATACTTCCACAAATTGATGTACAAACCTTTCTTGAGCATCCTCACAACCATAAACCTCAGCAATTGCTCGAAGTTCTGAGTTTGAACCAAAAATAAGATCTACGCGTGTTCCTGTCCATTTTAATTCACCTGTAACACGATCATGGCCTTCAAACACATTTGTTACTTCAGTTGAGGCTTTCCAGGTTATACCTAAATCAAGTAAATTAACAAAAAAATCATTGGTAAGCACTCCAGGACGTTTGGTAAAAACACCATATTGAGATTGGTCAAAATTTGTGTTAAGTACACGCATGCCGCCAATAAGAACCGTCATTTCCGGAGCTGAAAGCTTTAGCAATTGTGCTTTATCTACTAACATTTCCTCGGCTGAAACGGTGTATTGTTTCTTCATGTAATTTCTGAAACCATCTGCAGTAGGCTCTAGTACAGCGAATGACTCCACATCAGTTTGTTCTTTAGATGCATCAGCGCGTCCTGCTGTGAAAGGCACTTTTACTGTATGTCCTGCATTTTTTGCTGCTAGTTCAATTCCAGCACAACCTCCCAAAACAATTAAGTCAGCCATAGAAACTGCTTTATTATTAGACTGACTATCAAATTCTTTTTTAATACTTTCAAAAACATCAAGGACTTTGGAAAGCTGAGAGGGATTATTGACTTCCCAATACTTTTGTGGCGCAAGTTGAATACGCGCACCATTTGCCCCACCACGCTTATCAGAACCACGAAAGGTTGATGCAGAAGCCCAGGCTGTGGATACCAATTGAGATACCGACAATCCAGAAGCAAGTAACTTGCTTTTCAGCGAAACAATATCTTGTTCATTTATTACCTGATGAGTTACAGCAGGAATAGGGTCTTGCCAAATCAATATTTCTTTAGGTACTTCCGAACCGAGATAGCGTGTCAAAGGTCCCATATCACGATGTGTAAGCTTAAACCAGGCACGAGCAAATGCATCAGCAAATTGGCCAGGATTTTCATAGAATCGCCTTGATATTTTCTCATAAGCAGGATCTACTCTTAAAGCAAGATCGGTGGTAAGCATAAATGGAGCATGGCTTTTTGAAGCATCATGTGCATCAGGAACCAATCCCGCACCTGCATTTCCTTTTGGTTTCCACTGTTGTGCGCCTGCAGGACTCTTTGTTAACTCCCACTCATAACCAAAAAGATTTTCAAAGAAATTATTACTCCACCTGGTCGGGGATGTTGTCCATGCGCCTTCAAGTCCGCTTGTAATAGTATCGCCTGCATTGCCCGTTCCAAATGAATTTTTCCATCCTTGACTTTGCTCCTCAATACTAGCTGCAGCTGGCTCAGGTCCAACATATTTACCTGGATCCGCAGCGCCATGAGTTTTACCAAAAGTATGACCTCCAGCAATAAGCGCAACCGTTTCTTCGTCATTCATCGCCATGCGACCAAAGGTTTCACGAATATCACGCGCAGACGCAATAGGATCAGGATTTCCATTAGGACCTTCTGGATTCACATAAATTAAACCCATCTGAACGGCAGCAAGCGGATTCTCCAACTCACGGTCTCCCGAATAGCGTTTATCATCCAGCCACTTACCTTCAGAACCCCAATAAATATCTTCTTCGGGTTCCCAAACATCCTCTCGGCCACCAGCAAATCCAAAAGTTTCAAACCCCATAGACTCAAGAGCACAATTGCCCGCAAGAATCATCAAATCGGCCCACGAAATTTTCTTGCCATATTTTTTCTTGATTGGCCATAATAACAAACGTGCTTTATCTAGATTGGTATTATCAGGCCAACTATTCAGTGGTGCAAACCTTTGAGTGCCAGAACCCGCGCCACCACGACCATCTGCAATACGATAGGTGCCTGCACTATGCCATGCCATTCTAATAAAAAATGGCCCATAATGTCCATAATCTGCTGGCCACCATTCCTGAGATGTAGTCATTACATCAATAATGTCTTTCTTTACTGCTTTTAAATCAAGACTTTTAAACTCCTCAGTATAATTAAAACCATCTCCCATTGGATTAGATAAAACCGAATGTTGACGAAGAATATTCAATCTCAATTGATTCGGCCACCAGTTATGATTTCTTGTACCAGCTCCTGCACTTTGTTTTAGAGCACCCCCCGAGAAAGGACACTTGCTTTCACTTTTTTCCATATTCTTATTTTTTTATTGATTTTTAAAGCGAAAATACCAAACTTTCTCTTGTCTAAATGATTTCTGATATAGAATAACTCATACACTTACTAAAATCAGCTACACAACTCCACTTCAACTGGTTTTTTATTGTTATTAAAAGATATCAACTTCCCGACAAATTAGGATAACCGGTTAATTATATTACCTTTACGGTATTCAGCGGCACAAAGCCGGTTTCTTTTCTCTTTGTTTGTGTACTCACAAAACAATTTCAGAACAACCTCTTTTGATGATGAAGCATAACTTCATTTCCGCACTCATTTTTTAATTTATTTATTTTGTTATTTACAGACTTAAAAATCATTGAGCCCATATTATGCGCGCTCAAAGAAGAAGGCTATTCAACGCCAACGCCAATTCAAGAAAAAGCCATTCCTTTTATTCTTTCTGGGAGAGATTTGTTGGGTTGTGCACAAACGGGGACTGGAAAAACGGCCGCCTTCGCTATTCCAATGCTGCAATTATTGAGCAAACCATACGCTGCAAAGCCAGGCCAAAAATCAATCAGGGCTTTAATCCTTACACCAACCAGAGAACTTGCCATTCAAATTGAAGAAAGCTTTAGGGCATATGGACGAGAATTAAGGTTAAAACCATTAGTAATTTTTGGAGGGGTAAGTCAAGTCCCTCAAACAAACGCACTAGAAAGAGGTGCCGATATTTTAGTGGCTACACCAGGGCGATTATTAGATTTAATGAGCCAGGGCTATATCAACCTGAAAGACGTTGAAATATTCGTTTTGGATGAAGCAGATCGTATGCTTGACATGGGCTTTGTTCATGATGTAAAAAGAGTAATCACCAAACTGCCTCAAAAAAGACAAACGCTTTTCTTTTCGGCAACTATGCCAAATGAGATTCAATCATTGGCAAATGCCATTCTAACAAATCCTCAAAAAGTTGAAGTAACTCCTGTTTCATCAACGGCGGACACCATTAATCAATCTTTATTTTTTGTTGATAAGGATAGTAAAAAAATGTTGTTGTCTTTTCTTCTGCAAGATGCTGAAATTAAAAGCGCTCTTGTATTTACAAGAACAAAACATGGCGCAGATAAGGTTGTAAAAGATCTTATTCGATTAAATATTAAAGCAGAGGCAATACATGGCAACAAATCTCAAAATGCACGCCAAAGAGCCTTAACAAATTTTAAAGAAAGAACAACACGCGTTTTAGTAGCAACGGATATTGCGGCTCGCGGTATTGATGTGGATGAATTAACGCATGTTATTAATTACGAATTACCAAATGTTCCAGAAACTTATGTTCACCGCATTGGAAGAACTGGAAGGGCAGGACTTAGTGGTGTAGCTTTTTCTTTCTGTGAATATGAGGAATTGCCTTATTTAAAAGATATTCAAAAACTTATTGGAAAAGGAATAGATATTGATAGATCTCATCCTTATCATGTTGAATTGAACCAGCAGGCAAAGCACATTAAAATAAGTGCACCTGAAAAGAGATCCGGTGGGGGCCATAGAGGACCTGCTCAAAGAAATTTTAATAGCCCTAAAAAGAAAACTTTTTCTCGTCAAAGACCGAATTAAATAAAAAATCATCTTTGCAATTTTTATCTTTGCAAAGCAAAATAAAACACCATGTTCAACAAGCGCAGCAGAATTAAAGCACTACTACAATCAGAAGAGGTAAACTTCCAAACTACCGTTATGGGTTGGGTAAGAACATTTAGAAATAATCAGTTCATTGCCTTAAATGATGGTAGTACAAATAATAATCTTCAAGTGGTTGTGTCATTAGGCTCCATCGATGAGTCCATCTTGAAAAGAATTACTACGGGCGCCTGTATTAAAGCTGATGGTGAAATAATTGCCTCTTTAGGTAAAGGACAAAAGGTTGAACTTAATGCAACGTCTATAGAAATATTAGGCGATAGTGATGCAGAAAAGTTTCCATTACAACCTAAAAAACACAGCCTTGAATTTTTAAGAGAAATTGCTCACATGCGCTTTCGTACAAATACATTTGGCGCCATTTTTAGAGTAAGACATTCTCTTGCTTTTGCTATTCATGAATTCTTTAATAAAAAAGGATTTGTTTATTTACACACCCCAATCATTACCGCAAGCGATGCAGAAGGTGCTGGAGAAATGTTTAAGGTAACTACGCTTCCTTTAGATGGCACGGCTCCTAAAAATGAAGATGGTTCCATCAATTTTAAAGACGACTTTTTTGCTCGTAGTACAAACCTAACCGTTAGTGGTCAATTGGAAGGAGAATTAGCAGCAATGGCTTTTAGTGATGTTTATACTTTTGGTCCAACTTTCCGGGCAGAAAATAGTAATACCACAAGACACCTTGCCGAATTTTGGATGATAGAACCCGAAGTAGCGTTCAATGATTTGGAAGACAATATGAACCTTGCAGAAGAATTTATTAAGTATATTATAAAATATGCAATGGATAATAATAAAGAGGATTTGGAATTCTTAACGCAAAGACTGGAGGAAGAAGAAAAACAAAAACCACAAAATGAAAGAAGCGAAATGGGCTTATTAGAAAAGCTGGATTTTGTAGTTAATAATGATTTTGAAAGAGTGACTTATACAGAGGCGATTGAAATCTTAAAAGAATGCAACCACAATAAGAAAAAGAAATTTCAATACATCATTGACAAATGGGGAATTGATTTACAAAGCGAACATGAACGATATCTTGTTGAAAAACATTTTAAAAAACCAGTTATACTTACCAATTATCCAAAGGAAATCAAGGCTTTCTATATGCGTCAAAACGATGATGGAAAAACCGTGGCCGCAATGGACATTTTAGCACCGGGTATCGGCGAAATAGTTGGTGGCTCTCAAAGAGAAGAGCGCTTAGAAAAACTTACAGAAAGAATGAAGGAAATGCATAGTCCTACAGAAGAGCTAGATTGGTATCTCGATACAAGAAGATTTGGCGCTTGTCCTCATGCAGGGTTTGGATTAGGATTTGAAAGAATTGTTCAATTCGTTACAGGAATGGGCAATATCCGTGATGTAATTCCATTTCCAAGATATCCAAAAAGCGCTTCTTTTTAATACAAGCGTGTTTTTAACTTTTTTCTTTTATTGCCGGCTTGGGCAGTGACAAAAGAATAATATCCTTGTACTTTTTTGATGATTAAAAAGCCACCCTGTTACCGTTTCTTTTTATAAACACTAAATATTCTTTAGTGAAAACTTTTGGCCTGCCGGTTTGGATATTCGCAATATTGCAATATTGCCTCTTAGCTCTATCTATCAAAATGGTACGCTATCTTTATTCTGTAATCCCTAATTACCACGATTCAAAACATAGCTAATGCGATTATGCTAAAAAGAAACTATTTAGATTACTTAATCAACCCTTTGGAAATACTCAAAACAAAAAGAGTATTACAGGTTAATCCAACCATTATTCCTGAGCGAAAATCCGCAATCAATGGAAAAATATTTTTAATTGAATACTCGCCTGTTGATTTTGAATTTAAGTCTATTGAAAAAATAGAAGATTGTTACGAACACCTTCATACCAAAAGTATTTCCTGGATAAATATAGATGGCATTAATAAAACAGAAGTTGAAAAAATTTCTGCTCATTTTGGTATACACCAGTTAATTCTAGAAGATATATTAAGCACGAACCAACGGCCAAAAATGGATGAAATTAATGGCATATTATTTTGTGTGTTGAATATGCTGTATTTCAACGAAAAAGAATCCACAGTTGAAACCGAACAAATTAGTATTATACTTGGTAAAGAGTTTATTATTAGTATTCAGGATGATGCTGATCGGGATGTTTTTGATGCGGTAAGAGAAAAAATAAAATTAAATACGAGCAAAATAAGACAGAGTGGTGCTGATTTTTTATATTATATTCTAATAGACAGTATCGTTGACCATTACTTTTTGGTTATGGAAAAACTTGGTGAAAAAATAGAACAGCTAGAAGAAGATATCGCAAAGGGTGCCGACAATCAAACTTTGGTAAAAATAAATACCATCAGAAAAGAAATGATTTTATTGAAAAGAAGTATCGGACCTGTTAGAGAATTGATTCATGGTATACTGAGAAGCGAAAATGTATTGATTGAAGAAAAAACAGAAAAGTATTTTAAAGATGTTTATGACCATATCGTACAAGCTAATGATCTCGCAGAAAACTACAGAGATATGTTGATTAACCTGCAGGATTTATATATGAGCAATGTAAATTTAAAACAAAACGAAGTCATGAAGTGGATGGCTATAGTAACTTGTTTACTCGCACCGGCTACTGTTATTGGAGCAATCTTTGGAATGAATTTCGAAAAAATTCCAATGCTTCATAATAAATGGGGCTTCTTTATTTCTGTTGTTATTATGGTTTTCACCCCCATTTGGATGTTCTTCTATTTTAAAAGAAAAAAATGGTTTTAGTTTATTATAGCGGTGTTTGCTTTTTATAAACAGGAACTGTACTGCAGGGTTCTCCATACATTATGCTCTTTGCAACCGGTCGAAGTAAGTTTGTTATTTCAAGATATGCTTCTTCTGGAATAGGCGTTTCTCCACAGCCTTTTATAACGATGCGCTTATCTGTAAATTCTTTTATTTCTATTTGCTGAATGTTTTTAATCAGGGTTTTTTTAATAACATCATTTTCATCCCCCATCATAACGGCATGGGCTGTCTGAAGCAAAACGCTCGAAATTAACATGTATGCCCACATTGGAATGATGGCTTCTGCAGAACAAACAACCGCAACAATTTTATTTTTATACTCTTCCAAATTCAAGTCTTTTAAAGCTTGCCTGAAATCTTTCTCTTTTAAGATTAAGCCCATGAATAAATAATCCTTAATGTCAAAAATCACTACGGGTTCTTTTGGAAAATACTCTTCCAAATTAAGGGTGATGATTCCACTTTCTGCAACTTTATTTATAAATGGTTCTGACATGTTTCAAAAATAAAATAAAAAACCGGCCTTTTAGAGACCGGTTATTAAAATTTTTTACGAAAAGCAAAAGATTAAAAATGTTTGCTTCTGCTATCAACCACATCCGCTTGTTTTTTCAACCCCTCATACCAGCCATTTGATTGGCTTCTGATGGAATTTAATTTCTCGCTTGATTGTTGCGCTAGAACTTCTGGTGCAACCGATGGCTTATTCAGAATACTGTTTACTTTAATAATATAAACTCCGCTATTTCCCTGAATTAAAGGAGAGTTTTTAACTTGATAATTTTTATTAAAAGATGCACCAATCACTTTTGATTCCATACCAACACCATTAATGATTTGAGAATTAATAGTTAGTGTTGAATCCGCACCTGCAGTTTGAATAGACTTTCCGTAAGCCGTAGACGCAGCTTCTAGCGATGGATTGTTACCTAGTTTTTTAGAAAAAATTTCATACTTTTTATTGTTCTTAATAAGTGCTTCACATCCTGGTCTTGCCGTTGCAGCATCTTGAACACCTTTGTCTAATACTTTATCTAATACAGCAACCACAAATTGATCGCCAATGCTAAAGGGTTCACTGATGTCTCCTTTCTTTGCTTCAAACGCCCAGCGAACAAGGCTTCTTGCATCTTGCAATGCACCAACTTGATAATCATTTTCTTTGATTAAAGTTGGAATCGTTGTAAGACTTAAACCATTTTTAGAAATAAATTTCTCCAACGCTGGCTTTCCTTTTTCAGCAGAAGCTTTTGTTGCTTCAAGACTTGCCTTATTTATCGTTGCTTCGCTTGCTAAAATTTCTTTTCCTAAATAAGCCATTTTGTAGGCTGTCTTAAAATCTTTTTGACTAATCAAATCAATAACATGGTATCCAAATTGTGTTTTTACTACTCCTTTGGATCCTGCTGTTTTTGTAAAACAAAACTCATTAAATTCCGCAACCATTGTACCATATGCAAATGTTCCTAAGTCTCCGCCCTTAATTTTACTCCCTTCGTCTGATGAGAATTGCAATGCTAACATGGTGAAATCTGCTCCTGCTTTAATAGCATTATAAATACTATCTGCTAATTTTTTAGCTGCTGTATCAGACATTAACTGTTTGCCAGTTCTTGGGTCAGCTACACCAATTAAAATATGTCTCGCTTTTGCGCTGTCTGGCAATTGCTTAGAACCTAACATTTTTGCAAGAACAAAACTTCCCTTATCAACATATGGTCCGAAAACAGAACCTGTTGATAATTTTACCAACGTGTCTGCTACAGAAGTAGCTAATTTTGATTTTGAAGAGTAATCATCATTAAAGTCTATAGAAGAACTGTTTCTTGCCACGAAAGACTTTGAATTGGTATCTGCTTCAAATAATGGTTTTAATTGTGTTAATGCTGTTGATACAGTTGAACTATCTTCAGAAGAAGCTAATTGGCTAAACGTAACATAAGATATATTTCTTCCTTCTTCTTGTTTGAATTGTTCTTTATGTTTCCCTACATAATCACTTACATCTTCATCGCTAACTTTTACCAAGCTATCTGATACTTCAGAATAAGGAATGGCCACATAAGAAATTGAAGCTATTGCTTGATTTTCTGCGTTATCTTTCTTCTTCATCCATTCTGGATAATAGGCGCTTGCATTTAATAGGCCAGAATATTTTGAAACAGAGTTGCTTAATTTTAAAGGATCTACTATTTGTGCATTAACACCATCTCTCTGCTCTCCTTTTAATTTTTTAATGTTCGTTAACGCAGCTTGAGCTTTTTTAACATCTAATCTTCCTGTTATTGAATCTTTTAAAGACTGTTCTTGTAGAAAGGGATTAGATTGGTCATCGCTCATTAATATGTAGGACAATTCTTTAGCCGTAAATTCAATGCCCACTTTTTTGATTTCTTTAAAAAAGATTTTCTCGGCTACTATTTGATTCCACATTTGCTCACGCGTTTGGTAGGTTTGCGTTCCACTAGGTCTTTGGCCACTTCTTTGAGCTTGCAAATCTTCCGCTTCTTTTACTTTTTTATTATATTCCGCCAACTCTATTGGTTCGCCATTTACTTTACCCACATTATTTGAGGCAGATTCAAAAAGCCTACTACTTCCTTGTTTGGCGTCCATTAAAATAAAACCAATTAAACTTAGGGCAATAACAACAATTACGATTGCTGCGCCTTTTTCACGAATACTTTGAATAATTTGCATATAACTATCTATTAATTTTAAGGATGGCAAAAATAGTGTAAAAATCGCTATTCACAAAGTGTGGAAAACCTGCTAGATCCTTAATAAATTAAGGGAATTAAACTAACACACTATAAAAACACCTACCAATACTGTATTTTTGTAATATTAACAGCCCCTGTACTAACAAGAACATCTTAGAAAATATACCTAACTCCAAATTGCATTTGCCAGCGAGATAATAAATCAGGGCTAGCTACAAAAGTGCTTTTTAAATTGGTATCAAATTGATAAACAGGGATATTAACATTGGTTAGTTTAACAGAAAGGGGCTGATAAAACCCTGTTGTACTTGCATATTTTTTCACACCCCACTTGCTGTTTATTAAATTACCAAGGTTGATAATATCAATACTAAATTCAATACTGTTATTGGTTTTCTTTATTTTGAAATCCTGCATAATTCTCATATCAATCTGACCAAACCAAGGTGTTGCTGCTCCGTATTTTTCGGTATATCCACCTCTCTTGGAACGCAAGTATTTATCCTGGTCAATAAATGATTTAAATGCCGCGCGTTGTGCATTTGCATCCTGAATGGTGCCATTTATATCCGTAAGCGGATCAAAATTCATTACGTCAATTTCTGAATTTGTTGGCACATACATTAAGTCATTAGTTGTGGTTCCATCATTATTGATATCGCCAGCATAAACATACGCGTATCTGTTTCCACTGGTCCAGCTGCCGAAAATAGAAATAGTTGTAGATATGCTTTTTTGTTTTCCATACTCATATTTTTTAGATAGCGCTGTAATAATCCGGTGTTTGTTGCCATACATAGATGGCGTTAATCTAGCTTCATTCGCATTGTTTAATATTGGATTTCTATCAAAGGCATCTCCTGATATTTCTGCTGAAATCGAACTTGCATCTTTAGCAATCAAATAGTTATACGCCACCATAGAGTAAAAGCCGTTTTTAAAAGTACGCTGCGCCTGTAAGGTGAAATTAAACTGGTAGCCTACATTGGTATTGGTAAAAACATAAGCATCGGTTGAGTCACGATCAGTTAATGCTGTATAAATTTTTCTATTATCGCCTGTTCCAGAATTCAACTGCCCGGTTGGAGTTCCTAGTTTATAATTTCTAACCATCATCGCCTTGATATCTTTAGTGTAAGCCAGATCCATTGTCAGAATTGTGCCGGAATGTAGTTTCAAATCAGATCCAATATTTGACCGCCATACCTGAGGCCAGCGGAATTTACCATCAGTAGCATTGTAATAATAACTAAATGGATTTCCTATATGATTTCCTATCCATACAAATGGAAATCTTCCTGTAAACAAACCTGTTCCGCCTCTAACTTGTAAGGTTTTGTTTCCTCTCACATCCCAGTTGAATCCAAGTCTTGGTGATAGTAGTGTGCCCTTGGGTAGTTTAGTGTTGTCTAATTGCTTTCCAACGCCATTGGTAATAGGGTTTCCGTTGGCATCAAATAAAACCAATGGGTCGTTGTTGGGTACTGTTGGAGAACCTGTTGTATAGTTTCCTGCAAAACTGCCATTTGGATTAATATTGGCGCTTTCATAACTCGTGTTATAAATAGAAGACTTATCTATTCTTAAACCATAGGTTAATTTAAATCTTTTGCTTATTTGCCAGTCATCCTGAATATAAGCAGATAACTGAGCTACGGTTAAATAATACCAAGACCATTGATCAGCCACAGCGCGATTCTGCGCATACGCTACATCCGCATCTAATGGATGAGGAGAATTGCCACCAATATTAATAGAATTACGCCCAATAGGCACGCTATCCTTAAACATTTGTATGTCAATATCACTAAATATGGCATTGCCATACCCCGTAAGGTTAAAACAATTGGAGATTTTGAAGGACTCGTATGAAAGTCCAGCTGTGATGGTATGATGTGCTTTATAAATAGTAAAATCATTGGTAACCTGAAATGCTTTTTGATTGACGATATTATTAATAGAAAAAGGTTCGTGGCCTGCTATAATATATCTTGTCCCGTATTTTGTAATGTTGATCACAGGAAAAGGGGTTGAGAAAGGAACTCTTTTGTCATTAAAGCTGGTGTACACAATTCTTAATTTGTTGGCATAATTTCCATTCCAGTTTGATTTCAATTCGGTGCTGAATGAATTTAATTTATTAATGATTTTATACCCTGAATTTTGAAATTGCATGGTGGTATAATCTGGTCCTCTTCTTCCAAGCGCATTGGGATGTGCAGGTTTTTCTTTTGAAGCATCAAGACCATTATATGTGAATGATAATTTATGAATACTATTGATGTTCCAGTCAAATTTTGCCAGCCATTTATAATTTTTCTGTTCGTGGCTATATCCTTGATAGGCGCCGGTTTCATAACCGAATCTTGTTTTTAAAATATTACTTACTGCTATCAAATCTTCCTCAAGCACTCTTGAGGTGTTTGGTAATCCTCCATTACTGGAGTTTCTTGCCCGATATGCAGAAACTTCATCGCTGCGTAGTTCTGTTTCTATGTTAGCAAAATAATATAATTTATTTTTTATGATCGCTCCACTCATTGAAGCGCCGCCCTGAAACTGTGATAGATTGGGAATATTAAATGTTGTTCCATCAACTTTTTTTCCGGTCATGGATTGGTTTCTGAAAAAACTATAAATCGTTCCTGTTGTTTTGTTGCTTCCTGATTTTGTTACGGTATTAATGCCGGCTCCTGTAAATCCTGCTTGTGTAACATCATAAGGAGCGATATTTACTTGTATCTGATCGATAGCATCCAAGGAAACAGGTTGCGCATTAGTTTGACCTCCAGGCGTTGGGGCGTCTAATCCAAATGGATTATTAAAAACCGCACCGTCCAACGAAAAATTATTGTACTGACCATTTCTTCCGGCAAATGACATTCCGTTATAAGTAGAAGAAGCTGATGGTGTTAATCTTAAAAAGTCGTCGGCAGATCTTGATATCGTTGGTAATATTTTTAATTGTCTGCTGCTAATATTAGTAGAGGCGCCGGTTTTTTTATTGTCAAAAATGCTGGAATTGTTAGGTACAACAACCGTATTTAATAATTGAGCGTCTTTTTCTTCCAATACAAATTCTAAACTATTATTCAATCCGAGCTGAAGATAAATATCATTAAAAATCGCATCTTGATAACTAATATGACTTACCGTTATTTTATACGGTCCTCCGACCCTTAAATTAGACAAGGTAAAACCGCCACCAGACTTTGATAATAATTTTTGTTGAATACCGGCTTCTTGAAATTCTATAATAATCGTAGCTCTGTCTATCGAGGACCCTTTTTTATTATTAACCACCCCAGAAAGAGTGGCTGTAGTAACTTGAGCAGTTATCATAAACTGTAATAATAAAAGAATTCCGGTAATAAAGAAAGATTTCATAATAGATAATTTTTTTGTCTAGCCAGATGAATAAATATGTCGATAAATATAAGGGTAAAGTTTGTGATTGAAATAAAAGCGCCTTAAATCAATGTATTACTATTAAGGCATTAAATTTGTTTTATTAATTTAGGGCGATAAAATATTTGCTTAGTTTTAAAGAAAAAATTGGACTTGTATTTTTGATAAAACAACCTGTTAATAAGGCTTTTGTGAAATATTAACACACCTTATGTTAATAACAAATTTTAATGTGGACATCTGTTGATTTTAAGAAAATAAAAAAGGATAAAATGTGAATTAATCCTTGCCAAATAATTATTAATAATAATAACTTTTATTTATTTACAAATTATCCCTATTGTATTAACATGTATTTTTTATTTTTTGTTCATATTTTTTTCCACAGCTTTTTTTATCAACCTATGTTTATTAGTATTATGGTTGTTTATTAATAATAAGGATAACAAGTATAAAAATAACTTACTCTTCAAAAATTAATAATGTTAATTTCTTGTTTATAACGGTTAATAATTTCATTTATTTAATTTTACAATACTTAAGATTTTAAATTTTTACACATATTAACACCCCTAGTAGTAATAAGTGATTATATAAATAAATAGTATTAATACATATTATGGTAGATATTAACAATGAAATTTTAAAAAATAATTCCATTCTTCAAAATGGTTTTTTTGATATAGCTTTAGATCCTTCTCTCGATTTATTTAAAGAAATCAATAAACTTAAAAAAGAAAAAAATGCGATTATTCTGGCACATTATTATCAGAATGCCGACATTCAGGATATTGCTGATTTTATTGGTGATAGTTTAGGATTAGCTCAGGAAGCAGAAAAAACTAATGCAGCCATGATTGTTTTTGCAGGTGTTCACTTTATGGCAGAAACCGCTAAGATTTTAAATCCTACAAAAAAAGTATTATTACCAGATTTAAAAGCAGGTTGTTCTTTAAGCGATTCTGCACCGGCTCCTTTATTTAAATCATTTAAAGATAAATATCCAGATCATACTGTTATTACTTACATCAATTGTAGTACAGAAATGAAAGCACTCAGTGATATTATTTGTACTTCAACTAATGCAAAAGCTATTATAGATAGTTTACCAAAAAATGAAAAAATTATTTTTGCCCCAGATAAAAATCTAGGTGCTTACTTAAATAAAATTACTGGCCGTGACATGATTTTATGGAATGGAGCTTGTATGGTCCATGAAATTTTTAGTTTAGAAAAAATAACTAAACTTAAAATTAGACACCCAAATGCAAAATTAATTGCACACCCTGAATGTGAAGCAGAAATATTAGCTCTAGCAGATTATATAGGGAGCACTACAGGACTTTTAAGGTTTTCCCAACAAGATGTCAGTAAAGAGTTTATTGTGGCAACAGAAGCCGGTATTTTACATCAAATGCAAAAATCTTGTCCGGATAAAATTTTTATTCCAGCACCACCAACAAATTCCTGTGCTTGTAATAATTGCCCCTACATGAAATTAAATACGCTCGAAAAATTGTATATCTGCATGAAATATGAAACGCCAGAAATAATCATAGAAGAAAAGTTAAGAATCGCTGCAAAACTTCCTATTGATAGAATGATGATTATTAGTAAAAAAATGGGTTTGTAATATTATTTCAAAAAAGACCTAATTCTCTCTTTTACATTTTCACGAATATTCATGTAAAACAAATTAATATCTCCAACATGATAATTCTTTTTAAAAATAAATAGTCTTCCAAAAATATATGGCTTACAAACCCATAGAATATTTCCATTTATTTGTGCATCAACAACCTTAGGAATAATCTTATTAAATTTTGTGAGCACCCCACCTTTATTTAAAATTGCACTAGCTAAATTTTTATCCATTGTCCAAGTTAATGGATTTACAACAATACTTTTAAATTTTTCTTCTTTTATAAAATCAGGTTGATAACCTTTCTTGTATGTTCTCCAAGCAACAAAACAACCAGTCTGACCCGAATGGTTACATGCTGGTATTTTATTAAAATAATTAACTGGTACCGGCATACCAATTATATAAGCACATACTAATTTTTTATACAAAGGCTTATTTTCAAAATAATCTTTTAATAATCTTGCAGCATGTTTTGTGCCCTGACTATGTGATGCAATAATTATTGGTTTATTATTATTAAAATGTTCAAGAAAATATTCAAAAGATTTTTTAATATCTGCATATGCTGTATCAAAAAATGGTTGTGCTTTTGCGCTATCTATAAAAAACGAATTAATATGTGCTTGTCTATATCTTGGGGCAAACACTCTGCTATTTTCATTAAATACACTTGCTTGATATAAAATTGTAGAATTATCTGTTTTTAAATTTAATTCTTCATCAACTACTGAAGCATTCCAGTTACTAAAAATCGGATTTAAATAGGTGGTTGGATGAATAAAAAAAACATCTACCAAGGAGTCTTTTTTTAAACCATTTTTTAAACCATCGGGTATACTATCGGCATTATCTTTTTTCCAGGGGTGCGCTGCCCAATTTTTTAAATTGCTATAATCAGGAATTTCGCTATTTTGAATAATATTTTTTGTGTTTAATTCTTGGCCATTTGTATAAAAAAATAAAAATAGCAAACCAAGCGATATAATTGTTTTTCTAATAATTATATAACTTTTGTAATTTATCATTTTTAAAGCTAGTTTAAATATTTCTCAGCACCATAATAACAACGAAAAAAAATTGTCCATAAAACACCACATACATTTTCTTAAAGACGTATTCATTTACACCCTTTCTGCATTTGGCGGCCCACAAGGCCATATGGGAATGTTATTAAAGACTTTTGTTTTAGAAAAAAAATATCTAACAGAAGAAGAATTGCTTGATTATTATTCTTTTTGTCAATTACTCCCAGGAGCTTCAAGTACGCAAATTATTGGATTAATTGGTTACAAGCGTGGCGGTATTATTCTCTCTATTCTTACCCTTTTCATTTGGATAATTCCTGCCTGTATTTTTATGGGAGTTTTTTCATTTTTTATAACATCTTCAAAATATGAACATCTTACATCGTCCGTTTTCAGATATATACAGCCCATGGCTATTGGTTTTTTAGCATTTGCAACCTATAAAATGTATTTCCTTTCTATAAAAAATACCATTACAAAAATCATAATGTTATCCGCGACAGTATTGACTTTTTTATTTTTTAAATCCCCTTGGATTTTTCCGCTCTTAATAATATTAGGTGGAATCGCTACTAATTTTAGTAATAAAAGAATTCCAAAAACAACCAAAACAAAACCAAATAAAATCTCTTGGAATAACGCCTGGTTGTTTATTCTTCTTTTTCTTTTCGCTGGCATTCTTAGTGAAGCCGCTAGAAATAAAGATTGGCCAAATCGAAAAGCATATAATCTCTTTGAAAATTTTTATAGATTCGGAAGTATTGTATTCGGCGGCGGGGACGTATTATTACCCATGATGCTTGATCAATATGTCGCTAGGCCCCAAAGTAAAATTCATCCTGATTTTAATAGTAATGCGATAACTATTCAACAATCAGAGTTGTTAACCGGTTATGGAATAGTAAGAATATTACCTGGGCCGGTTTTTTCTATTGGAGCTTATGTGGGTGGCCTTGCTTTAAAGGATCAAGGTAGAAAGATGCATTTACTTGGCTGTATTATTGGTTCTGTTGCAATCTTCTTGCCGAGTATTTTGTTACTGTTTTTTCTATTTCCTATATGGGAAAATTTAAAAAGACGCGTCACTGTTTTTAGAGCACTAGAAGGTATTAACGCAGTTATAGTAGGATTAATATTTGCGGCGTCATTATTTCTATTAAAAGGAATACTGATGCCTGGTTTTAGCGCTCTAACTCTCTATAATTTCCTTATTATACTTGGAACATTTCTAATCCTAAGATTCACCAAACTTCCTAGCCCTGTTATTGTTTTATTGTGTCTAATTTTAGGATGGATTTTCTAATTCGGATTGGTAATAGCCCATTTTTTCAATTTCTTCTTTTACAAGATCTGGCACCAAATATCTAATCGACTTTCTTTGCTTAATCAAACTTCGGATATACGAAGAAGAGATTAATAATGCTGGGCCATCAATAATGGTAATCTTGGCCATTTCGGGGTTCAAAATATCATACCCGGGCCTTTTGTATATATAAAATTCATAATTTTCTAAAATTTTCTTTCCATTTTTCCACCTGTCAATATTTTGGAAACCATCGCTTCCTATAATTATAGCAAATTCTTTTTTAGGAAAATTCTCTTGTAAATAAGTTAGTGTATTAATGGTATAAGATGGTTTTGGTAAGCCAAATTCAACATTACTTGCTTTAATTTTATTTTCGGATTCAATAGCAAGTTTTACTAAGCCTAATCGATGGTTTGAATTAAGTAAAGTATTTTCTTGTTTAAGGGGATTTTGAGGAGAAACAACAAACCAAACTTCGTCTAAATAGTTGTTTTCGATAATATTCTTTGCTATTATTAAATGACCCATATGAATAGGATTAAAAGATCCGAAATATAAACCTACTTTCATTGTTTTTATTTTATATATAATCTAGTTTAGTTATATAATTATTTCTACCGTAATGCCTTCTGCTTCATCTAGTCGTAAACTTAATTTATATCCGGCTACAGCTATTGAAATAGGATCTTTAAATGGAGCTATTTGTTCGATGCTAATTTTCTCTCCTGGCATACAACCCATTTCCATTAATTTTATATAAAGGTCTTCGTTTTCAAAAGATCTAATTATGGCAACATCTCCTTCTTTTAATTCAGTAAGTTTTTTATACATTTTTGGTCTGAATGTGTTACGTAAAGATAAATGAATGATATTCTCATTAATTTCGAAAAATAAAAAAATAAAAACTTAATGCGAATAACATTTAATTTTCTAAATAAGATTTCTCTTTCAAATAGGACAAAATTAAAGCAATTTATTAAAGCGTTATCCCAATCCGAAAAAACCGCAATAGTGGACTTGGCCATTGTTTTTTGTTCCGATAAATATTTATTAAATATCAATAACGAGTTTTTAAAACATAATTTTTATACAGATATTATCACTTTTGACCTCACTTCTAAAAAGGATACAGAAAAGACTATTGAGATATATATAAGTACTGATAGAGTAAAGGAAAACGCTATAAACTTCAACACATCGCTTCAAATGGAGTTGCACAGAGTCCTTTTTCATGGTGTTTTACATATTTGTGGATACAAAGACAAGTCAAAAGCAGATAAGGAATTAATGCAGTGTATGGAAAACAAATACCTTAATAAATACTTTAAGTAGCTGTATGTTCCACGTGGAACAATAAACCATATCGCCCCCGTTCCACGTGGAACATAATAAAAATCTCAATTGTATATTTGTATATAATGTTAAGTAATTACGATATAATAGTAGTAGGAGCCGGCCACGCTGGTTGTGAAGCCGCCGCTGCAGCAGCGAATTTGGGTAGTAAAACCCTACTTGTTACAATGAATATGCAAACAATAGCTCAAATGAGCTGTAACCCCGCAATGGGAGGCATTGCGAAAGGCCAGATTGTTAAAGAAATTGACGCTTTAGGTGGATATAGCGGAATTGTTACCGATAAAAGTATGATACAATTTAGAATGCTTAATCGTTCTAAAGGCCCAGCAATGTGGAGCCCAAGGGCTCAAAGCGATAGGATGTTGTTTGCTTCAACCTGGAGGGAAATGCTTGAACAAACCCCAAATCTTGATTTTTACCAAGACATGGTAAAAGAATTGATCATCGAAAATGGGAAAGTTGCTGGAGTTGTTACCGGTATGGGCCATAAAATCGCTAGTAAAGCAGTTGTACTTACGAATGGAACCTTTTTGAATGGAGTTATCCATATTGGCGAAAAGAATTTTGGTGGTGGTAGGGTAGCAGAAAAAGCTGCAACTGGAATTACTGAACAGCTTGTTGCGTTTGGTTTTGAAAGCGAACGTCTAAAAACCGGAACCCCCCCAAGAATAGATGGCAGGAGTTTGGATTATTCCAAAATGGAAGAACAAAAAGGTGATGATCAAATAATTGGCTTTAGTTATCTAAAAAAACCAACCTTAAAACCAGAAAATCAACGAAGTTGCTGGATTACATACACAAGTAGCGAGGTGCATAATGTTTTAAAGGAAGGTTTTGAATCAAGCCCTATGTTTCAAGGTAGAATACAAGGTACCGGCCCAAGATATTGCCCAAGTATAGAAGATAAAATTAATAGGTTCGCTGAACGTGATAGACATCAATTATTTGTTGAACCTGAAGGATGGAATACGGTTGAAATATATGTTAATGGATTCTCTACTTCTTTATCAGAAGATGTTCAGTTTCAAGCACTTAGAAAGGTTCCGGGTTTTGAAAACTGTAAAATGTTTAGACCTGGATATGCGATTGAGTATGATTTTTTCCCCCCTACTCAACTTTCTTTTACGCTTGAGACAAAAAAGATAGAAAATTTATTTTTTGCAGGACAAATAAACGGGACGACCGGGTATGAAGAGGCGGCATGTCAGGGATTAATGGCTGGAATTAATTCACACCAAAAAGTTAATAATCTAGATCCTTTAATATTAAAAAGGAGCGAAGCTTATATTGGGGTTTTAATCGATGATCTAATAAACAAAGGAACTGATGAACCATATCGAATGTTTACGAGTAGAGCAGAATTCAGAACCTTATTAAGACAAGATAATGCCGATATGCGACTAACAGAAATTAGTTTTAACCTTGGTTTAGCAAGTCAGGAGAGAATGGAAAACGTAAAGAAGAAAATAGACCAGGTAGAACAAATAAAGAACATTTTAAACAAAATAAATATCGACCCCATTGAAATAAATGATTATTTAACTAGCGTACACTCTTCACCGTTATTATTAAAACAAAAAGCGGCTCAGATTTTATTAAGGCCAAATGTCGATTTAAAATCAATGATGAAATCAATCTCAGCTTTATTTGATTTGTTACATAAGTTTGATGATGATTCTCTTGAACAAGCAGAAATTCAGTTGAAATATGATACGTATATTGTAAAAGAGAAAGAGCTTGTAGAAAAGATGAGTCAATTAGAAAACTTAATCATTCCTGATAATTTTAATTATGAAAAACTAGTTTCATTAAGCAATGAAGCTCGACAAAAATTTTTAAAAATAAAACCAAGAACACTAGGACAAGCATCAAGAATATCTGGAGTAAACCCAAGCGATGTGCAAATTTTAATGCTATATATGGGAAGATAATTAAATCGAAGAAAAATTATGATTTTAAAAGAAGATATTTTCACTATAATAAAAGAGTTATTAAATGGGCTATCTATTAAAATAAAATCAATAGACAACCAGCGGCCATGGGGTGGATTTTTTGTAATTGATGAAACAGACGCACATAAATTTATTGATCAATTTTTCCCTACAATCAATATTGATAACATTGCATCATTAAAAGTAAGCCCTAAAATATTATTGGTAGAACCAAATAAAAAACTAAGTTGGCAATATCATCATAGGCGATCAGAAATTTGGAAACTTATTGATGGAGAAGCGGGGTTAATCAGGAGTGAAACAAACGAAGAATCCCCGCTTCATAAATTAATAAAAGGAGAGATTATAGAATTAAAAAAGGAAGAGCGACACCGCCTGGTTGGATTAGAAAAATGGGGTGTTGTAGCAGAAATATGGATTCACTCTGATATTTATAATCCGAGCGATGAAGAGGATATAATTAGATTGCAAGACGATTTTGGCAGAAAGAATGGAGTATAAAGAAATTAATTTTGTAGTTTATCATATCCACCGCCGATTGAAAACGACAGCTTAAATACATTGTAAAAATACACATCATTCGGTTTTGAAAATCCTCGCCTATCACCAAGTCTTTTTGCAAAAGGGGTTCCTTCTTCTCTGTAAGAAAGCTCAGCTGTTTTTGGCCCAACCAAAACAGCCAACTTATCTAAGGAAACATAAGTTGAACTGACGTCATCTAAATAATCCGTAGTTGTAAATCGATATCCGGCTTCATAACAGACTTGAATATTTTCGCTTACATTCCACTTAAAACCCAATCCAATAGGTAAGCAAAATTGATACAAAGAATAATTTTTTCTATCAGGAAAAGCGCTTAACCCTTGGCCCTCGGTTTTTAAAGGCTGGAGATACGTTTTGTTTCCAGCATTATCAAAAGTGTATGGATTGAAATGAAATGCACCAATACCGGCAAAAATATAAGGGGTGTATTTATAGACATCATTAAAATCGTCGCGTAGTTTTAAAAAATCATACTCAACTGCAGCAGACAGTTCAATTATATGGCTTTTAAAATTGAGGTTTCTGGCAATTAATTCTGGATCTTTATTTTTTTTATCATCTCCGTAGATTCTCCCATAACTTAAACCTAATCTAAAAGTAAACTTATTATTAATATGTCTTTTAAGATTAAGGCCGACACAAGGCCCAAGTCGTTTTAACGGAAAAGTCCCTTGTACTAAATCGCCATTATATGAAGAGGTGCCTGCCATTATTTCTAATCTCCAGTTTGATACATAAACCTGTGCCCCTAACTTAGAAAACGGAATAAAGAAAACCAAAAAGAGTAAAGGATTAGGGCGTAACACAAATAAATAATTTAAAACGAAAATAAACTCTTTTTAATTATGCTCATAATATTTACTTTATATTTATAATCATGAAGCCTTATATAATAAAAAAAATAGCAATCTTATTACTTCTGCCTATTATAACCACGGCACAGAATAATATTATTAAAACAAACCTGTGCGGCTTGGCGTTAAAAAACTATAATCTAACATATGAAAGAAGTATAGCTAGAATTGTTTCGCTGTCAGTAGGAATAAGATATATGCCTAAATCAACCGCTCCTTTAAAATCAACAATAGAAAAAATTGTAGATAATCAAGATTTTAAGATTAATGATTTTAAAATGGGGAACACTGCAATTACCGGAGAGGCTAGATTTTATTTAGGAATTAAAAAAATGAGAGGCTTTTATCTTGCACCTTATTTAAGATATGCCAAATTTGATTTTACAATACCCATTAAAAATCCTAATATAACAACAGGAGAATCGATTTTGTTTAATGGGAAAATTTCTTCCTTCAGCGGTGGATTGTTGTTAGGAATGCAATACTGCATTCTTAAAAAATTCGTAATTGACATTTGGACAATTGGTGGTCATTATGGAAGCAGTCACGGAACACTTTTTGCCTCTAATATTAATCCAATAATGGATGAGAGCAGTCAGGGTAGTCAAGCAAAAATTGATTTACAAAAAACATTAGATAACCTAAATGATACCGGTCCTTTTAAATTCGAAGGAAAAGTAACGTCGCCAACAACTGCTGAAATAAAATCATCCGGTCCATGGTTTGGCCTTCGCTCTTTTGCTTTATCAATAGGTTACAGGTTTTAAAAAAGAACCAGCTATTTATAAACAACTGGCCCTCTCGTAATTAGGAAGCGGCTTTTGTTCCAAGCAATAATAATTCGTTCACCTGAATTTCAGTTACGTATTTTTTATTACCCTCTTTATCCAGATAGTCTTTTGTAATTAACTTTCCTTCCAAAGCAATTTCTACACCTTTATCTAAGTATTTTTCTGCTACATCAGCTACTTTTCCCCAGGCAATTACATTGTGCCATTGTGTTTCTTTTACTTTTTCTCCTTTTACATTCGTGTAAATTTCATTTGTTGCAACAGAAAATTTTACCAGCTTTTTACCGGTATCTGTTTTTTTAACCTCTGGTTTTTTACCAAGATTTCCAATCAGTTGAACTTTGTTTCTTAACGAGTACATAATTTTTTATTTAATTGTTAATAATAAATGAATTGTCATTAGTTGGCGCCTTAATAATGACAGTGCAAAAATGGAATTTCAAAATGGATATTACTCTTGTTTATTCGTTTGTTGTTGAAAATACGCGAATGAAAGCGTGTAAAAACGGAAAACAGAAAACAATTCAGTTGTATTTTTCTATTGTAAAAAACACAAAATGATTAACACGACAACAGAAACAAAAGAATGTCTTACCTGTAGAAAAGTAATCAGAGGAAGAGTTGATAAAAAATTCTGCAATGATTATTGTCGAAACGTTTTTAATAACTGTCTTAAATCACCAACAAATAACCTTGTTAGAAATATTAATAATTTTCTCGGAAAAAACAGAAGAGTGTTAGAGTCTCTTTTGCCTACTGGAGAAACGATGGTTAAGGTAAAAAAAGAAAAGCTATTGCAACAGGGGTATTATTTTAAGTACTCCACACATCTTTACAAAAACAAAACAGGAACTACTTACCATTACTGTTATGATTATGGATTTATACAATTGGAAAATGACTGGGTTTTAATAATAAAAAAAAGTAGTGAAAACGATTAAGCAGAAAGCTTTAGTTCTCCTTGTTTATATTGTTGTGTCAATTCTTTTATAGAATTCATCGGGCCTGTAATGTCCTCTTCTTTAATTTGTATTCTGTTTACCACATCTCTAATAGTAGAAACTCTTTGAATGGTATAAGGGATTGTATCAAGTCCGGAAACAAACCTGAGTATATAATTATAAATTCCAATTAGATTTCCAGCAAGAATTGTTGTTCCAAAAACATTCGAGGAAATTATTAAGGAACCCGCAATAACCACTAATACCATCGCTTCTATAATACCAAAATTCCAAGCCTCTTTATCTGAAATTTTTATTTGCCAACGCATAAGTTTATTGTAATGGGTTTTTATAGAATCATTATTTCCTAAAGAAATGACACTTACCTCTTTTTCTAATTCATCGTTTTTAAATTTCGTAAGCGCTCTCATTTTTTTTCCATAAAAGTAACTGATAAATAAAACAGGAATTAGAATACAAAAACAAATAAGCACAACGTCCTTATCATAGAAATACAATAAAACTAATGAACCTAATATATTAAATATAGCTTCAATCATATAAGGAAGATCTGATTCTAAAAAATCGACCAACTCACGGGAAAGCGTAGAGTGCGCACTTAGTTTTGACACCTCTGAAATTGAATATTTTCGAGATAAAAAACGTGTCACCAAGGAAGTATAAATTGCTGAGTATGTTCGGGTATCATACATGTGTCTTATTGTTCCAATTATTAACCAGCAAAAATGAACAATGGAAAGAAGGATTAATCCACGATAACTTCCTGTAATTAAATCATTAACCGCCATTCCTAAAAAGAAAGGCCTCAGAAGCGATCCGAGCATTTCCAGAGAAAATAACGAATATGTTATTCCCAACTTTATTCGGTAGGTCTTCATTATTTTACCTATGATTTCCAATCCATGCATATGTATACCATTTAAAAAATTAAAATAAGCAACGAATCACCCTGGTTAGAATTGGGTGTGGTTAAACCCGGATTTTGCAGTTGAAATCTAATACAAGAAAAAAATGCTGCAAAGACGAGCGTTTGATTGATTTTTTGATCTTATCATAGTTCACTATGTTTTCGACCAAAAAACCGGCTCAACCACTCGTCTTTATTGCCTTTTTCCCTTTCATCACGATTCCAACTGCAAAATCCGGGTAAAAAGAGATAAGATAGCAAAGGCCTAAAAATTCTTTCGCTGTTCCCTGTAACTTATGGAGTTTTCAGCTGTTCCGGTTATATATCCTTTACAGTTATGATGCCCACATTTACAATTAAAAGGCTCCATACTTTCATCTAAAAATGCTGCGTAGTTTAGGGTTAACTCTTCTCCTTTGTTTATTTTCTTTGAAGCAACCACATCAAGTCCTGTATATTTTGTATTGGCATTGCAGCTGTGGTTTTGTGGAGCCCAATTCGCAGGATTTTCATCCCAGAGCAAAAATACTTCTTTGCTGATGGGATAAGCATACTTTTTAAAATTTTCTATTTCTTTAACACTCCAGGATTTATTGATATGCGACAAGGTTGCCATTCGTTGGGAACGCTCTTCTCCTTTAAAAATTATTTCATCCGGCTCAATATCAACTATTGCATATATCCCATAACCAGAAACAGCATTGCCTTTCATTATATATTTTTTCTGGTTCCTACGATGTCTCGAAATACCTTCTTCAATTATTTTTTCTAAAAAGTCTTTTTGACTTGTATTATTGATTTGTAAAATATAGTCAGCAGAACCCTCCATGCCATTTGAATAAAATACCGAACAAGTAAAATTAATTTCAAGAAAAAACAATTCTCCTTTATTATTCATTCTAAAATCTAATCGCGCATATCCTGCCCCACCGAAACCATTAAAAATATTTGAACTGGCTTCTTTTAATTTTTTTGATAATAGCTCATCTTTCACACAAGCGTTTGCCTCTAGATGCAATTCAGACGTTTTTAGTGCGTAGGTTTTAAATTGTCGCCCCTCGGGAAAAATATATTCTACAGGGTTATAAACAAAAGGGGTTCCATTTTTTTCTGAATGGGCAACAACCAAAACAGTAAATTCTCTACCGTCAATATATTCTTCCACTAAAGCGGAACCATATTCTTCAAGGAGAAAATTAGCTTTTTCCAACAACTCAATATCGTTTTTTAATAAAGATTTCTCATCAATGCCCAGGCTGTCTCCTGCTTTTGCAGGCTTAATAAATAAAGGGTAACGTAAATGTGCACAGGAAGAAGTAATATCTTCTAATGATTCAACTATTGCAAATTGAGGCGTATTAACAGCTTGGGTATATGAAACATATTTCATCAATTCTTTTGTTGGATCGTAAAGAATTGAAGTTGGTCCTGTAAAAGGAAGATTTAATAATTCTAAAAAATAAATAACATCGATGGAAGGAATCTCCCACTCCAAATATCCTTCACATAGATTCACAAAAATGTCGTACTTTTTTTTACTTAAATCTTTGAGCTGTTTATATACTGTCAGTTTATTTAAAAAAACATGATCTATTGTTTCGTTTGGTAAAAGAGAAGAGAGGTCTCTCGCAGGATCGTAATATTGATAATCAACAGAAGAAGTTGAATAGTCTGGTTGTAACACACATATCCTCATGTCGTACTTATTTTAATTTATCTAATTATTTTTTTCTTGATTTCGCTTAATTGCGTCTATTAAAATAGCCTCGATTAATTTATGAAAAGCAACTCCTGAAAACTTAAGAATGGCGCCTATAGAAGTAAAGTTTTCATCTTCGCTAATTCCGCACTGTGCATTTACTTCAAGAATATATAGCTTTTTTGTTTTCTTATCCATTCTAATATCTATCCGCGCATAACCCATTCCGTTATTAGCAACAAAAGCATCCCAGCTAATTTCCTTTAAGCTATCCATCAATTCTTTCTGAGGCAATTGGTATTCGTAAAAATTTTCCTGACAAGGCATTTCTGATTCTGTTTCATAAATTTCCCAAAGCCTGTCGAAAGACAAAAACTTTTCCTTTTCTGGAAGAGAGGGGTGAAAGACACGTTCCACAGGAGAAAAGATAACAGCATCTTCTGGCCTGTTATAGGACCCACAAATAAAAACAGTATACTCGGGACCGGTAATAAATTGTTCAGCAATAAAGCCATCAGCCGAAAGATTCCACCCATGGTAACCCTTTAGTAATTCTTTTACAAGAGCGGAAAGGTCTTCCTCATTATCTACAACATTTTTTACGCCAACACCCATACTCCCTCCCGATACAGCAGGCTTAATAATTATAGGAGCTTCAATAGAATTAAATACCTGTGACGAAGAGAAGTTCGCATCATTAAAAGAAGTCCATGCTGCGTTAGAAACACCTGCGGCATCAAAGGCGGTTTTCATGGGAACCTTTGAAGTTGTTATTGTATAAAAAAACTCATCAGCCCCTGTATAAATAATATTTTCTTTTTCCAATAGTTTTATCACCGATACGCCTGGGGTGCCATTAATTTCATCTCCATCACAAAGATTCAATACAATTGGAATTTCATCCTGTTTGTTTTTTTCTTTTGTAATTATAGATATAACTTCAATATAGTTTGTCATATTAACAGGCTGCCATTTCCAATCTACATTTAAGAGTTTAAATACAGCAGTATATTCTGCAATGCTCTGAGAGAAATCATAATAATAATCAAGGGCATCATCTTTTGATTCAATGCTTGGAGCTAAAACCCAAACTTTAAATTTTCGATTTTTGAAGTCTATGTTTTTTACTAAAGCCGCAGTACTATTTTTCATGAGATACCAGACTGTTTAATATTGGTTATTTGCGATTGAATAAAGTCGTTTAATCGGTAATTTTTTAAAACTTCTTCATCAAGATGTAAGGCCCCTTGAATATTCTTTATACAATTAACGTTTTCGCAGGAACAGAGAAATGATTGTGCCATATCAAGTTCAGTTGAAGGATAAAAAAAAAGAAGCTCATCTCCGATTTCAATTTCTTTTATGGCAACCAGCTTCATGTTTGTTGTATCAAAAAAAACATTAGGGCTACAGCCATGGTTGGTGTATTGTAAAAATTCCGGATAAAGGGAGATGTGTTTATTTAAGTCAATTTGCAGCGTTAAATAATTTGGCGTTTCAAAAGTTTCTTTTGCTGCAAATAAACATATTAGTTCTTCTTTTTTAAAAGAAACTAAAGCATGTATAGATTTTTGATTTGTATGTTTATTCAACACAACTTCTATAAAATCGTGGCGACTTATTGATTCATGTTTTTTTTCAGAAAAGGACACCTTGTTTATTGTTTTGAATAAAGCGGAATTGTTTTTCGTTCTTGAAGATAGAAAGATTAAAGGATAAAAAAAGGGATATTAAAAAATTCTGTTCATGTCTATTGTCTGCATAAAGAAGTGATAATGGTTTCATGTTGAGGAAAGTCATTAACCAGTGATTTTTTATTTGCTAACTCAAAATCATTAAAATCAAATCCGGGAGAAACGGTGCAGCCAACAAAAGAGAAGGCGCTTTCTTTGGAAGGAATACTGGCGAACCAACAATTAGCCGGAACAACATATTGAAAAACCTCTCCGTTTTCTATATTGTTCCCCATCCGAATAATCTCTAATGAGCCGTTTAGTTGAATAATATAAATAAGTAAAGCGCTGCCAGCATAAAAGTGCCAGCACTCATCGCTTTTTATTCGGTGAAATGCAGAAAAATTACCAGACTCTAATAGAAAAAAAATCGCGGTTGATAAAACTCTTTCGCCACTAAATCTAACAGGCAAGGAGGGTTGTTTTATCAGCTCTTCACTTCTATAGGTTTCTTTGAACCAACCGCCTTCCGGATGTTGTTGTAGCTTGTATTTTTTTATCAGGAATTCGGGTGTTATCATTATTGGTAAGGGCTATAAGTTATCGTATTCGTATAAGGAATCTATTTTTGTTCCGGGTTCCATTTCGCAAATAGGTTTAATAATCCCATCATTCAAACCATATACCCATCCATGAAGATTTGGTCGTTGCTCATACTTCCAGGCTTTTTGAATAATAGATGTTTTAGCAAGATTTAAAATTTGTTCCTTAACATTTAATTCAACGAGCTTGTTTGTTTTAGCTTCATCATTTTTTTCTTGATTAATCTCCTCACGATGTTTAAAATAGACATCTTTAATATTGCGCAACCATTTATTAATAATTCCTAAAGAACGATTTTCCATTGCAGCGCGAATACCCCCACATCCATAATGTCCGCAAACAATAATATGTTTTACTTTCAAAACAACAACAGCATATTCAAGTACACTTAAAAGATTGGTGTCTGTATGAACAACCATGTTTGCGATATTTCTATGCACAAAAATTTCTCCCGGTTGGGTACCTGTTATTTTATCTGCTGGAACGCGGCTATCACTACAACCAATCCATAAAAATTCCGGCGTTTGTATTTCTAATAAACGGGAAAAAAATTCCGGGTCCTTTTTTACTTGTTGTGTTGCCCATGCTTTATTTTCAAGTAAGAGTTTATCGTATGAATTTATCATAATTATTTTGTTTACTAAAAAACAAAGACGGCTTATAAATTATAAAAGCAATAAAATAAGAAGAGTATTAAATATTCATTCCTCCGCAGGCACTGATTGTTTGACCTGTTACATAACTGCCCATATCGCAAGCTAAGAAAAGACAAACATTGGCGATATCTTCCCCGCTGGCAAATCTTCCCAAAGGAATCATTGACTTATATTTATCTGCTCCATCACCATCGTTTAAGTAGTTTGTCATATCTGTTTCTACAAATCCTGGGGCAATGGCATTACAACGAATATTTCTGCTTCCTAATTCTTTCGCAATGCTTTTTGTAAAACCGATAACACCGGCCTTGCTTGCTGCGTAGCTACACTGGCCAGCATTTCCCATTTCACCAATAACACTACTCATATTAATGATGCTGCCATTTTTTGCTTTCATCATGGGTTTAATAACCTGCTTGGTCATATTAAAGACACTCTTCAAATTTACCTGCATGACTTCATCCCATTGTTCGGGAGTCATTCTTAGTAATAAATTGTCTTTTGAAATACCTGCATTGTTTACACAGATATCTATTTGTCCAAATGTTGTTAAAACATCAGCTACGAATATTTCGCTTGCCGCAAAATCAGACGCATTGCTTTTGTATGCTTTTGCTTTTACACCCAAGGCTGTAATTTTATCAACCAGCGCGTTTGCTTTTTCCACACTATTATCACTTACAAACGTAAATGCAATATTTGCGCCATGTTCTGCAAATTTTAATGCTACCGCTTCTCCAATTCCTCTAGCCGCCCCAGTTATAATGGCCACTTTTCCTTCTAATAGTTTCATGTGTATCTTTTTAATGATCTCCTATTGTGCCTTTCCTATTCGAACCTTATTGGTTAGTAATAGTCGCAAAGGAGCATTTTATTTTATTGCTAGCAAAAATAAGACTTGGCTAATTAATAACAGAAAGAATCTCTTCTATTATTTTTCTTTCGTTACTGAGTCGAGGCACTTTATGTTGACCTCCAACTTGATTTTTTCCTTGTAGCCATTTGGTGAAAGTTCCTTTTTTTAAAATGTGAATCTTAGGCATTTCAAGAGCGATATCTTTTTGTCTTTTAGCCTCATAATCGCTATTAACTTCTTTGAGAGCGGAATCAAGTTCAATAGCAAAATCATTAATGCTTATTGGCGGTTGTTCAAATTCAACTAACCATTCATGTGCACCGTTTTTCTTTTCAGAAAAATAGATTGGGGCGGCTGTATAATCTAATACAACTGCATTTGTTTTTTTAGCAGCAATAGCAATAGCCTTGTCGGAATTATCAACAATCAGTTCTTCTCCAAAGGCATTAATATAATGTTTTAGTCTTCCTGTAACTTTAATGCGATAAGGATTAAGGGATGTGAACTTGACGGTGTCACCAACCAAATATCTCCAAAGCCCTCCAGTAGTGCTGATTACAAGGGCATAGTTTACATTGATTTTAACTTTATCCAAGCCTACGGTTTGCGGATTTTTTTTACCATATTCTTCCACGGGCATAAATTCATAGAATATACCATGTTCGGTAAATAAAGTCATTCCATCATCATCAGGCCTTTCTTGTCCGGCAAAAAACCCTTCGCTGGCGTTATAAATTTCAAGATAGTTTATAGGTTTTCCAATGATATTTTCAAATTGCTCCCGATATGGAATAAAGGAAACGCCACCATTAATATAAAGTTCCAGATTGGGCCAAACTTCTTTTATGTATTTTTTCTTTTTGATTTCCAAAATACGTTTCAGCAATATAAGGGTCCAAGTAGGGACACCGGCAATAGATGTTACATTTTCATTTGCAGTCGCCTGAGCCAATTTTTCTATTTTGTCTTCCCAATCATCCAATAACGCTACGCTTAGTTCTGGTGTACGGAGCCATTGTCCCCAAAAGGGTGTGTTTTGCATCAGCACTGCGCTTAAATCACCATATTGAATATCTTCATTAAAATGACTTAATTGATGTGAACCGCCAACCACCAATCCTTTTCCGGTGAGCAGGTCGCTAGAAGGGAAGTTATTATAATAATTAGTAAGGACGTCTTTACTTGCTTTGAAATGGTTTTCCTGCAGACTCTCCTCGCTTACCGGAATAAATTTGCTTTTATTATTAGTGGTACCACTGCTTTTGGCAAACCATTTTATAGGAGTATTCCAAAGTACATTTTCTTCTCCGTCCAGCATTCTTTGTATATAGCCGTGATGGTCTTCATAATCTCTAATTGGGATACGGGATTTAAATTCTTTTACGGAGAACAATGTGGAGAAATGGTGTTCTTTTCCGAAGCAGGTATATTGAGCTGTTGTTACTAAATCCTGTAAGACTTCTCGTTGCGTTGTAACTGGGTGTTTGGTCCAGTTTTTCACACGCCAAAGACGCATCCTAGCCAATTTTGATATTACCGAAGAGAGCAACTTCATGTTTGGAAAGATAAAAAAAATATGTTAAAAAAAACACCTGATTAAAATCAGAGAGGAAAACTTATTCAGCTGCCTGAATATGTAGATAGTCTTTTCGCTTAAGTTCAAAGTTTCTTCCCAGGTATAAACGTCGAACTTGTTCATCGCCGGCGAGCTCTTCCGCAGTTCCTTCTTTAAATATTTTTCCATCTATTAAAAGGTAGGCGCGATCACAAATTGAAAGGGTTTCATTTACATTATGATCGGTAATAAGGATGCCAATATTTTTATACTTCAGTTTGGCTATAATTTCCTGTATATCTTCTACAGCAATAGGATCTACTCCTGCAAATGGCTCATCTAGTAAAATAAACTTTGGATCAACAGCTAAAGCTCTTGCGATTTCGGTTCTTCTTCTTTCTCCACCACTGAGCGTATCTCCGTTATTTTTTCTCACTTGTTGCAAATGAAACTCATTAAGCAGCATTTCGAGTTTGTCTTTTTGTTCGGATTTATTAAGCTTGGTCATTTCTAGAATAGCACTAATATTATCTTCGACGCTTAGTTTTCTGAAAACACTTGCTTCTTGAGGAAGATATCCAATTCCTAATTGTGCCCTTTTATACATTGGAAGCTTTGTGATATTAATATCATTTAAAAAAACCTCCCCGCTATCAGACTTTACCAAGCCTACAACCTGATAGAAAGATGTCGTTTTTCCGGCACCATTTGGACCCAATAAACCAACGATTTCACCCTGGCTTACCTCAAAAGAAACGTCATTAACAACGGTTCTGCTTCCATATCTTTTAACAAGACTCTTTGTGCGAATAGTTAAATTCAAAGTGTTTTTTTACAAAAATAACTGAAGTTTAGTAGTGAATGTGTTTAATTTAATAAAATAAAAAAAGAATACTCCAACAAATTTGATCAAAGTTTGAAACTTTTTCATTTGGGAGCTATCTTTACAGCTACCAATAAAAAGATGAAAGTAACAGACCATATCAATCAATCCGACAAGACTTTAATTTCTTTTGAAATTCTTCCGCCGTTAAAAGGAAAAGGGATACAATCTTTATATAGCCACCTTGATCCATTAATGGAATTCAAGCCATCGTTTATAAATGTAACGTATCACAGAAGTGAACATTCCTTCAAGAAAAGACAAGATGGAAGTTTCGAGAAAGTCATTATTCGGAAACGTCCGGGAACAGAATCTATTTGTGCTTCCATTATGAACAAGTATAACGTAGATACTGTGCCTCACTTAATTTGCGGAGGATTTGGTATTAATGAAACGGAGGATGCGCTGATTAACTTAAATTATTTAGGAATAGACAATGTATTGGTGCTTCGTGGAGATGCTGCAAAAAACGAATCTTCTTTTGAGCCAGAGCCAGGTGGTCATAAATACGCGATTGACCTATTGCAACAAGTTACCAATTTAAATGAAGGTATTTATTTAGAAGAAGACTTGAAAAACACCTCTAAAACAAAGTTTTGCATTGGTATTGCCGGATATCCAGAAAAACACTTTGAGGCACCCAATATGGAGTCTGACCTAAAATACCTAAAAGCAAAAGTAGACGCCGGTGCAGATTATATAATAACACAAATGTTTTTTGATAATTCTAAATACTTTGCATTTGTAAAATCCTGCAGAGAAATTGGCATTAAGGTTCCTATTATACCTGGATTAAAGCCTGTTTATTCCAAAAAACAACTAACGATATTGCCAAAAACCTTTCACATCGATTTACCTACTCCTTTATCAGAAGCAATCGGTTCTTGCAAGACCGATATTGATGTAGAAAAAGTGGGACAAGAATGGTTGCTGGAACAATCTAAAGAATTAAAAGCCGCAGGAGTCCCTGTTCTCCATTATTATACACTTGGTAGGCCGCTTTTGGTCGCAAATGTAGTAAAAGCGCTTTTGTAATTTTTCTATCCTAACCCCAGATTATTCATCTATTATTTTATCAATGAAATAAAATAATGCCAATTGCGTTATAGTATCATTATAATTGATAAAAACTAAAAGATGCCCAAAATAAGACCCCTACAAGAAATAATATTGGTTAATGGAACCAATTTTGCCAATAAAGTGTGCCTTGAAAAAAATAAAAAACCGCTATTTAATAGTTTTATGGAGAAAAATAGCCGGTTCAATGAGGATTGTTCCGAAGTGCATTTGAAGCTTACATTACCTGAGCTCTTCAGTACAATAGACTCAAAGGCTAACCTCTACTTATGGCAAATGCGAGATTACGATCACATGGTTGTATTGGAAATGTCTGAAGAGCCAATGGGACTGAATATTTTCAAATCAATAGATCCGCATGTTTTTATGGAAGGGATAAGCAATAATTAAAAAAAGCAACGCTATTAAATAAAATAAAAAACCCCGGATTGCCGGGGTTTTTTATTTTGGCTTCAGAAGTTTAGTTAATTAGTGTTTAGGAGTTGGAAGCCGTGTTTTTTCATAGGGTTGGATGCTTTTGTTTTTGGTTTTTTGGATTGGATTGGAGTTTTGGTTTTCATTGGATATTTTCGATCTCTTTATCTAATATAAATCTAGTCATGTTTCTTTATGATAAAGAACATATTGTAATCAGGGTTTAAAAATTCGGTTTTTACACTTGCGATAGATAAGTAATGGTACTTAATTCCTGTTGGGCTATTGTTATTTTCTTCTATATTTCGTTCTTGTTTGGTAGTAATATCTACTTCTGTTCTTGTTTTTAAGGGCATTTTTTTTAGCGGAAACAGGAAACCTGATAGTTGCTTTCCGAAACTTTCCATATTTATTGATAGAAGCAGGAATATAAGTAGCCCCAGTTCCCTTTTTTGATGTGTTATTATCATGACAAGAAATAAAAAAGAGTACTAAAAAAATGATTCTGTATTTCATCAGATGATTTGTGTAAGAGTATTAAAATTACGGGTTAATTTAGCACAACTTTTCCATGTATAGATAAATAAGTGTCCATAAAAAAAATCACCATACCAGAATTTATTGTTTTAGCAAACGAATATCCGGTTTTCGATGTAAGAAGTAATGGAGAGTATGGCCATGCACATATTCCTAACGCCAATAATTTACCCTTGTTTAGCGATGAAGAAAGAAAAATTGTTGGGACGGCATATAAAAAAATCGGAAAAAAGGAAGCTATAAAATTAGGCCTTGATTTTTTTGGTGTGAAAATGAAAAGTATGGTTGAAGAAGTTGAAAAGATTATTTCAACACAGCAATCAAAAAGTAATATAATATTGGTTCATTGTTGGCGCGGAGGAATGAGAAGCGCAGGGGTAGCATGGCTGCTGGATTTATATGGCTTTGAGGTGTACACGCTAATTGGAGGATATAAAGCTTTTCGAAACTGGGTTTTACAACAATTCGAAAAAGACTATAACATAAAAGTATTGGGCGGATATACTGGAAGCGCAAAAACAGAGTTATTAAAATCGCTTTCAGTAAACAACGAAAACATTATTGATTTGGAAGGTCTTGCCTGTCACAAGGGTTCTGCATTTGGAGGAATCGGTCAGCCACAGCAACCTTCACAAGAGATGTTTGAAAACAAACTTGCCGTAGCGCTTCATAAATTATCGACAAGTCCTTTTTGGATCGAAGATGAAAGCCAGAGAATTGGGGCACTTAATATCCCTCCTTCTTTTTGGAAAACAATCCGGAAGTCATCAATTTATTTTATAGATGTTCCATTTGAAGAAAGGCTTGATTTTATTATAAAAGGATATGGCCAATTTGAAAAAGAAAAATTAGTAGGCGCCATCATGCGTATTCAAAAAAGATTTGGGCCCTTAGAAACTAAAACAGCGATCAGCTTTTTGTTAGAAGATAATATCAGAGAAGCGTTTGTTTTGTTGCTAACGTACTATGATAAAAGTTATATCAAAGCGCTCCATAACAGAGAAAACATAACTGCGCTCTTACAAAAAATTTCATTTACAAAAATAGATATAGCATTGAATACAAAAAACCTGCTGTCGTTTTTTAATCCTAATTAATATGGAAGAGCAAATTAAACTTACGTCTTATTCAAGAGGAGCTGGATGTGGCTGCAAAATCGCTCCCAATGTTTTGCAGGAAATATTAAAAAGCCAGCTGCTGTTCGGCAATTATAAAAATTTAATTGTAGGAAATGCGAGCAATGACGATGCTTCAGTATTTGATATAGGAGATGGAAGAGCTGTTATTTCAACAACAGATTTTTTTATGCCCATCGTTGATGATGCTTTTGATTTCGGAAGGATTGCATCTGCAAATGCTATCAGTGATGTGTATGCGATGGGAGGAACACCATTAATGGCCGTTGCGATTTTGGGCTGGCCTGTTGAAAAGCTTTCTTCCAAATTGGCCCAAAAAGTATTGGATGGTGCTAGAAGTATTTGTGCTGAAGCATCAATTCCATTAGCTGGCGGACATACTATTGATACAGCAGAGCCTATGTTTGGATTGGCGGTAACCGGAATTATTGATAAGAAAAACGTCAAACAAAACAATACTGCTAAAGAGGGCGATTGGCTTTTTCTCACAAAGTCAATCGGCGTAGGAATATTGGCAACAGCACAAAAAAGAAACGTCATTAAAGAAGAACATGTAATCGAAATGATTGCTCAGATGACACAATTAAATAAGATCGGAGAAAAGCTTGGAAAAATTGAAGGCGTTACTGCGATGACCGATGTTACTGGATTTGGTCTATTGGGACATCTTATTGAAATGGCAGAAGGATCTAATGTATCTGCTGAAATATTTTATGCTGCCCTTCCGATTATTAACGGTGCTAAAGAATATTTGGCCAGCAGAATTGTTCCAGATGCAACGTATAGAAATTGGAATAGTTATAGTACAAAAACTATTTTTGAGAAAGGGGTTAATGTAATGGAAGCCTTTAATTTATTACCAGATCCACAAACTAATGGAGGGTTATTATTTAGCGTTAGGGAAGATGCTGTTAATCAGATAATCGACTTATTAAAAGCGAATGGATACGAAAAGGCGATTCAGCCAATTGGCAGAATCACTGCGAACAAAGAAAAAGCTGTAGAAGTAAAAAATTAATAAACGCTATCAATAGCTTCGGCAAGCGCGATGTCTTTTTGAGTTACAACATTTCCTGCGTCATGAGTGCTTAACCAAATTTCTAATACATTATAAACATTTGTCCATTTAGGATGGTGGTTCATTTTTTCTGCGATAGCGGACACCTTTCCCATAAACTCAAAAGCATCAATGAAGTTTTTGAAAACGAATTTTTTATAAAGCTGGCTATTTACTTCTTCCCACATAAGACTATTTAAAAAATTAAATGTTGTTTGTTTTTTATTTTTTCGTTTGTCATTTCATTTACAAGTTGTACAGCAGGAATTTGTCGTATCGATTGTTGAAGCGAATCGAGTTCTTCCTTATCGATATCATCCCCCTTAATTAACCATAAAAAATCCAGGTGTTTAAATTCGGGCAGTAGATATTCTCCGTTATGTTGGTTGTGATACAAATAATAGAATAGGCAACTTCTCGGAATTTGGTGTTCATAAATTTCAAAAAAATAATTGCGTGATTTTTTCCTTAACTCAATTTCAATGTCATTATTTAATCTAAAACTACAACCAAGTTGTTGGTTAATATGCCAAATAAACTGATAACTTTTCACAGGAGCTACAATTCCTAACAGATGAGTATTTTCAAAAAACTCCTCAGCAAGCTGTTCGTTATCAATTTTTAGTTTCATGTGTTATCAATAAGACCGTTTAATTTTGACGGCATAAAGATAGAGATTGATTTCCTATCTTTCTTTATTTCGTAAGCTATAAGAAATCCATTACTATTATTTTTGCACTACAAATTATATATAGACTTCAAAGTTGTCACAACAAATAAACATAGCATTAGTAGGAAACCCCAACAGCGGCAAAAGTTCTTTGTTTAATGAACTAACCGGCTTAAAACAAAAGGTTGGCAACTTTCCTGGTGTTACTGTTGACAAGAAAACGGGGCTTTGTAAAATATCAAACCAGCTTATCGCCAACTTTATAGATTTGCCAGGCACATATAGTCTTTATCCTAAAAGAGCGGACGAATGGGTTTCTTATAAAGTTCTTTTACAACAAGACGATTCAATTATTCCCGATATGATTCTGCTTGCGGTTGACGCTAGCAATCTTCGTAGAAATTTATTATTATGTTCTCAAATTATTGATTTGAATATTCCTATTGTTGTTGTATTAACGATGATGGATATTGCAAAACAAAAAGGAATTAAAATAGACATTGAGGTTTTGGAAAAAGAGTTAAGCGTTCCTATTGTTGTTGTTAACCCAAGAAAAAACAAAGGCATTGATTCATTAAAAAAAACTATAGAACAAGCGTTTCTAGATCGGAATTTTAAAAAAGCACCAGAATTTATTTATAGCTCCATGTTGGCCCCAAAGGCCATAGAAGAAGCCCGACAAGTTTTTCCTGACCTTAGTAGCTACAAAGTCATTCATTATTTAATTAACCATGAACAATTTTCGATTTCAAAAAAGGACTCGGCTGTAATTGAGCAAATAAAATCCAGCAATAAATTCAACTCCACAAAGACACAAGCAGAGGAAATTATGCAGCGATACGCGCGCATAAAACATATTATGCAGTTAGCTGTTGAAGAAACAAACCCCTTAAAAAAGTATTTACTAACTGAGAAAATAGATACAATCTTATTGCATCGCACCTGGGGATATTTGATTCTGTTGGTTGTGTTGTTTTTTCTTTTTCAAAGTGTTTTTTGGATGGCTAGGTATCCAATGGATTTTATTGAATGGAGTTTTGGATTAATGGGAGGATGGTTGTCGGAGCACCTTGCTGCTAATTGGCTAGGTGATTTATTTATTAATGGATTTTTGGCAGGTCTAAGTGGCATCATGGTCTTTGTGCCGCAGATTATGATTTTGTTTGGCTTGATTACGCTTCTGGAAGACAGTGGTTATATGGCAAGAATTAGTTTTTTAACGGACAAGCTTATGCGCAAATCCGGCCTGAATGGAAAAAGTGTAATGCCAATGATTAGCGGTTTTGCTTGTGCAGTACCTGCAATTATGAGTGCAAGAAATATTGAAAATAAAAAAGAGCGCCTACTGACTATAATGATTACGCCTTTAATGAGTTGTAGTGCAAGACTTCCTGTATATACTATATTAATAGCGTTGGTCATTCCTTCAAAAATATATCTTGGATTTATTAGTTTACAAGGTATGGTTATGATGTGTCTGTATCTTTTCGGAACAACAATGGCTATGTTGGTTGCCTGGGTAATGAAGTGGTTTATTAGATCAACAGAAAAAAGTTTTTTCATTTTAGAGCTGCCGATTTACAGAAGTCCCAGATGGAAGAATATGTTTTACACCATGTATGAAAAAGCAAGAATATTTGTCTTTGATGCGGGGAAGGTTATCATGCTGATTAGTTTATTATTGTGGGGATTAAGTACGTTTGGCCCCCCTAAAAAAATGCAAGAAATCAAAGCAAGCTATTTGCTTAAAATACAACAATATCCGGCGGATTCTCTTTTACTTACGAAGCAAAAAAATGCCGAATTGCTACAAAATTCTTTTGCAGGTCATCTTGGAAGAACGATTGAGCCGATTATTGCACCGTTGGGATATGACTGGAAAATTGGAATCGCATTAATTACGTCATTTGCGGCAAGAGAAGTTTTTGTTGGTACAATGGCAACCCTTTACAGTGTTGGAGATAATACAGATAACAAAAGCAGCACACTAAAAGATAAGATGGATGCGGCAGTAAAGGAAGACGGCTCAAAAACGTATACGCTTGCATCGGGACTTTCGTTACTTATTTTTTACGTACTTGCCATGCAATGCATGAGTACCATTGTTATTGTAAAAAGAGAAACCCGCAGTTGGAAGTGGCCAATGATACAATTGGCCTATATGACAGGACTGGCTTATTTGTGTAGTTTTCTTATTTATCAATTGTTGAAATAAGCATAAAATTCAAGAGCGATATTTTTGATATACATTTGTCATCAAATATTAAAAAATGAAAACCACTCCATTTACAGAAAAGCATATAGTATTAGGCGCCAAGATGGCTGAATTTGCAGGATTTAACATGCCGATATCCTATACAGGAATAAATGACGAGCATCTTGCCGTTAGAAAAAATGTGGGTGTTTTTGATGTGAGCCATATGGGAGAATTTATTATAAAAGGGCCCCATGCTTTAGATTTAATACAAAGGGTAACCAGTAACGATGCTTCTAAATTAACAAACGGAAAAATTCAGTATAGTTGTTTACCAAATAGCAACGGTGGGATTATAGACGATTTACTTGTGTATTGTGTGGAAGAAAACAATGTTTATATGCTTGTGGTAAATGCAGGAAATATAGACAAAGACTGGAGTTGGATTGTAAGCCAAAATTCTAATGGAGCAGAGATACATAATACCTCTTCTAAGACAGCGCTTTTGGCTGTACAAGGCCCACAGGCAACAAAAGTTATTCAAGCATTAACAGAAATGGACATTCTAAATTTAAAGTATTACACTTTTGTTAAAGGGAAGTTCGCCGGAATAGATAATGTGTTGATTAGTGCAACAGGTTATACAGGCGCCGGAGGAGTTGAAATTTATTTTGAAGATAAAGATAAAGATGCCGATATTATTTGGAATGCGATTTTTAAATCAGGAGAATCCTTTGGAATAAAACCCGTTGGTCTTGGAGCAAGAGATACCTTACGTTTAGAAATGGGCTTTTGTCTTTATGGAAATGATATTGATGATTCTACTTCTCCAATTGAAGCGGGTTTAGGATGGATTACAAAATTCACCAAACAATTTACCTCGCGTGAAATTTTTGAAAATCAAAAAAATAATGGGGTAACCAAAAGGCTGGCTGGTTTTGAAATGATAGACAAAGGTATTGCTAGGCATGATTATGAAATCACAGATAATGAAGGTTCAGTAATTGGAAAAGTAACTTCGGGAACACAGTCGCCTTCATTAGGAAAAGCAATAGGAATGGGATATGTAGCCATAAAAGAGGCGTCACTTGGAAATGAAATTTACATTAACATCCGAAATAATAAACTAAAAGCAAAGGTTGTAAAAATGCCTTTCGAATAACAATATTTTCAAATCGTTCTATAGTATCTCTAAATGCCAAAACCAAATAAAACCCCTGTTCTTTTTACTTCGTTATCGCCTGCATTATTAAACCTGTATGATATCACTAACAGTGTTGTTGTAGTAATAGATGTATTACGGGCAACATCAACAATTGCTACTGCTCTTTACAATGGTGCGAAGGAAATTATTCCGGTAGATAGTGTAAATGATTGCATTCGTATAGGAAAACAAATGGGTGCCATTACCGCAGGCGAAAGAGATGGGAAAGTCGCTGAAGGTCTTCAATACGGCAATTCTCCATTTGAATATCCAGAGTCGTTTATTAAGGGAAAGACGCTGGTATTAACAACAACAAATGGAACGAAATTATTACACATGGCATTAGCCAATGGTGCTAATGAAATCATTACAGGGTCTTTTGCAAACCTTGATGCCGTTGCTGATTTTTTAATTAAAAAAAATAAATCTGTGTTACTCGCCTGTGCGGCTTGGAAAGATCGGATAAATATAGAAGACATGCTTTTCGCCGGAGCTGTAATTGATAAAGTAAAATCACATTTCAGCATTAATTGTGATTCTTCAAAAATAGCAGAAGGATTATATAATGAAGCCTCCCCCGATTTGTTTGAATTTATGAAAACAAAACAAGCATCACATTACCAAAGGCTTTCTTCATATGGACTGGAAAAGGATATTAAACATTGTCTTACAGCAAACACGGCTTCAGTTTTGCCTATTTATAAAGAAGGCAAACTTATTCAAGGATAAAATAATAATTCTCCACAATCTTACATTTTATAATAATTAGCTGAGTTATTTTCCTTTACTTTTGCAAATTGCCCTGTTCTCAAAGGCTTCATTTAAAAGTAATATTGTTTTGGCATTACCGCATATCATTAAGCATATCTATAATAATGGCACCGAGGAAGTTATTCGTCGAGGCAAAAAGATACATGGTTCCGGATTCGTTGAGCTTATCGAACATGATGAACTATTAAGTAGTATTGTGTTTCGTGTTAAAGACGATAGTTATGCTACATTTTACAAAGTGTATGTACAAAAATATATCGATCCAAAATTAATGTCATTAAGGTGCTCTTGTCCTTATAATATGGGAGACATTTGCAGACATGAATCGGCGGCGTTATTTCGTTTGCAAGATATGGCGGACAAGAACATGTTGGGAATAGGTGTGATTCAATACAACCAGTATCATACGGTTGCCAAAATGAAAAACATTGACTTGAGAACCATTAAAATGCTTTGTTCTCCTGCAATCTATGAAGACGCTGAAAAAATATCACATATTTCCAAAGCTGTTATTTTAAAAGCGAATGACGAGCGAGTAGAAGCTGAGTTGAAATATGGAGGAAACACCTACCCGTTGGTTATTCAGAAAAATGAAGAGAGAAATTTTGACACTTCTTGTACTTGTGCAGAAACAGCTCACCCACTTTGCGAACACAAAACACTTCTGCTCTTACAATTATTAAATGCATTTGGCCCTAATTATTTTGATAGTATTAGAAATTGGGATAAGGAAAAAAATAAATTATTACAGATTTATGGGTATAGTTTGAATGATGACCTTTCCGGAAAATTTGAATTTACATACAAAGAAGGAAAGCCGTTTTTACAGGTGCTAGACTCGACCATAAAGAGAGTTGCGTCGACACCACAAGAACCTGCTAAATCCTATTCTGCAACAGTATTACAAAACCAGTCTGTCAAGGAAGAGGTTGTAATAAAAGAAAAGGCATTTAAAAAACTGGGACTTGTTTTTAATTTTAATGCTAAACAATATCCTGGATTTATTATCGATGCTGTTCAGGGGGATGCTGATGAAGAAAACAGGAAATATATCAACAAAGCAGAATCGTTGGATCTTACCAAATTTGTGAACACAGAGCTTTTTAGCGAAGGCGATAAAATGTTCTTTCAACAAATAAGAAAATTACAAGCCACAGAGATTAATAAATATCTCAACAGAAACTCGCCATTCAGTGGGATCTGGGATAATATTATTCAAAACGAAGGCGAAGATCTTCCAGAAGAAACAAAATCATTAATAGCAGAATATTTACATCCCAAGCTTAAAAAAATATTTGAAGAAGAGGCCCAAAACAATTTCATTTTTAATTTACCAGCACCAAAAAAATTCATTACGTCTAATTTAAAAGATATTGAATTAAGCGATCAATTCATGACGCCAGTATTTAAAGTATTAGCGGATGGCGGAAAACTAGAGTTAGTTTGTATGGTAAAAGTGGGGAACAAAACAATTCCATTCCACAAGAACGAATGCAATAGCATGTTGGTTTTTTTAAATGATGACGTTTTGTATACCTGGAATAAAACAGAAGATATTATTCAGGCGGAAAAGTTTTTACAGCAGGGAAATGTGAAATTAACAAAAGCCGATTGGTCGAAAACGATGCAGGAAATTATTCTGCCCTTGACAAGAGAATATCAGGTTGATTTTGATAAAAGTTTGATAAAAGAAATAAAAGGAGGCGCTCCGGAAATAAAACTGCAACTCATTGAAAAAGGTGACTATCTTTTATTCCAGCCAATTTTTGGTTATAATGGTTTTGATACAAAGCCTTCTGATAGAAACACCATTACACTTCCCGATGGCGATAAAATATTAGTAATTCACCGCAATAAAAATGCAGAAGAAAAATTCATACAGGAGCTGGAGGGATTACATTCCATGTTTGTAAGACAATTAGATAACCAGGCGCTTGTTTTGAGAGGTGTAGATGTGTTGCGTAATAATTGGTTTTTTCTTTTTGTAGACGCGATGAAAGAAAAGAAGATTCCTGTTTTTGGATTCGAGTTATTAAGAAACTTTAGATTTAATACAGCTCGTCCTAATACACATATTCATGTTAGTAGTGGAATGGATTGGTTTGATGCAAAAATTGAAATTGAATTTGGGGAACAGCGAGTTGGCATTTCGGATATTAAAAAAGCACTTGCGAGTAAACAGTCTTTCGTTCAGCTCCAAGACGGCACATTGGGAATTTTGCCCGATGAATGGCTTAAGCGATATTCTCTTTTATTTAAAGTTGGAGATGGTAAAAACGACAAACTACGTTTATCAAGATATCACATGAGCGTGATAGACGAACTTTATGAAAACAGAGATGAAACAGAAATTAGCTTTGCCTTAGATGAAAAGTTTGAAAAAATAAGAGCGTATAAAAATATTTCAGAGATTGCGGTCCCAGATACGCTTCAAGCTGTGTTAAGACCTTATCAGATTGCGGGCTATCAGTGGTTGAATTATTTAAACGAAGTGGGCTGGGGAGGAATTTTAGCAGATGATATGGGTTTGGGTAAAACGGTTCAGGCATTGACCATGCTTGAGTATTATAAAAAAACAAATGATGGCTTGAAATCGATAGTGATTTGTCCAACCACCCTAATTTATAACTGGCAGAATGAAGTTAAAAAATTCACACCAGGATTAACATTCCATGTACACCATGGTAATACAAGACTTCGAAGTCACGAAGAATTAACCAAGCACAACATTATTATCACTACATATGGAACGCTAAGAAGTGATATCAATTTGTTTTTACAGATATTTTTTGATTATGTTGTATTAGATGAAAGCCAGGCGATTAAAAACCCTTCTTCTAAAGTTACAAAAGCTGCAAGTCTTTTAACGGCTAAAAATCGTTTATGCATGAGCGGTACTCCGCTTCAAAACAATACGTTTGATATTTTTGCTCAAATGAATTTTTTGAATCCTGGATTATTAGGAAGCATGGAGTTTTTCAGAAACGAATTTGCCACCCCGATTGATAAGTTTGGTGAACCAGAACAAAAAGAACATTTAAAGAAACTGCTTTATCCATTTATCTTACGCCGCACAAAAGAACAAGTTGCCAAAGACCTTCCAGATAAGACAGAAACCATTCTTTTTTGTGAAATGGAAAGTGAGCAACGAAATATATACGAAGCCTACAGAAATGAGTACAGAGATAAAATTTTAGGAACAATTGATCAGCAAGGAATTCAAAAATCTCAATTAACTATTTTACAAGGGTTGATGAAATTGCGCCAGATTTGTGATAGCCCTGCTATTTTAAATGAGGAAGAAAAACATGCTAACCATTCCATTAAGCTTGATGAGTTAACAAGAGAAATATCCGAAAATATTGGACAACACAAGGCCTTAATTTTTTCTCAATTCTTAGGAATGTTAGCATTAATAAAGGAAAAATTACAAGAACAAAATGTGCCCTTTGAATATTTTGATGGAAGCACTTCCGCCACAGATCGAGAAAAGGCGATACAGAATTTTCAAAATAACGATGATTGCCGCGTCTTTTTAATTTCCCTCAAAGCGGGAGGTGTCGGATTGAATCTGACAGCTGCAGACTATGTATATATTGTAGACCCATGGTGGAATCCTGCAGTAGAGCAACAAGCGATTGATCGAACACATCGTATCGGCCAAACCAAAAACATCTTTGCGTATAGGATGATTTGTGTAGATACTATTGAAGACAAAATCCTGCAATTACAAGAGCGGAAAAAAATTCTTGCTAAAGAATTAATTTCAGACGAAACAACTTTTGTAAAAGGCCTGACTAAGGCGGACGTCGAATATTTGTTTAGTTAATCGATTTAATATTTGATCTTCCCGGCCTTTTGTATTGATATCCTTTTTTATAATATTTTATGGGATAAGATTCCGGATGTTGCCTCATTTTTTCTATAAAGGAAATAATTGCATGAAGCAATGGATTAGAAGGCTTTGGTTTTCCTTGGGTATTCATGATATCGGATTTTGAATAATTAAAACGCGATGTTCAAAAATATATTGCACAAACGCATTCACAAATATCAGTCTTCTCGTTGTAGGTAAATGTTAATAATTTATTTCTTGCTCTTCCATTACAGGCAATACTCTCCATTCATATTGCTGGTTTCTTAATTGCGGTTCAAATCCCGCTTCTTTAATAGATTCCTGAATGGTTTTGCTGGTAAAACGATGAGGAGCTCCAGCAGCACTTACTACATTTTCTTCAATCATGATACTTCCAAAATCATTGGCACCTGCATTTAAACACAACTGGGCAACTTGTTTTCCAACAGTAAGCCAGCTAGCTTGAATGTTTTTTACATTAGGCAACATGATTCTGCTCATCGCAATCATACGAATATATTCTTCAGCAGTAGTTAAGTTTTGCACACCTCTTATTTTTGCTAATAAGGTATCGACGTCCTGAAAGGTCCATGGAATAAAAGCAAGAAAACCTTTTACGTCTTCGGGCTTCCGACTTTGTACTTCTCTGATTTTCACCAGATGCTCAAATCGTTCTGTAATGGTTTCTACATGGCCAAACATCATTGTAGCAGATGTGGTGATATTTAATTTATGACACTCGTGCATAATGTCAAGCCATTCTTGCGCCCCACACTTTCCTTTACTTATTAATCGTCTAACCCTATCCGTTAATATTTCTGCACCAGCACCAGGAAGACTATCCATACCAGCTTCTTTTAATGCTATCAATACTTCGCGATGGGTACTTTTTTCAAGCTTGGTGATATGAGCAATCTCTGGAGGTCCGAGTGTGTGTAATTTAATATTAGGGTATAGCGTTTTTAATTCTCTAAAAAGATTCACATAAAAACTTAAACCTAATTCAGGATGATGGCCACCCTGTAATAACAATTGATCTCCTCCGTATTTGATGGTTTCTTCAATTTTTTGTTTGTAGGTTTCAAGGTCTGTTATATATGAATCTGCATGCCCGGGGATGCGAAAAAAATTACAAAATTTACAATTGGCAATACAGACGTTTGTGGTATTTACATTTCTATCAATTTGCCAGGTCACTTTTCCATGAGGCACTTGTTTTTTTCGAAGCTCATTTGCGACAAACATTAAGTCTGCCAGCGGAGTGTTTTCAAAAAGAAAAACGCCTTCTTCTGCAGTTAAAAATTCAAAGCGTATTGCTTTCGATAGTAAATCATTGATATTCATTAGAGAAATTTAATAGAAAACAAAATTAAGTCCAATAAGTTTATGGTTTCAAAGAATGTTTAAAAGGTTCAAAAGATTGCAAAGGTTTCAGAGGTTCAATAAGTTCAAAAGGTTATGAAGCAACCTCTGAAACCTTTGCAACCTGAATCAAACCTCCCTACCTTTGCCGCATGATTCAGTTTGATAGATTTACTTTAGAAAACGGACTTCGTGTATTGGTTCATGAAGACAAAAGCACTCCAATGGCTGTTGTAAATGTCTTGTATGATGTAGGTGCAAAAGATGAGAGTCCCGAGAAAACAGGATTTGCTCATTTGTTTGAGCATTTGATGTTTGGCGGAAGTAAAAATATTCCAACCTATGATGAGCCTTTGCAAGTAGCCGGAGGTGAAAATAATGCCTTTACTACAAATGATTTGACCAATTATTATTGTCAGCTTCCTGCAGAAAATATCGAAACTGCTTTTTGGTTGGAAAGTGACAGAATGCTAAGTCTTGCCTTTAGCAAAAAAAGCCTAGAGACCCAGCGAAAAGTTGTTTGCGAAGAGTTTAAAGAGCATTATATCAATAAACCCTATGGAGATGTTTGGCATAAAATGAGAACCCTTGCCTATACAACCCATCCTTATAAATGGATGACAATAGGCGCTTCGCTACAACATGTGGAAGATGCTACATTAGAAGATGTAAAAGCCTTTTTCTTTAAACATTATACACCCTGCAATGCCATATTAGCCGTTGCAGGAAATGTTGATCTTGAACAAATAAAAAGCCTCGCAGAAAAATGGTTTGGTCCAATACCCGCTGGTACAAAATACAATCGCGACTTACCCATCGAACCAGCTCAAAAATCCCCAAGACATTTAGAAGTAAAATCTAACGTTCCACTGGATGCTTTGTACAAATGCTGGCATATTTATCCAAGAACAGATGATAGATATTATGCAACAGATTTAATTTCTGATATTTTAAGTGGAGGAGGTTCTTCAAGACTATTTCAAAGTTTGGTTAAAGAAAAGCAGTTGTTTAGCAATTTAGATTGTTATCATTTTGGAAGTACAGATGCTGGTCTCATAACTATAGAAGGAAAACTAGTTAAGGGTGTAAATATCAAAGATGCCGAATCAGCGGTGATGGAGGAATTGAAAAAAATTAGCGAAGAAGGAATTAGCGAAGCTGAATTAGAAAAAGTAAAAAACAAAGCTGAAAGCGCCATGGCTTTTGAAGACATGAGCATAATGAACAGGGCATCAAGCATCGCGATGTATGAATTATTGGGAGATGCGAATTTGATTAACACAGAATTGGCAAAATATAAAGAAGTTACCGCAGAACAAATTAAAGAACAATGCAGGATTATTTTTGATGAAAACAACTGCAGCACAATGTATTATTTAGCCAACAATTAAAACAAAAATGAACAGAAAAATAGCCCCAAGGATAAAAGACGCTGTTGATTATAGCTTAATGTTGAAGCCGTATGAAACCTATAAATTAGACAATGGGATTCATGTTTATAGTGTTAATGCAGGCGCCCAGGAAGTGATACAATTGGAACTTGTTTTTTACGCAGGAAATTCTTTCGAACAACAGAAAGGCATAGCCGCAGCAACCAATTTTTTATTAAAAAACGGAACAAGCACCAAGTCTGCTCTTCAAATTAATGAAGCGTTTGAATACTACGGAGGTTATTGCAGCAGGGCCTGTTATAATGAAACGGCAACCGTTACACTTCATACTTTATCCAAGCATATTGACAAGTTATTACCAGTTGTACAAGATATGCTGACAGACGCTATTTTTCCTCAACAAGAATTGGAGATATATCAACAAAACTCCAAACAAAGACTAGCAGTTAATTTACAAAAAGCAGAGTTTGTAGCAGGCCGTTTGATTGACAGCTATATTTATGGAAAAGACCATCCATATGGAACCTATACCCACCCAGATGACATTGCTGCCCTTTCAATAGAAGCATGTAAAAAGTTTTACGAAGAGTATTATTTAAAAGGGAATTGCGTCATTTTTATTTCAGGAAATTTTTCGAATGATTTAAATAAAAAATTAAACGATGCCTTTGGCAAATTAAAAGTAAACCAGCAAGCTGCAGTATTGCCTCAAATAAAAATGAAGCCATCAGCAGAAAAAAAATACCGTATTCAAAATGATGTAAATGCTGTACAAGGCGCTATCAGAATAGCCACACCTTTTCCTAATCGTCTTCATCCAGATTTTAAAAAAGCGATGGTTTTAAATACCGTATTCGGTGGTTTTTTTGGCTCCAGGCTAATGAGTAATATCAGAGAAGAAAAAGGATATACTTATGGGATATATAGTTATATCCAGAACCACATGACAGAATCTGCATGGTTGATTAGTACAGAAGCGGGCAAAGACGTATCAGAAGCAACAATAGAAGAAGTGTATAAAGAAATGAAGAAGTTGAGGGAAGAAAAAATACCAGAAGATGAATTATTGTTGGTACGCAATTATATGATTGGAGGAATATTGGGTGATCTTGATGGGCCTTTTCAAATTATGGCCAAATGGAAAAATATTATTTTAAATAATTTAGATGAAGATTATTTTTATGATTCTATAAAAGAAATAAAAATGGTTAATGCGGATACTTTAATGGAATTAGCGAATAAATATTTGCAGCCGGAGAAGTTTTGGGAGTTGGTGGTTTATTGATGAAATATCATTTGTTAGCTAGCCCACCATTTAAACGGTGGGCTAATGTATAAAAAAGAAAAACCTCTCCTTTAAACAAGAAAATAACCTTTCTTTTGTCATATCACCAATTATCAAGAAATTCGCCCATGCAATTTTCTAAAAAAGGATTCACCAACGACCAGTTAATTGATTTATACAAATCAATTTTATATCCTCGCATGATTGAGGAAAAAATGTTGGTGTTATTGCGCCAGGGAAAAATATCCAAATGGTTTAGCGGAATTGGTCAGGAAGCGATTGCCGTAGGCGCAACGAAAGCGCTTGATATAGACGAATGGATTATGCCCCTTCACCGAAATCTTGGCGTATTCACTTCTCGTCAGATGCCTCTGAGTAAATTATTTAAACAATGGCAAGGCAATAAAGATGGATATAGTAAAGGAAGAGAAAGAAGCTTTCATTTTGGTAGTGCCGAACACCATGTTTGCGGAATGATCTCTCATCTTGGACCACAAATGGCTATTGCTGATGGAGTAGCACTTGCCCATAAACTTAAAAAAGAATCAAAAGTATCACTTGCGTTTACTGGTGACGGTGGAACAAGCGAAGGAGATTTTCACGAAGCCTTAAATGTTGCAGCTGTATGGGATTTGCCGGTAATCTTTATTATTGAAAACAATGGATATGGATTAAGTACGCCTACAAGTGAACAATATCGCTGTAAAAATCTGGTTGATAAAGCTGTTGGTTATGGTATCGAAGGCATACAAATTGATGGTAATAATATTTTAGAAGTGTATGAAACGATAAAAGGCGTTAGAGAATATTGCATCAACAATCAAAAACCATATTTGATAGAATGTATGACTTTTCGCATGCGCGGACACGAAGAAGCAAGCGGCGTAAAATATGTACCCAAACATTTATTCGAAGAATGGGAGAAAAAAGATCCTATCAAAAATTACGAGAACTGGTTAAAAGAGGAAAATATTTTGTCGGAAGGAGAAATATCAGAAATCAGATTGTCTACCAAAAATCATATTGAATCAGAATTAAAAATTGGCTTCGATGCGGAGCAAGTTGTTCCTAATCTTTCTGAAGAAATAAATGATGTGTATGCGCCTAAAAAAAGTTATACCAATACTATAATCGACAACAGTTCCATACACGAGCCTATCTTTAACGGAGGCTCATCAGAAAAAAAATACATCAATGCCATTAGCGATGCATTATATCAATCGCTGGACCGTCATCATGATTTTGTTTTAATGGGACAAGATATAGCAGAGTATGGCGGTGCCTTTAAAGTAACAGAAGGATTCGTTGAAAAATTTGGAAAAGACCGCATTCGCAACACGCCGATTTGTGAAAGCGCAATTGTTGGTGCTGCTTTAGGTTTAAGTTTGAAAGGATACAAGGCCATGATGGAAATGCAGTTTGCAGATTTCGCTACCGTAGGCTTCAATCAGATTATTAATAACCTTGCCAAGATACACTATCGGTGGGGCCAAAACGCAGATGTGGTGGTTCGTATGCCAACAGGCGGCGGTGTAGGTGCCGGTCCATTTCACAGCCAGAGTAATGAAGCCTGGTTTGCTCATACACCCGGATTAAAAGTTATTTATTCTTCCTCTCCTATTGATGCTAAAGGATTGTTGATTGCCGCTATCAATGACCCTAATCCTGTTATCTTTTTTGAACACAAGGCATTATACAGAAGCGTTAGTGGAATGGTTCCAGATGAATATTATGAAATAGAAATAGGAAAAGCAAAGCATGTAATGGCAGGAGAACATGTTTCTATAATTACATACGGAGCTGGTGTACATTGGGCTTTAGATTATGCAAAAAAGAATCCTGCAATCTCAATTGATATTTTAGATTTAAGAACGTTGTTACCATTGGATTATGAAGCCATAAAAGCTTCGGTTATGCGTACGGGAAGAGTTTTGTTGTTACACGAAGACAGTTTGATTGGTGGTATCGGAGGAGAAATATCAGCATGGATAACAGAAAATTGTTTTCATTTATTAGACGCACCTGTTATTAGATGCGCAAGTTTAGACACGCCGATTCCTTTTAATATAGAATTAGAAAAAAACTTTATGGCGTATACGCGTTTGCGTGAAAAGATAGAAAAACTGATGGGGTATTAGACTTTTTCTACGTTGTTTAAAAATAGGGGAACCTCTCTTTAAAATTATTTTGGAATAAACTTCATAGAAATAGAATTCACACAATGCCTGGTATTTTTTTCTGTAAGTCTTTCTCCAAGAAAAACATGACCAAGGTGTCCGCCACATTTCGCACAGATAATCTCGGTTCTGCTTCCATCTGCATCAGGAACCTGCTTAACAGCTCCAGGAATTTCATCATCAAAACTCGGCCATCCACAATGGGAATCAAACTTATCTTTTGAAAGATATAAAGGAGCATTGCATCGTCTACAGATGTACGTTCCTTCCAACTTATTTTTTGTGTATTCGCCGATATAGGGTGATTCTGTTCCTTTTTTTAAAATCACATATTCTTCTTCTGGTGTTAACTTGTTGTATTCCATAATCGTATCTTTTACTAAAACTGTTGGCTTAAAAATTGGTGTAATTTTTTTAAATTGTTTACAGGCATTCAAAATGTATTGATTAAAAGAAATTTCATCACCGGTTATTACAAATTCATAATTAGGCCTATACCAAACCATAAACGTATCCAATAAAGGACTTTGTAATCCTGTAATTCTTTTTATAAAAAGTTTATTGAATCTGTAATTGACGTATTTTTCTTTTTCCTGTTCTTCTAGTCTTTTTTGAAAGGCTAGCATTCTTTTGTTTCTTCGAAACCTGAACATGTTGATCAGTTCGTCCAGATCTAATCCTACGCCACCATCTGCAGAAGTCGAAGTTTGTAAACCCGGCTTTGTAAAACGAAAGATATCTGCATAAAGTTTTCTGTTTTCTAAAGAGTCCTCTCGGTATGATTTTGAAAAAACAGTTACTTCTTTAAGAAAGCTGTATTTGCCTTTAACATTGATATGTAATGAAATATCAAAGTGAAGCGGATCTTGTATTTGTCCAATAGAAAATTTTTGAGTGGCTTTATTATTGTAAGAATAAGTCAGGGAGTCTTTTTCGTTTACAAGGATTTTATACTTGCCAAGACTATCAGTAAAGGTGAAAATCCCCGAAGAACTTACTACCCTTACATTTTCAACGTAATTAACTTTGGAAATATCGTAAACTATCCCACAAACAAAGCGTTGTGCATGCGTGGAAAATGGTAAAACAAGTAAAAAAAATAATTTGAACCTCAAGAATTTTAATGCTTTAGGGCGTAATATTATGAAAGTAAAGCAATTTGGAATGATGTAGCTGATTCTTTTAACGTTGATTTTGCTTTTTTTATAAAAAAATACAGCTTATGGGTTCTTTTTTTTGCCTGACAATTTTCCAAATACCCGAAGGAGGTATTTTTTAAAAAAAGAGAATTGGTTTAAAGGAATGCTAATAATTAAAACACAGATTGGCCATAGTACAGTTATTAAAAGTAAATAAACGATAGTCAATACCACATCATTTTTAATAACACAAAACCCAAGTATTTTTTTGGCTATACTAGCACAGGCGCTGCCTCCAAGAGCAAAAGTGCTGATAATTAAGAATAGATTCAAGTTATTTACCTTCCAATGTTGCCGCAATTTTTCAAACATGCTGCAAAATTGCACAAATCTTATTTATTAATTCCTTTTTCTTTAAAAGTTCTAATAAAAACCCATTTGTTTACAATTTTATGACAATTGCATTTCTGAATTTTTCCAATTCGTTGAATTCCATTGAAAATAACTCAAAAAATTTTTACAAAATGTTGATATTATGTCAATATCCTCCCTTACTTTTGCTTCCGAAAAAAGGAATTTTTCCACATTAGACCCGATAATGTATGATTTGCTATCGCACAACTTTTAACAAAGTCTTATTTACACTACTTCTCGTATTATCTTTTGCCCCAAATAATAATGTTTTTGCTGCTGACGGCGAAGCGCTGTTTAAGGCGAATTGCGCCAACTGTCATAAGCCAGATGCGGATTACACGGGCCCAGCTTTAAAAGGTTGGAGTAAAAGAATACCTAGTCCAGACTGGATATACAAATGGGTAGCCAATCCTGCACAGATGATTGCGTCTGATGCATATGCAAAAGCACTGTTTGAAAAATGGAAGCCAACTGTAATGACTTCTTTTAGCAGTCTTAAAAAAGACGAAGTAGACGCTATTTTAAAATACGTAGATGATTATACTCCACCTGCAGCAGCTCAAACGGCTACAACTGGCGGCGAAGGAGGTGAAACTGATAATTCAATGATTTTTGGAATATTAACCTTGGTATTAGCCCTTGTTGCTTTTATCTTATTACAGGTTAATAGTAATCTTCGCAAATTATCTGATGACAAAGTGGGGATTCATCGTGGAGAACCCGTTCCATTTTATCGCAATAAAGCGTATTTAATGGCTGGAATTTTGTTATTATTTGCAGTGGGCGGTTATTATGTAATCAGTGCTGCTATTGGATTAGGCCGTATGAAAAACTATCAGCCTGTTCAACCTATCTATTATTCACATAAGGTACACGCCGGAACAAACCAAATCAGTTGTTTGTATTGTCATGGTAGTGCTCAGGATAGCAAACATGCAGGAATTCCTTCAGTAAATGTTTGTATGAATTGCCATAAGGCTATTAAGGAATATAAAGGAGATCCAATTGTAAGAGAAGATGGAAGCGCTGTAAATGGCACAGAAGAAATTCAAAAGCTTTATGCTTATGCAGGATGGAATGCTGATAAAAAAGAATACAACCCAGATAATAATAATGATGGCACTCCTGATGGTGCAAGACCAATCTCTTGGGTAAAAATCCATAATCTTCCGGATCATGTTTATTTCAATCATAGTCAACACATAAAAGTAGGGCAACAACAATGTCAAACCTGTCATGGTAATATCCAGGAAATGCCTGAAGTATACCAGTTTGCAGAACTAAGCATGGGCTGGTGTGTTAATTGCCATCGCGAAAGCAAGGTTAATTTTTACGATAAAAAAACAGGCGAAGGAAATAAATTTTACAGTATTTACGAGAAGTTTCATAATGATATCAAAAACCATAAAATGGACAGCGTAACTGTTGAAAATATTGGTGGAACAGAGTGTCAAAAGTGTCACTATTAATAAATAATGTTATGCTGCTCGTAAAAGAGCCAGCAAGGTTATAGCGTATATTACAGAATTATAGAATTATTAAACTATGAGTAATAATAAGTATTGGCAGAGTTTTGGAGAACTTAATCAAACTGACGCTTTTAAGCAATCCGGTGAGGATGAGTTCAATGAAGATTTACTTCCCATTGAAGAGCTTTCAAAAGAAGGACTTTTAGATGGTAAAACTCCCCGCAGAGATTTTCTTAAATATCTTGGATTTAGTACTGCCGCGGCTGCTATTGCTGCAAGCTGCGAAATGCCAGTAAGAAGAGCTATTCCCTATCTTCAAAGACCAGACAATGTCATTCCTGGCGTAGCTAATTATTATGCGTCTACTTATGTTAATGGCGGCGATGCAATAAGCGTTGTGGTAAAACAAAGAGATGGCAGACCAATTAAAATTGAAGGAAACGAACTTTCATCAATAACCAAAGGAGGAACAAGTGCTCAAACACAAGCTTCGGTCCTTGATTTGTATGATACCACAAGACTTCGTCATCCTTTACAAAAAGATGGTGTTGACTTCAAGGAGGTGAGCACATTTGATGCTTTTGACAGCATGATTGCTAATGCTATGTCAGGAATCGCAGGAAAATCAGTGGTGTTATTAACTTCTACGATCCACTCTCCTTCCACCCTTCAAATTATCAATGATTTTATAGCTAAATATCCAGGAAGTCGACATGTGCAATATGATACTATAAGTTATAGTGGCATGTTGTTAGCAAACGAGGCTTGTTATGGCAAAAGAGCTATTCCTTCTTATCAATTTGATAGCGCAAAAACAATCGTTAGTTTAGGAGCAGATTTCTTAGGTACTTGGTTAAGTCCTGTTGAATTCAGCAAACAATATGCTGCTAATAGAAAAATAACAGGTGAAAAACCAACATTAAGCCGCCACTTTCATTTTGAAAGCATGTTAAGCTTAACAGGTAGTAACGCAGATGATCGTTATACACACAAGCCTTCGGAAACAGGTGCAATCGCTTTGGCATTGCTCGCAAAATTAGGCGGTGCTGTTTCAGCTCCAAGAATTACAGATGCTCAATTAAAAGAAGGAATTGATAAAGCAGCAGCACAATTAATGGCATCAAAAGGCGAATCATTAGTAGTTTGTGGTAGTAATGATGTTAATATTCAGGTTGTTGTAAATGCGATCAATGAAATGATTGGTGCTAATGGAACAACAGTCAATTGGGCTACAACAAACAATACTCGTAAAGGGGTTGATGCTGATATGGCACAATTAGAAAATGAGTTAAATAACGGAACAATCGGAGCTTTATTGGTTTATGATTGCAATCCTGTTTATTCATATAAGGATGGAAAAAAACTAGCTGCTGCAATTGCAAAGGCTCCGGTTAGCATTTCTTTTAACAGCACACTAGATGAAACAACTGAGCAGTGTAAATATGTAATTCCTTCACACCATTGGCTAGAAAGCTGGGGAGATGCTGAACCTAAAACAGGACATTACAGCTTCATGCAACCGCTTATTAATCCATTATTCAAAACAAGAGCGTTCCAAACCTCTTTAATAAAGTGGACAGTAGCTCAACCATCTGTTGCCGATTACGAATTATATCTTAAAAACTTTTGGTCTTCAAAGGTTGAATTTGAAAAAGCATTACAAGATGGCGTTGTAGAAACTGCTGTAGCAAAAGCTCCTTTGGTTTTTAATGCTGCTAATCTGGTAGATGCCGCTTCCAAAGCAGCTTCAGCAAAAACCGGGGCAATAGAAGTTTTTTTATATCAAAAAGTATCAATGGGAAATGGTAGCCAGGCAAACAATCCTTGGTTACAAGAATTACCTGATCCTATTTCAAAAGTAACATGGGACAACTATGCAATGGTTAGTCCGGAGCTGGCAAAGAGCTTGATTGGAATAGATATCATGAACAACCAGCGCGAAGCTGATGCTTATGAAGTAACACCAGAAAAACCAACAGTAAAAATCACCGTGAATGGAAATTCGGTTGAACTTCCAGTATTGATTTTACCAGGTCTTAATAATTCGACAGTAGCAGTAGCGTTGGGATATGGAAGAGGAAGTGCTGATGAAAAAATGTCGATGGATAGAATTGGAAAGTCTGCAACAGGCGCAGGAAAAAATGCTTATCCTTTAACAGCAATTAGTGGTGCCACATTCTCTTATACATCGGTTGCTGATGTTGTTAAAACAGGCAACACTTATCCATTAGCACAAACGCAGGTTCATGGTTCATCAGAGAGCAGACCTGTAATATTTGAAACAAATCTTCCAAGCTTTATAAAAAATCCTGAGGCTGTTCTTGAAGAGCCAAGAAGCGAGAGAATAAATTTATTAGCTGAAGGAAAAACAGATTTCGTAACAGACGGAACTATGTATCCTAATTATGAAAAGCCAGGGATTAAGTGGGGAATGAGTATTGATCTAAATACTTGTACAGGTTGTAGCGCATGCGTAGTTGCTTGTACTGCAGAAAACAACGTTAGTGTTGTTGGAAAGATTCAGGTTCAGAAAGCACATGAAATGCATTGGTTAAGAATAGATCGCTATTTCACTGGAGATGTTAAAAATCCGGATGTAGTGTTCCAGCCAATGATGTGTCAACATTGTGATAATGCGCCTTGCGAAAACGTTTGTCCCGTTGCTGCCACTAACCATAGTAGTGAGGGATTAAATCAAATGACTTACAACCGTTGTATCGGAACAAGATATTGTGCAAACAACTGTCCATTTAAAGTGCGTCGTTTCAACTGGCTTGATTTTACAGGAGCAGACAGCTTCGCAAATAATCAAGAGCCATTACGCGATAAAGAATTGAATGAAGTCGTATTCCAAATGAACGAAGATCTTACAAGAATGGTATTAAACCCTGATGTAACTGTTCGTTCAAGAGGCGTTATTGAAAAATGTTCCTTCTGTGTGCAGCGCTTACAAGAGAGTAAATTAGAAGCAAAAAAACAACAAGACCCTTCAATGGTTCGTAATGTTAAAACTGCTTGTATGCAAGCTTGTCCTACAAACGCCATCAGTTTTGGAAATGTGAATGATAAAGAAAGCGACGTATCAAAAGCAAGAGCAGACGAAAACCGTAACTTTTATGTGTTAGAACAATTACACGTATTGCCTAACGTTAGCTACTTGGCTAAAGTAAGAAATACAGACAGGCATGTAGGTGTTGTAGAAAAAGAAGAGACACATAGTTAAGACTTTTGAAATTTTAATAAAAGACTAACAGCTAAAAGAAAATAGCTAAAAGCGAAAAAGAATATGTCATTACTCAAATACGAATCACAACAAAGGGAACCACTTGTAGCTGGTAACAAAGACTATCATCAGGTTACGGAAGATATTATTAGTCCCATTGAAATGAAGCCAAGCAGGCTTTGGTATATTGGTTTTTACATCAGCGTTGGCTTATTGCTTTTTGGAGCTTACAGCGTATACAGAGAGGTAACTTATGGTATTGGACAATGGAATTTAAATAAAACAATTGGATGGGGCTGGGATATCACCAACTTTGTTTGGTGGGTAGGTATCGGTCACGCAGGTACGCTAATCTCTGCGATTCTATTATTGTTTCGTCAGGGATGGAGAACAGGTGTAAACAGAGCTGCGGAAGCGATGACGATTTTTGCGGTAATGTGCGCAGGTCAATTTCCAATCTGGCATATGGGTCGTGTATGGATGGCTTTCTTTGTATTGCCTTATCCAAACTCACGCGGTCCATTATGGGTAAATTTCAACTCTCCCCTTTTATGGGATGTGTTTGCGATATCAACTTATTTTACGGTATCATTATTATTCTGGTATTCAGGATTGTTGCCCGATTTGGCTACCGTGAGAGACAGAGCTAAAACTAAATTGCGTAAGTTATTATATGGCGTCGCTTCATTTGGTTGGACAGGAAGTACTAAACATTGGCAACGTCACGAATCACTTTCATTAGTATTGGCTGGTTTAAGTACACCACTTGTACTTTCGGTACATACGATTGTATCTTTTGACTTTGCAACTTCAATTGTTCCAGGTTGGCATACGACAATCTTCCCTCCATATTTTGTTGCCGGAGCTGTTTTTAGTGGATTTGCAATGGTGCAAACCTTATTAATAGTTGTTAGAAAAGTAATGGGCCTACAAGATTATATTACTCTTGGTCATATTGAAGCCATGAATAAGGTTATTGTATTAACGGGCAGCATCGTAGGCTGTGCTTATTTAACAGAATTATTTATCGCTTGGTATGGACAAAATCCATATGAGTGGTATGCTTTTTCTCAAAACAGAGCAAATCTATTCAGTCCATATGGCTGGTCTTATTGGTTGATGATGTTCTGCAATGTGGTTTCTCCACAATTATTCTGGAGCAGAAAATTAAGAAGAAATATCACGGTTACTTTCTTTATGAGTATTGTGGTAAACATTGGAATGTGGTACGAGCGTTTTGTAATTATCGTTACTTCGATTTATCGTGATTTCTTGCCATCAAGCTGGAGTACGTATTATAGTCCTTCTATTTGGGAAATCGGTTTTTACCTGGGAACCTTTGGATTGTTTTTTACTTGCTTCTTCCTGTTTGCAAAGTATTTCCCAGTAGTTGCTGTGGCAGAAATTAAATCGATTTTAAAAACGTCAGGCGAAAATTATAAAGTAAAAATGACTGACATTGAAAAGTCGGATTCAGAAAAATTTTATGTTGACGAGGTTGAACATGGACATTAAAAATAAAAAAGTAAAAATTAAAAAATATTCGAAGCGGAGATCTTGGTGTAATAAGGATGGTTTTTAATTTTTGAAACAATAAAAAAGAAACAATAAATCATATGGCTGGAGGAATTAAAAAATTTGTAGTTGGTTCATTTGACGATGAAGCAGTTTTGTTTCCGGCAGTGAAAAATGTACGTAAGGCTGGGTATAAAATCCACGATGTATATACCCCTTTTCCTGTACATGGCTTGGATCATGCAATGGGATTAAGAGAAACAAGTATTCATACGGCGGGTTTTATTTATGCAATTACAGGAACAACAACAGCGCTTACTTTTATGAGCTGGGTATTTACAAAAGACTGGCCTTTAAACATTGGAGGTAAACCTCACTTTGCTTTACCAGCTTGGGTACCTATCACATTTGAGTTGACCGTTTTGTTTTCTGCCGTTGGAATGGTACTTACTTTTTGTTACTTATGTCAATTATCACCATTTGTAAAGAAACACCACTTTCATGCAAGAGCTACAGACGATTTGTTTGTAATGGCAATTGAGTGTACAGAAAAAACAGACGATGCCGAGCTTCAAAGCTTCCTTCAAAAAGCAGGAGCAACAGAAATTAATATTCAACACGCAGAGACCGGTTGGTGGATAGGACGATACGACAGAGAACAAAAATTATACAGAGACGAAAAAGGATATTAAACAACCCAACGCCATAGGCGTGAAATAATTTTAAAAAGAGAAAACAACAAACGCCATAGGCGTGAAATGATTCTAAACCTAAACCCCATAGGGGTGAAATGACTCAAAGGACATGAAAAAAATTGCAACATTTTCGATAATTCTTTTAGGAATGAGTATTGCATTTGTGAGTTGCGACAGCAAACGTGAGCCAGGAAAAATCTATATGCCAGACATGGCGTATAGTCGCGCTTATGAAACATATGCTGAAAGAGACTCTTCAACATTTACTACTGATCAATCAGCAAGAGGCGGAAGCAAAATTTATTATGATAACAACCCTGCCGCAGGAACGATTAAAAGAGGTGAGTTGTTTCCTTATACCTTACCAAATGATACTACTGGTTACAAAATGAGTGCAATGGTTAAAAATCCAATTGATACAATGACTGAAGTAGAAATGAAAGAAGCTGGCCGTTTGTTTAATATCAATTGTGCAATTTGTCACGGAGAAAAAGGCGCAGGAAATGGTCCAATATCTACATCGGGAAAAATTGGCGGAATCGCGAACCTTACTTTAGACATGTACGTGAAGATGGCAGACGGAACAATGTTCCATTCTTTAACTTACGGAAAAAACAATATGGGAAGCTATGCATCACAGTTGGATAGAAAACAACGTTGGATGATGGTTAAATATATTCGTACACTTCAGCCAAAAACTGCAACCGCAACAATGGCTCAAGACACTGTAAAAACAAAATAAAGAACAATATTGTCGTTATTACGACACCAAGATTTTAAAATATAAAGTTTACATAGATGAATAATCAATTTGAATTACCAGGCAGCTACAAAAAATGGACATGGGGTTTGATTGGAGTCGGAGTATTAGCCTTGTTGTACGGGTTTATTATGTTACATCCATTTGAGCATGCGGCTCCTGGTAGTGGCGACCATAGCAGCACTCGTTTTTGGGCGGTGTTACTTCAGAATAGCGTTTATTGGTTACTGGTAGTAAACGCATCAATGTTCTTTATTTGTGTAACTACAATGGCAATGGGCGGTTGGCAAGTTGCATTAAGAAGAGTTCCAGAAGCAATTTCAAGTGTTGTACCGATACTTGGCATTGTTACTTTCCTTGTATTAATGGCGATTGTTTGGGGCGGACATACAGATATTTATATTTGGCTTGATAAATCAGTTGTTGCAAAAGATGCTATATTAAAAGGGAAAAGCGGATTTCTAAATCCAAAATTCTTCACTATTTGGTCAGCTATTGCAATAGTAATGTGGTGGTTATTGGGACGTAAAATGAGAAGCTTAAGTTTAGAGTCAGATAAGAATGGTGCGATGGATTATGAAACAGGAAAAAAATGGATCTGGAAAAATACAGTTTGGGCTTCTTTATATACCGTGTTCTTTGGATTGTCAGTTGCGTCAACAATACCATGGTTATGGTTAATGAGTATTGATGCACATTGGTATAGCACCATGTACAGCTGGTATACTTTCGCAAGTACTTTCGTTTCCGGAATGTCGTTAATTGCACTGTTTGTTATTTTCTTAAAAAACAGAGGACAACTTGAATATGTAACCGAAGAACATCTACATGATGTTGGTAAATTTATGTTTGCGTTTTCTGTATTCTGGACTTATTTATGGTTTTCTCAATACATGCTAATTTGGTATAGTAACCAACCAGAAGAAACAAAATATTTTATAGAAAGAGTTGGCACGGCAGCAAAGCCTGGTCCATACAATGGATTATTTTTTCTGAATCTGATTTTAAATTTCCTTTGTCCACTATTAATACTAATGAAAAGAGGTGTTAAACGCAATTGGACATTGGTTACAGTTATGGCAGTGTTAATCATTTTTGGACACTGGATAGATTTCTATCAAATGGTAATGCCTGGAACTATGAAGGATCACGCAGAAATGATGCCTTTCGAATTTGGAGTTGCTGCATTTTTTATTGGGTTAATTATGTGGGGTGTTGGAAGGTTTTTAACGAGACATCCATTAACTCCAAAAAATCACCCTTTCCTTAAAGAAAGCATGATTCACCATACATAGAATTAATAATTAAGTATACAATAAAGGATATAAAAAAATAATTTTTACAAATCCATAAAGAGGATTTTAAAAAGAATAAAATTTTTACAAATGAAGGAGTTTTATGTTATTGCCATCGTCGTAATGATTTTTGTAGTGATTTTTCAAATCGCAAAAGCAAGCGAATATGTAAGTGTGCTTAAAGGCGAAGAAAAATCCCGGAAGCAAAATAATAGAATCAATGGTTTCTTGTTGATCTTGTTTTTGATATTCGGCTTGTATGGTGCATGGTATTGCAATGAACTTTATTATAGCAAAACATTATTTCCACAGGGATCAGCTTCTGTTGAGGGTGAAAAAATAGACCTCATGTTATATATAACAATTGGTGTTACGGGCTTGGTTTTTGTGATTACTCAAGTGTTACTATTTTGGTTTGCATTTAAATACCAAGAAAAAGACAATAGAAAAGCATTTTATTTCCCGCACAATACAAAGTTGGAATTATTGTGGACCACAGTGCCAGCGATTTTCTTAACTGTACTTGTTGTATTTGGATTAAAAAACTGGTTCGTGATGACGGGAGATGCACCCAAAGATGCCGTTGTAGTTGAGATTACAGGTCATCAGTTTGCGTGGGATATGCGTTACCCAGGAAAGGATGGTAAATTAGGAAAGAAAAGTTACAAACTTTATAACCAGCCATTAGGAAATACTTTAGCTGTAGATTTTGAAGATCCTGAAAGCTGGGATGATTTACATACAACTGAAATGCATTTACCTGTAAACAGACCAGTCAAATTAGTTATCAATGCAATGGATGTAATTCATGATGTGGGACTATCTCATTTCAGAATGAAAATGGATGCTGTTCCAGGTATACCCACTACAATGTGGTTTACCCCTCAGTATACTACAGAGCAAATGAAAAAAAGAACGAACAATCCCAATTTCGTTTATGAAATAAGTTGTGATCAAATGTGTGGAAAAGGACACTTTTCAATGCGTGGTGTTATTGTTGTAGAAAGTGAAGCTGATTATAACAAATGGTTGGCTACACAAAAACCTGAATATTTCACCTTGTATCCAAATAAAGATCCGGAAAAACAAGTGCCCGTAACAGATACTACGGCAGTTGGTACAGCACCTATTGCACAATTGATGCCAAAAAATCCATAATAAAAGCATTCATTATATTTATCAGACTATGAGCACAGCGACATTACACGAGACAGCACATCACGAAGAACATGGAGGCGAACACCATGAACATCACGATACCTTTATTACAAAGTATGTGTTTAGCCAAGACCATAAAACCATTGCCAAACAATTTTTGGTAACAGGGATTATTTGGGCAATTATTGGCGGATTTTTTTCGGTGATATTTCGTCTTCAATTAGGAAATCCAACAGCTACATATCCTTGGCTGGAAGATTTGCTAGGCCATTGGGCAAAGGGCGGTAAACTACAGCCAGAATTTTATTATGCATTAGTAACTATGCACGGAACAATATTGGTCTTCTTTGTACTAACTGCAGGACTAAGTGGAACGTTTGCAAACTTCTTAATTCCACTTCAGATTGGAGCAAGAGATATGGCTTCACCAATGTTGAACATGTTAAGCTATTGGTTCTTTTTCTTGGCTTCTATTGTGATGATGTCTTCTTTGTTTGTACAAACGGGACCTGCTAGTGGCGGATGGACCATTTATCCTCCATTAAGCGCATTAGGCGATGCTTCTTCAGGAAGTAAAATTGGAATGGATTTATGGTTGGTTAGTATGGCGCTTTTTGTGGTGTCTTCTTTATTAGGAGGATTAAACTACATCACCACCATCTTAAATTTACGTACGAAAGGAATGAGCATGACGCGTATGCCTTTAACAATATGGTCTTTATTTTTTACGGCTGTATTAGGAGTATTGTCTTTCCCAGTATTATTATCAGGTGCCATATTATTATTGTTTGACAGAAATTTAGGAACAAGCTTCTTCTTGAGTGATATCGTTGTTGCCGGTAAAATTTTACCAAACGAAGGCGGAAGCGCCATTTTATTCCAGCATTTATTCTGGTTCTTAGGTCACCCCGAAGTATATATCATTTTGTTGCCAGCAATGGGAATGTCTTCAGAAATATTATCTGTAAATAGCCGCAAGCCAATCTTTGGTTATATGGCGATGGTAGGATCTTTATTTGCTATTACAATTCTGGCATTTTTGGTTTGGGCGCATCATATGTTTGTAACCGGCTTGAATCCTTTCCTTGGGTCTGTATTCGTTCTGCTTACCTTGCTTATTGCAGTTCCTTCTGCTATCAAAGTGTTTAACTGGTTAACTACTTTATGGAAAGGAAATATCAGATTTACACCAGGAATGCTTTTTGCAATTGGCTTCGTGAGTTTGTTTATCAGTGGTGGTTTAACAGGAATATTCCTTGGTAACTCTGCACTTGATATTCATTTGCATGACACGTATTTTGTAATTGCACATTTCCATATTGTAATGGGTGTTGCGTCTTTCTTCGGAATGTTTGCCGGAGTTTACCATTGGTACCCTAAAATGTTCGGCCGCTATTTAAATAACACGTTGGCTTATATACATTTCTGGGTTACCATCGTTGGCGCATATTTAATTTTCTGGCCAATGCATTATGAAGGACTAGCAGGTATGCCTAGACGTTATTATGATTTTTCTAATTGGGAGTCATTCAAAAATTTTGGTGGATTAAACGAATTCATCAGTATAATAGCATTAATTGTTTTTGCTGTTCAGATTTTGTTTGTAATCAACTTCTTCTACAGTATCTGGAAGGGAAGAAAAGTTACAACACTAAATCCATGGGAAGCAAATACGTTAGAGTGGACTACACCAATTAGACCAGGACACGGAAACTGGCCTGGCGATATTCCAGAAGTACATCGTTGGCCATATGATTATGCTAAAGATGGGAAAGACTTTATTCCGCAAGATGTACCTGTTGGCGCGGACGAAAGCAAACATTAAATTTAACAGTGCAAGAAAAAAAAATTATATCCAATTCAACATCGTTTGTTTTGGCAAGTAAAGTGAAAGATTATTTTTTATTAATCAAATTCACTTTGAGTTTTATGGTGGTGTTTAGTACGGTAATTAGTTATCTTCTGGCACCCAATATCAGATTTGATCTGATGCAAGTTCTTTTACTTTTTGTAGGTGGTATATTGGTTACAGGATCAGCAAATACGATTAACCAGATTCTTGAAAAAGATACGGATGCGATGATGAACCGTACCGCAAGCCGTCCTGTTGCCAGTGGAAGAATGAGCGCAAAAGAAGCTTGGATCTTCGCTGCAATATCTGGTGGAATTGGGCTATTGATCATGTTTTCCTTTAGTAAGGAAGCGGCATGGCTGAGTTTATTAAGTTTGGTTTTATACGGGTTCGTATATACGCCACTTAAAAAAATCAATTCAATTGCTGTTTTGGTTGGTGCGATTCCAGGAGCCTTACCTTGTCTGATTGGCTGGGTAGCTAGTTTTGGCGAAGGAAATGCCAATAACTGGACTGGGGGCTGGATATTATTTGCGATTCAATTTCTTTGGCAATTCCCTCATTTTTGGGCTATTGCCTGGGTCGCTCATAAAGATTACAGTATCGCAGGATTTAAGTTGTTACCCAGTGATAAAGGCCCTACAAAATTCACAGCCCTACAAACTATCATGTATAGCGCGATGATGATTCCCATAGGATTATTGCCGTATATGTATCATATGAGTGGCATCGTGAGTATGTGGATATTATTAGTTTGTAATTTTTTCATGCTTGCAGTGAGCATCATTCTCTTTTTAAGAATGGATGTTTCATCAGCAAGAAGAGTAATGTTTAGTTCTTATTTTTATTTAATGATCGTGTTTTTGAGTTTGTATGCCAACAAAACACATTCGACAGATAATCAAAAGTTTGATTTTCAAAAAATTGAGGTATGGAAACAGAAGTAATACAACCAAGAAATAAAATTCATCCGCACAAATTTACTTTGTGGGTCGGAATTGGAAGTATTGTAATGATGTTCGCCGGGTTGACAAGTGCCTATATTGTTAAGCGCAATCAGGCAAACTGGCAAACATTTGAAATACCGCTTGCTTTTTGGTACAGCACAGTATTAATATTAATAAGCAGTTTAACATTGCAACTTTCTGCAAAGGCATTTAAAGAAAGAGCAATGAAAAATTACAGAATGTTGATGTTAATCACATTAACCCTGGGAGTTCTTTTTATCGTAACACAATATTTCGGTTTCAAGAGTTTTTGGAATGCGGGGATGACAATTCAAGCGAATGTTTCTTTTTCGTTTTTATATGTCATTGTTGGATTACATGCGCTACATGTTATTGGAGGCGTAATTGCATTAATGGCGATGTCGCTAAAAGCGTTTAGTACAAAAAAAAGAAATTACAGCGTTGTGCCCATAGAATTAATTTGTACCTATTGGCATTTCGTAGATGTACTTTGGGTTTATTTGTTGATTTTTTTGGTGATGATCAGATAATAATTGAATAAGGTTTTTATAACGAATATTTTTAGATACTAGAATTAAATAATTATGTCAACAACAGCAATTCCGTCGGGAACAAAATGGTGGAGTGGAGGTAAAAGCCCATTCAATGTAAACTACGGCAAAGTAATGATGTGGTACTTTTTAATGAGTGATGCCTTTACTTTTGGCGCATTTCTTATTAGTTATGGAACCATTCGTTTCAGCGTAAACAATTGGGCAGATCCCAATCATGTTTTTAATTCTTTTCCTTTTGCAGGACATGCGAATTTGCCTTTGGCATTTGTGAGTCTAATGACGTTCATTTTGATTTTCAGTTCTGTAACAATGGTGTTAGCGGTTCACGAAGGTCATCACATGAATCGTAAAGGAGTAGAAAAGTACATGATTATGACTATCATTGGCGGTGCAGCCTTCTTGGGTTGTCAGGCATGGGAATGGACGCATTTATTAACTGGCGAACATGTAGCATTATTGACAGATGGAACATTAGGCGTTATTCCTACAACGGTAAAAATGAACCCTTGGGGCGCAGATTTATCTTCTGTAGAAATGATGAATGCTTTACAAAAATCTACACACGAACAATTAGTTGCTATTGCATCAACCATGCATCATGGAGCTGCAGAAGTTCACCATAATTTAAAAGCGCTAACCAATCAAGAGTTAATCAGTCAAATATCAGCATCAGGATTACATGCAACACATAGTGGTCCAATTGCGTTTGGTGGTTACTTCTTTGGTATTACTGGTTTTCATGGATTTCACGTTTTTAGTGGAGTTATTATTAATATTGTCATGTACCTAAAAACAAAGTTGGGTCATTTTGATAAAAGAGGTCATTATGAAATGATTGAAAAGGCCGGACTATATTGGCATTTTGTAGATTTAGTTTGGGTATTTGTATTCCTTTGTTTTTATCTGGTTTAATCAATTAATAAAATTAAAATAGAAATATTTATGTCATTAGCACAAACAAACCCGCCAGAAGTTACTTTTCAACCAGATCATTCTGGAGGAACAGGAAAGATTTGGAAAATATTTTGGGTGTTATCTGTCTTAACTATTATTGAACTTGCTCTAGGCTATTTCTTATATGCTAAACATGGAGAATTGGGTTATGCAACAGTGCTTTCAACGAAGTGCGTGATAGCCATTCTTACTTTGGCAAAAGCATACTATATCGTTTCTGTATTTATGCATCTTGGTGATGAAGTCAGAAATTTAATCATGACTATTGTTGTGCCGTTGGTATTATTCGTATGGTTTATTATTGCGTTTTTAGCAGACGGAAACAGCTGGAAGAATCTTCGTAATACAAATGCAGGCAGTAAGCCTAATCAAATGGAACAGGTGCAAGAACACCATTCTACTGAAAAATAATTTATATTAGTAAAACGAAATAATTAACCATCGTTTACCTTAAGTGAACGATGGTTTTTTTTGAAATCAACAATAAGAAAAGTAAACCCACAATAGATAAAAGAGGAATAATTTAAACATTGAAAAAAAAATCTACATACGCACTTTTACTTGCCATGTTAATGCCACTATGTGGCTATTGGATAGTGAAATATTATAGTAAGGATGCTGTTCATATGCCCCCTCACTATTTTTATGATAGCATTGTAGTTAATAAAAAAAGAGGAAAAGCTGTCAATGATACACTATGGCATAAGGTGAAAAATATTTCTTTTACCAATCAGCTTGGTCAAAAAGTTTCATTGGATGATTTGCATGGAAAAATTCTTGTTGTGGATTTTTTCTTTTCTCATTGCCCCAGCATTTGCCCAGGTATGGCACATGCAATGAAAAAATTGCAAAAATCATTTGAACAAAATCCTGATATTGTTCAATTCTTAAGTATCAGTATTGACCCCGATCATGATAGTGTTCCGCAATTAAGAGAATTTGCCAATAGGTTAAATATTAACCATGACACCTGGTGGTTTGTAACTGGAAATAAAAAAGAAATTTATGATTTCGCTTTGCAGGAAATGAAAGCAAGTATAGCAGACACAGAGGTGGATACCGCATTTATCCATACAGAAAACTTTTTTTTGCTGGACACCAACAGAGTTATTCGGGGATGGTATAATGGCTTCGACACCTTGAAGCAGGCGGAATTGGCAGCTGCTATTCCAACCATCATGCTGGAGAGAGATAAAAAAAGCCCCTCAATTTTTAGAGAGTTTATCCCATACCTACCAGTTATTTTTGTGGGCATAGGGCTAACAATATTGGCAATAAATTTATTATCGAAAATAAAAAAGAAAGACGATGTTAACTCCATTATTTAAAAAAGACGACAGAAAGGCGAAGACCTTAATCTATACGGTTTCAATAATAGTATTTGCTGCAGTAGTAATATTGAGTAAAGTAAAAATACAACTTGACTTACCATTCAGTCCTCATGTATTTGCAACCGTTAGTGCTATTATTAATTCAATCGTAGCCGTTTTATTAGTTATCGGATTAATTACAGCCAAACAAAAAAAGTTTGCTCTTCATAAAAAAATAATGATGTTAGCGATTATATTATCTGTACTTTTTTTGTTGAGTTATATCGCTCATCATTTATTAACTGCCGAAACTAAATTTGGTGGAGAAGGGACTATAAAAACGATTTACTATATAATTTTGTTTACACATATTCCATTAGCGGGAATAATTTTACCCTTCATTTTATTCACTGCGTATCGTGCCTTAATTGGTGAATATGAACAACATAAAAAACTTACGAGAATAACCTGGCCCATTTGGTTTTACGTTGCAGTAACTGGCGTGATTGTGTATTTGATGATTAGTCCTTATTATGTTTAGATTCTTCTTGACGTAAATAAATTATACCAATTCAATTACTATTCGATCGGCAGTCAAATGTTTTATTTTAACCTGTAATTCAGATCCAATTTTAATTTCTTCGCTTTGTATTTTTTCCAATAAAGTTTCAGTAATAGCAATCTTGCATTCAATATTGCTTTCAGCCAATAGTACAAAAATCCCAAAAGGAGTAATCTTGGAAACAACAGCTCTAATAGCTTCTTCTTTTTTTGATTGTTTTATTGCGGTCAAAAATCCTTTAGTATAATTGTGATTATATAACTCTGCAGATATTTTATCAGGCTTATCCGTATTCATCATTTTGAAACTAACGAGCTTTTCCGTTTCAGCAACATCAGGAGCAATTTCAAATTTAGATAGGTGTAATGGAAAAAAAAGATAACTATCAATTTCTTTTATGAAGTACTTGTCATCTACGATTTTAATGTAGCCTAAGAATTTATTAGTGAGTGCCGCTTTTTCTACAAGCACTTCCAAAGCATTATTGTATTCATAAAGAATGTGGTCAGCGAAAAAAACATTAGCAGCTGATTTCTTAATAATAAATTTTACATTATCACCTACGAGAAATCGATGTGCTTTTTTAATAAGTTTAAGTTGCACATATTTTTCTTGTTGTTTATCATCAATAACTGCTTGAATAGATTTGACTTTATTATTGGTCACATATTCAATCGTAGCCTTCTTTCGATCATTATTGATAAATGTAATTTTTCCTCTAAAATACTTTTCAGACATGTTATTATTTGGTTGAAGATAAAGGTATAAGTTGATTGATGATTAAGTTAAAAAGAAAAAATTATTCTCAGATAACATTAAGGTATTACCGGCAATAGAAATAAAATTAGAAGCCGATTTCAATAGCCGGATTCCAAAATAGATTATTGAAGTCAACGACCGTATCATTTTTAATAACAACGCCATCCTTTTTTAATAACTCTTCCATACGTTTTGGCGTAGCGAAGTGATTTTTTCCAGTGAGCATTCCGTTTCTGTTTACAACTCTTTGCGCAGGAATATTTTGCAAAGAACTATGCGAAGCGTTCATTGCCCAACCAACCATTCGCGCACTCATTTTAGTGCCTAAATAATTAGCGATGGCTCCGTAAGATGTTACTCTGCCTTTTGGAATTTGAATCACAACAGCAAAGACGTCTTCAAAAAAAGTATATTCTTTTACTTGCTGTTTTTTTGGATTTTCTTTTGTTTTCTTTGTCATTGTTTCTTTTCAATGAGTTGACTTCGCTTTGGTTCTGGAACAGCTTCATAATGATAAGGGCAATGTTTACATCCATTACCACAACAAAATCCTTTTTCTAAATGATATTTTTCAGTTAATACAACAAAGCCGGTTTCGTTATAATAAAAATCAGTACCTTCTTTTAAAAGCTCTTTCATATTAATATTACAAGTTTAATCGACAGTATGTTCAGTTTCTTTTAATAATAATTGTAACTCATCGTCTTTGTCAATAATTTTTTCCGGCAAGGAAAACTTCAAATAAAAAATCTTGTTACTTCCAGCAATATCCAAATTTTCATAATGAGTTTTTATTTTCAATCGTTCATCAACAACAGCTTGTCCATATACATCATTGCAAGATTCTAATAAAATTAAATCATACATTTTTATTACTTTCAACGTAAATTGGTATAAGTCTGGCGAGTCTGTTTTTAAATGAATTATTCCCTGTTGTTTCAATACTTTTTTATACAAACGTAAAAATCGAGGATGTGTTAATCTCTTTTTTGCTCTTGATGTTCTTAATTGAGGATCAGGAAACGTAATCCACATTTCATCAACTTCCCCCTCAGAAAAATAATCAGGAAGCATTTCAATTTGAGTACGAAGAAAATTTACATTTTTTAAGGGAAAGTCTATTGCTTTTTTGGCTCCCATATACATGCGATTCCCTTTTACATCTACACCAATAAAATTATGTTGTGGAAATTGTTGTGCAAGGCCAATAGTATATTCTCCTCTACCACAGGCTAATTCTAATAAGAGTGGATTTTTATTGCCAAAAACATTCTCCCATGTCCCCGCCATTTCCTTTGGATATTCAAATACGTTAGGAAACTCTTTTATTTGAGAGAAGCGTAATAGTTTTTTTTGTCCCATTGTCTGCAAAGGTAATAAAACCACTTTTTAGCTCATTTTTTTGATTCTAATTTTTATACGAAAAGGAGTGCTGATTTTTTACATCTAAAGTCATCTCTTTTATTAATACAATACCCCAAAAGTGCTTTTATTCAATCATCATGATTTTATTAATCTAACCCTAACTAGTTTTTAAAATCTGTTTTAAACTATATAATTGCTGATCAATTGAGATTTTATGAAAATCATCAGGATACTGTCGATGTTCCTAATCTCAGATATTTAGTAAACCATGGAATAATATTTTCTAATACAACTTAAATACTATTTGCTCTGCAACTCCTGCAAGTATGATTTCCGGAGGATATGGATGCTGAAAACAAGCAAGTGTTGAAGAAGAAATTTGTAAAAGGGGAATAGAGGGCATCTGATGAAATAAGAGTAGTATTGCCTTTTGATTATTATACTTTGAGGTAATATTGCAATATCGTAATATTACGAATACCCAAATGAAAGGGCCAAATTTTTTTGCTAAAGTTTCTTTTGTACCTCATTACTCTTCCTGCGCCCCAGCATTCTACAATAACGTATAGCTTTCTTAGATAAGAAGAAAGAAGATTTATAAATGACTTCTACCGCACTTCAGCCCACCCTGAGCAGCTCTTTCTACAGTTACCCTACGGCTACAACTGGCTAAAAACAAAATGGCACAGCATAATACAAGTATTCTTTTCATAATAAAATTTTAAATCGGTAATACAATATAATAACCTACTTATTCTTCTTTATCAAATCCAAACCCTTCCGTTTACGACGCTTCGCATAAAAATTAAATTTTTATTAAATTACCATAGTTATTTATTACTAAATGCTGACGCTCATCAATCTTTGGACTAGCTATATTACTATTTATAATTGAGTAATACAAAAGCCATCAAAAATTTTACTGATAATCAATTAGTTATGGGTATGCTGTAAAAAAAAGTTTCATTTTTAGTATTAAAAACAATTGAATCCTCCTACCTTCGCCATCCAAAATTAAAATTGTCGCGGGGATAGCTTCGACATCATCTAAAAAAAAGAACAATGAGTAAATTACATTTCACCACTAAACATGCGAACGAGGCTACTGTGCAGCGTAATTGGTACGTTGTAGATGGTACTAATCAAACCGTTGGACGTATGTGCGCAAAAATTGCGTCAGTTCTCCGTGGTAAGAACAAAGCCTATTACACTCCACACGTTGATTGTGGGGATTTTGTTATTGTAATCAATTGCGAAAAGGTAAAGTTTACAGGCAATAAAATGGAAGATAAAGAGTATTTAACCTATAGCGGCTATCCAGGTGGTCAAAAAGGCGAAGCTGCTCAGGATTTATTAAAGCGTCGTCCAGAAGTAGTTGTAGAAAGAGCTATTAAAGGGATGTTGCCTAAAAATCGCCTGGGTCGTAAAATGTACAAAAAAATGTTTGTTTATGCAGGAACTGCACATCCTCATGGAGCGCAAAAGCCTACAGAATTAACTTTCACAAAAATTAAATAATTCAACTACGTATCTATTAAACGGTACAAAAAAGTATAATAAATGGAAAAGCAAAAAAACGCAGTCGGTCGCAGAAAAGAAGCGGTTACCCGTGTTTTCCTTTCAAAAGGAGACGGAAAAATCACTGTAAACGGCAAAGACTATAAAACTTATTTTCCTCTAGTTTATTTACAGAATCAACTAGAAGCACCTCTTAAAATCGCTGAATCAATTGATAAATTTGATATTGTTATCAATGCCACTGGCGGTGGTGTAAAGGGTCAGGCGGAAGCAGCAAAACTAGGCATATCAAGAGCATTGCTTGAGGTAAGTGCTGATTATCGCCCATTATTGAAAGCAGCAGGTTTGTTGAAACGCGATCCTCGTTCTGTTGAGCGTAAGAAACCAGGACGTAAGAAAGCAAGAAGAAGCTTCCAGTTCAGCAAGCGTTAATATTTTTTCATTTGATGTTTATGGTTTGATGTAAACAACATCAAACCATAAATACCAAGTACCAAACAACTTTAAAAAATTATAAATGGAAAATACATCATTACAACAGCAACTTCTTGAGGCAGGCGTTCACTTTGGTCACTTAAAGAAAAAGTGGAATCCAAAAATGCTTCCTTATATTTTCGCAGAAAAAAAAGGGATTCATATTATTGACCTTAATAAAACTGTAGAAGGTTTACAAGAAGCCGCAGCAGCTATGAAAGCAATTGCACGTAGCGGAAAAAAAATCATGTTTGTTGCTACAAAAAAGCAAGCAAAGGAAATTGTACAAGAGTCTGCAAAGCGTGTAAACATGCCTTTTGTAACAGAACGTTGGTTAGGTGGAATGCTTACCAATTTCAATACTGTTCGTAAGAGCGTAAAGAAAATGCAAAGCATCGAAAAACTTTTGGGTGATGGAAGTGCTGAAAATCTTACTAAAAAAGAAAGATTGACATTGACCAGAGATAAAGATAAAATGGAAAAAGTATTAGGTGGTATCGCACAAATTAGTCGTGTACCAGCTGCTTTATTCATGGTTGATATTGGTCATGAACATATAGCGTTAGCTGAAGCAAAGCGTTTAAATATTGGCACTTTTGGAATGGTTGATACCAACTGTGATCCAAATAAAGTTGATTTTGCTATTCCTGCAAACGATGATGCTACAAAATCAATTGCAATTATTGTAAATTATATCACAGCAGCTATTGCAGAAGGATTGCAAGAGCGTCAAGCTGATAAAGAGGAAGATGATAACTCAGATGTTGAAGAAAGCGCTGAAGCAAAAGCAGCTCGCTTCGAACAAAAGGTTGATAGTGGGGATGATAAAGGAAAACGTTCAAGAAGTGGTGGAGGGGCAGCGCCAAGTAAGCGTCGTCCAGCAAGTGCAGGTCCAGGCGGAAGAAGACCAGCAGGTAAGTAAAACGTTTTTTAATTCAATTTTAAAAATTTAAACTCCAAAATCGGAGTCAAAAGGAGCTAAATATGAGTACTATTACAGCATCAGATATTAATAAATTGCGTCAGGCTACAGGAGCAGGCATGATGGATTGTCGTAAAGCTTTGACTGAAAGTAATGGCGATTTCGAAGGAGCTATTGATTGGTTGCGTAAACAAGGTCAAAAGGTAGCAGCAAAGCGAAGTGATCGCGAAGCTAAAGAAGGCGTGGTTTTAGCAAGAACTACAGCAGATAACAAATCGGGCATTGTTCTTTGTATCAGTTGCGAAACTGACTTTGTAAGTAAGAACAGCGACTTCGTTGCATTTGCTACAAGTATAATGGATGCCGCTATTGCTCATAATGTAAAATCTGTTGAAGAATTAAACGAGATTGAAATTAATGGTGCTAAAGTTTCTGATTTAATTAATGATAAATTAGCTTCTATCGGAGAAAAAATAGGCGTGTCGAAATTCGAAAGAGTGGAAGCGCCATTCGTTGCAAGTTATATACATGGTACAAATCGTATGGGTGTATTGGTTGGATTAACAACAGATGCTCCAGAAGCCGGTAAAGATGTAGCGATGCAAATTGCAGCAATGAATCCATTAGCAGTTGACGAATCTTCTATTCCTGCAGAAGTAATAGCAAGAGAAAAAGATATTGCAATAGAATTAATAAAAGCTGAAGGCAAGCCAGCAGAAATGGCTGAAAAAATTGCAATAGGAAAATTGAATAAATTTTTCAAAGACAATACATTAATGGCACAACCGTTTGTAAAAGACGGTAATAAATCTGTAGCTGAATATTTAAAAAGCATACATGCTGATTTAAAAGTTACAGAATTTAAAAGAGTGGCTTTAGGATAAGTTCTTTAATCAAACCCGGCATTAACCGGGTTTTTTTATGCATAGTCTTGATTGTTAATCTGAAAATAAAACGCAAAAAAATGCTACCTAAATACAAAAGAATTTTATTAAAAATTTCTGGAGAATCATTAATGGGAGATAAAAACTTCGGACTTGATTCAAGTGTTATTGCACAATATGCAAACGACATTAAACAAATTACTGAAATGGGTGTTCAAGTGGCCTTGGTAATTGGCGGAGGGAATATCTATAGAGGAATGAATGAAGCTGAAACTGGAATCGAAAGAGCACAAGGTGATTATATGGGAATGTTGGCAACAGTAATTAATGGAATGGCTGTTCAGAGCGGACTCGAAAAGGCCGGAGTGTATACTCGTTTACAAAGCGCCATAAAAATGGAACAAATTGCTGAGCCATATATTCGAAGAAGAGCTATCCGTCATTTAGAAAAAGGACGCGTGGTGATTTTTGGAGCGGGAACAGGTAATCCTTATTTCACGACAGACACTGCAGGTTCGTTAAGAGCAATTGAAATAAAAGCTGATATTATTTTGAAAGGAACAAGAGTTGATGGTATTTATACAGCTGATCCAGAAAAAGATCCTACAGCTACAAAATTCGATAAGATTTCTTTTGCAGAATGTCTGGAGAAGAAACTTAATGTTATGGACATGACAGCCTTTACACTTTGTATGGAGAATAACTTGCCCATTATTGTATTTAATATGAATAAGCAAGGAAACCTAATGAGTGTTGTTACAGGTGAAAAAGTAGGAACATTGGTTAGCTAAATCATTCGAATATTAAACGGCTTCTTTATGCTGAGAGAAGATTTTATAAATGAATTAAAAATAGAAAATGAAGAACTTCAATTTCAATTGAAGGACTTAGAATATTTAATTCAACTCAAAGAAGAAGAATTAGCAGATTTAAAAAAAACTTCTCAAAATATCATTGAACTTCAAAGCAAACTTGATCAAAATCTCTATCAGTTTGAGCAAATGCAAAATTTTATAGGTAATCAACAACAACAGGCAGAAGGTGCATTAAGAAGAGAAGCTTCTATGGAAGAAGAAATGATAGACAGCATGAAAGCTGAAAAGTCCTATTACGAAATTCGGGAAGAATTTAAAAGCAATAAACTTGCCTTAAATGATCTTAATCAACAAATGAACGAAGTGGTTGCTTTATATCACCAGATAACGGACTTAAAAAATAAAATAACATCTTTGCAAAGTGATCTTGAAATTTCAAATTTGGATAACAAATTTTTAAAAGAGGAGCTCTTTAATTACAAAAATCAAACACCCAGTTAATATTAATTTTTCAATGTCAACTATTTCATCCATTAGAAAAGAATATACCCTGCAATCACTTTCTGAAAATGATGTTGATGTGAATCCTGTTAATCAATTTGAGAAGTGGTGGCAACAAGCTGTCGAAAGTAAGATCGAGGAAGTAAATGCAATGACCTTAGCAACGGTTAATCAAGAAGGGAAGCCATCAGCCAGAATTGTATTATTGAAAGGGTATGATGAAAAAGGTTTTATTTTTTTTACAAATTTTCTTAGTCATAAAGCAAAAAACATCCAATCTAATCCCAATGTTTGTTTGGTTATATTTTGGAAGGAACTAGAAAGACAAATTCGAATTGAAGGAGTAGCGGAAAAAATAAGTGAAATGGATAGCGATGATTATTTTAATTCCCGCCCCCTTATTAGTAAAATTGGAGCATGGGCTTCTCCGCAATCTCAACCCATTGCATCACGTAATATTCTTGAAAATAATTTTGAAAAAGTAGCATCAGATTTTAATCATAATCCAATAGTAAGACCTCCACATTGGGGTGGTTACTTAGTAATTCCAAATAAGTTTGAATTTTGGCAAGGCCGACCAGGAAGATTACACGATCGAATTGAATATACAAAAGAGGAAAGTAATGATTGGAGTAGAGTGCGATTAGCACCTTGATAGTATTCAAGAAAGTTGATAAGCTGATTTAATTATTCAATCAACCTATCAACCGAATAATAAGTTATGCTTTACTTTTTTTAGCAACAGCTTTTTTCTTTTCAGGAGCGGCTACAGCAACTACGGCACTTTTTGCTACAGTAGCTACAGTACGCTTGGTTGCAGGCTTAGATTTTGCAGGTCTTGTTTTTCCAAAACTACCAGCGAAAATTTTACCTTTTTTTGTTTTGATATCTCCACGTCCCATAATAAATATATTTTAAATTGAATGATGACTTAATAAAAAAGCAAGACGCATGAGCGCCTTGCTTCTGTTTTGTGCAAATTAGATTTTTGCAGACAAATCTTTACCTGCTTTAAATTTCGCAACTTTTTTAGCTTTGATTTTAATCACAGCTCCAGTTTGTGGGTTACGACCGTTACGTGCAGCTCTCTTTGAAACCGAGAAAGTTCCAAATCCAACTAGAGTAACTTTGTTACCACTTTTTAAAGTTTTTGTTACTGCTTCAATAAATGAATCTACAGTAGCATTAGCTTGGGTTTTTGTGATGCCAGCATCATCAGCTAGTTTAGCAATTAATTCAGCTTTGTTCATAATAATGTTTTTTGAATTTTTTAACTTCAACAAATATAGAAGGTTTTTATTTCCAACAAAATTTTTTTAAAATCACAGGAGCCATAAAAATAACCCCAAATTCCCATTTCTATTGGTTTTTAGCAGAATAAGCAGGTGCTTTTAGTTTCTAAAAAAAGTAAGACATTTGTTGAAAGCCTTTATGACAAAGAGTTGTAGAGGACTTACCCCAAAACCCTTTATTAATAAGGGCTGAGCGCTATACAAAAAAAAACCATTCAAATAAATTTCTTTTTTTTGTTTTGCACAATTAGTTAACAACTTGCATTAATGATCTGAAAGCAATGAATTGATTGCCCCATTTATGATATGATTTCTCACGAAGGACTTCGGAATACTTTTCAATATATAGGTTATAAGCACTTTTACTTTCTGCTTTGTATTGAACGGCGTAGGTTGGCCCTTCGCTATCATCAACTTCTAATAATTGTAAAACAGTAGCCCTGTGAAAGCATCCCGTAGCAAGCACTTCAGGCAGGTGTTCGGTTTTTAACCATAACAGCCACTCCTCTTTAATCTCATTTTTAACCTTGATAGTAATATTGTAAATAAACATGGTTATTATTTTTTTATCTCTAAAAATATTGGACAATGATCACTGTGTTTAATATCAGGAAAAATGTCTGCATCTACTAAATTTTTTCTAAGTGGCTCTGTAACAGTAAAATAATCAATTCTCCAACCCTTATTATTTAGTCTAACACTCGGAAAGCGTTGGCTCCACCAACTGTAACGATGGGCTTCTTCGTGAAACTCTCTAAAGGTATCTACCCACCCTGAGGATAAAAACTTCGTCATCCATTCTTTTTCTTTTGGTAAAAAACCAGAGGAATTTTTGTTTCCCTTCGGATCGTGAATATCAATTTCTTGATGTGCAATGTTATAATCTCCACATAAAATAATCTTAGGATTTTTCTTTTTTATTTCTTCGAGATAATCATAAATTTCATCAAGCCATTGGTATTTATATTGCTGTCTTTCTTCTCCTGAAGTCCCGGAAGGGAAATAGGCATTGATTAATTTAATGTCGCCAAACTGCATCTCAATAACCCTGCCTTCAAAATCACTCGTTGGAAAGCCATTTCCTTTTTTTACAGCAGTTGGTTTGATCTTTGAAAAAATAGCTACACCACTATATCCTTTTTTATTTGCACTAAACCAATGGTGTTCAAAACCAAGTTTTTCTAATTCTTTAACATCTACATCTCCTTCATGAGCTTTAGTTTCTTGTAAACAAATGATATCGGCAGGAGTTGTTTTTAGCCAATCGATAAAGCCTTTTCTTATCGCTGCTCTAATTCCATTTACATTGTAACTTATGATGCGCATTTTAGCCTATTTAATTTTGAATTTAATGAAAAGACGAAAGTGAAAAACCATTATTCCAAAATCGGCCTTAACCATTTTGTGGCTTCTGCAATACTCATTTCTTTTCTCTTTGCATAATCTATCAGTTGGTCAGTTTCTATTTTACCAACACCAAAATATTTACTTTCTGGATGTGCAAAATACCATCCACAAACAGAAGAAGCGGGATACATCGCCAATGATTCTGTGAGATGGATACCTGTTGCATCTTCGCCACCAAGTAGTTCAAATAATTTATACTTTTCTGTGTGGTCGGGACATGCAGGATATCCAGGCGCCGGACGAATGCCATTATAAGATTCACTGATGAGTTCCTCATTACTTAGTTGTTCATTTTTTTCATAACCCCAAAAGTCAGTCCTTGTTTTTTTATGTAACAATTCTGCAAACGCTTCTGCAAGACGATCAGCCAGTGCCTGTAAAATAATTTTATTGTAATCATCAAGTTCTTTTTCAAACTTTTGAATATGCTTTTCAATTCCCTGAATCGTTACCGAAAAAGCGCCTATATAATCTTTGGTTGACGGATGAATAAAATCGGCCAAAGATAAATTTGGTTGCCCCTCAACCTTTTTCATTTGCTGTCTTAAAAATTCTAAACTACACGTTTTACTATTGCTTTTAATGCCCAGCGAATCGGGGTTTGTTTTTGTAGTTTCCCAAAATCCAACAACGGCTTTTGCCTCCAGCCAGTTTTCTTCAATAATTTGTTGAAGCAATTTTTTTGCATCATGATAAAGTGCGGTAGCTTCCTTACCAATAATTTCATCTGAAAGAAGCGCTGGAAATTTTCCATGCATTTCCCAAGCTATAAAGAAAGGTTGCCAATCGATGTATGTTGCAATTTCGCCAAGATCATACTTGTCTAATATTTTTGTACCTGTAAAAGTAGGAGCAACGGGTACGTAATTATTCCAATTAATTTTGGCGGTATTTTTTTGAGCATCAATAAAAGAAAGTTGCTGTTTAGCAGATTTTCTATTTCCGAAATCGTTTTTTAATTTATCATACTCTGCTTTAATATCACCTAGGAAATTTACTTTCAAGTCTTTGTTCAACAAACTACCTGCGACAGTTACACTTCGGGATGCGTCCAAAACATGCACTACTCCTTCGTTGTATTCTGGCGCGATTTTTACTGCAGTGTGCATTCTACTGGTAGTAGCTCCTCCAATCATTAAAGGCTTATTGATGTTTAATCTTTTCATTTCTCGGGCAATGTGTACCATTTCGTCAAGAGATGGTGTAATTAATCCACTCAGTCCAATAATGTCAACATTATGTTTTTGTGCTTCAGTTAAAATTTTATCTGCTGATACCATTACTCCTAAATCAATAATTTCATAGCCATTACACCCCAGCACTACTCCAACAATATTTTTCCCGATATCATGAACATCTCCTTTCACTGTTGCCAAAAGAATTTTGGCAGGTCCCTTTTCATCGGCGCTATTTATTCCTTCTAATGCAGCATTATTTCTTCTTTCTTCTTTTTCTTTTTCGATATATGGTGTTAGAACAGCCACTGCTTTTTTCATTACTCTGGCACTCTTAACTACTTGCGGCAAAAACATTTTACCTGCACCAAATAAATCCCCAACAATATTCATTCCGTCCATCAAAGGACCTTCAATAACATCAAGGGGTTTTGGATATTTTATTCTGGCTTCCTCCGTATCCGCGTCAATATATTCAGTTATTCCATGAACAAGCGCATGCTCCATTCTTTTTTCTACAATAGTATTTCTCCAGCTCTCATCTTTTATGATTTCTTTTCCTTTCGCTTTTACCGTTTCAGCAAATACAATAAGTTTTTCTGTTGCGCCATTATCATCATTATTGACATTCAATATAACGTCTTCGCACAACTGTTTTAGTGTTGGCTCAATGTCGTCGTATATAACCATTTGTCCGGCATTAACAATACCCATATCCATACCTGCTCTTATAGCGTGATAAAGAAAGACACTGTGTATCGCTTCTCTTACATGATCATTCCCACGAAAAGAAAAGGAAACATTACTCACACCACCACTAACTTTTGTAAGTGGCATCAGTTTTTTTATTTCACGGGTTGCTTCTATAAAATCAACGGCATAATTATTATGTTCTTCTATTCCTGTTGCAATGGCAAATATGTTAGGATCGAATATGATGTCCTCAGGAGCAAAGCCAACTTGTTCAACCAATATTTTATAGGCACGCTTGCAAATTTCTATCTTACGAATTTTTGTATCTGCTTGTCCAACTTCATCAAATGCCATTACAATTACAGCAGCGCCATAATTTTTACAAATAGTTGCTTGTTCAATAAACTTTGCTTCTCCTTCTTTCATTGAAATAGAATTCACAATACATTTTCCTTGCACACATTTCAAGCCAGCTTCAATGATTTCAAATTTACTACTGTCAATCATCACAGGGATTTTTGCAATATCGGGCTCTGCCTGTAAAAGATTCAGGAACGTGGTCATAGCAGCTACCCCCTCTAATAAGGCATCATCCATATTTACATCCAAAACCTGTGCACCATTTTCTACTTGCTGACGTGCCACAGAAAGCGCTTCTTCATATAACCCTTCTCTGATTAATCTTGCAAACTTCTTACTACCGGTAACGTTAGTTCGTTCACCAACATTTACAAAATTTGTTTCAGGGCGAATGATAAGGGGCTCTAAGCCACTTAGTCGGAGATAAGGTTGTATTAGTTGTGTCATGTTAATAAAGTTTGAAAGGTTTCGTAAGTTCAAAATGTTCAAAAGGGTGACGAACCTTTTAAACTAAGAACTTACCATTGGCAATTCCCTTGGTTTATAATTTTTCACTTCTTCTGCAATATGCCTAATGTGATCAGGAGTAGTTCCACAACATCCCCCAACGATATTCACAAACCCTTGTTTTGCCCACTCTTCAATGATGTGAGCCGTTTCGTGTGGTTGTTCATCATATTCACCAAAAGCGTTTGGAAGTCCTGCATTTGGATATGCTGAGGTGAAACATTTTGCAATAGAAGAAAGCTCTTCAATATGTGGTCTCATTTCACTTGCGCCTAACGCACAGTTCAAACCAATACTTAATGGATTCGCATGAACAACTGATACATAAAACGCCTCTAACGTTTGTCCGCTTAATGTTCTTCCACTGGCATCTGTTATGGTGCCACTAATCATAATCGGTAGTTCGGGTAAATTGTTCTTAGCGAAGAAGTTTTTAATAGCATAGATTGCTGCTTTTGCATTGAGCGTATCAAATATGGTTTCCACCAATAAAATATCTACGCCTCCTTCCACCAATCCTTTTATTTGTTCGGTATAAGCATCCGCCACTTCATCAAAAGTAACGGCTCTAAATCCGGGATTGTTCACATCCGGAGAGAGAGATAATGTTTTATTTAGCGGTCCGATGGCGCCAGCTACAAATCTTGGTTTTGATGGATTTTTTTTTGTGTATTCATCTGCAGCAATTCTGGCACATTTTGCTGAAGCTACATTTAATTCATAGGCGAACGCTTGCATATCGTAATCTGCCTGAGCAATAGTTGTACTGCTGAAGGTATTGGTTTCGATAATGTCCGCTCCAGCTTCTAAATATTGTTTGTGTATGCCAATAATAATTTCTGGCTGCGTGATACTGAGTAAATCATTATTTCCTTTTACGTCTTTGTGCCAGTCTTTAAAACGGTCTCCACGATAATCTGCTTCCTCTAACCTATGGCGTTGTATCATTGTGCCCATTGCGCCATCAATAATTAAAATGCGCTTTTTTAAAATTTCTTTAATGTTATCCATTATAGCTGTTTATAGAATTAAGTAGCCTTATCAATTTAACAGGTAAACCTATCAAATTCAGTAGACCATTGAAACTAAAATATTAAACGTAGTGCAAATCCGAATACAAGAGGGGAAATGTAGTCCGTTTATTAGTTCAGTGATGATCATATTGCAGGGGGTGAACAATAAACAAATCCGCCCATGCAATGGTTGCAAAGATATAGTATCATTCGATTAGTTCAAAACTAATAGAGGATTGATTTAGCTGATAGATGTAATATAATTTTCAATTGGGATTCTGTTGCTGATACTTTTAGCTAAAGTCATTTCGTCAGCGAATTCTAATTCACCGCCAAAAGCAATGCCTCTTGCAATTGTGGTGATTTTTACGGGGAAATCTTTTAATTTACGACCAATATAATAAACAGTAGTATCACCTTGAATATTTGGATTCAGTGCAAAAATAATTTCTTGTGTTTTTTCATGATTCACTCTATTGATGAGCGGTTCAATATTCAACTGCTCTGGCCCAATTCCATCAAGAGGAGAAATGATGCCACCGAGCACATGAAAAGTACCATTAAATTGTTGTGTACTCTCAATAGCGATTACATCTCTTATTGTTTCAACAACACAGATTAAATCTTGTTTTCGTGAAGTGTTGCTGCAAATATTACACAATTCTTTATCAGAAATATTATGACAACGGGTACAGAATTTGATTTCTTTTCTCATTGCTGCAATAATTTCGCTGAAATGTAAAACTTCTTGTTCTTTTTGTTTTACCAAATGCAGTACCAAACGCAAAGCTGTTTTTTTTCCTATACCCGGAAGCTTTGCAAACTCATTAACAGCATTTTCTAATAAAGAAGAAGAAAAAATCATAGCGCAAAAATAACTGTTACTTATTAGCATTAAGAAATTGTCAATGCTTTTTATTTAGAAGGCCTTGTTTTTTACAACATAAATTCTCTTTCATTTTCCCAATCTGCTTTTAAGGAAATTTTCTGTGGTAGTGTTATTCCTTTTTCGGCTTGTTTTTTATTCTCGTAATTTCCCGGATCCCATACCCCATTGTTGTTTTCGTCATATAATATCCTGACTTCATATTCTCCAGGAAGCATCATTTTATTTTCCCAAATATTGGAAAGGACAGGAAAAGCAAATTTCACCATTTGGCCATCCATAAATTGCATTAGTGGATGTTTAGACAGATCGATGTTTTTAAAGGTGATTTTTAAAGAGCCATACTGGTTGATACTTTTTGTATAAAAATGAAGAGTATCGGTCTTTAAAAGTTTGTTACCACTAGAATCTTCCACTGCACCTTTTAAAATAATAAGTTGTAAATCCTGTTTGGGTTGCCATTTATTTGCAATCGTTATTTTTCTTCTTGTGCTATCAATAACAAGTGTTCCTTGTAAAACTGAAACAAAGTTACTGTCACATAAAATAATAGAATCTTTATTTAACGTTTTTAAAGTGTTATTGAAAGTTAATTCCAGTGGTTCAAATAGGTCTTGTTCTTCCGAAATCATGTTGCTGGTATAACCCAATTTCTTTTCTATAATTTTTTTTACAAATGGAACAGATGGCGATATACTTGTTTCAGCATACGCATATAGAGGAGAAGTACTATCCGAAATTCTAGTATCTATTTCTTCGTTATTAAATGCAAAAACTTCTGTTTTAGCATTATACCATTTATTGCCATCTCCGTCTTTTAAAGCAAACACTTTGAATTTATCTGCAGGAAGATTATTAAATATATAGCTGCCGTCACCTTTGATTCTTGTAATGTAATTTGGTCTTCTTGTTGCAACAGCGCTATCAGGGGCATTGCGATATAAAAGCACCAATAAGCTACTGTCGATAGCTCCGTTTTCCGCCATCAACACTTTTCCTTTGATAGTAAGAGAATCTATATTAGCTCCAGTTGAAAAAAGAAAAGTAAAATTATTTAAAACATTACCCTCATTAATATCTTTAATGGCGCTTCCAAAATTAATAGTATAGGTTGTATTTGGTAATAAGGAGTCTTTAAATTTTATAGTTACCGTTTTGAGGGATCCGTTAATCGAAGGATTAATTTTTTGTAATGGCGAGATTAATACATTAGCTGCAATGTCTTGCAGTTCCACATATTCATTAAACGTAAGTGATATTTTATTTCCAGCAAAATTCAGTTTTTTATTTTCAGGAACAGACCGAATCAAAATAGGTGCACTTGTATCTTGAGGGCCTCCGGTTGGAGCACCAATTTGAGCGCATCCTGTTATCAGCATCATCATAAAATGAGCGACAATAAGTAGGCAAAATAAACCAGTAATTTCTTTTTTCATTCAGTTGAACTTTAACAGCAGCAGCAAAAATAACCAATGTTATTAATTCATAATTTTTTATTCTTCTTCATTTTGTTCATCATGCAGTGCAATGGCAAGATTATTTGTTTTTACAAAATCACACCAATTGCAATCTTCCTTTCCACAACCAATATAAAATTCTCTGTTTTGAATTTTTTCCCAGGTGCTGGTAATTTGTTGTGTAACCGTCGTGATATCCGCTGGCGTAATAACCAATTTCTTTTTGATGTATTTTTTTTGCTTGTCAGGTTCAATAAAATCAAACTCTGTACTCATAACTGTCCAGTCCTTATCGGTTTTATTATCTACTAATATTTTATAAAAAACGGCTTGTCTCCAATAGTCACCCCCATTAGGATCTTTTTCTGTTGGACCAGCTGTTTTTTTCAATCCTTTTTCAGGGTCACCAGATTTATAATCAATAACATTAATCGATTTGCCATCAAACTCCAGTTTATCCAGTTTGCCTTTTAAAGGAACATTTCCTACAACTACATTTTTAATATTGTGTTCAATCAGTACTACTTTATTAAACGATTGAACATAAGTATTGTAATAATTATTCAATATTTCGTGTCCATATTCCATTCTTCTTTCGAACTGCTCTTTAGAAAAACTTTCTCTGTGGCGATTCATGTAAGAATTAAAATAGTCTAAAAAAGAATCTACCGAAGGAAATTTCTTTTGGGTATCATTAACCATTTTATCAAATAAAAGTTGCAACGCATAATGCACGGCTGATCCAAACTCTGTCGCTTCTTTTTTGGCGGACGGTATGCGAATAAAATTATTGTAATAAAATCCAAGCGGACATTTTAAATAACTGTTTAATGCAGTTACATTCATCACAAACTTATCTAAGATGGGGCCTATTAAATCATCTTCCAGCTTTGCTATTTCAGGTGAGGCACCTATTCCAAAATCAAGCGCCGTAAATTCAGACATAACGGTAGCGTCTATGACCACTTTTTCAATGGGTAAATCATGTTCTTCTTTTATTTCTGCAATAAACATAGATGGTTCAATTTCTTTTCCATCCGATTTAAATTTGTTGTAAGAAATATATAAATGTTGTTCGGCTCTTGTAAGGGCTACATAAAAAAGCCGTCTTAATTCCTGGTCGTCTTTTGTAGAAGTGATGGAGGCAAATACGGTGCTCGGTATTTTATATCCTTTATTGCTTTTGGGTTTCTTTTCCCACAATTGTGCATTGGTTCCTACCACAAATACATATTCAAATTCCAATCCTTTCGAACCATGCGCCGTCATGATGTTTACGCCTTTATCGCTTCCACTTACCTGTACCAAAGGAATCGCAATACTTTCTTTTTCCATTAATTCAACCAGACTTGTCAATTCCTGAATATTCATAAATGGATTGCGGTGTGTTTCATCTTTAATAAAATCAAATAGCGCCGTTAGTATTTGCAATTGCCAGTGTTTATCATCGCTTTGCATAATTTTTGCGATTACGCCAACTTCACGAATAATGCTTTCAAACAATTGTTGGACCGTTGCATTGGTTGTTTTTGAAATCAGGCCTTCAATAATATTAGAAGCTTTAGCCAACGATGATTCTAGTCCTTTATCAAATAAATCTTTTCCCGGAGAATTTTGTTTTTCCTGAAGCAATGCACGGATGGAAGTTTTGTTCTCTTTATATCTGCGGTCTGCCACTTGCATGGAAATCTTAGCGACTTCTATTGGAGGAACAGCAAACCAATCAAAATGAAGTATTTCGAAAAGCATAGCATCACCGCTATATGGAATAAAATGTTCTGATGCGAGATATTTCAACAGTAATACAATCTTCCTCACCAATGGTAATTCTAAAGCATTGAGATGTCGTTTAGTGTATACCGGTATGTTTAATAAATTAAAATATTGTGTAAGTGTTTCGCCATATTTATTTTCTTTATAAATAATGCCAATTTTTCCAGGAGAAACACCTTTGCTTAACAATGTTTCTATTTGTTTAATTGTGCCAATCATTTCATGTCGTTGTGTTTCATATTCCAAAATAATTGGAAGATGCGACAAGTGTTTGATGTTGTCATTAGATGAAAGTAATTCTTTACTTAATCCATCAATTTGATTAACGAGCCGATCTGTATTTTTATTTATTAAAGTTTTTGAAATATCAAGAATGGGTTGTGTAGAACGATAGTTATTCGTAAGTACAATTTTTAATAAATCGTCTTTGTAGGTGGTGGCAAACTGAAGCATGTTTTCAACATTCGCTCCTTGAAAACGAAAAACACTTTGGTCGTCATCGCCTACCACAAAAATATTTGGCATCGTCCAATAGTTGATTAACAATTGAACTAGTTTATTTTGTGTACCGCTTGTATCCTGGTATTCATCTACCAAAACGTACTGAAATTTTTCTTGGTAATTGGCCAATAGATTTGCATTTTCTTCAAAAGCTTTAATCACCCAATTAATCATGTCTTCAAAATCGTATCTATTTTTTTTCGACATCATGTCTTTGAAACGATCAAATTCATTTACAGCAGCACGAAGTTTTTCAGTTTTCTCAACCTCTTCATAATACAGAGGTTTCAAGTCGCCTTTGTTATATTTTCCAGCAGATGATTTTTTATAAAGAAATTCCTCATCATTAGGAAGCTCTTTTAAATACGCATCAATTCTTTCATTTAAAAAAACCGATGTCCATCCTTCTTTCTTCATAGAGCTGAAGAGCGCTTGCAATCCTTTTACTTCAAAGTAAACATCACCACGATATCTTTTTAGCAAATGGTTTTTAGGGAGTGTATCAATAAGTTCTTTATACAATTGAATTTTTTCCAATTCTGTTATTGCATCAAGTGTTGTTTTTTCAAAATGAGATAAATTATCCTGAATAACATCATTACAAAAAGCATGAAAAGTATAAATATTTACTTTGTAGGCATCAGGCCCAATAAATTGAAGTAATCTTTTACGCATAGCAACCACTCCTGCGTCTGTGTAAGTAAGACAAAGAATATTGTTGGGATTGGCATCAGTCTCTAATAAAATCTTTCCGATCCTGCTCGCCAGAATTTGCGTTTTCCCTGTACCAGGTCCAGCTATAACCATAACGGGTCCTTCAATAGTATCAACAGCTTTACGTTGTTGGTCATTTAATTTTTGATATTCTTTATTGAAAGTTTCCTGGAGTTTATCTTTATATGTGGGCATCTTTCAAAGATATAATATTTTAAAGTTGAATTCTTTGATTACTCTTGATGTTTGTTGGCTAAAAATTGACAAGAGAACTATTGAACAATTTCAAGAAATAATTGTTTTAATTCTATGAGTAAAGTATACAGCTTAAAAACCGTTCAAGTATTAAAAATAAGTATGGACCAAGCCTGGGATTTTTTTAGCAGTCCCAAGAATCTTCAAAAAATCACGCCTTCAAAATTGGGGTTTGAAATCGTCTCCAAGCATCACGGAGAAAAAATGTATGCCGGACAGATTATAGAATATAAGGTAAAACCAATCCTGGGAATTCCTTTATATTGGATGACTGAAATAACTCAGGTAGTAGATAAGAAATACTTTATCGACGAGCAGCGTTTCGGTCCTTATGCGATGTGGCATCACCAGCATCATTTCAGAGAAACCGCTGAAGGCGTTGAAATGACTGATATTGTGCATTACAAATTGCCTTTTTGGAAGCTTGGTGATATTGCGCACTCCTTATTTGTAAAAAAGCAACTTCAAGAAATCTTTGATTACAGATTTAAGGTAGCTGAAAGTCTGTTTTAATTTGAAAAAGAAATAACAATCTCTGAACCAAAACTAACCCGGCATTCTGGTGATATACTTTTCAATCTGCTTGATTTGATCTATAATTTGCGGCGTAGTAGCTTTGAATCCTTTAGCTTTTCTAAAATATTCTTTAGCGGCTCTAAATTCTCTTTTATTCATCATAATAGAGCAAAGTTGTAAATATGCAGCAGCATTATTTTCGCTATCAGGTAATCCTGCACGAATAGCTTGACGGATATAAGATTCTCCTTGCTTCATGTTTCCTTTCTGGATGCTCAACATGCCCAATTGAAGTAAGTTTGGACCTTCGGCTTGTTTGGTTAAAGAACCGCCTAATGACAAACCTTTTTTCATTAACGTTTCTGCTCCTGCAAAATCCTGATTAACCATTGCCAGATTGCCTTGAATGGTATAATAAACAGAACGAATAGGTTTAATTAAAATTCTTGGAAACTTTATAGAATCAACAATTTTTTTAGCTTCCACCATATCTCCAGCTTCCATTGCGGATTGAATTAAGCGCATAGGACCAAGTAAAAAATGTCCTAAAATGCAAATTGCCGCCAGTAGATACAATATAAAAGAAGGCCAGAAGCTTGTTTGCATGTTTACATAAATAGCCAATGCTAACAACACCAAACCAATCCAAAGGCGGAATTTAATATATAAGGTTAACCACTTCATATTCAAAATATTAGTTTGCAAAGATAATAGAATTATACTGCAGTTATTTTGAGATTTTATAATGGCTTGCTGTTTTTTATAAATTATTTTTTTTCAGTAGGCTAGTATACAAATAGTTATGGGTGTTAGTTTTTATAGATGTGAAATGCAGGGTAAAATAATAACAAGAAAACAGCTTGAGTAAAATAGACCTTGCCGTAATATTGCAATAGCTCAATTAGTGTACAAATTCCTTACGGGGACTTAATTTTAATCAAGGGTATCAAGAATATTTATTAAATTTATTATCTTATTAAACTGCAGTAATTTAAATTTTTTAAAATGAAAAAATTACACCTCTTCTTTTTATTTGCTTCGATATTTCTTTTTAAAAACGCTTTTTCTCAAAATCAACCGTGCAATGTTCACGCAGGTTTTACAACTACATATGTAAATAACCAATTGAATGCAATTCAATGTGTGAATACATCTACAGTAGATAGTGCAATAGTTGTGTATAGTGTATGGAATTTTGGAGACGGCTCACCAACGGTAAACACATCTGGATTAAGCAACCCTAGTCATACTTATACAGCATCTGGTTTGTATAATATTTGTGTAAAAGTGATTTCAGTAGTTCCGGGTACAACCATCGCGAATTGTGTGGATAGTATTTGTCATCAAATTCAAGTGCAGGTGAATAATCCTAATCCTTGTAATTTTGCTCCGAATTTTACAATTACCTCATCACCTAATACGAACAATGTTTTTGTATTTACCAATACAAGTACGCCTATAAATACAGCGTCTGTTGTAACATGGAATTTTGGAGACAGCACGAGCGGAACAGGCCATAGTGCAACACATACCTATAATCATTCAGGAACGTACCAGGTGTGTATGCATGTAGCGGTAAGCAATACCTGTGCTAAAGATACCTGCATGACTATTACTGTGAATATTCCAGCACCTACTTCATGTGCAGTTCATGCAGCATTTACAACAGTTTATTCTAACAACCAGTTGAATGTAGTGGAATGTATAAATAATTCGAGTGCAGGTTCTGCAACTGCTGTGTATAGTGTTTGGAATTTTGGTGATGGTACTCCCGCTATTGCAAATCCAGGATTAACAAATCAAACACATACCTATACAACATCAGGATTGTATACGATTTGTTTAAAAATAATTACAAGTCAGGTTATAGGGGGTGTAAATTGTGTGGATAGTATTTGTCACCAAATACAAGTGCAGGTGAATAATCCAACATCTTGTAATACACAAGCATCCTTTACCTGGCAAATAAATTCAGGCACTAGCCTTTCAAACAATACAGTTTATTTTATTAATACCTCCACCAATATAAACTCCACAGATTCTATCACCTGGTATTTTGGCGATGGCACTTTTTCGCATGACTTTAATCCTATTCATATGTTTCCGAATTTTGGTTTTTATTCTGTTTGTTTGAAAGTCAAGAAAAATGTTGCTGGATCTTTACCATGCGTAAGTGATACATGCAAAACGGTAGGAGTTAACCCAACATTAGCATCTTTTCCCAATCCTGCACAATCAACAGTTAATGTAAATGTTGTACTCAATCAACCCATGCCTATCTATGCATTCATATATAATTTACAGGGTGTATTAGTCAGTCAGATAATGCAACAAGGACTTGCGGGAAATAATTTGTTAACCTTTAATATCTCTGGATTACCATCAGGTTTTTATTCCATTCGAATATATACATCAACCCATGTGTATTTTTCAAGGTTTCAAAAATTATAGGAATTTAAAAGTGATATTGTTTTTATTAAAGGTCCGTTTTCTTCTTTTTAATAAATATTCGCAGTATAGAATTTGTAAATTTTTCGTCTGTTGGGTATCTTCGGTATGCAGTAATGTTGTTAAAAATTAATGCTACAATTAATAGAATTAATGCGCCTGCCAAAACTGGCGAAATAATATAAAAGTAGCCCAACATCTTTATCTTTTGTGAACCGATTACTGCAATTAATGCAGTCGCTCCTCCGGGAGGATGAAGTGTTTTTGTAATTTGCATAACTACAATTGAAAGAGCAACAGCAAGAGGAGCAGTCAACCATATAATATCGGGTAACAGTTTATAAATAGTCACACCGATAAATGCTGAAATTAAATTCCCTCCAATTAAATTTCTTGGTTGAGCTAAGGGACTTTGATGGGCACCATAAAGAAGAACACTAGACGCTCCAAAAGAAGCTATAAGAAATACGGCATCATTTTTTTCCAATACATAACTTTGAAGAAATGCAATTATTCCTATTCCAAAAAATGCTCCAACAAAAGAACAGAATTGTTCTTTGAAGTCAACTAATGTTTCTTTGTATATAATAAATTGTGAAACTCGTAACGCACGTTTTATTTTCTTTTTAATCATTAAATTTTTTTGTGTTGCTTATTATTTCTAATCATTTTTCAATTCCTTTATGCTTGCTGCTAAAGTAAGGTAACTATATGAAAGAATGTAGGGCCAAATAGTCTTGAATTATTGCTTTATTAATTCGAAATAAGAAACTTTAAAAAAAGTATCAATTAATTCTCCTTGCACTTTAGCCATTCTTATAGCTTCGCAAAAACCATCTTTTGCATGAGCGTCACCATAAGAGTCAATACTAGCACCACTGACAAAATAGGCATTTCCATTAATTCTTACTGCAAGATTGCAGCCTTTTTTTATCATTCCAAATTTACATTGTCCGCAAGCTGCTTCAACAATTAAAATAGTCTTAGCTGTATCTATTTTGTTACTTATATTAACGTCATTCTGTGCTTTCATAAAAAGGGGAAGACAAGTAATCCCTATCAAGAGGAAGAAAATTTTCATATTTTTTTAAAGTTGAATTTACAACTTTATCTGTTTTTCTAACTTTACTTTTTATTGTTAAAATTCCATTTAACTACTATCAAAAATAGCTTTTGAAGCCCCTAATTTATGGTTAGTAACATTTCGGCTTAAGCATGGAACCCCAACAAAAAACCCTCACAACTCACGCTGCAAGGGTTTCTGTAAAATAAAAACCTGCTGTAGGGGAAGTACAGTAACCTATTGTTATTCGTTGATATTTGAAATACCAATTAAACATTAAAGTATTGATTATCAATACTAAAAATAACAAATTGATTTTTATAATAACAATAAATCCAATTTTTAGTGAAACTTTTAGTGAAACTTATTATCTTTGGTGTACAAAATCTACACCATGCCCCGACAACCCGTAGTTCACTTCAGATTAAAACCTACTGACCAAGCAGGATACTCTAATATCTACCTTCAATTTATTTACCATGGAAGGAGATTGTTTTTTTCTTTCGGACAATCCATAAAACCATCCGACTGGAATGAAAAAAAGCAAAGGGTAAAAAATAAACTTGCTACCACCATTGATGGAAAATTCGCCCTGAATGATCTGCTTGATAATCTTGAAGAAATCTGCATAAAAACATACAATGAATCTTTAAAGGACGGAATACCTGAACCGGAACATCTCAGAATGGCGATGGAGCATTTTATTGATAAAAACCATCAGCCGAAAGAGTCCAAGCAAAAACCAACTTTATTTTCCTTAGCCACCAGATTTATTAACGGAGAAATCAAATTCAGAGGAAGAGATAAAAGTGAAGGAAGTTTGAAAAACTATCATGCCGTTACCAAGCACCTAAAAGATTACGAAGCCTATTCAAAAACCAAAATTGATTTTGAAAGTATCAATCTCGATTTTTTTTATGCCTATGTTTCTTATCTGCAAAAGAAACAGAAATTGGCTGTAAATACCATAGCAAAAGATATTGCCATATTGAAAGTGTTTATGGGCGAGGCTGTTGATCTTGGTTATACTGATAACATGCAGTTCCGCCATAAAAAGTTTTCGTTTAGCGAAGAAGAAACAGAGCATATTTATTTAACAGAAAAAGAGTTATATAAACTCTACGCAGTTCAGCTTCAAAATAAAAAATTGGAACAGGTCCGCGACTTGTTTGTTTTCGGTGCCTGGGTTGGGTTACGATTTTCTGATTTCAGCAACATCAAGCCAGAGAACATTGTAAAATCTGATGATGATTTTTACATTAAAATCATTACTCAAAAAACGAAAGAGCTTGTAATTATTCCTTGCAACCCTGTTGTTTTAGAAATATTTGAAAAATACAAAAACAACAGCAACAGATTACCAAAAGCAATCAGTAATCAAAAGTTCAATGATTACATTAAAGAGGTTGGTGAATTAGCAGAACTAACAGAAACGGGTAGGCTCTCCACTCAACCAAAAGAACGCTTATGTGATTTAATTTCAAGTCACACTGCTCGAAGGTCTTTTGCCACTAATTTTTATTTACAGGGATTCCCTACTATTGATTTGATGAAAATAACTGGCCATAAAACAGAGCGTGCGTTTTTAAAATATATCAGAGTAAGTAAACTGGATACAGCCAAGCGTTTGAACGAGCATATCAAACTGAAATGGAACAATAACTTAATGAGGGTAGCATAATATGAGCAAAAAATGTCAGATGGACACAATTTGTAGTCAGCAAAATTAGCATCAGAAACGAAAGCGTGAATAATTGTCACGGTTTGAAAATAATGGCTAAAGAGGGATGGTGAGACTAACTGTTGTTGCGTATGATGATGGAGTTTATTTACAGAATTTCTAAAATTAAATTATTATTTATATCTTTATTGTCAGTTTAAAACTGACAAATCAACTATGAAAAATAAGTTAATATCAAAACAATCAAATGAACTGCTTACCTACTTTAACGGTAAGAACCAGGTTTGCTTTGACAATAATCAAGCATATCAGGCACTGCCTAACTCAAAAACCAATACCGTGCGTGAGTTGTTGAGTGATATGTCGAAAAGAGGATTGTTGATGCGTATTAAAGATGGTGTTTTTTATATCATTCCCTATGAAGCCGAGCCAAGTAAGTTTATGCCTGACTGGCATTTATTAGCCGAGCATTTAGTAAACAATGCAAAATATTATATCGGTTATTATTCTGCCTTACAGATTCATAATCTGATAACACAACCATCACTGAAAGAACAAATAGTGGTGTCAAAGCAAATAAAACCCGCGGAGTTGAGCATAAAAAATGTCTCTTTTCAATTTGTGTATCACAACGCATCACATTTTTTTGGATCGAAAAAAATATGGATAGATAGTTTTAATAAAGTGCTTTGTTCTGATTTGGAAAAGACGATTGTTGATTGTTTGTTTAAACCCGAATATGCTGGAGGGACTGTTGAGGTGGCAAAAGCTATTTATGCATCGAAAACAAAAATCAACTTTGATACCCTTTTAGAATACTCAATAAAGTTCAATTCGCAGGCTGTAATAAAAAGACTGGGTTTTTTATTGGAATTATTGAAAATAGAAAATCCCATCATAGAAGAATTACAAAAAATTAAAACAGCATCTTATGTCGTGCTCGACACAGAACTGCCTAAAGAAGGAAAAAGAAATTCTCGTTGGAGTGTACAAAAAAACATAGATACTGATACCATACTAAATGCCATCATTACATGATAAAACCATCTGAAATACAGCAAAAGGCAAGAAATGCAGAAGTGCGCGACCAACAAATTGAAAAAGATTATGTGCTTTCCTGGATATTGAAAGGAATTGCTCAACACAATTCTTTATCAAAATTAATCGTGTTTAAAGGCGGAACTGTTTTAAAGAAAATATATTTTGAAGACTACCGATTTTCCGAAGACCTGGATTTTACATTGGTGAAGAATAACACTTCTAACGATCAGATTTTTTCTTTATTTAGAGAAACATTTGAGTATGTAAAAGAAGAAGCCAACATTCCTATGGCGATTATTGATAATAACAAACATGAAGACGGCGGCATCAATTTTTACATCAGCTATGTAGGTCCACTCGGCGGACAAGGAAACAACAAAAGTGTAAAGGTAGATATATCCAGAAGTGAGCAATTGGTTTTTGCGCCAATAATGAAAAGTGCGTTTATTGGTTATTCTGATATGGAAGACCACCAATTATTGTGTTATCCGCTTGAAGAAGTATTGGTTGAAAAAATGCGTTCTGTTATGCAAAGAATGCAGGCCCGAGACTATTATGACATTTGGTATTTACTGGAACAACACGGAATGGATATTGATTTTTACAACGTGGAGTTCAAAACAAAGTGCAGCAGCAAAAATTTAAATGCGGTTGATTTTCACAAAAAGATGACAGAAAGAATCCCTCAATATAAGGCAAGATGGAAAAGTTCGTTACAAGACCAGATAAAAAATCTGCCAGATTTTGAACAAGTAGAAAGGGAAGTAAATAGGCACTTGAAAAAATTAAAAATCTAACATAGAAACTTAAGTAAAAATTATTAAGATGGATTATCACATAGAAATCAGCTCAATCGTTCAATTTGTGAATGATCAATTAAGGCAAAAGTCTATCGTTAACTACAATGCAAGAGAAATTTATACCCACATTAAAAAAGCTGCTCTTGAATCAGAAACTAAACCTTTTTTGAATCCAACACACGAAGGAGAATATAATAGCAATTATGAAAAATATGCAAGAATAAATGCGGAATGGGATGGAACATATATTCCGGATTTTTTTGAAAATGATGGAGCTTTTTATGATTTGGAAAAAATACTCTACATCTTCAGAGAGAATACTAATGAGGAAACATTCCGCATTTTATTTTCTTTAAAAATTGGAGAACTTAAATCTAATGGTCTTCCAATTAATGAATTTTTGAGTTTTCAGGTGTATGATAATTTTTACGGTGACGAGCAATCTTTGTACGACTTTTTACAAGAATTGCTATCAATTGACGGCAATTTCTATCTTTTACCGTCAAACTTCAACGAAGAAATAGAAAAATGGGTAGATAGAAAATCTGACTCAAAAGTGGAAATAATCGTTGAAAACCCTGAAATAAAGAAAAGCCCAAATACAGAAAAAGAAGAGATTGAATTTAAAAAATATCTTGAAAGCAAAAAAGGGTTTAAAATTCCTGGGAAGTTAACAGATGAGCAAATTCGCCATTTTTTTTCCTTTTTATACCTTGAAAAATCTGCGGATAAGAAACCATTTCTGAAAGAAGAAGAGGTGAATGTCATTTTTGCAAATGGGCTAACAATTCCACAAGAGATTCCAGAAACGAAATTTAGTCTTAATACATCATTGGCATTTCCCAAAAAAATTGTAGAAAAAGGCTTTCATTTGTTTTTCACAACACATAGCTATACGACAAGGGATAAAAATGATTTCCTTTTGTTCTTTGCTAATTATATTAAAGATTTTGAAAAGCCAATGTATTTCCGGCAAAGCATGATTAATGCCGCAGGAAATTTCAATGGAAAATCAAGTCCCAAAAACAAGATAATTTGGGATAATTATCTTCCAAAATAACACATTTGTAACTTGCAAATTCTTGTCCTCATCTTTTTGCACTAGCTAGTACAAAACTATACTAGCACCTAGTACAGTTAGTATACTTTTCTTTTGAAACTCAATACTGTAAAGGGTTTTATTAATAATCCATTTTTATCTTTGTTGTCTAAACTTTAAAGACATGAAGAAAAAAATACTAAGATTTTGCCCCGTTTGCAAGGGCCCGCTACCAGAAGATAAAAACGGCAACACCGTTTATTGCAGTGATGAATGCTACGATTACAACAAAAGCGTGGACGCATCAGAAAAAAACAAAAAGAAGTCCCTACAAAAAATCCTATTGTTTCTTGATAATACGGCAAATGAAACCTATGGTTTGTATGGCTCAAAACCTTTTTCCGCAAAGGTATTTTTAGACCGTGGTTTTGTATGGGATACCTACTCCGAATTAATAACTATTGAGAATATCCAAGCGAAAAAGTTGATACGCTACGCCTATGTATTATTCACCAACCAAACCGTTAAAATATGGAAGTTATAAAAGAGATACTATCAGATAAAGTTGATTATTTGAATGCTTTAAAAAACGCACCTGAGTTACCGATGGCTCCTCCGCCAGTAATAAAAGTAGTTGAAAGCGTTATTCATACACCTATAATTCCCGAAATACCACCACCCCCACCTGTAATTGCTATGCCCCAATCGAAGAAGGGTTTTACAATCTGGCATTTACTTGTGGGTATAGTTGTGGTGGGAGTTGCGGTTTATGCAATAAAAAAGTTTAAAGCCAAAAAAGAAAAAGAGCAAGAAAATTTTAATGGCAGGAGATAAACTCATATTGACAAATTTTACCGCAGAAGAGCTGGTTGACCTTTTTCGGCCAATGATAAAAGATATTATTTTGACTTTTGTTGGCGAAAGGGAGGAGAAATTGTTGTCTCCTGCGCAAACTTGTCTGTTATTTGAACCCAAGATTTCCAAGACGACATTAGCCACATGGACAAAACAAGGGCTTATCAATGAACATCGTATTGGAAGAAATGTGTATTATAAACAATCGGAGATTTTGGAGAAGAGTAAGGTGTTAAAGAGGTATAAAAATTAAAATTGTGTATTATGAAATCTGTTGCAATTTGAAACAAATTTTCAACCAGTATCATGTTTTGCTCTCTCAATTAACAAATCATTGTGTAATTTCAATTGTAAAAAGTTTAGCGTAATCATGAAAAATATAAAATATCTGCCCCTGTTGTTAGTAGCTGCCTATATTATGTTTGTTGCAAACAATCAAAACATATCAGACACAACCAAGTGGCTCTTGTTAATCTCCATTGGAGGTGTCACAGTCATCTCCATGTTTCTTAGTTACAAGAAAGAAAGTATCAATAAAAAAACCATCTTTCTGGTTGTAACTTTTATTCTTGTCACTCTTGCAATCTTTGTTCGCTATCTCTCCATGTGATTCAGTTGTGCAATCTTTTTGATTAGAGATTTTTGTTCTCTATGAATTGTTGCAATTTGAAACAAATTTTCAACCAGAACCATGTTTTGCTTTCTCAATTAACATATCGTTGTGTAATATATTATTAGAAATAGTTTAGCATTGCCATACTTTTTTTGACTGGATTTCTAAAACATCATTTAAGTTATGTCTAAAATTATTTCTGGAATTTTTCTATTTGTCTTTAATTTATTTTTCTCATTCAAAATTAATGCACAGCAATTTAAAATCATTGCTGCCGAAGATGGCGTAGCGCTTCCATTCGCAACACTAATTAATTTTACGCATCCAATTATTGTATCAGCTAATGCAAACGGAATAGCGGAATTGAATGCAAAGAATGGAGATTCTATCATAGTTTCCTATGTTGGTTTCAAATCCAATTCTTTTGTTTTTAATTCAAATTCCAATCAAACCATTCGTTTGATAAAAGCTATCGAAATACTACCTCCAGTTTTGGTACAGAACTGTAAAAAAATGAAATCATTTACATACGGCAATAAAAGAGCTGTAACTCAAAAAACCAATGCAAATGGAGAAAGGTTTGTTTTTAATTTGGAATGGTGGGGTTTATGGAAAAATTCAAATTCTCAATTTGCTGTTAGGATAAATCCAGAAAAAGAAAATACCATTTTGAAAAGCTTTTCATTTTGGATAGAAAAACCTTTTTTTGGACCAGAGTCGGTTTTTAATGCTCCTCTAATTATAAGTTTTTATGACGTTAACGACAGTATTACACCTGGCAATATGCTTACGGAAACACCTTTGATTTATCATCCTCAAAAAATAGGAAAACAGACAATTGACCTAGATTCATTTCATTTAATCATTCCTAAAAAGGGAATTTATGTAAGTTTTCAATGTGTTACTAATGAGGATTTTGCATGGACACAAACCATAAAAATGATTGTCAGTAATAAAGACACTATTGTAAAGTGTTATGGTGGCAGAATCTTAGGCGTTTTTTCACAAGATTTTGAATTTGCCAGCTTTAATCCAATAAAAAACAAGTGGTCTGTATTATTCAAAAAAACAGGGGAAAATGATTTACACGGCACTATAAAATGCGAAGCGGTTTTAAAATATTGTGCAGATTGATTTCCATAAGATGAAGTTTCGAGCTTTATTAAATTAAACAATTCATGTTTTCTTAATTTTAAAAATAAATTTTGTATGATGAAATATTTAGCTGTTTTTATTCTAATCGCACTTTGTTCATGCTCTAATGAGATACACAAAAGCTTTGAATATAATCGTAGCGATAATCCATGGAGTCATGCATTCAAAGACAGGGTATTTTTCTCAAGTCTTAAAGAAGCATATAAACGTGATACAACAATATTCAAGCATATCGAGCAAATAGACGCGCTTAACCCTTTTGATGCTCTTACACCTCAAGAAATGAAGGTTGCAGATGATATTGGCATAGCATTGATTCAGAAAATGCCCGCTCCCGCAATGTGTGATGGGTGCTTAACTGGCATGAATTATTTCATGGCTACCGCATTGCACTATTACAATAGTAAGGAACTGAATGTAACAACAAAGCAGTTATACAAAAAACATAAAAAATCTGATCTAATTTCAAATAGATAAGCATTTATTAATTCGAGTAGATTTTAAATAAATCTCTATTGTATCTTTTCCATTAATATAATTCCATGTTCCTAATGGTAAATAGTTGGTTTGTTTGTGTTGAGATAATGATTCCAAATAATAGAAAAAATATTTTTTTCATTATGATATTGTTTTTATTGACAAATAGAAATAGCATCAAACATTGTCGCTTATAGAAAAATATTTATTATTCTAAAACCTTTATGTCTGAAATAAGTGCATTTCCATAAAAGCCCTCTACCGCAGGAGACCAACCGACTGATCGACTTTGGGAGTATAAAAGTTCTGATTGAACGGCATTCAAATAAGGCTTCCAATAAATTTCTAAACTTGGATAAGTCAAATAAATTTCTTCGGAATTTTTTGGAAAGTAGAAAGAAAATAAAGTCGATGTCTCTTTATTCTTGTTATAAGATATACTTGCTACTGGCGAGAAAAACTTTATTTGTATTTGCAAGCTCTTCAATAATACAGAAAATGGCTTGCCAATGTATTTGGATTTATTGGCTACAATTGATTGTAAATAAGCAAGAGTGTCTGGAACACCAGAAGATTGAGCATCCGCATTTTTTATGATTGCAGTAAAAAAAATAATTATTATTAAAATATTTTTTTTCATCATTATCCCTTTTTTCTCTATAATTTTTTTTCTAATCGCAAATCCATTCCACCACCGTTAAGTGGTACACTTGGTTTAAAGTCATCAGCATTTTTTTCTGAATTCCTCATAAAAGATAGTCCTGAATATTGTAAATCAAAATTGGGAATAATGTATAGTTTTTGTGAAAATGTAAAAATTGGCAAGATTAAAACTGCGAGAAACAAATTACGATGTAGCATTTTTTTGTAATTTAAAAATTAGAATCATTGATAGTGTAAAAAGGAATTTTACTTTTAATACATCTTAATCTCTTTAGCAGCACCGTTATTGGCTTCCGAGAAATTGCTTATTCTTTTTTAAGAGAGCATAAATTATATAAGCAATTGAAAAAAAAGGTATGAATACACACATGATTGAAAGCAGAAAACGCCTGATACCTTTTGATTCGGTCTTAAATACGAAAGTTATACCAAGAATTATTAAAAGTATGTATAATGCTATACTCAAAGTTTCCGCCCATTGTGGAATAGTAATTAAAAACATAAGATTTATTTTATAAAATTAGTATTGATAATCAAATATATTGATAATTTAAATTTAATCCCTTTTTTGCTATCATTTTTTCTCTAATCGCACATCCATTCCACCACCGTTAATTATAAATTCCGGAAACGCTGTAGTATCAACATTGGGCTGATAGAAGCTAAGATTTTTTCTTTCTATGAAGTGGAATTTTTCTATGCTGTATTGCTTAGTTTTTTTGCCAAGTGAACTTATTAGGACTTCAATTTGTTTGTTTAGTTCTGAGTTTAAAAGAAACTCATTTAGTTTATCTAAGCGGATTAATAGATTTCTGTAATCAAATACACAACAGAATAATTAGATTTGCTATTAGTATCTAATCATAAATTAAATGAAAGCAGGTTTTTATTTGTGCCACGAAATAGTTTACAGAAACGCGTTGTTAGGATTGCCATATCCTGAATCACTAAACGTAAAATTGTTCAGTGAAAAGTTTTGTCTTTTCTTTTCTGAATGTTTTGAAAAACTTTTTATTGAGCAAACGGGAATACCTCCATCATCAAAGGTTGGTATAGCCCCACCTAATAGATTTGATTCACCACCTATTTATGAATTTGGGATTGTTTCAAAAATAAATCCTGTACTTTGGATATTACCTGACTATTATGATGACATTAGTTTTTGTTGGAAATCGAAATCGGGTAAGATTGTAAAACCTACAGATGAAAATTTTGATGTTAGCGATTTAGAGTTTTGGTTGGAAGGAATAAAACCTCAAGAATACTGGAGACAATTTGCTTCGAAAAAAAAAGTTCATCCATTTTTAAGTAAAAACATACCATTTGAACTTATAGTTTATCGTTTTAGCATTGATATTTTAATGCGTATTACTTTTAATGATTTACTCGGTTTCACTGATTTGGAATGTAATATAACTTCCAGCATAAAAAAATATAACGAAATATCAGAAAAAAAAGACCGTCAACTTGGGGTTGTTCATAATTTTAATTTTAAATCAAAGCCTGGTTTGGTAATATTAAATATAGATACTGGCTCTGCAGGGGTTTCTATAATTAATGAAATTATCAGAAATTTAAAGACGTTATCAGGCATACAAATAGTCGAAGTTGACATTTGAATTAATTTATTATGATACAATAAAAAAACTAAGAACTTATTTCTGTTAGTGTTTTTGATAAAGAACGATTAACTGATGTTTTATTGAATAATGGTTACAACTTAAAAAGATTAAGGCATGAAGAATCATAAAATAATTTTAGCTGCTTATATTTTCATTTTTCTTTCCATGTTGCAATCTTGTGACCCAGAAAGGTTATGTACAGAGCCAAAATGTGCATATAGTCCTGTAAGCACTGAAATTCAAGGCACGCTGAGTGGAAAATTAGATTCAATAATTCACATTGGTGACACCATTCGATTTAAAATGAAAATTCCGGATACAATGGTTACAAATTATGGAAACATCGCATTTGGTCAGTTGTTGGAAAATAGTTTTTTTGGAATTCATTGTACAGCGGTCGATTCTATTACTTCTACTGGTTCAATAAATGCAAGTCAAATTACAAAAGTTATCATTAAAAGTGGAACTATGGTAAATGGTGGCAAAACATGGGACTATACAACAAGAGAATTTGAATGTTTATTTATTCCAAATAGAAAAGGAAAGTGCATTTTAGAATTAACAGACGGCCGTATGGAAATGACTGCAAATGATGGTAGAAGTTGGTTAATCAACCCTTTTATTACTTTTAATTCTCCAAAAAGATACAATCAATATCTAAGCTGGGTAGATTCATCAATGAGGGCTGAAGCATATAATGTTATTACTCAAAAAAAAGGGTGGTATTGGTTTGAAGTGAAATAAAAAATCTATGGTGCTTAATTTTCAATATTTTAAAACCAGTATTAAGGCATGAAGAATCATAAAATAATTTTTTCGGGATTTTTTTTATACTCAATATTGTTTCTTTCACTTAATGTATTTAGTCAATCAAACGCAAATAGAGTGGTGTTGGAAGAGACCATAAAAAAATATAAATCACATACAGCTATTACTTATGATGTGGACTTTGCGATAAAGTTTTTTGACGATGAAGAATTAAATTACGTCCACAGTAAGGTAAATATCATCAAGGATAAACTTGATACAATTTTTAATTCAAAGTTTTCTTACAGCCGTGTTAATACCTCAATAAATGTTATAAAATATTATAACTATCCTTACCTGTATGTTATTGATTTAATGAAAAAAAAGATAGAGCGTAGCGACGCATCAAAAGGACAAATTTATGATGTAACTGGAAACATAGATGGAGATGTATTAAAATCTAATTTTGCATCAATTGAAAAACTTGAAAAGAAATTAAACGTCCCTGAAAACAATGTAACATATTTAGACACATCCAACTTTTTAAAAATCACAATAAACTATCCTGATAAAGATGAAATATACGGATGTGAAGAATCTATTTATATTGATAAAGGAAAAAAAGTAATTACTAAAAAATCATATCAGGCGAAATACAAAGATCAAATACAAAGAAATTCATGGCTTTTCAAAAACATAGTGTTTGACGAATTTGGAGAATCGGATTTAAAGAGCAATATGAATAAATACTTGGATAGTTTTCCGATTGAAGATTATAAGCCTCCCACTGATGAAGATTACAAGTTGTTAGATACTGGCATACTTGCTCCAAAAATATCAGGTACTATATTCCCCAATTATGAGAAAGTATCAACACTCAATTTTGAAAAAATAACCTTGATTGACTTTTGGTTCACGTCTTGTATGCCCTGTATAAACGCGATTTCTCATTTAAACAAATTGTACAAAAAGTATGGAAATAAAATAGATATAATTGGAATCAATCCATACGAGGTAAGCAAGAAAGACAGTGAAAAAATATATAACTTTCTTCGCCGAACTCCAATAGATTATCCAATTTATTTAGTCGATACTATACCTGCAGATTATAATATCAAAGCCTATCCAACTTTATACATCATTGACAAAAAGGGTTTAGTAAGATATTCGAGAATTGGGCTTTCTGAAAATATGTATAATGAATTGGATGAAGTATTATCTGATTTATTAAAAAAATAATCTAAAATAAAATGTTTAAGAAATCTTGCAAACTATAAACTATGCCAATAAAAAAGACGACTATAGTTCGTAAAGTTATATGCAGTATTAAAACGCTGCTCTCTTGTCAAAATAAATTTGATATTGCCATTTTTTAGTTATCAATGTGTCTTTAGTTGGAAACTCCGTTTTGACAGAATTACCTGGTGTAGGATACCAATAAAGCCTTTCCCTTACATCTAAAAAATATTTTGTCAAATGAGTGTTACGAACTAAAATTTCAAATGTGCTGTCCTTGGAGATTGTGAAACCGAAAATATTTTCTTTACCAATTCCTTTGAATAGTTCAACTATTTTGGGATATATTATTTCAGGTATGTCACTATTACTGTACCCACTTATTTGGGTTGAAGTGTCAAAATTATAGAAGTATGTGAAACTATTATTAGCATTACTCAAATTGAAACTGTCATAATTGTTCAGTATGATTTGTCGAAGTGTGTCATACTGTGGCAAATTATTTATTACATTTTGGTCAAACTTATGTTTTTCAAACGCACTTTTGAAGTCGTTTGAATTTTTGCAACTTAATACTGTTAAAAGCAAAAGAAATAGTGTCAATTTTTTCATTGAATAACAAATTAAAATTGAAATTCCCCACACACCAAATTTACTTAGTTTCTTTGGTTTAGAGTTTCTATTCTATTTTTTGTACTTTCTAATTATTAGGAATACTAAGAAAAAGAATTCTAGACCTAACATCGAGTTTCTAATAATTAAAAACGTTTGTCTATCCTCAATCCAATTATATAGATTGGCGAATATAAAGGTTAGGATTATGAGAACAACGGCAATTAAAATTTTATTTTTAAACATATAATTTGGTTTTTTTATTATTAACGTGGATAACCAATATAATCGCGGATTTATCATTGACCGAAACATTATTCGAAATAAGTGATTCTATAACTTTTTTGTGATAAGATGATTGAGGAGTGTCAATGAAAATCAATTGATAATTACCGTCACTATTTTTATTAAAAAGCAGCGTGTCTTTTATAGATTGGCTGAAAAGTTGATTCATTGAAAATAAATCCAGTAACAAAAAAAAGTACTTTTTTAGCATAATTATTTTAAAAAAATCACAGAATTAAAATTAATATTTTTTGGGGTTTGTTACAGTTTTAATATTTGAAAAATGCATCTTCAAGAAAGAGCAGATTAATGGTACAAGTCCTTTTTTCTTAAATTTTGAATCTTGTAAATCGATTACATGATATCTGCAATCGTAGTGAAACTTTTAGTGAAACTTTTTCAAATTTAATAAAAACAAAAAACCCTCACAACTCACGCTGCAAGGGTTTCTGTAAAATAAAAACCGCTGTAGGGGAAGGGATCGAACCTTCACGAGGCAGTTAGCTATAACACAAAGTTTCGGTGGTCGACCCCGGACACTCTGCTGTTGCCAGTAAAGCGGCTCTATGTTACGTTTGTCCTGTTATCCTCACCCCCGAGACAAGGGGGCATGTCTGCCAAAAATTTCATCACCCCACAATTTTTCGGTAAATAAAAATCACTTAGGAGTAAGTTTAATACGTAAAACTATAAAAACCCCACTTTATTTAAAATTATTTCAATAAATATTTTGAAAATATAGAAAAAATCCAAATATTTGTATATTATTTTGAATCATTATTAAAATATAAATAAAAATGGCCGCAAAATTAAATCTTGACAAATTAGACCTTCAAATCATCGAAGCGATGATGTACAACGCAGAAATATCCTACGCAGAACTTGGAAAAAAACTTTTTGTGAGCGGTGGAACTATTCATGTTCGTATCAAAAAACTACAAGAATTTAAGATTGTTAAAGGTACAAGATTGAGTGTTGATTTAAAACTTTTGGGTTATGATATTACCGCATTCGTTGGAATTTACCTTGAAAAAAGTTCTTTGTATGATACCGTTGCCAAAGAGCTAATGAAAATACCGGAGATTATCCGCCTCAACTATATCACCGGAAATTATAGCATGTTTTTGGAAATCGTTTGTAAAGACATCACCCAATTGAGATTTGTATTACATGATGAACTTCAGAAAATAAAAGGCATTGAAAGAACTGAAACCTTTATTTCTTTGGAGGAAGGATTTTGCAGAAATGTTCCTGTTGCACCTGCATCCTAATGTAATATCATTTTACAATTCTTTCTTTCCAACGATAACGGCCAAACTTTCCTAACCATCCGGCAATAAGCATATATATAATATGAAACGGCTGGAGCAAAGGAAATAGCCAAAGCAACTGTCTTTTTCCGAAAAATTGGGCTACAGGTAACAGGAAAAATAATTCTATTGTTGTTTTTATTCCAAGCAACAAAAAAAGAAATTTAAAGAAGGTAACATCTAATATTGCCCCAATTAAAAGAAGGAATAAACTTACATTCAACAGATAAACCAACAACAAAACCGGAAACAAACTTTTGTCTGTGTATTGATCTGCTTTACTCGCCCATCGAATTCTTTGATGTAAAAATTCAGTAAAACTTTTCACAGGAAGCGTTTCCACAACAACATCCTTGGATAGTAAGTACATTATTTTATCGCTATGATCAATGGCTATTTTATGCATTAACATCATGTCATCGCCACTTGCAATAGCATCAACCCCGGAGAAACCACCAACCTCATTGAATATTCTTTTTGTATAGGCCAGATTTGCACCATTACACATTCCATGAAATTTTTTATTTACAGCGCCGCCAGTGATTCCCTGCAAACACATAAAATCCAACGATTGAAAAAGCTGTACAGGACCAGCGACTTTATTAATAACAACAGGCATTACAATCATTTCCGGATTTTGTAGTTCATAAAAATTGACAATTGTTTTTAACCAATCTTTTTTAACCATACAATCAGCATCTGTTGTAATAATGAGTTCTCCTTTACACAGACTAATTCCAGTTTCAATTGCTTTTTTCTTATAAGAATTAATTCGACCTTCTTGAATGTAATCAGATAAAGAAATCAATTTTATATTTTCAGAGAGAAAAGGTAAAACAACCAGAGCAGTCTTGTCAGTGGAAAAATCATCAATTATCAAAACTTCAAACAAGTCCTTAGAATAAGATTGATTTTTAATGGATTGTAATAAATCTCCAATAGTCGCTTCTTCATTTCTTGCAGGAATAATAATAGAAACGAACGTGTTGTTTTTTTGACTGGAAAGCGTGATTGAATCAAATGCTGGTATCGACTTCCAAAAATACCGATAACAAATCAACAGAATTGAATAAAGAACGGTTAATAAAATGGATATAAAAATTAAAAATGTAATCATAAATGAATTGGAATACAACAACCTCTCAAATTAAATCAGTGTCTATTTATTCCAACAAAAATAATTATTTACAAACGAATCAAATAACTAACTTTAAGAGTATATCTAACAGAAATTATCACCCATGACCTTCTTTCCTATCAGCAAAATGAAAATAATTTTCTTTTCAATTTTTCTTTTCGTTTTTCAAGCATCCTTTTCTCAGAAACTAATAGTGCCAGTTATAAAATTAACGGAGCCTTTAAAAGAGATTAACAATACCAACAATCCTCAAAAATTCATCATCGGCAGCACTTGCCCTTCTTGTTCTTTAACCATCAATAATCAACCCGTCAAAGTTTATCCAACAGGAGCTTTTGCATATGAACTTGCACTTATTGAAGGGGATACCGTTTTTACGATAGTGTCAAGTTTGCCTAATAGAAAATCAGTTACAAAGTCGTTGCAATACTCTTATACCATTCCACTTCCAGAAGAACCGACGCAGTCTTTTTTAATTGAACGCATTCAGACGTTTCCCGATGGCGATTTGCTTCTTAAAGCCGGAGATGCGATTTCATTTAGAGTAAAAGCGCTGACAGGATGCACTTTAAAAGTGCTCAATAAAACGCTGCTTTATGAAATGCCTGATACTATTACTAATGGAATGGTCGGCATTTATCAGGGGAAATATATTATACAACCAACTGACACTTTTAATAATCAAAAAATATCGATTACGCTGATGAAGTCCGACTCCATAGTGTCAAAAGAGACAACGGCACATTTCACCCTATTATCTCCTGCAATGTCGGATGTAGTTATTACAAAAGGTAGATTGGCGCATCTTGAATACGGGCTAGGGGATGACAGATTGGGAGGAGCAAAGATTGGGTACATTGACAGTTTAATTCCTTTAAAAGTTATTGGAAAAGTCGGCAGTCATTTTAAAATAAAATTAGCCAATACACGAACAGCATATATCCCAGATGAACTTGTCAACCAACTTCCACCCGGAACATTCACACCTTCTTCTCTTACGGGAAAGATCCACATTTATGGTGACTCGTTATATGATTATGTAAGGCTTCAATTATTTAATAAACTTCCTTATCAATCTTTTCAAGAAACAGACCCCTCCAAAATCATAGTTGATGTTTTTGGTGCAACAAATAATACTAATTGGATTGATCAATTAGAAACCATCAAAGAAATAAAAAAAGTAACCTATGAACAAATTGCTGATGATATTTACCGCATTTCAATTTCTTTAAAACATCACCAACATTGGGGACACGCTATTTATTATGATAACAACAACTTGATTATAAAAATAAAACAACAACCACATTCTCTTTTAATAAACAAACTTACCATTGCTATAGATGCCGGACATGGCGGAACCAATACCGGAGCCGGTGGACCAACTGGTGTAGCCGAAAAAAATCTTACTCTTGCTCTTGCGCTTAAATTACAAAAACAATTAGAAAAAGACGGCGCACATGTTATCATGACGAGAACGGATGAACGCTTCTTTGATAATAAAGAAAGGATTTTATTTTACAGAGATAGTTTACCAGATTTATTATTAAGTATTCATTTGAATTCTTCAGCAGATCCCATCCATGTAGAAGGAACAAGCACCTTCTACAGATACGAAGGGTTTAGACCATTAAGCCAAGCTATTTACAAACGTATGCTTGAATTGGGTTTTAAAGAGTATGGGAATAACGCCTCTTTTAATTTTATGTTGAATAGTCCTACGGAATATCCCAACGCATTAATCGAGACTTTATTTCTAAGTAATCCAGCAGAAGAAATGAAAATTTTAGATGAAAACTTTCAACAAAAAATAGTTGATAAAATCGTGCTGGGGGTTAAAGACTTTTTGGAAAGCGCAAAGTGAAAATAGCCGCATCTTTTTTAATAAAAAATAATGCTAGATCAACTTCATAATCATCGGCTGTAAAAAATAACAAAACAGCGTAATAATAACAATACAAACAATATTCAATACAAAGCCCGTTTTAATCATGTCTCTCATTTTAATATAACCACTTGCAAAAACAATAGCATTTGGAGGTGTTCCCATCGGCAACATGCTTGCACAACTCGCTCCTAATGTCATCGGAATTCCTAATAATAATGGATCCATATGCAACGAAATAGCAACGGATGAAATTACCGGAGCCATTACCATCACTTGTGCTACATTACTCATTACCTCACTTAAAAAAACTGAAACTGTTACCACAATCAGCATCATTAAAAAAGTGTTTCCCGTTGAATAAGAAGCCAGATATGCACCAAGTTGTTCCATTATTTTTACTTCTTCCAAAGCCTTGGCTAATGCAATTCCGCCACCAAATAATATTAATATTCCCCAAGCCATTTTTGTGGTATCCTCCCATTCTAGCAATCTTTCATTTTTAGTATCATTATTTTTTCCCGCCGGAATGGCAAATAAGGAAATAGCACCAATCATTGCTATAATACTATCATCAAGCGTAATTATTTCCTGACAACTATTTATGAAATCTTTTGAAATCCAACATAACACGGTTAGTATAAAAATGATTGCAGTTCTTTTTTCCGGAGTAGAAATTTTTCCAAGTTTTTTTAATTCATTATCGATAAAAGCCTTCCCTTTTTCGCTATGTTTAATGCCATTTGGGTATAACCATTTTACTAAAATCCAATACAAAACAAAAAGCAGTACAATGGTAAGAGGTATAAATGCAATCATCCAAGCCGTAAAGCTAATATTGTAATTAAATTTTTCGGTAATGTAGTTTACATAAGCCACATTAGGTGGCGTTCCAATAATAGTACCCAGCGCAAAATTCGACGCATATGCAATGGATAACATCAACACCAAAGAAAAATTTTTCATGCTTCCTTCTTCACCATTCTGATGACTTCCAACAACATGAATTACAGAGATGGCTATCGGAAACATCATCATCGTTGTAGCGGTATTGCTGAGCCACAAACTCAAAAATCCTGTAGCCAGGATAAAACCCAGAATAATTTTATTTCCATTTGTGCCAGTAATGTTAATAATGCTGAGTGCAATCCGTTTGTGTAAATTCCATTTTTCAATTGCTATGCCGATAAAAAAACCACCCATAAATAAAAAAACAATAGCATCTGAATAAGAACTTGTTACTTCCATAATAGTACTGATGTCAAATAATGGAAATAATACAATAGGCAATAATGCAACCACAGGAAGTGGCATCGCATCTAAAACCCACCAACTTATCATTACGGTTGCTATTGCTAAAACTAGTTTTGCTTTAGGTAACAAAAAAAAAGGGTTATAAAAGAAAAAAAATAGAAATAAAACAATTCCAGTAAGTAGCGCTAATTTTTTTTTATGCAGCGTAAAATATTCTTTCATTACTATCTTATCGTTAGAAAATTGGAATGTAAATAAGTTTGACAATAAAAAAACAAACTTCAAACAGATAAAGTCTGGAAAAGTGACAGTTTTTCTTAAAAGGCCATGGTTCGTATCAGTTACGTACCATGGTATATATACGATGTTTAGGGCTATGCTATTTTAAAAAGCAATATTGCAATATTACGAATACGCTATAATCACTTCCTATTCAAAAATATCACCCTATCCTCTTCACTCTTTAATTTGACTCATTATGTACTAACTTTACATCCTCAAATAAACAGATTATGAGCGATACGATTACTAACATCCCCTTAACGGCAAAAGATTTCACAACTGATCAGGAAGTGCGTTGGTGTCCGGGTTGTGGCGATTATTCCATTTTAGCACAAGTTCAAAAAGTAATGCCAACCCTCGGGATTCCAAGAGAAAATATTGTTATCGTTTCAGGTATTGGATGTAGTAGTCGCTTTCCTTATTACATGAACACTTACGGTATGCATAGTATTCACGGAAGGGCTACTGCTGTCGCCAGCGGTTTAAAAGCAGCTCGCCCTGAGCTAAGTGTTTGGATCGTAACCGGAGATGGGGATAGCCTGAGTATTGGTGGAAATCATACTATTCATTTATTAAGAAGAAATTTCGATGTGAATGTGTTATTGTTTAATAATCAGATTTATGGTTTAACAAAAGGCCAGTATTCGCCAACATCTGAGGAACACAAAGTAACTAAGAGTACTCCTTTTGGCAGTATTGACCATCCATTTAATCCTTTAGCATTGGCAATGGGTGCAGATGGAAGTTTTATTGCGCGTTCTATGGACAGGGATCCAAAACATCTACAGGCCATGTTGTTAAGAGCCAATGCTCATAAAGGGACTTCCTTTTTAGAAATCTATCAAAACTGTAATATTTTTAATGATGGCGCCTTTGAGGTTTTTACTGAAAAAGGAACAAAGATGGAAGAAGGAATTTTTCTGGAACAGGGTAAGCCATTGACTTTTGGGGCAAATCAAAATAAAGGAATCAAACTTGATGGCTTTAAGCCAGTTGTAGTTGATTTATCTGAAGGCGCAACTACGGATGACCTTTGGATACACGACGAAAGAGATTTTTACAAAGCACAAATTTTAGTAAGAATGTTTGATGATCCTACATTACAAGGACATCTTCCTAGACCATTCGGCGTTTTTTACGAAACGGACAGAGCTTGTTATGAAGATGTGATGACCATGCAGATTGAAGAAATCATTGTTCAAAAAGGGAAAGGTGATTTGGATAAATTACTTAGAGGCAATGAGACCTGGACGATTGCTTAATTACCTCAAAATCAAGAATTATTCATGCTTCTTACTGAATTTTATTTGGTAGAAAATCTATACTATAATTAAAAATTAATGTCAGCTCCAAAAAACATTCTTATTGCCGGTTCTTCAGGAATGGTTGGCAGTCATTTGTTGCAGATTTGTTTAGATTCAAATGAAGTCAATAAAATAATTTTAATTTCAAGAAAACCATCTTTGATTAAGGATTCAAAAATTGAAGAAATAATTATTGAAGATTTTATAAATTTCACAGCTCCTCACTTCAAGCAGATTGATGTGGTTTTTTTCTGCATCGGAATTTATACAGGTGCTGCTGATAAAAATACATTTAAGAAAATTACTATTGATTATCCTGTAGCATTAGCAAAAGCAGTTTATGCGCATTCACCCTCATCTAAATTTATTTTATTAAGTGGCGCACGTGCAGACAGATCAGAGAAAAGCTGGGTAATGTTTGAGAAATATAAAGGAATAGCCGAAAATAAACTCTATGAAATTTATACGAATAATTTTCATAGCGCCAGACCATCCTATATTTATCCCGTAATAAAAAGACAAGAACCTAATTTAATGTATAAGATGTCAAGATTTTTTTACCCTATAATAAAATTGTTGGGAAAAAAATATAGCATTACTTCCATTCAAGTGGCAAAAGCATTATTTGTATTGGGTATGAAGCAGCATGAACAAACTTCATTTGAGAATAAAGAACTCATTGTATTGAATCGCAAAAACTCACTTTAAATAAATTTTTTCTCCATTAAATATTCCGCAATTTGAATCGCATTGGTTGCAGCTCCTTTGCGCAGGTTATCACTTACCACCCAACAGTTCATCGTATTCGCTTGCGTTTCATCTCTTCTGATTCTTCCAACAAAAGTTTCATCTTTATCATGAGCAGTAATCGGCATTGGATAGATAAAGTTGGAAATATCATCCTGTAAAATAATTCCGGCGGATGTAGCTAAAATACTTTTCAGTTCTGTTAAATCAAAATCATTTTCAAATTCAATATTTACCGATTCGCTGTGTCCGCCGATTGTAGGAATGCGCACACAGGTAGCCGTAAGTAAAATATTCTCGTCATTCATTATTTTTTTAGTTTCATTCGTCATTTTCATTTCCTCCTTCGTATAGCCGTTATCCAAAAACACATCAATATGAGGAATAGCATTTAAGTCAATCTGGTATTTATAAGCCATTTCACCAACAATGCCTTTTCTTTCATTCATCAATTGATTAACAGCCTTAACGCCTGTACCTGTAACACTTTGATAAGTACTCACTACTACTCTTTTGATTCTATATTTATCATGAAGTGGTTTTAATACAACGACTAATTGAATCGTAGAGCAATTAGGATTAGCAATAATTTTGTCGCTTGCAGTAATGACATTGGCATTTACTTCAGGCACAACTAATTTTTTATCAGGATCCATTCTCCATGCGCTCGAGTTATCAATTACAGTAATTCCTGCTGCTGCAAATTTGGGCGCCCATTCTAATGAAGTATTTCCGCCTGCAGAGAAAATCGCCACATTCGGTTTAGCATCAATCGCGGATTGCATTCCCATAATACTATATTCTTTACCATTAAATAAAATCTTCTTCCCAATAGAGTTCTCTGATGCAACAGGAAGCAATTCGCTAACTGGAAAACTTCTTTCTGCTAATACTTCTAATATTTTTGTTCCAACCAAGCCTGTGGCACCAACTACAGCTACTTTCATAAGTAAAATTTTTACAAAAATAACTTATAAAAAGGGAATCACGATTTTCGATTCGAAAACCATAAAAAAATAGATATTATTTATAGTTTGTACGCTATCGTTTGTAAACATTTAAGTTCTGCTTAAACCTGAATTCAGCAGTTGACATTTTTCCAATAAATAGATTTGCTTAAAATTACCATTATGAAAACTTTATGCTGTTTGCTGTTAATTGTTTTATCGCCATCTTTTTCGAAAGCGAATAATCATCGAATAAACCATTCCTTAGTAAAGGACACGGCAGCTCCCTTTATAATTGTACAACCCTATGATGTTGTCATCGATGAAATTATGGCTGACCCATCGCCCTTAGTTGGATTGCCCAATAGCGAATGGATAGAGCTTCGTAATATTAGCTCTAATGAAATTAATTTAGCCGGATGGAAAGTTGGAAAACCAACAGGATCAAGTGGTCCAATAAGGTCTTTTGTTTTAAAGCCTGACAGCTCTGTTATTATTTGCAGCAGTGGTTCTGTAAATGATTTATTACTTTTTGGATCTGTAATAAGTGTAACAAGTTTCCCATCATTATCTAATACTGGCGATTTGATTTTTCTTTCTAATTCCGTCGGAAAAATTATTCATGCCATAAATTATTCAGATAATTGGTATCAAAATGAATTAAAAAAACAAGGAGGCTGGAGCTTAGAAATGATTGACCTGAATAATCCTTGCACTGGTATTGAAAATTGGTCAGCAAGCGATGCTGCTATTGGTGGGACCCCCGGTAAAATAAACAGTATTGATGCTGTTAATATTGATGCCGTTTCTCCAAAATTGATTCGTGCCTACGCTCCGGATAGTTTACACATCATTTTGTTGTTCAACGAGCCCTTAGATAGTTTGTACGCAACGAATATAAACTCTTATAACATCAGTGATGGCATTGGTATTCCTTCATCTGTTGTTGCATTGGCACCTTTATTTGATAAAATAATTATTCGGCTAAATAATCCTTTGGACCGAAATAAAATTTATACAGTTTCTGTTAATCAAGTAAAAGATTGTATTGGAAACGAGATAGGAACATACAACACTGCAAGAGTGGGCTTGTACGAACCAATTGATTATTTTGATATTGTCATCAACGAAATATTATTTAATCCTAAATCTAGCGGTGTAGATTACCTGGAACTGTTTAACAGAAGCAATAAAATCATTAATTTAAAAAATGTATTCATTGCTAATTTGAATGCATTAGGCGAAACAGATAATATTACATCCGTTTCATCCAATGAGTTATTATTTTTTCCAAAAGAATATATAGTACTTACCGAAAACTCCAATGTTGTTCAAAGAGATTTTTTCACTCCATACCCCGAAAGACTATTGCAGTTAACTTCTTTGCCATCTATGAATGACGACGAAGGCCATGTGATTTTATTAAACGAACAGGGAAAACAAATTGATAGCGTCTCTTATAAAGATGACTGGCATTTTAAATTATTAGAAAACAAAGAAGGAATTGCTTTAGAAAGAATCAATTGTGATGGACTTTCTCAGGATGAACACAATTGGCATAGTGCCTCAAGTAGTAATAATTTCGGAACGCCAACCTATAAAAATTCGCAAAGTAATTCGCAAAGTGATTTTGACGGAGAAATAAATATAGAACCTAAAACAATTAGTCCGGATAATGACGGCCATGATGATATCGCTACGATTACGTATTCTTTTTTGGAACCAGGATATGTTGCAAATATTACTGTATTTGATGCGAACGGAAGGGCGGTAAAACAATTACAACGAAATGCATTGTGTGGGAGAACTGGCTATTTCAGATGGGATGGATTAAACGAAAAAAGTCAGCGACCACCTGCTGGAATTTATATTCTTTATACAGAAGTATTCAATCTGCAAGGCAAGATAAAAAAGTTTAAAAAAGCAATTGTAATAAAATAAGGTGAGGATAAATAAATTAGAACTTAGCCTTCTTTTGAAACCTTTCTTTCTAAAATTAAACGCACCAATAAGTAGCCTCCAAAACCACAAAACAAACCAAATAATACAATACCAGGATTGTTAAGAATTACATTCGTTGCCTGATTGATATTTTTAATTTCTGTGAAACCACTCCAAGCTAAAGCAAAGTCAACGCCAATCCCTTCAAAAATAAACCAAGAAAGAACGGCAAATATTTTCCACTTCGTAGGACTAACGCCTTTTTCATTAGCAAGTCTTCCGATTCTTTTTAAAAGAAAAAATAAAATAATAATATCAATCATAATTATACAAGATCAATATCGAAATTAACTAATTGCACAAATTCACGTATCCTCTCGTCAATATCTTCTTTTGTAATTTCTTTCATTCTCTCAGGTCCAAATTTTTCCACACAAAAACTGGCTAAAGCACTTCCAACTATTATAGCCGTTTTCATATTTTCAAAACTAATATCTTTTGTTTTTGCCAAATGGCCAATGAAGCCTCCTGCAAAAGTATCTCCAGCTCCAGTTGGATCAAATACCTCTTCTAACGGCAAAGCAGGTGCGAAGAAGACGTGATGTTTATGAAAAAGCAATGCGCCATGTTCTCCCTTTTTGATAATGAGAAACTGAGGCCCCATTTCCATAATTTTGCGTGCAGCTTTTACTAAAGAAAATTCCCCACTAAGTTGTCTGGCTTCTCCATCATTAACCAAAAGCACGTCCACTTTTTTCAATACTTCTTTCAAATCATCCAAAGCAATATCCATCCAAAAATTCATCGTATCCATTACGATTAATTTTGGCCTTACTTTCATTTGATTGATAACACTTAATTGCAGTTTTGGCATCAAATTACCTAACATTAAAAATTCACTGTCCTGATAACTGTCCGGAACAATAGGATTAAAATCAGCCAGTACATTCAAATCTGTTACCAGCGTATCTCTGGTGTTCATATCAAGATGATATTTACCACTCCAGAAAAATGATTTTTTATCAGCCACAACTTCTACGCCATCAAGCTTTACGCCTCTTCTCTCTAATGCTTCAATTTCTTCTTTCGGGAAATCATTACCAATAATAGAAATTTGATGAATCGGTTGCAGAAAATTACTTGCAGCATACGCTACATAAGTAGCAGAACCACCAACAATCTTATCTACTTTGCCAAAGGGAGTTTCAATGGCATCAAAAGCCATAGTACCAACAGTAATTAATGACATATAAATGAGTTTTGAATAAATTGGAAAAAACCGAGCAAAAGTACTGCATTAAATGTTCATTTATTATTTCTTAATGATTATTTGTTTATTTTGTAAATATGCTATTACAAATCCACCCCAAAAATCCACAGGAACGGCTCATCAAACAAGTAGTAAGCTGCTTAAAATCTGGCGGAGTAATCATTTATCCAACAGACACGATTTACGGATTAGGTTGTGATATTTCTCAACCAAAAGCCATAGAAAAGATATGCCAGATAAAAAATATACAGCCGTCAAAAGCAATGCTAACATTTATTTGCAGGGATTTAAGTCATATGAGTGATTATACAAAACCTATTGACACGCCTTTATACAGAATTTTAAAAAGTCACCTTCCCGGACCCTTCACATTTATTCTGCCAGCAAGTAAACAGGTCCCAAAGCTTTTACAAAACAAAAAAGCTACAATTGGTTTAAGGATTCCTGACAATGAAATATGTAGAAAAATACTTGAAGAACTTGGTAATCCTATTTTGAGTGTTTCGTTGCCCGGTGAAATGGTGGAAGAATATACCGATCCTGAAATCATCCATAATAATTTTGAAAACAAAGTGGAGCTAGTTATTGATGGCGGTATTGGAGGGATGGTTCCTTCAACAGTGGTTGATTGTACAACACAGGAATGGACTGTTTTAAGACAAGGTGCTGGGGAATTTTCAAGTTGATTCTTTTGAATTTCAATTATTCAAAATCTACTACAATAATTTTATTTGAACAGGAAGAATATTAAAAGTCTTTCGATGATATGTACACAATCCATACTTATCAATCGCATTCCGATGAACAGCTGTTCCATATCCCTTGTTTTTATTCCACTGGTATTCAGGATATTCCAGGTGAATTTTCAGCATATAGTCATCTCTATAAGTTTTTGCTAAAATGCTTGCAGCGGCAATACTGCTATATTTTCCATCTCCTTTAATGATACACTCATGACTTATTTTTTTATAGGGCTTAAATCTGTTCCCGTCAATAAGTAGTAGTTCCGGTTTTTTTTTAAGTTTATCAATAGACAGGTGCATCGCTTTGTAGGAAGCCTGCAAGATATTAATCTGGTCTATTTCATTATGATCAACCATTGACACAGCATAAGCAATGGCTTCTTTCTCAATAATTGGCCTTAATAAATCTCTGTTTTTTTCAGTAAGCTTTTTGCTGTCATTTAATAAAGGGTGATAAAAATCTTTTGGTAAAATTACGGCAGCCGCAAACACAGGTCCGGCATAACATCCACGACCTGCCTCATCTAATCCCGCTTCAATTTTGTTGATATCAAAAGAGTTTTCTAACATAAAAAGTAAAACAAAGGTCTGAAAAAACGGGTAAAAATTGTTCAAAAGGTTTAAAACGTTCAATGAGTTGCAGAAGTTTTTGCGTAACGGTTTGAACTTATTAAACCACTTAACTTCTGAAACCTTTGAAGGAAAACATCACTAAATTTGCACCACTATGGAGTTAACACTACAACAAAAAAATAATAGACAGGTGGCAACATGGTTGTTAATTGGTGTTGGCATGATTGTGGTACAGGTTTTATTGGGAGGCATAACCCGACTTACTGAATCTGGACTTTCTATCACCGAATGGAAACCGATTACTGGAGCGTTGCCGCCATTAAACACCACTGATTGGCAAATTGAATTTGAAAAATACCGTCACACAGATCAATTTAAATATGTGCATCAATATTTTTCTTTGAAAGAATTTAAATTTATTTTTTTCTGGGAATGGTTTCACAGACTTTGGGCAAGAATGATGGGAATGGTTTTCCTTATTGGATTTATTTATTTCATTGTAAAAAAGAAGTTCAATCAATCCATGATTTTTCCCATGGTGATATTGTTTTTTCTGGGAGCGTTGCAAGGCGCCATTGGATGGATTATGGTAAAGAGTGGATTGGTTCCTGAAAAATATTTCGTGGGACATATTCAACTCACCACACATTTCATTGCAGCACTTGTGTTATTAGCTTATACGTTTTGGTTTGCTTTAAGTCAACTCCCTGTATTTCAGCATAAAGTATATTCAAGCAATACAAGAAATTTGTTGTTAACTATATTGATCTTACTTTTTTTTCAATTGATTTTCGGCGGTTTTATGGCTGGATTAAAAGCTGCGTCAACTGCACCAACATGGCCTTCTATCAATGGCGCTTTTATCCCTTCATCTATTCATGAACTTTCTCCTTGGACCCAGAATGTAATCAACAATAAAATCACTATTCATTTTATACATCGCGGTATCGGATACCTGCTTTTCATCGCGTCAATTATTTTCTATGTTAAAAGCAAAAGTCTCAACAATCATATTCCTTTCATATTATTAAGACGTGCCTTTATGCTGTTGATTGTGGTACAAATAAGTTTAGGAATTGGAGCACTAATATCCGCGACTAATCCATCAGTATTTATTTTCTTTGGCGTAGCACATCAATTTACCGCCATGCTTTTGGTGATTTGTATAACCAGTTTATTGTTTTTAGTAAAAAGATTTAAGCAGGTTGCAGAAGTTTAAATGCATTCCGAAGAACGCGTACTTTAATTCTTTTTTCTGTAGGAATGGGTTCTCCGTCTAAATGTAATGGTGCTTCTTTAGGATTGTCTATAATTAATTCATCTGTGTGAAAATAAAGTATACTTTTATTTTTAGTAACAAGCTGTTCTTTCGGCAGTATTTTTCCAATACTAATTTGTCTCAATAAAGAAAACATCGCCAAGAGTTTATTCATCTTAGTTACCACAACAATATCCAAAAGACCATCATTTAAAGATGCCATAGGCGCAATGGTAACGTGATTTCCAAACTGGTTACTGTTAGCTATGCTTATAAAAAGCGCGTCTGTTTTTATTTGCTGTTGATTTACTTCTATGATAAAAGGGTAGGCCTTTGCAGCAAAAAAATTTCTTATAGAAAGTAAAATGTAGGTATAAAGTCCTCGTTTTTTTTGTGTAGAAAAATCATGAGCCACTTGTGCATCAAATCCAAGACCAGCAAGCATGCATCCAAATTTATCATTGATATAGAACCCGTCGATATAATTAGATTTCCCTGCAAAAATAATCTTAAGGGCCTTCTTGATATTTTTACTTATTCCTTCGGCAAGCGCTAATCCATTTCCAGACCCCATCGGGATGATTCCAATGTTTACCGAAGTAGTTAACAAAAAAGAAGCGATTTGACTAACCGTTCCATCGCCACCACAAATAATAACATCTGTAATATCTTCTGATGTTATTTGAGCAGGTAAAAAAGAATAATCTCCTTCTTTGTTTGTACTTAATATTTGAAAGGGAATACCATTAGCTTTTGTCTGAGTAGAAATAAATTCAATCAAACCTTTTTTATTTTGAGTGCCAGAGATAGGATTAATAAAATAAATAAAATTTCTTTCCATCTGTAGGTTTAAAAATAATTATTACCTGATTTTGATTAAGAAGCAAATTACTATTTTAAAGTAGCATCAACATTTATCTTTTTAATCCTTGTCATGTTCTTGAGACAAAAAGATTCGTCATAAAGCGGATATAGTCTTGTTCGATAGTGAAATGCTACTGCATTTTTAAGTTGTTCGTTTGATTTAATCATTTTATTAGTAAAATGTTCACATAAAGCAAGTAAGTTGATTTCATCATTCTTGTAAACAAATTCAGCAATAAATATTTGTTCTTTTACATCCACATTTAAAAATAACCTGTTCCCAATTTCACTCATAAAACAGGTCCCGCAAATGGTATCTAGCTGAGGTTTTTTCTTTTTGTTTACCCTGCCTAAAAACCCTGCAAAAAAGACATTATAAATAGAGTCTGTTTTTCGTGCAAGATTCATTTCTATTTTTATGCGCCTGTTTTTTTCATCAATAATAGTTGTTTCCCAGCTACCAAAATAAGTTTTATCTACTTGTAGTTGTGGCTCATTATCTATGCTGTAAATAGATCTATATGGACAACCGCTTAAAATAAAAAGTAAGGAAAGACTGACTACTGTAATTAAAAAGGAAAATCTAATCTGGTAAAAAAATGGTTGGGTGGGCATCATTATTCACGAAATACGTATATCTATAAACAAATAACAAACAAATGTTATTCACAGCTGTTCATTAACTATTAAACTATAGAAGCATTAATCGTATTCCACAAAACGTCTTTCAATTGTTGTAATTGAGAACCAGTTACCGATGAGATAAATAGATGTGGAATATTTTTTGGTAGCTCTATTGAAATAGCTGCTTTTAATTCATCATCAAGCATATCGGATTTACTAATGGCAATAATAAAATCCTTTTGAAGCATTTCTGGATTGTACTTTTCTAATTCAAGTTTTAAAATCTCAAATTCTTTTCTATGATCTTTACTATCTGCAGGGATTAAAAATAGCAGCACTGCATTTCTTTCGATATGCCTTAAAAACCGGTGTCCCAATCCTTTGCCTTCTGCTGCCCCCTCAATTATTCCTGGCAAGTCTGCCATACAAAAACTTTTAGAGTCTCTATATTCAACCATGCCTAATTGTGGAACCAAAGTTGTAAAAGCGTAATCTGCGATTTTAGGTTTTGCAGCTGTAATACTTGATAATAATGTCGATTTTCCTGCATTGGGAAACCCTACCAATCCAACATCTGCGAGAACTTTAAGTTCGAGAACTTTAATGCCTTCTTGGCCTTCTTCTCCAGGCTGTGCATATTCCGGTGCCTGATTGGTTGAAGTTTTGAAATTACTGTTTCCCAATCCGCCCCGTCCTCCTTTCATCAAAATAATCTCTTGACCATGCTCTAAGATTTCTGCTTCAATAATATCAGCATCCTCAGATTTAGCAATGGTTCCTAAAGGGACTTCAATGATAATATCCTTTCCTGTTTTACCCGAACAATTATTACCACCCCCATTTTCCCCGTTTTCTGCTAATACATTTTTAAAATAGCGAAGATGAAGTAAAGTCCATAATTGAGCGTTTCCTTTTAAAATGATATGTGCACCACGGCCGCCATCACCACCATCCGGCCCACCCATGGCAGTAAGTTTATTTCGCATAAAATGCTTACTTCCAGCCCCACCATGGCCACTTCGACAAAATATTTTAATCTGATCTACAAAATTTGACTTTTCCATTGGCGCAAAGGTAATGAAAGGTTGAGGGCTATTGTGTAATCTTTTTGGCCCCTTCCAGTATGTTGAAATAGGCACTTATTTATAATCTAGACAAGGTTTTCTCTTCAATCTAGAGTATAAAAACCCTCGTTAAAAACAAAAACCACCTACAATATTTGCAGGTGGTTTTTTATGAATGTGGGCCCACTAGGATTTGAACCTAGGACCACCTGATTATGAGTCAGGTGCTCTAACCAGCTGAGCTATAGGCCCGTTCTTTACAAGATAGAAAGACTTCTAAACTTATAAAAAATTATACAGGCAGCAAAAGTAACAAAATTCAGATATAGGCAATCCTTTTTTTAAAATATTTATAAGGGAAATAAAAAATGTAATTTTTGATTTAAGCAGGGTATCACTTGTTCTCAACAATAGTAATCGCAGTGGGAGTATTTGTTATAGAAGTATGATTAAATAAATCTCGGAGAATTAAAAAGATATTCAATTTTTATCGAATGCAGTTCTAAATGATTAGATTATTTATCATCTAACTTCCTCATAATCAATATAATCCTCATTTTTTTCTTGCTTTGGGTTGCCGGATTGTGGTGATTTCTTGACTTCCTGTTGCTGATACTGTTGCTCCTGCATATTTTTCTGCATCTCATTCATTTTCTTTTTGATATGGCTTGTTGTCTTGGCAACGGGAAGAATCAACTCGAAAATGAGCTTGTACAATATGTAAATAACAAACAATTCAAAAATAAGTCTTAGCATACTGCAAAGTTATGCTTATAGGGTATAAATTGTAGGGTTAATTTTATTTAAACAATCATGGAGTTTTGGCTGATAACATCATATTTCCTATATTTGCAGTAAGAAAAAGTAGAAGAAGGGAACGAAATCGTTCCCTTCTTCTTTTCTAACATGTCATGAGTACAGAAACACAATTAGAATTTGTCAAGAAAACATTATTAACATTATTGGTAGATGATATCTTTTTTGTGGACATGAAAGTGAAGCCCACAAATAATATCAAAATCTACCTGGATGCAGATAATGGACTCGGAATTGAAAAGTGTATAAAAATAAACAGAGCATTATATAAGCGCATGGAGGAAATGGGGCTTTACCCAGATGGAGATTTTTCCCTGGAGGTATCGAGTCCCGGATTAGATGAGCCATTGAAACAAATTCGTCAATATCAAAAAAATATTGGGAGAAGCGTGGAAGTAACAAAACTAGATGCTACAAAACAAGAAGGAAAATTAGTTGAGCTAACGGAGGATTCAATAAGTATTGAATTTGTAGAAGGGAAAGGCAAAAAAGCGGTGGAACATAAATTAAGTATTCCTTTTTCAGAAATAAAACAAACAAAAGTTCTAATAAAATTTTAATTAACAAAAAACCCACGTCCGGCGGGGTCCCGATATTTTTCGGGAAAAAGTACGGAGATGATTATGGCAAGCATTAACTTGATGGAATCGTTTCAGGAGTTTAAAGAAGCTGAAGGTATCGATCGTCCAACACTGATGAAAGTAATGGAAGATGTGTTCAAAACATTAATCCGTAAAAAATACGGCAATGATGAAAATTTTGACGTTATTGTAAATGACCAGAAAGGTGATCTTGAGATCTTTCGTAGAAGAACCATCGTAGATGACGATGATCTATATAATACCCTAACAGAGATTGAATATAAGAACGCCATACTTATTGAGCCGGATTATCAGGTAGGAGAAGAATTGTATGAAGAGGTTGATATTCAGGCAGAGTTTGGCCGTAGAGCGATTCTTGCAGGAAAGCAAACCCTTGCTGCTCGTATTAATGATCTAAAGAAAAATGTTTTAATTAAAAAATATGAAGATCGCGTAGGAGAAATCGTTAGCGGTGAGGTATACCAGGTTTGGAAAAAAGAAGTCTTGATTTTAGATGAAGATGGAAACGAAATGTTGCTTCCAAAGTCAGAACAAATACCAAGCGACTATTTCAAAAAGGGCGAAACCGTTCGCGCAGTTGTAAAAAAAGTAGAACTTAAAAATAGTCAGGCAATTATTATTTTATCGAGAACCAGTCCTTCTTTCTTGGAGAAGCTTCTGGAAATCGAAGTTCCTGAGATATTTGATGGACTGATTGTAGTAAAGAAAATTGTAAGAGACCCAGGAGAAAGGGCAAAAGTTGCGGTAGAAAGCTATGACGATAGAATTGATCCTGTTGGTGCATGTGTGGGTATGAAAGGAAGTCGTATACACGGAATAGTTAGAGAGTTGAAAAATGAAAATATCGATGTGATCAATTGGACAACAAATATCCAGTTGCTTATCCAACGCTCATTAACACCTGCAAAAATTACCAGCATAGATTTAGATACAGAAAAAAATCATGCAAATGTATTTTTGAAACCAGACCAGGTTTCTTTGGCTATTGGTCGTCGTGGTGTAAATATTAAACTGGCCTGCGAATTAACAGGTTTTGAAATTGATGTTTTCCGTGATAACGAAGGAGACGAAGATGAGTTTGATATTGACTTGGAAGAATTTGGCGATGAAATTGAAGCATGGATTATTGAGGAATTGAAAAGAGTAGGCTGCGATACCGCTCGTTCTGTCTTAGCACTTACAGCTGAAGAATTAGAGCGCAGAACGGATCTTGAAAAAGAAACCATCTCGGATATCAGAAGAATATTAAAAGAAGAATTCGAAAGAGAATAACAACCGAAACAGAATAATCGGTACATTAGTAATCATTAAATGAAAGTTTGTATCATTATAATTAATGTTACAATAAATAAAACGAATGTCAGAAGTAAACACACCTAGGTTAATGGCTGCGGCCAAGGAATTTAATATAGGAACAAATACCCTAATAGAATTCCTTGTGTCTAAAAATTTCAATGCCGATGATTTAAAGGCATCCACGAAACTTTCTATAGAAATGTATCGTGTTTTGCAAGCCGAATTTCAACTTGATAAAGCGAACAAACAAAAAGCAGAACAGGTTGATTTACCAAAAGGCGCTTCCGGCGATCATAAGAAGAAAAAAGATGAAGAAGATCTTTCTATAAAAAAGAAAGAAGAAAAAGTAAAGCCTATAGAAGAAGCCGTAATTGCAGAAGTAAAGGTTGAGCCTGTTGCCGAGGAAATAAAACCTGTTGAAAAATCAAAATCTTCAATAACAAAAATAGAAGCTCCGGAACTGGAAGGGCCAAAAGTGCTTGATAAAATAGATTTAGGTAACATTGATTCTTCAACAAGACCTAAAAAAGCAACAAAAAAAACACCTTCAACGGCTACAGAAATCACAGAAAATATAGAAGAGCTTCCTGTAATAAGTAAGCCAATTGAAACAGAAACTGTTCCTACTCCATCAGTACCAGAATCGGTATTGTTACCACAAATACAAAATATACAGGCCGAAAAATTATCAGGCCCAAAAATTTTAGGTAAAATTAATTTACCAATAGATAGCGATACGCGTCCAAAGAAAGAAACTAACGAAGAAAAACAAAAGCGTAAACGCATTCCATTACAAAAGAAACCAGGTCAAGATTTTGGAGGTCAACAACGTGGCAACAAAGCCATTCCAGATGCTCGTGGCGGACAAGCTAGGCCGGCACAAGGAGGAGCTCCATCAACTGGTAATCGTTTTCCAAGACCGGTAATCGGAGCGCCTAAACGTATTGAGGATAAAATTATTGATGCTAAAGAAATTCAAGAAAAACTAAAGCAAACACAAGCCAAACTTGCAGGGTCAGGAGGTAGAGGAAAAAGTCTTAAAGCTAAATATAGAAAAGCTAAGCGGGAAGAGATGGCAGAGCAGATGGGTGAGGGTGGAGAAACTACTAATAAGTTACAGGTTACTGAATTTATATCTGTAAGTGAGCTTGCAGGATTAATGGATGTCAGTTTTGCTGATATTATCAGTAAGTGTATGAATTTGGGTATCATGGTTTCTATTAACCAACGTCTTGAAGCAGATGTAATCGAATTAGTAGCTAGCGAATTTAATTATGAAGTTGAATTTATAGGAGTAGATGATGCGGCGGAATTAGAGGCAGAAGAAGTTGTAGACAGTCCTGAAGATTTAAAACCAAGGGCTCCAATTGTAACCATAATGGGTCACGTAGATCATGGTAAAACATCTCTGCTTGATTATATTAGACACACGAATGTTATTGCAGGTGAGGCAGGAGGAATTACACAACATATCGGCGCCTATGAAGTAACACTTGCTGATGGCAGGGCCATTACCTTTTTAGATACTCCTGGTCACGAAGCATTTACGGCTATGCGTGCCCGTGGTGCTAAAGTAACAGATATTGCAGTAATTGTAGTAGCTGCAGATGATGCGGTGATGCCTCAAACAAAAGAAGCGATATCGCATGCCCAGGCGGCAAATGTTCCTATGATTTTTGCTATAAATAAAGTAGATAAAGATGGCTCTAATCCGGAAAAAATAAAAGAGCAACTGGCTTCTATGAATATCTTGGTTGAAAGCTGGGGAGGAAAATTCCAAAGCCAGGAAATCAGTGCCAAGAAAGGAATGAATATTGATTTACTCCTTGAAAAAATACTATTAGAAACGGATATACTCGAATTAAAAGCTAATCCCGACAAACAAGCCAATGGTACTATTATTGAGGCCTCACTTGATAAGGGTCGCGGATACGTTGCAACTATTTTAGTTCAAAATGGCACTCTCCGTCAAGGTGATATGATTGTTTCTGGACAGCACTTTGGTAAAGTAAAAGCCATGTACAATGAAAGAAATCAACGCGTAGACGTAGCTCCTCCATCAACTCCGGTATTGATATTGGGTTTGAATGGCGCTCCTCAAGCGGGTGAAACTTTCAAGGTGTTTGAAAATGAAGCAGATGCAAGAGAAACAGCGTATAAGCGCGGACAGATTTTGCGTGAGCAAGGTATGCGTGCTAAGAAGCATATTACACTTGATGAAATTGGTCGCCGTTTGGCACTTGGAAACTTTAAAGAATTAAATGTAATTATTAAAGGTGATGTGGATGGGTCTGTTGAGGCACTTAGTGATTCTTTGCAAAAATTAAGTACAGAAGAAATTGTAATAAAAGTTATTCATAAAGCAGTGGGTGCGATTACGGAAAGCGATGTGACTTTAGCGAATGCATCAGATGCCATCATTATCGGATTTAATGTTCGTCCTTCTATTCAAGCTGCAAGATTAGCAGAAAATGAATCTATACAGATCAAATTGTACTCTATTATTTACAATGCTATTGAGGAAATAAGAAGTGCGATGGAAGGCATGTTGGAGCCAACTGTGGAAGAGAAGATCTTAGCAAATGTTGAAATCAGAGAAACGTATCGTTTTGATAAAGCAACTGTTGCGGGTTGTCAGGTTCTTGATGGTAAAATGGCAAGAAACAACCGAATCAGATTGGTTAGAGATGGTATTGTAATTTTCACTGGAGAATTAGCCAGTTTGAAGCGTTTCCGCGATGATGCAAAAGACGTATCATCAGGAATGGAATGCGGATTGGTAATCAGAAATTATAATGATATTAAAGTTGGCGATATAGTAGAAGCGTTTGAAGAAGTAGAAGTGAAGAGAACGCTTTAATATAAGTTCAAAAGGTTTCAGGTTGAAGGTGTTTAAAAGGTTAACCTATTCAACTCTTTAAACTGATACAATATTTAACGATTTGTAAAAGAAACGAAGATTAATTTTGGCAACACTAAATAAGTTTCAAAGGTTTCAGGTTGAATATGCTTAAAAGGTTAACCTATTCAACTCATTGAACTTTTTCAACTCATTAAACATAGTCACCCCCCATTATGATTAAAAATAAATTTGCCCTTTTTCTAATTTTCTTATTAATAGTAGCATCAGCCTACTCTCAACCCAAAAAAGTAATTGCGGATAAAATCATTGCTGTAGTAGGAAATAAAATAATCCTAAAAAGTGATATTGACAATAGCATATTGGATATGCAGCGCCAAGGTATTGAAATTCCTCAAGATGCCAAATGCCTTAGCTTAGAACAAACAATGGGAATCAAAGCGCTTGTACTTCAAGCAGAAAAAGATTCGCTTCCAGTATCTGAAGAAGAAATAGATGCAGATATCGATAATCAAATCCGTTATTTTATTAGTCAGTATGGGTCAAAAGAAGAAGTAGAAAAGGTTGCGGGAAAATCATTATACCAACTAAAAGAAGATTTTAAAGAGGGCTTCAGAGATCGGAAGTTAGCATCAATGATGAGAAATAAAATAGTTGAGGATATAAAAATTACACCCAACGAAGTAAAAAATTATTTTGAAAGTATTCCTAAAGACAGTTTGCCTTTTTATGAAACAGAAATTGAAGTAGGTCAAGTAGTGGAATATCCTAAAGCAAGTAGAGACGCAGAGGAATATTGTATCGAACAATTGAAAGGTTATAAAACACAAATAGAATCAGGAAAAAAAGATTTTGCATCAACAGCTTCCCTTTTTTCAGAAGATCCAGGGAGTAAAGATCGTGGAGGGATGTACGAAATAAATAGAAATCAAAAAGATTTAGATCCTCTTTGGATGTCTAAAGCATTTACCTTGAAAGAAGGACAAATATCTAATCCGTTTAAAACAAAATTCGGCTATCATATTATACAATTGGTAAGCAGGTCTGGAGATGATGCAGTAGTTAGGCACATTTTAAAAGTCCCACAAGTGACTCAAATTGAAATGAAAGCCGGATTTGAAAAATTAGACAGTGTTAGGGCTAAGTTAATAGCAGGAACTATTGACTTTGGTACAGCTGTATCAAAGTATAGCGATGATGAAACAAGTAAGTTTACCGCCGGAATGATTCAAGGTAGAGATGGAACTTTTTTAACCATTGATCAATTGGATAAAGATTTGGTATTGAAATTAAAGGAGTTAACAGTTGGCGAGTATTCGAAACCGATAGAATATGCTGATGATCGTGGTAAGAAGGGCGTTCGTATTATTTATCTTAAAACAAAAACAGAGCCCCATCGCGAAAATTTAAAAGACGATTACAATCGCGTTGCACAACGTGCTATAGAACAAAAGAAAGAAGCGGCATTAGAAAAGTGGTTCAATACAAAAATCTATAGCTACTACATCATGATTGATGAGGAGTATAAAAGTTGTCCTACTTTAAAAAAATGGATCGATATTGCAAATGCGATTACAAAGTAAGGTTTCAGAAGTTCAACAGGCTTCCTATTTAAAAGGTTTATTTCTGCAAACATTTAAATCATCTAATTATCAAATTTCCAAATCATATCCTTAAGCCTTGATAGAAAAAAAGAAAGTCGTAGGTGCATCAGAAAATGCTATTTTGGTTGGTCTTATACAAAAAGACCAAACAGAACAACAGGTACACGAATACCTTGATGAACTTGCTTTTCTTGCAGAGACAGCCGGAGCTAATACGGTAAAACGCTTTACTCAAAAAATGGCGCACCCTGACAGTAAAACTTTTTTAGGAAAAGGGAAGCTGGAAGAAATTAAAAATTACATTTTACTTAAGGGCAATATTGATATCGTCATCTTTGATGATGAATTATCCGGCGCACAAATAATTAATATTGAGAAAGCCGTAGAAAAGAAAATCATTGACCGAAGCGATTTGATTCTTGACATTTTTGCAAGCAGAGCAAAGACAGCTCAGGCAAAGACACAAGTGGAGCTGGCGCAGTATCAATATATTTTACCTCGTTTAAAGGGAATGTGGAAACATCTGGAGCGCCAGGGTGGCGGTGTGGGTACAAGAGGTCCGGGAGAAACCGAAATAGAAACCGATCGTCGTATTGTAAAAGATAAAATCACTTTATTACGTAAACGACTAGCCGAAATAGACAAGCAATCTTTTACACAAAGAAAAGAAAGAGGTGAGTTTATACGTGTTGCATTAGTAGGATATACCAACGTAGGAAAATCTACCTTAATGAATGTGTTGAGTAAGAGTGAAGTTTTTGCAGAAAATAAATTATTTGCCACACTTGATACCACGACAAGGAAAGTTGTTTTTGAACAAACGCCTTTCTTGTTAAGTGATACGGTTGGATTTATAAGAAAATTACCACATCATTTAGTAGAGAGTTTTAAAAGCACATTGGATGAAGTACGGGAAGCGGATATTTTGTTACATGTAGTAGACATTTCTCATCCGAAGTATGAAGAACAATTGGCGGTTGTAAATAAGACTTTAGCAGATTTGAAATGTGAGGACAAGCCAACGATTACCATTTTTAATAAGATGGATAAATATGAGGCCGTTACTTTTGATGAGTGGTTGGAAGATAGTGTTAAGCAAGATATTTTAAGAGAGCTAAAAGAGAGATGGCAAGAAGAAACGAAAGGAAATTGTGTTTTTGTTTCTGCTACCGAACGGAGGAATTTAGATGGACTAAGACAAACGATTTTGAATAAGGTGAGAGACATTTATCAGATAAGATATCCTTACAGGGCAGAATTTTTTTATTAAGGTTCAAATTATGTTTCAGGGGCTTATTATCAAATTAAAAAAAACTTATTAAACCTCTTAAACTTATCAAACCTTTTAAACAAGTTGTAATGATTTGGTATAAGATTGCAGAAAGTGAAGACGAATTGTTTATTAATAAAGAGTCTTTAATTGAAATAGAGGTAGCCGGGAAAATGATTTGTATAGGAAAACACCAGGAAGTATTAAGGGCTTGTGTGGCAAAATGTCCTCATGCTGGAGGAAAAATGGCTGATGGTTATATTGATGCCTTAGGAAATATTGTTTGTCCGCTGCATCGGTATAGATTTAGTTTGAATAATGGTAGAAATATTTCGGGAGAGGGTTATTTTTTAAAAACATACTCCATAGAAACAAGGGATAATGGAGTATTTGTAGCAATAGAAGAAAAAAAAGAGACTTTTGAGGCCTGAAATCCAAAAATGTATTTGTTTAAAAACTGAAAATCAGTATTTTTGCATCCCGATTTGTATTTGTGGATTTCATGAATAGGATTCGGGGTGAATATTCCTCCTTAGCTCAGTTGGTTAGAGCATCTGACTGTTAATCAGAGGGTCGCCCGTTCAAGTCGGGCAGGGGGAGCCATAATGGAAAAGAGACTAGAAATAGTCTCTTTTTTATTTTTAGAACCTTCCAAAACCTTACTGGTATTGATTAAAACCTGAACAGTTTAGAAAAGTCTTTTTTATTTGAAGTTTTATATTTATGTACATATATTTGTACAATAAAAAGTACAAAAATGTTAACAACTACGCTTTCAGACTTTAGAAAAGACATTAAAAGCTACCTAGATAAGGTTACTCAAAGTTTTGAAACACTTATTATCAATAGAGGCAAAGACACTGGAGTTGTTGTCATTTCTTTAGAGGAGTATAACTCATTAAAAAGCACCCAACACGAATTGTCTTCCCGTATTAATCAACAGCGTTTGGATGAGTCAATTGAAGCCTTGAAATCAGGTAAAAAATTAATCAAAAAACTGGATGACTAATGAAATTTGTTTTCACCGAACTATCCTGGGAAGACTATCTTTTCTGGCAAAAAAATGACAAACAAAAACTGAAACGAATCAATGAGTTGTTGAAAGACATTTCCCGTAATCCATACGAAGGTATTGGCAAGCCCGAACCGTTAAAATTTAATTATGCCGGCTTCTGGTCAAGAAGAATTGATGAGGAACATAGATTGATTTACAGGGTCATAGATGATGAGATTCAGATTGCTAAATGCAGATTTCACTATGATTAAAAGAAAAATAGTTGCAACTTTCATTAATAAGGAGATCATCCACAGTAAAGGGTTTCAGCGATTTTTAGAGTCGGGAAACCCTTTTTTTATTTTCCATTTGCCCCGCGATTGACCATTTTCAGCATGAGCCAGGGTCCGTTTTTTGATGTATAAATTTGCCCAAAGGGGTGGTAATCAAGATTCCTCATTTTTTTGAAAACATTCCTCTCCTCCAATAGAATGAGGTGTACTATCTCACATTTGTAAAAATAATTACCATTATGGATAAAAATCCTGAATCAGCAAAAGAAACCTCTGCTCCAAATCAAAAACAGCCGCAACAACAGAAGCAATCCCTAACTCACTCGGAAATGATGCAGTTTCTTCATTCAACATTATCCACAAGAAATCAAAATATATCGGCGGTGAAGCCACAGGAGAACGGAAGAAGCAGTGAAAATTCGATAGAAGTGACGTTTTTAAAGACATTATCCAAGGAGTAAAAAATGGAAACACAGCATCTTGATTTTGAATGTACACATGTATTAAATACAAAGAAGTAAAACGATTTGTGTAAGCGGGATTTTGTAGATTGTGTGTTGATTATATAATTATTCATAAACCTATATGTCTGATATAAAAACAATAACTGAAGCGCTTATAAACTTCAGAAACGAACGCGACTGGGAACAGTTTCATAATCCCAAAGATTTAGCACTCGCTATAAATATAGAGGCGGCCGAATTACTTGAATTGTATCTCTGGAAAAACGCAGAGGAAGCCAATAAAGACAAAATCAAAGAAGAATTGGCTGATGTGTTTGCATATGCATTTTTGCTCGCCGATAAATACCAGTTTGATGTGAAAGAAATTCTCCTCGAAAAAATCCAGAAAAATGCAGAAAAATATCCTGTTGATAAAGCAAAGGGCACTGCAAAAAAATACAATGAACTATGATTGTGTATAATGCAACTAAGTCTGATTTTTTGAATGATGTGCTTACCAATGAAATAGAGAACATCGTTTTGAAGAATGTAAAATTGAAACTCAATCGAAGTGTTGGTATTGCAGAAATCAAATCCTGGGCATCTTCATTAAGTTATATGGACAGAATCATGCAAGATGCACTGATTCCCAATGACTGTGGTATTGCTATTGAATACCAGATACCACAAACGGGTAAAAGAATAGATTTTATCATCTCAGGACAAAACGAAGACAGCAAAGACGCTGTAATACTGATAGAATTAAAACAATGGTCGGAAGCAAAATTGACAAGTAAAGATTCTATTGTAGAAACTTTTGTTGGCGGTAGAATGGGAGAGCATACCCATCCATCTTATCAGGCATGGTCGTATGCTACACTATTGCAAGGGTTTAACGAAGTAGTGTACAAAGAAAACATTCAATTGCATCCCTGCGCTTATTTACATAACTACGCAGAAGATGGTGTTATAAGAAATGAATTTTATGCCGAGTATATCAATAAAGCGCCGGTATTTCTAAAAAGCGATGCGCTTAAATTGCGTGAGTTTATCAAGAAGCATGTGAGATATGGAGACAGGAGTAATATTCTGTACCGCATTGAAAATGGAAAAATCAAACCATCCAAAATGCTTGCCGACAGCATCACCAAAATGATAAAAGGCAATCAGGAATTTGTGATGATTGACGATCAGAAGGTGGTGTATGAAAATGCAATAGCATTGGCAAAACATGCGAGTGAAAAAAACAAGCAAGTGTTGATTGTGAAAGGTGGCCCCGGTACAGGAAAGTCTGTGGTGGCTATTAATTTATTGGTGGAATTAACCAAGCTGGGCTTACTTACTCAATACGTTTCTAAAAACGCTGCTCCTCGAGCTGTTTATGAAGCCAGACTAACGGGAAGCATTAAGGCCACAGCAATCAGAAATATGTTCAGAGGTTCGGGCGCTTTTATAGAAACGACAGCCAATGAATACGGTGCACTAATAGTTGATGAGGCACACAGACTGAACAAATTCAGCGGACTCTTTGGAAACCTCGGAGAAAATCAAATCAAAGAAATCATCAACGCTTCCAAATTTTCAGTTTTCTTTTTAGATGAAGACCAGCGGGTAACCTTAAAAGACATCGGACAAAAAGAAGAAATTATCAAGTGGGCACATTTATCAAATGCAAGTATTACCGAACTGGAACTAAATTCTCAATTCAGATGCAATGGTTCAGATGGTTATCTGGCTTGGCTCGACAATACATTACAAATCAGAGAAACGGTTAATCAGGACTTATCAGGTGTGGATTATGATTTCAGAGTGTTGGATAATCCTACTGAACTCAGAGAATTAATTATTGAAAAAAACAACATCAACAACAGAGCAAGAATTGTTGCCGGTTACTGCTGGAAATGGCCAAGCAAAAAAGATTCCAATGCCTACGATATTGAATTTCCCGAGTATGATTTTAAAATGAAATGGAACCTCACTGAAGATGGCAGCACCTGGATCATCAGCCCTAAATCTGTAAATGAAGTAGGCTGTATACATACTTGTCAGGGACTTGAAGTGGATTATATTGGTGTAATCATTGGTGATGATTTAATAGTAAGAAACGGTGTTGTAATTACCGATGCTTCTAAAAGAGCAAGTTCTGATAATTCTGTAAAGGGGTATAAAAAATTGATGAAAGAAAATCCGGAGGGGGCTAAAGAGCAACTGGATTTGATTATAAAGAATACCTACAGAACACTGATGACGAGAGGGATGAAGGGCTGTTATGTGTATTGTGTGGATGAGGAGACGAGGGATTGGTTTAAAAATGAAATGAAATAAAAAATGACAGAACTTATTAATGATAACAAAGCTTGCCTTTTCTGTAATCTGGAAAGAGAAAAAATATTGAAAAGTGAATTATCTTTTGCTCTTTACGATGCCTTTCCTGTAAATGAAGGCCATACATTGATAATTCCGAAAAGGCATACTGCTAATTATTTTGATTTGACTAATGAAGAGCAAGCGGATTGCTTTGCATTACTAAATCGAGTTAAAGGAATAGTCCAAGAAAAATATAATCCTGCCGGTTTTAATGTGGGTATTAATATTAATGAAGCAGCTGGACAAACGGTACCTCATGTGCATATACATTTGATACCTAGGTATGATGGGGATGTCGAAGTGCCTAGAGGTGGAGTGCGAGGGGTGATTCCTGAAAAAAGAAATTATTGATTAAAAAAACACAGAATGAAACATATAGAAGTTGTTGCTGCAATAATAAAAAATGACAATAAGATTCTTTGTGTTCAACGAAAAGAAAGCAGTTTATCATATATCTCAAAAAAGTACGAATTTCCTGGTGGCAAAATGGAAGTGAACGAAACAAAAGTGGAGACAATTGTAAGAGAAATAAAAGAAGAACTTGCAATGGATATTATTGTAAATCAAGAGTTTTTAACAGTTACTCATCAGTATCCAGATTTTCTATTAACTATGCATAGTTTTATTTGTACTTGTAATAATAGAGATATAATATTAATCGAACACATAGATTACAAATGGCTTGAAGTGGATGAGCTTGACAACTTGGATTGGGCTGCCGCAGATATTCCAATTGTAAATAAACTCATAGAAAATTAAAATGGAATTTCTAAAACACGCTTTATCTGATAGTTTACAAAAAGGGTTTATCAACCACCTTAATCATTCGGGCAATGAGTATCTTCCTCAGTTGGTATTAAACGATAAAGAGGCAGGTAAAAAAGTACTCACAACGATTGATGGAGGTTTAAGGCAGTGTGAAGAATTTTGGTTCTCTGTGGCATTCGTAACAACAAGTGGGGTAGCAACAATTATTAATAGATTAATTGACCTTGAGAAGAAAAAAGTTAAGGGAAAAATACTTGTTTCTCAATACCTGAATTTTAGCCAACCTGAAGCATTAAAACAAATACTAAAATTTCAAAACGTTGAATTAAAAATAGCTACTCAAGGTAATTTTCATTCTAAAGGCTACCTATTTTTTAAGGGGCCAATTAATGACTTGATAATAGGAAGCAGCAATCTAACAGCTAACGCACTTTGCCAAAACACAGAATGGAATTTGAAGATTTCTGCAACAACAGAAAGTTATATAATCAATAATGTTATCAAAGAGTTTACAAATGAATTTGAAAAAGCAAAGTCGGTAACAAAAGAATATATCACAGATTATGAATTAATTTATAAAAACCAACATGATTCATATAAGGCGATAAATTCAAATCTAAACAAAATTGAAATAGTTTCACCTAATGATATGCAGTTAGAAGCTTTAGCTAGTTTACAGAAAATTAGAGCACAAGGTAAAAGAAAGGCGCTATTGATTTCGGCTACTGGAACAGGTAAAACATATTTATCAGCATTTGATGCTAAATCGGTTAATCCGAAAAGATTTTTATTTGTTGTACATCGTTTAAATATTGCCAAGGCTGCAATGAAAACCTTTAAGGTTGTATTTGGGGAGTCTAAATCAATGGGGATTTATTCAGGCGATACAAAAGAATTAGATAAGGAATTTATATTTTCAACAATACAAACAATCTCAAAGGCTGAACATCTAAAACAATTTAACAAAGAACACTTTGATTATATAGTTATTGATGAAACACATAGAGCCGGGGCTGATTCATATCAAAACATACTAAACTACTTCGACCCTAAATTTCTCCTTGGAATGACAGCAACTCCCGAAAGAACGGACGGCGTTGATATTTTTAAATTATTTGAACATACAATCGCTTATGAAATAAGGCTTCATAAGGCGATGGAAGAAAATATGCTAAGTCCGTTTCATTATTATGGCGTTACAGATATCATAGTTGATGGTCAAGAATTAGAAGAAAAGGCAGATTTTCTTAAGTTGACATCAAAAGAAAGAGTGGACAAAATAATTGAAACCGCAAAGCTTTATGGATGTGATGATGGGGTTGTGCGCGGATTAATATTTTGTTCAAGAATAGATGAGTGTGTTGAACTTTCAAACGTATTTAATAACAGAGGATTTAAAACTAAAGCATTAACTGGTGACAATTCAGAATCAGATAGAGCAGAGGCTATTACTTTGCTTGAATCAGATAATAAAAATCAGAAGCTCGATTATATTTTTACCGTAGATATTTTTAATGAAGGAGTTGATATACCAAGGGTTAATCAGGTAATTATGTTGAGGCCAACCCAATCCGCTATAATTTTTGTTCAACAACTTGGAAGGGGTTTGAGAAAAGTTTCTGAAAAAGAGTACTTAACTGTTATTGATTTTATAGGTAATTATAGCAATAGTTACTTGATACCAATTGCATTGTATGGGGATACAACATACAATAAAGACACTTTGCGAAAACTAATATCAAGTGGAAGCAGCCTAATCCCTGGATCATCTACAATAAATTTTGACGAGATTTCTCAAAAGAGAATTTTTGATTCAATTGATTCTGCAAAAATGGATAGGAAAAAAGATTTAGAAAACGACTATAAACTTTTGAAATATAAGTTAGGCAAAATTCCTATGATGATTGATTTTGTAGACCATGGTTCAAGAGACCCACAGTTGTTTGTGAATTATTCAAAGTCGTATTTCAATTTTGTTGCCACTCAAGAAACTGTTCTTCTTTCAAAATTAAATATATCTCAAAAAACTTATCTAGAACTTGTTTCAATGGAAATTGCAAATGGAAAAAGAATTGAAGAGGTAGTTATTTTAAAATCAATTTTAAATCACAACGAAATCGACATTAATAATCTGCAAAGAATTATAAAAGATGATTACGGGATTAATTTAACAGATGTCGCATTGGATTCTTGCATAAGAAATATCAATTTTGATTTTATTAGAAAACCTCAAAGAATAATACAAAGGAAAGGATCAAAATTAATATTTGAATCTGAATTTATTAAACTTCTGAATAATGATGTTTTCATACAGTACTTATATGATGTTTTAGATTACGCAGAGAAAAAATTCGAAAAACAATTCTTAATTGATAAATATATTGACGGCTTTATTTTATATCAGAAATATTCAAGAAAAGATGTTTGCAGGATTTTAAACTGGGAGTTTAATGAGGAGGCGACTTTGTTTGGTTACAAAATAAATAATAATACTTGTCCAATTTTTGTAAACTATCACAAAGAAGAAGGAATTGCAGCAACAACAAATTTTCCTGAAAAATTTAATAATAACAATGAGTTTTTATGGTTTACTAAGCCAAATAGAAAACTAACAAGCAAAGACGTTGAGACTATTAAAAATCATAGAAACCATTTAAAATTTCCATTTTTTGTCAAAAAAAGCAATGGAGAAGGCGGTGATTTTTATTACATGGGTAATGTAACACCTATTGAAGATAGTTTTATTCAAACATCAATAAAAGACGATCATAATAAAGACGTACCTGTTGTAATGATAAGACTTTCATTGAATCAACCGGTTGAGGATTCAATATATAATTATATTACTAATGAATAGCAATCTGCATTAGCAGTAGGTTTTGCTAATCGAACGGCTAATGTTTCTGGAGTGTCTTTATGTTGTTTGAGTTTTCTTTTTAAATCAGCAGATGCCATTGAATAAGATTTTAAATAAAATCTAAGATACTTAAAAACGTCATCATTCTTCATCCATCCACTTCTTCAACTCTTGTACCTCAGCGATAAGTATTTGTAAATTTCTGCCATCTATCAATTCCAATTCTTGACTCTCTGTAAGTTTTGCGTTAGCTCTTTGAAATTTAATAATTCTCATTATCGCACCAGCACGGTCTTCTCTTGCTTCCTGAATATGATATAACTCATTCAATATATCATCAATCGTTTTTTCTTCGGGTGAAATATATTGAAGTATACGTTGAGTTAAGTCATCGCATAAATCAACATTGAATTTTTTAAAATAAAGGTCCAGCGTTCCTTTTGATAATTTATAGTTTCCCATTGGGTATGTTTTTATTTAATTAAAAAAACAGTTGACTCTTCTATTTTTTCTAAAATAGATTCAACAAAATTTTCAGGAGATTCAATTTCTCTGAATCGCTTGCTTCTAAAATGGTATTCTTCAAAAACGGTTTGATTATAGTCGTTGATGAAATTATTCCAATCGCCATAAATACCTTCTAAGGCAATTCCAATATCGCCTTCCGAATTGCGAAAGTCTTCAATAATCCTTCTAACCCTATAAATATGATTTTTCTTTGGGAGCATGCTCATCTTTACAAATGCTAACTCACTCCAGTTGGTGTCATTGACACAGATAACATAAGATCCTACTTGCATAAAAATTTATTTAATGGTTAAACCCAGATTTTGCAGTTGAAATCTATTACTAGAAAAAAAATGCTGCAAAGACAAGCGTCTGCTTGATTTTTTGATCTCATCATAATTCACTATGTTTTCGACCAAAAAATCGGCCCAGCCACTCGTCTTTATTGCCTTTTTTCCTCTCACTACGATTCCAACTGCAAAATCCGGGTTAAAAAATAAATTCAACACAACAAGAAAATAATAAAGGGAAAATTTAGCGCTTTATTTTGGCTGAAGGCCCTCATCATTTTACCACCGCGGTCTCTCGACTCGGTTGGTTTCACTTTCGTGAATCTTGATGTGAGTACAAATATAGAAAACAAGTTTAAACAATAAAAAATCAATTGTTATAAATAATAAAAAATTGATGGGCTCAATTGTCTTTAACATTTTTTTGTAGTCAATCTGAATTTTTTATTTGTAGATTCATTTCACAAAGCAAAATCTCCTCCGTTTTGATTACAATTCTATAATACTTACTGCTTTCTTTTCTCAGGTTCTCCCTCATTCGTTTTTATAGCCAGTACAATCATTGTTCACCATTAAAACACATGTTTATGTTTAAAATGACGCACGCTTTTCTCATCAGATTATTTAGAAAAAATCCATTAGCACCAAACGAATCCACTCTTGTATGGATATGTATAATGTAGTTATGCTAAATTGTTGAATTTCTACACTAAGAGATTCTTCTTCCTGAAATTTTATTTTTAATAATTTAAAACTTAAATCATGAAAAAGATAACCATGTTAATTATTGCGGCATTTATAGTGATAACTTCTGCAATTGCTCAGACAAAGGATAAAGTATCTAAATCTATAGCTTGGGTATATGAAAATGGTAAATGGGAAGTAGTTCAAAGAAATTACCCTGATAATATGTATGTTGTAATGGTAGGGAATAATATAACAATAAATACAGAAACAGATTCCAGATATATTACTTATGGGGATTCGAAAAAAGAAAATACAGATAGTTACGAAAGCGATAGCTGGGATGCTTATGATGAACATTCTAAAAAATGCAAATTTTCAATAACTAAGTATTTTAATAAACCAGGCTATTGTGTTTTTGTCATTTATGCAGAAGAACATGTAGCTGTTCAATATACTATAGCAGGAAAATAAACAGGCTTTAGGATTTATTAGTCTATTATAGTTCAGACCAAACAGATTTTATTTAATCACTATTAAATCAGCTGTATGAAAAAAATAATCATCATCTTTTGTCTTGCCCTATCAAATAAAATGTATGCGCAAGAAATAATTGAAAGAAGCGATAGTAATCAAGTGATTTCATTGCTTACGTCTAGTGTACCCTTGCAATTAAAACCTAAATTTTGCAGTGTTAATGCAGTAGTGTTAATCCCCAAAGACACGGTAACGGCTGACGTTTTTTTTCTTTCTTTTTTCTATGATACTCCAATGGAATTTATACTCGATTCATCTGCTGAAGTACAAATCCGTTTTTCCGATGGATCTTTATATTCTTATAACTATAGCAGAAATTTAAAAAAGCTCGTACCCAAAGATTCAAATGTCTGTTTCCAAGCTATCGTGAGTTATAATTGCTTGAGTAAGATGAATAAGATACTTGTTTGCGAAATTTCATTTATTACTCCTTTATATACGCATCGCATAAAAATAGAAGACAACATGAAGCTGTATCTTGTCAACCTTGCCAGATTTATTTTAGATAAGTCAGACGAAGAGTATAGGCCAATATTACAATGGGAACGCAGTTTAAATGCACCCGCTATAATATTTGATTCAAGAGCTAACAAACAGCTTGATAAAAAATATCTGGGCATGTATTCAGGCGAATTGTACGAAGATGAGTATTTATATAATTTTGATCTATACCTAAAATCAGATACAAGTTATATCGTTTGGTATATTATCAAAGATTCAATAGAGATTAATCCTAAAAGAATCAAAACGCAGTTGTTGAATATTCGTACGATTACCGAAAACAATACTCTAATCATGGATGTGTGTTACGAAGCCGATAAGTCAGACTATACTGATGGAAGGCGCACGTTTTATTTGAAACTGTCAGAAGACGGAAAGGTGATCTATGGAAGAACTTCGATATTTGATCAATATTGGGCGGAAATGTATGGCATAAGGAAGAAACGATATAAAAGGTAGGTCATTCTATTGAAATGCCGTAACAATATTTATCATCTTTAAATTAAGGTAGCCATGACTAAATTATTATTTATGCTCTTTGTTGGTTTGATCGGGATTAAACCTACTGTTATCGTAAAATATAACAATACTAAAAAGAATACTGCTTACATCGATTACAATAAAACACAAAAACTAAAGTGGACCGATTTTAAAATTTATAATGGGAAACGTTTTGAGGCGGCACTTACTGCTACGCAGATATCATACACCATCAACATTATTGACGAGGTTATGTATGTAGATGTAAGTTGTGTTTTTGACAAAAAAAATTCCAATGTAGTAGCAGCAAATAAGAATGAGTATATCTTAAATCACGAACAAAGACATTTTGATATTGCTTATTTATTCGCCATGAAATTTATTCGTAGACTGCAGAATGACCCTAATCTTACTGTTGATAAAATCTCTGCTATTTACGAGGATATTTATGTCGATTGGATTGCTTATCAAAAAAAATACGATTTAGAAACCAATAATTCTCAATCAAAAGAAAATCAGGCGTTGTGGGATAAAAAGATAAATCAAGAGCTTGATGATTTATAAAAAAATATTGACAATGTTTTTCCAAAAAACACTAACTATATTTTAATTCCCCTAATTTTACAGCATCATCAAGAATCCTTCAATGGATACCAACCGAGAGAGTTCAACTCCACGGTGGTAAAACGATGAGGACAATTACAGTCAAAATAAAATGTAATTCCCTTTAAATTTTTCTTGGTGTGATTTTTAACCTTAAAAATATCATACCATGGACAAACAAACAATCGGCTACTACAAACATTTTCTTGTAGAACCAGCCACCCCAGATGTTGACGCTATCAACCAATCTACTTTTACCAATTATGCTAAAGCATGGGTGCATTCTGGCTTTTTGCCGGTTTTGTGGAAGGTAGAACCCAACACTTACCATGTTAAATTGTATTTAGCCGTTTCCGAAATCAAAGACAGAGAGGAGCTTTGTATGTTTACGACAACTTATTTTCGTGAAAAATTCCCTGAACTATCTTCTCATTTCAAATGCAATCAAATTCTGGTTTATGCCCGAACTTGGTTAGATCATGAAGCTATTGCTAAGGCTAATAGCCTAAATGATTTAGAACAATCTCTTTTAAGTATACTGCCCGATGAAACGCCGTTTAGATGTAATGATCAGGGGGTGGGTGTTACCAATTATCTTGCTAATATTCCTGCTGTTTTTACTCATTGGAATACCCTTATTTTAGATGGTTTTTTTGAACACGATTATGAGGAAAAATGTCGCTTGGAAGATGAGGAAAATAATAACGTAGACGCAACAAACAAAACTATCTCACTACAGCTTTTTATGAAAACAGGCGGTCCTCAGCCTACCACATTGGATCCCGAAATCATTAATAATTTTTTTCAGGGAAATTTGGCTAAAAGATGGGCTATGTGTGAAGGCTATCTCCCAACGTACACTGGCTATGAAAATGGCGTCATCAATTTTGAACTATTAACGGATCCCAGATGTACTGGTTTATATTGGATTAGCTTATGTAACAATATAGCTATTCAGTATAAAATTCATGTGGATGTTTTAAAAAATGCTACCAATTTTGAGGTGAAACATTTTATTGCGAATGACATTATTGGGTATAATATAAAAGCGAACGACTTAGAAAAACTCAACAAATATCAAGCACGGGTTCAAGCGACCTACGCCTCCTTAAAATTAAAACCAAAATCGACTCACTATGGCATGATTAAATAAGAAACTTAATCATTTTAATTATAGACAATTGAATTTATCTTACAAAGATTAAATCAAGTTAGTCTTGTGGGTATAGGATAATTAAAACAATAACTCAAAACAGTAAAAAAATGAAAGCAATCTTCGTATCACTTTATGGTTTATTTGCCATAACAGCAATTATCACACACATCTGGACAGTCATCATTGCGTTTTCAGTTGGTGGTTTTTTCGGTGGAATCGCAACTTTGTTTCTTCCTTTTCTTGGAGAATTATATTGGATGTTTAAAATGTTCGGAGAAAACGACACCTATGCTTATATAGCACTTGCACATTTAATTTTAGCGATTCCCTTCTCCATATTTGGACGTAGAGAAGGATAGAAAAAAAATCGCAATATCTGATTAGTGTGAGAATATCTTTATTTACTCCTCCAATAGTTGGAGGTGTGGGGTTATAAGTTTGTAGTATAAAAATCAAACGACATGTTACAAGAAGCCATGCAATCTCCTTTTATTTTGGAAAAAATAAAAACAACGAGTTGGGAAAATCGCAGCTACATTAAAGAATTGTTTTTACTCTATCGATTAATGCAAAAGCAAAAATTGAGCCCTGCAGAAGGCCAGCTTTACTTTGTATTAAGAAACAAGTACCAGCAAGAGTATATGTATTTGTTGAAAGAAACCAATCCTGTAAAATATCAGGTTTTTATAGAAGAACAGGAAAGATTAATGCAGCAAAAGCAAGATCAACTACTATCAAAAGCAGCAAAGCAGCAGCAACTTGTTGAAGAAGAAAGAAAAGAATATCTGCAATGGCTGGCTTTGCAAAAAAGAGCGTAAAAACATTTTTTAAAATTTAAACAAATTTACTATGCCGGAATTTACATCTGCATTATTTGCTACACATGAAAGACCTTTTGGTCAGGAACACAGTTTAATTGCACATGCTTTATTATTGGAGGGATCAAGACCTTATTGGGAAGTGCATATTGGAGGAAAAATATTTCGATTTATTCCACACCCCGATTTTATATTGGAAGATGGCTTATGGCAACTCAACAATTATTGCCAAATTCCTGAATCGGAATACAAGCATGATGTTAGTGAAAATGCGCCCTTAACTTTGGAAGAAGAGTTTGGCGAAGATATTTGTAGCAAATACAGAAACAGCATTGTAAAAGAGCTTTCTGGAACTGGCATTCATTATAAACTTATTACATGGCCTGGATTTTGGGTAAATAAATGGGATGCAAAAATTAAAAAATGGCAAGATGAAGCTGTGAAAATCACAAGCCATTCATAGAGATGATGGTATCTGTATTATTCCATTTTTTATACTACATTTATTTTTCATTATCCAAATTACAAACCGCTGGCATTATTTAATATATCTGCTAACAGTATTAAAATAAACAGTATAAATTTTTAATTAACAATGCAAATTGATAATTTAAAGCTTACTCAACTCAATTACAAAGAACTTGAATTACTAATGTCTTGGGCTAAAGAAGAAGGCTGGGATCCAGGATTAAATGATGCCCCTATATTTTGGGAAACAGATCCCAATGGATTCTATGGATATTTTAACAATGATGAACTAATAGCTGGTGGCGCCATAATATCCTATAATGGAGAATTTGGATTCATGGGTTTGTTTATTGTTCATCCTGATTACAGACATTTAGGAATAGGAAGAAAACTTTGGTATCAAAGAAGAGATAAATTACTTTCCCGAATTAATAAAAATGCTTCAATTGGATTAGATGGGGTAGTTGCAATGCAAGACTTTTACAACAAAGGAGGTTTTAATATTGCATTTAGAGATGAACGTCATGAAAAGTTAGGTGTCAAATTTAATATAAACATTCATGTCTCAAAAATTTCAGCATTAGATACAGAAGATATTTTAAAATATGATGCAGCTTGTTTTGGTTTTCCTCGTCCTCAATTTTTAACAGCTTGGTTAAAACAACCTTTGGGATTTAGCTTTAAGTATGTAGAAAATAATCTAATAAAGGGATATGCTGTAATGAGAAAAACTTGGAGAGGATATAAAATTGGTCCACTTTTTGCCGACGATTTAGTTATTGCAGAAGAACTATATAAAGCTTGCTTAAATGAAGTCCCTAATGAATTGGTTTATATTGACATTCCTATGAACAACAAATTAGCAATTGATTTAGTGAGCAAGTATCAAACTAGTTATATTTTCGAATGTGCGAGAATGTATTTGAATGGCACTCCATCTATCTCGTATAAAAAAATATTTGGCATCACCACATTCGAATTAGGATAAAGAAATTGAAAATCACCCTCAATTAAAAGATTGTATTTAATATTTATCATTAAGCGATCATTATTTTATAAATAATTTTATACCTAATGTTATGATCTCAAATATGATGATGCCTATCAAAATACGATAGATCCATTTTTTGACATTTTCCATATGTGCAATTTTACTTCCCCAGTATCCACCAAAAAAACTGCCAATAGACATTACCAAGCCAATCTCCCAATTGATTAAATCATTAAGTGCAAAGATTAACAGAGAAACAAAACTTATGATGATTAAAAAGAAATTCTTGATAGGATTTGCTTTTGATAAATCAAATCCGCACCCAAGGATTAATTCGAATAATATCAATATTGCGGAATCCAAAACAATCAGTCCTGCCCATATTCCGATTAGAAAAAAAACGATGTGGTTTTTAATCGAGATATTTGTTTTAATCAGACTTCTCCCTTTTAAAATTTTTCTTGAGTTAGTAACGATCAGAATAAATGAAAATATCATTGCGAATAAAAGTATCCATTGAATTTTCGTTGAATCAATAAATTTAGTCGAAAAACTCCCTACGATCACACCAAAAAACAAGGGGATAGATATTAATAAAGTTTTTGACCAAATGATATCGTTTGATCGTTGAAAATTATACACTGAGATTGTTGATCCAACTAATATTGGTAACCTATTTGTAGCATTAGCCATTGATGGGGGAACACCAAAAAAGACCATAACAGGCAATGTAATTGCTGAGCCGCTGCTGGCAAGTGTATTCATTAATCCACTAAGAAGCCCACAAAACAAAAAAAGAATTACAGCAGAAATTTCCATGGTTGCTAATTTTTTATCCTAAGAAATATCAAAACAATGCAATGTTACATTTTTTTGTTTTGTAATTATGGATAAAAATGGAAAATATGAGGCATGCAATTTTAAAGAATGATTATTTCCAATTACTTATTTAATCTTTGTAATTCAGATTTTAAAATGGAATGTCAAAAGTAAGAGTTAAGATTTTTTGCAATATTGGCGGAAATGGGGTGAAATAAAAAATTAAAACTGTTGTATCAAATTAAAATATTCAACACTTTTTTTGATTTTATAAAAAGGGAGTGTTTCCATTAATGCTTTAACCTCTTCCTCTTCCATATCTTTAAAAATCAAGACTGCGCCATTTTTAGCTTGTCTCAAAAACAAATGCTCAAGAAATCCTTGCAACTTCCAACCAGCAACGACCTCTTGCTCCTGTTTCAATAATTCAGGAAAGTTACTAGGAAGGTTTTCCATATCGAGTGTTAAAATTACTTGTACTCTGTTCATGTTATTTTATTAACGGGTTTAATTATAAATGTACGATTCATTATTTGTCTGCCCTTGTTGGTTTTTTCACCTACAACAAGAGCGATGAAATTCGTTGGTCAAAAGATTAACAAAGGTAAAAAGTTTAACCCTTTAATTTCTTGATAGTCACGTATTCAATCATCGCATTATAGTTGCATCTTTCGTTTGTAAGGGGGAAAACAAAGAAAGCCTTATAGAAATGTCGGGCTCTTTTTGCTACAAATCTTTCACAAACCAAAAGTCTGTTTGGGGCGTTGAACCTAGCGGGAAATCATTCTCAACTCCTGAATTCAAGAAGCCATGTTTTTCGTAAAAACCTCGGGCGCGGAAGTTATATTCCCAAACTGATAAATACATCACCTCGAAACCATTTATACGGGCGAAATCAATAGCGAAATTCATAAGTTCATTCGCCACTCCCGTACCATGAAATTCTTTTAATACATACAATCGAACCAGCTCAATACATTTCCGATTTTGAAATGAATCCAATGGACAAGCATGTTTTGCATTGATGCGCATATAACCTTTCGAGATTCCATCCTCTTCAAAAAAAAAGAAATTATCAGCCTCATCAAGCAACTCTAACGAAACTTGTGCTGAATTGAAATACAAATCTAAAACCCCACTCATATCTTTCCTCGAACAAGTATTGCCAAAGGTGTCGTCAAAGGTCTTTCTGCCAATTTGCTGCAATAGCGTAACATCATTCAAATCACCACGTCTTATCATTTAGCAAAATTATTAAGTTTAGCTTATATAAAACATCATTTTAAAGCTGCAACTTTCATCATTAAGGGGAGAGCCATAATAAAAAAGAGATCGTTTTCGACCTCTTTTTTATTTTTAGAATCTTCCAAAACCTTACTGGTATTGATTAAAACCTGAACAGGTACCGACAAGGGGGTAGTTGCAACTCTTCCTTTTTTCCAAAACGACTTTTTCAGAAAAGATGCAACTTAGATTCTTCTTTAATCTCAAATGTAAATTTTGGAATAGTTTTATTAATTTTAATCATAGCTAAAAAAGACAAACTTCAATGGGTATAAATTATTTTTCAAAGATTAAAACGGGTGCATTATGAAATTAGGGACATTAGTAAAATGGAGCTTTATAATTGGTTTTATTATTACTCTTTTGGGAGCTTATTTAAAAATAACACATTCTAAAAGTGCTTATCCCCTATTAATCATAGGCGTTGCTTCGAATTTGGCTTTCATTGCGAGTGCAATTTATGAAGTGAGGACATCCACTCGAATTAACAATCATGAAAAAAGAATGTGGACTATTGCTTTCATTTTTATGAGCGGATTTGCCGGACTTATTTATTTTTTTATTGGTAGAAAGCGAATAGCCATTAGTAATTAAGTTTATGTAGTTTGAATTAGATAATATTTCATCAAATGCATTTATAGTGAGAAGAATTTAAATTTTCTAATTTCACAAATTCATACACCTAAGACTTTTTCAACCCTTTAATTTACTGGTAGTTAAATACTCAATCATCGCATAATAGCTGCAGCTTTCTTCATTAAGGTTAGCATCCATAGTAAACGATTTCAGCAATATTTAGATGGTTTTTTTGGCGAACTTGTATTGCACCACTAGTTGTTATTTGCGAGAATTTGATTTCAATGAAATAAGTATATTGCATCAACTATTTAGCTAAATCTTGTATTGATAATTTCTAATTTCAAAAATGAATACAACATCTCCAAAATCTGGCAAAGTACTCATGGCAAGTATGATTGGCACCATGATTGAATACTTTGATTTTTATATTTATTCTACTGCAGCTGTTCTGGTTTTTCCAAAGCTCTTCTTTCCCATGTCGAGTCCTACAGCCGCTACTCTGCAGTCATTAGCCACTTTCGCATTGGCTTTTTTTGCCCGACCGCTAGGAGCTGCGCTATTTGGACACTTCGGTGACCGCATCGGACGAAAAGCTACATTGGTGGCGGCATTGATGACGATGGGCCCGTCAACTGTTGCAATCGGTCTACTTCCTGGTTATGCATCAATAGGCATTTTTGCTCCATTGCTGCTTGCTATATTTAGATTTGGGCAGGGCCTTGGTTTAGGAGGCGAATGGGGCGGAGCTGTTTTAATGGCAACAGAATATGCGCCTTCCAAAAAGAAAGCATGGTATGGTATGTTTCCACAACTCGGAGCACCACTGGGTTTCATCTTGTCCAATGGCTCATTTTTGTTATTAAGCAACTATCTTACCAATGAAGAATTTCTATCTTGGGGTTGGCGAATACCTTTCATTGCGAGTGCGATACTGGTTTTTGTAGGCCTCTACGTTCGGCTGAATATTGAAGAAACGCCGGAATTTCAAAAAGTAATTGCATCCAATGAACAGGTCAAGATCCCGATGTTTACTGTACTTAGAAAACATACTAAAATGCTCATCTTGGGTAGCTTGGCGGCTACCACAACATTTGTAATCTTCTACCTGATGACAGTTTTTACTTTGAGCTGGGGAACTACACACCTGGGTTACGAAAAAGAACCCTTTCTTTTGGCTCAGCTTGTAGCAATTCTTTTCTTTGGAATAGGTATTCCGGTTTCAGCAATTTTGGCGGATAAAATGGGAACTTTCCGAATCCTGATTATAGCTACTGTGCTGATCTTTATTTTTGGACTGGCTTTCAAACCATTGTTTGTATCTGGTAATCTTACACTCACTACCATCTTTCTTTCACTTGGACTTCTCGTGATGGGATTTACATATGGTCCCCTCGGCACCGCACTCTCTAATATTTTCCCAACAGCTGTACGCTACTCTGGATCTTCACTGACTTTTACTTTTGCAGGTATCCTAGGTGCATCTGTAGCACCTTATATTGCGACTTATTTAGCAACTTCATATGGACTACAATATGTTGGGTACTACCTTTGTGGAGCAGCTTTAATCAGCCTTATCGCCTTCATCTTGCTCAAAAAAACAATTGATTAATCTTAGACAGGTAATAATAATATTATTGCTTTCCTAAGGAAAAACTTCTTGTCGATTTTCATTGATATAGCATGTCTTAATACAAGTCAATATGGGATTAACTAAGATAAATTTCATAAACGCCAATATTATTTCTCTTGATATTCCTAACTACAAAACCTTCCGCAGTTGTGGTTTTTTCTACCAAACTAAATTCATCCCAATCTTTTGGAATAGCAGGAAAATAAAGCACAAAGCTTTTTAATTCACCCACTTTTGAAAAGACATGAACATCAGGAGACATTGGAATGTTTTCTGCATGTTGCATTTTTAGCACATCACTATTTTTATTTGACTGTAAAAATGTTGTCGGATAAATATTCACCCATCCTCCATTGATGTATTTTCTTTTGGAAACATAATGACAATGCACAATAGTCTGGCTTTCTTCCCTGACTGACTCTTTAAGTTTTTTAATAGTGGCATCATCAATTAAAACGATTCTTTTTTTGTCTGGCGAAATTTTATTTCTCATGTTTTTTGATTTTATCATTCAAATTTATATCCACACTCCTCAACCAATTGGAGGGGGAATAAATAATTTTACATTTTTGCTCCTTATATAGATGGAGGACTGATTTTCTAATATTGATTAAAAGATTGAACGATAATGATTTACAAAATGTTGATAAAAAATCGGCTAAAAGTTCTTAACAGTTGTTCAATTATGAACCGAAAACAGTTGTTTCGTAGTCTTGTTTACCTGAACATCCTTATTCAAATATGACAAAAAAAGAAGCCGTTTTAAAATACTTTTCAGCAATGGATATTGATATGCTAGAATTGGTGCTTGATGATGATAAGACCTATCAAGGCGCAACAAAAGAAATCTTTTTACAAAAACTAGACCAGGTTTTTAATTTGTTTAAAAAAGAAAATGATACCCAATTAGCGGTTCACCGAGGATCTTGTCATTCAGAATTTTGCATAAAAAATGCCACAGGATATTCTTTCGTTGGTAATCATACCAATAACTACATTTCTTTTGTTTTTGAAGAGAATGCTGCTGATTTTACAGACATACATTTTTGCACAGAATTTGAGTTAGATGATAAAGCTGTTGATACCAATTGGTTTTTCAGTTTAGAAATTTCCACTGATGAGACTGCAGATTTTATTCCAGATATTGATTTTTTACTACTCGTACAAAAAGCTAAAACCGCCTGTGAAGAATTACTTACCCAAAAGCAAGTTTATTTGAATCTTGAAGATTGTGAGTATTGGCAAAACAAATATCATGCTTTGAATGAAGAAATAGCCATGGAGTATAATGTACTTGATTATAATAGCTTTACTGAATTTGATGACCTTTATGGAATTGTTAATGGGATTGTTTCAAATGCTTCTTTTGCAAAAGATATTGAAAGTATAAAAAACGAATACTATACTTTTAATCCAATAGATGAGCCGTTCTTATTAGATTGGCTGGTTAGATATGAGCAGCGCTATAATGAATTTGATTTACAAGACTATAATTATCTCGATACTATTTTTTATAATAATGGAGAAGCGTATCTTAAAACTGATAACCATCCTGCTATTTATTTTACTGCTTCCCCTTTTGAAAATTTGAGTTGGTTTAAAAAAACTTATGTAACTCATTATATGCGGATGCTTGAAAAATACAACACGTTAGATATTGAAGAAAGGAATCGTGGAAGAGATCCTTTTTCTGAGTATTATATCAATCCTGATTCTTTAAAGTATCATTTAGATATGACCTACAAGTACGGGATTCAATTAAAATTAAAATTTGAAAACTAAAAAATAACAATGAACAAAATCGTTTACGTAGACATGGATAATGTATTGGTTAATTTTCAATCAGGTCTTGATAAGATTAGCAATGAATTGCGCATGAAATATATAAACGATCCCGATGAAATTCCTGGAGTGTTTTCATTGATGGACCCAATAGAAGATGCCATATCCTCTTATCAATTCCTGGCAAAACATTTTGATACCTATATACTTTCTACTTCTCCCTGGGAAAATCCAACCGCATTGAATGATAAATTAGACTGGGTAAAAAAATATCTGGGAAAAGTAGCCTACAAGCGATTGATTTTATCTCACCATAAACATTTAAACAAAGGCGATTATTTAATAGACGACAGACCAAATCATAATGGAGTTGACCGATTTGAAGGGAAGTTGATACATTTCACATCAGACCTCTATCCCAATTGGAAAACTGTAATTGATTATTTTAGTAAGTATGTGAAGTATTGATTCTATAAAAAGAATTCTTACATTCGTATGCAATTATTTAATATTTTATTCCATGCCTAAAAATAAATCTGCAGTAACTCGTCATCGTATTATTGATGGTTGTTTAAATCACCGTCAAAGACCTTTCCCCACTCTTGAAGATTTAGCTCAAAAATGTTATGAAAAACTAGATGTGGAAATTTCTACTTCAACTATTGAAAAGGATTTGAATGTTATGAAAAGAAGAGCCCCTGAGGGTTACGATGCGCCTATTGTTTATAACAGAGAAAGAGGTGGATATGCTTATGCTGAAGAAGGGTTCTCCATTGCTGAATTAGCGCTTAACGAAAACGAATGGGATTCTTTAAGATACGCCGCAAAGGTTTTGTATCAATATGCAGATGTGCCTATTTTTAAAGATTTTAAACAATCCATTGAAAAAATTGATGCACGTTTTGGATTACAACTTGATGTGAATGATACCACTTTGGAAAAGTACATCCAATTTGAATCTGGTAATGCAACTACCGGATACGAATGGCTTAGTGAAATTTATCCGGCCATGCGTTCAAGATGGCAATTAAATATTCGCTATGAAAATATTTATAAAAATGAAGTGAAAGAGTACAAATTGATTCCTTATTTACTCAAAGAAAATCGTAACAGATGGTATTTAATAGGCTGGGTAGAGGGGAGGGAAGATTACCTCACTTTTGCATTAGACAGGATAAAAAATTTAGATTCCATAAAAACCAGACAAAAATTAAGAAGCGATTTTAATCCCGATTTGTTTTTGCAGCATTCTGTAGGAATTATGGAAGCCGATGGAAAACCAAGCAAAGTTGTATTAATGCTTCAGGATCCTTATCATAAATTGATGCAATTAGAACCTTTACATTCTTCTCAGAAAATAATCAAACAATCCACTAACAATATTCAGATAGAAATAACAGTTCACCTTAATCATGAGTTGTGTAATCGCATTTTATCAATGGGGCCGTATTGTAAGGTGATGCAACCTGCTTCATTAAAAAAACAAGTAAAGGATTTGCTGGAACAGAGTTTAAAACAGTACTAATCCCCAATCTTAATTAATCAATTGTTTAAATCCTGTTACAGCTTCAATCGGACGTGCTTTAATTTTGCTTAATTCAATGCGGTTGCTTCTAATTGACAATTCCGGCTCAATATAATATCCAATGTATGGTCCGTTATGTATGAATTGTGATTCGTGCGCCATGTATATATTTATCTTGTTAATCAAAAAGTACAAGTACTCACCTAGTTTAATTAGTGTTAATCTCACCGGAGCCTTAAAATTTATTTTAGGAATATTTCTTGTCTGAAATCTGTGATATACTCTTTTGTAGTCTTTTTCAAACTGCATAATTACGGCACGTTTTCCATCGGCAGATATTGTAAAACGGTTCAATACCTCTCGAGCTTTATCGAATCCCCAAACCAAACCAAAATGACCATATTTTTCAGCACTTAGCAATTCTATTGCTGTATCAAGGATAAAAAAATCTTCAGATTTAATGGTTGATTTTGTTTTATAATAATTCCATTGACTACTGCTTTTGTTTTCCATATAATAATACGCTTCTTTTATAGAGGAGTATTCTGTATCAATGTCTACAATCTCCCATTTGCGTTTATTATTTTTAAAGTCTTCTTTAAGCAAAATTTGTTGTCTTGATATTTCAAATAAGTTTGTTATTAACAGCGAATGTTGAGTATTTAGTAGCATAGTTTATTTTTTTTTACAACAAATATGCAGGGGTCGAGCCGCCATCTATTGGAGGACAAAAAAAATTTTAAAATTTATCTTTTCAGCAACGAATCAATTATTTAGTCACTACGACTTATTATATTTGCACACTTTTAAAATTTCTAATGGAAATTAGGAATACAACAAGCGACTTATTTTTAAAAACTATATTAACACATGAAATAGCCATAATGCTCGGCTCGATACCAACCGAGAATGATAATAAAGGCTATAACATGTGACCAAAAACAAATTATATTAACATGAAATCTTTTTTAATTTTACTTACCCTTTCCACTAGTTTACTTATTTGTGGTTGCACAAAAGATTCTACAAATGAAGCTATTCAAACCATAAAAATTGGCGGTTTATTTTCAATTACTGGCAATTGGTCAACATTAGGAAAACCATCCCAGGAAGCCATGAATCTTGCGTTGATTGATATCAACCATTACCTGGAAAATAAAGGCTCACTTATTCGTTTTTCTACAGTAGTATACGATACAGAACTGGATACCACAATTGCTAAAAGTTCTATTGAAAGAGCATTCACTCAGTATAATATAAAATATTTTATCGGGCCTCAGTCAAGTGCAGAAGTGGGTGCCATTCGTAATTATGCAAATAATAATAACTTACTTGTAGTAAGTCAGGGAAGCACGGCATCAAGTCTTGCAATTCCAAATGATGCCATCTTTCGTTTTTGTCCTGGTGATGTAGTGGAGGGTAGGGCGATGAGCCAAACGATTTATTCTTCGGGCCGTCATGTAGTGATTACAATGGCAAGAGATGATGCAGGTAATAGAGGCCTACAACAATCAGTAGGTGCTGCTATAACAACATTAGGCGGTGTAGTTGAAGCATTAACTCCTTACGCAACAAATACTACTGATTATTCAGCCATACTTGCTCAATTAAAAACTAAAATACTTCAATATACAGGAACGGTAGGGGCAGATGGCATTGGTGTATATCTGGCTTCATTCGATGAATGCAAAGATTTGTTTACTGCCGCAGCTCAGGATCCTGTTTTTTCAACTGTAAACTGGTATGGAGGAGATGGCGTAGTATTGAGTGATGTACTTACATCAAATACTACTGCGGCGGCTTTTGCTGCCAGCACTAAATTTTTCGCACCAAATTTTGGCTTACCCCAACAACCCAATCCTTATCTCGCAACTGTTGTAAATGCAATCAGAACAAATACAGGAATAGACCCCGACGCTTATGCGTTATCGGTATATGATGCCATGTGGGTGATTGCAAAAACAGTTTCTTCTTACGCTTCTGCTCAAACAGATTTTCCTTTATTGAAAACTGCCTTTACAAATGAGGCAGATCAGTATTACGGTATCACAGGGCCTGTGGTTTTAAATAGTAATGGAGACAGAGAAATTGGTTCTTTTGATTATTGGGGCGTTGTACAAATAGGGGGCGTTTATCAGTGGAAATTAGTAGGGAAGTCTTTGTAATTGCTGTGATTAATTATAAGGGATCGATTTGATAAGTGGAATTATTTCAAAAAAGCTGTTTGCTGTTGTTTATACAACACTTAAAACAACAAGCTCGCGATTAAGATCTATTTTCTTTTGCTGGCCTGATTCTCCTTTTATATAATAGTGTTTTGCTAATTCTTCTCCAATTGATTCTTCGAATACTCTTTTAATTCTTGACATTTTTTGACTGGCTGAATCGCTGAGGGCATTGACCATATCGTCGATTCGTACTCTCATCTCCGTTAAATCACCCATCGTTGAAATGCTGGAATAAATTTCATATAATTCAATTCGATGGTCGCTAAGACTACTGTGATAAATGCCTTCTGGGTAACGCAGGAATAAGAGGTACAAAGCTTTTTCTAATGGGCGTAATTTTATTTCTATGTTACCAAAATCAGGAAGGAAAAATTTATGTTTATGGTCAATTAGCAATTTGCTTAAGGGCGAAAACTTTTTTAAATTTTGAGCAAACAACATTTTTTCTCTTAGCGAACTCATGATGTGCAAAGCATGATGCAGTTCGGGCATACTTATTTTCCCTTCTGCTCTTTCTAAACAATCTTCACAAACATCACCAGTTCTTAATTTTAAGATGATATCTTTTTTATGCAAACACAAATCGTTAATACATCCAATGGGTGTTTCATGCACTTTTGTTCTGAGATCATACAATCCTTCAAACATATGTTTTTGCAATACAAGTGCAATAACCTCATAGGCAATCGGGAAGGCGGGAGAACTTTTTATATAGTAATCCCAATCATCTGTATGAATGAATCCATTATAAGGCATTTTTTCGTCAAGAGCCGCAAACCAGTTTTGTTTATTAGGCTTATCTGTCAGCAGTAAAACAAATTCATCATTTGCTATGTTGTTTTTCTTTCTGTATGTTTCACACTTTTTAAAAAGATTTTCCCATTTTGTTGTTTCTCTTTCCATTGGAAAAATCCTGCTTTCACAGATCTTTACATGATCAGACATAAGGATCTGGTTTTCGAAATCTTCCTTTGTTTCAAAACGCTTGAAAAAATACTCGTCCTCTTCAAAGTTCACCACCCAGTTAAGATCATAATAAAATTGAATGGCTCCCGGAATAGATTGTAAAAAGTCAACCACCTTGGTAAACAAAGTGGTATCGACTTCTGCAGATTTTAATAAGTGTACTTTCATTTAATCGTTATTTTATTCAGAAAAGAAATCTCCTAAATTTTTTCCTCTCCTTTTTTTATCCATATAACTTTCCATGGAGTGAGACAGTTTGTCAAAAAGACCTGATTTCATATTTGACTTCTCAAACATAAAACTGTTTTGCCTTTTGATGGCCATAGATGCCGCAACATCAACAGCGTCCAAAGAGGCCCCAATAAAACTGAATGTCCATTTCCCTGTTTCTTCTAATCGTGAAATCTCTTTTCGAATATCCTCCAATTTAAATAATTTTGAAGCATTTTCATGCCCATCTGTTAAAATAACTATCACAACAGTGGTGTTCAATTTGTTTTCGTGTTGTTTGATGTCTTTTTCGATGCTTTCGATAGTCATTCCAACGGCATCTAAAAGCGCAGTTGTTCCATCGGGTCTGTAAGTTGCTGTACTTAATTTTCTAACAGTCGCAGGTTGGCTTTGAAAGAAATGGTGGTAGACTTCATGGTTAAATGTAGTCAAGCCGAGGGTGATTTCTTGTTCTGAAAATTCTTTTTCCAGTTGTTGCACTTTGTTTACTTGTTCGTTAAAGCCGCTTATGGTGTTTTCAATACAGTCGCACATGGAGCCGCTTTTGTCTACGATAAGATGGTAGATTGTTTTTTCTTTTTGCATAATTTTAGTTTTGCATGCAAATTAGCTCCTTAAGAAGGCGAGAAGTATTTATTACAAGCTTGTAAGGATTCTAATAGTTGTGAGAGGAATTCATGCAATATGATATTCTTTAAAATATATTACAATTTCAATTTCTCAAAAAAATAATCATGACTGACTTCTTTTAGATCTCCAGGCTTCATGTCACCCAACTCAATATCTTCAATAGCAATTCTGATTAATCGCAAACATTTATGTTTAACAGCGGCTACCATTTTTCTTACCTGGTGAAATTTCCCTTCTGTTAAAGTTATCGTTAACCAAGAGCTGGTTACATTTTTATGTAGAGGTTGCGTGTTTAATTCTTGAATGCAGGCAGGTTTTTCTACTAAGTTAACTTTGCATGGTGTTGTAATATACTCCGATCCTTTTGTTGCACTTATTGCAATACCACTTGCGATTTTTGCAATTGTTTCCGGACTAACGGTGTTTGTTACCTGAACTAAATAGGTTCGAGTATGAGGTTGTTTGCCATGAAACAATAAATTAGTAACTTTTGAATTTGTAGTAATTAATAATAAACCCTCAGAGTTTTTATCTAATCTGCCAATTGCATGTGATCCTTCCGGAAAATCGAAATTGATGGAACCTAACAGCCTGACATCATGTGAGCTTACAAATTGAGACACCATATCAATGGGCTTGTGCAGAATAAAATATCGATGTCCTTCCATAATAGCAAAGCAAATTACTTAATATTGTATATGCAACAAGCCTCAAAAGATCCATTGCATGGAAAAACTTTAGAATTTATATTGACAACACTAGTGGCTCATTTTGGATGGGAGCATCTAGGCGAGCTTATTCGCATCAATTGTTTCAATAGTAATCCCAGTATTCCATCAAGTCTTAAGTTTCTTAGAAAAACACCTTGGGCAAGAAAAAAGGTAGAAGACTTGTATGTTAGCATGAATTTTTAATGTGCTGAATTGTCCCAAAGCAATACTACATTTGCAAACAATAAAAAATATCAAAATACACTCTCCCAATTCACTTCCTAACTTTTTTGGCGTTGAGATTATTTTAATTCAACAAAAAAGTGTCTAATAACTTAATCATAAACCTCTGAAATAACATTCCCTCTTTGAGCGCTAAAAAAAATCATGTCCAAACTCACTTCAGAAAATAAATTTATCGATGTTTCAGACTATGGCAGACCAATAGCCAAATTCATAGCACGGCGATTAAAAAATACAAATGTAAATGCTGTCCATATCACCTTACTATTTGGCTTATCTGGCATACTCGCTATTTATAGTATTGCAGAATCGTATTATTGGACAGCAGGTTTTTTTCTGATTTTAAAATCTATTTTAGATGCTGCAGATGGAGAATTAGCAAGGCTTAAAGCCCAGCCTTCTTTTGTAGGCCGATATTTAGATTCGATTTTAGATTGTCTTTTAAACGTTGCATTTTTAATTTCTATTGCCTGGTTTTCAGACACGAATTTTTGGTGGAGTATATTGGCCTTTCTTTGTATGCAAACTCAGGGTACGCTATACAATTATTATCATGTTATTTTACGTCATAGTACTGCAGGAGAAATTACTAGTCAGATTTTTGAAAAAAAACCTCCTGCTGCTTATCCACAAGAAAAACAAAGCAACGTTAATTTCTTATTCAACATCTACCGACTTCTTTATAGGGTTTTTGATGAATTAATTTATAAGCTAGATCCCTTTGCTTTTAAGTCAGCCACTTTTCCGAAATGGTTCATGACATTAGTTTCCTTTTATGGATTAGGATTCCAGCTGTTATTAATGGCATTCTTTCTAGCGATGGGCTGGATTGGTTTTGTTATCCCCTTTTTCATTGCTTACTCGATTTTGATTCCTTTTATAATAACAATTAGAATTAAAATTTTGAAGTAATAAAATTTGAGTAAAGTTTCTGTATTATTTTTTAACGTTAGAAAAATATCTTATTGATTCTCATTCTTAAAATTCTCCTCTTTAACGCCTTTATTTATTTTATACTGACTGAAATTAAACCCAGATTAGATAGTAAAATAAATTACTGAACCGTCTATTTTATTTTTAAAGGTATTTGCGTAGAACCGGCTACCTTTTCTGCAAGTGAAAGCCCTTCCTCACTAAATGGCCAGATAAATAAATATTTTATTGGATGATCTTTTCTAATGCTTTCTATAGCACTAAGGGTTAATTTTTTTGCAATCCCTTTTCGTCTAAATTCCTCAAGAACCAAGGCTGAGCATAGGTAAATAGATTCATATTGAATATTCTTTGGCGTTAATTCGTACAACTCTTTTTCTGATATATCATTTTCTAAAAATCTATTCATTAAATCTATCGTTGTAGGGATCATCAAAATCCACACAGCGGGTCCATTCTCATCATTATATTCTGATAAAGTAGCTGGATGAATACTTTTCAAGTGACTGATTACATCTTCATCCACATCCAATTGATTGGTATCTGCTTTACTGTTAAATACCGTTTCTGCCAATTGAATCATTCTATCATAGTTGATCATGACTATTAATTTTGTAAAGATTCCTAAGAAGATTAATGTTGAGTAAAAAAACTCGGGTTCAATTTTTTACTGGTCAAAACTAAGTATTTAAAATCCACCATCACTAGCTTTTATTAAAGAGGGCATCTTTTACATTGATTTTTTTAAAATTTAGCACTCCCTAATTTTACTTTAACATTTTTTTGTACAGCGTAATAAATTTTTAGAAGTAGATTCAATTCAAGAAAAAAAATTCTTTATTGATTAAACTTTTATACCCCTCCAACTTTTTCTAATTAGTTTTTTTATTCCAATTTAATTTTATTGCAGTTACTAATTTTCTTCCTTAAAATTAGTACTATAAATAACCATAAAAACTCTTTTACTAATCAAGAAGATAATTAGGGGTATAGGATTTAACCAAATTAAAAAACCAACATAAGTATGAAAAATATTATTTTTATTTTCACAATATTATTTTTTTTAATAAACAGCAGCATAGCGCAAACGCCAACAATTTCTTCAGATTCTATAATTGTTAAACTTACGATTACAAACAAAGAAGGGAAACCAATCTCAACGCTAGTTACTTTTGAAAATGCTAATCCAAAGGACTCTAAAAAGACGTCAACTAATAAGGAGGGTAAAGCTACATGCACGCTATCAACTGGAGAAAGCTATATTGTAAGAATTCCGAATGCAGATGATACTTATGAATATAGCATTCCGGAGTTTGGCATCTCACCGGTATCGTTAGATTTTAAATTTAATGTTACACAAAACAGTCTTCAGCAAAAAAAGGAATAATTTATAAGCATACAATTATTCTTTACCAAAAACAAAAGCTATGTATAAATTCATACTGATCATAATGGTCTTCAATTCTGCAATTTCAAATGGACAAAGTATTTATAAAAGAGACGTTGACGACAGCACTTGTGAAGTAACGGTATATACAACAATAGATACTGTTGCCGTTGGAAATGCAGCTTGCCAAAGCTGGGGATTAATCTTTAATCAAGAAAGTAAAAACTACTACGCGATTTCCTATTTATTTAAATCACCTAAACCAATTTATGTAAATGCTAATTTTGTGATGAAAATTCATTTTAATGACGGCGAATTGTTTTCTTTTTTAAATATCAATAATGCTGATTTTTTTAACACTGGAGAACAAATCGAATTTAGAACAATGGTAGAAGAGTCTTTTTTACAAAAAATGAATAATTTTCGGGTTGCCAGTTTGCATTTTGAAAAAGATAGTTTTAAATATACCATTCCAATAACTCAACCCTATGGCGATACCTTTTTAAGATTAGCAAATCTCATGCTTACCACAAATATGAATGATGAAAACCAGGAATTTATGAACTGGTCTGAACTGACAAAAGATAAGTTCCCAGAAAACTAAATAGATAAGTTTCTAATTTCGTACCCTATATTATTATTGCTCTTAAAATGCTTTAATTAAAAAGTCTATTCTGATTATAAGCCCTCATGATTTTTTCGTTTCATGCAACAGCTACATCTCTTTCTTTATTTATAATTCATCTTCAGTACTCAAATCCTTTAAATGCAATTTTAATGCATTTACTGAAATACTGATTTCCCAAAAGGAAATACCCAAAGAAGTTAACAGGCATAAGATACTGCTTCCGAAAAGATAAATCCCCAAATGATGGTGTTCCAAAAACAATACCAACATCGCCAATACCGAAAGAAAAAGACAAAGCACTCCCATCAATTGCATGTAACGAATAAGTGTTAATCGGAGGTTAAGATTTTTTATTTCAAGCAATATATTTTTATTCACTTCTTTTTTGTATGTTTTTTTTAGTTCTCTTATAAGTTGAGCAATAGTAAGAAAACGATTCGTGTAGGCTAGTAATATTAAAGTTGCTGCAGAAAAAAGTAAGGCGGGAGTTTCAATATTGAGTTTCATGATTATTTTATTTACAATGTTGAAAATATAGGTCTCTCCTTTTATATAAAGAAGAAACTGTTATTTTAATGCTTGATGATAATTTTTTTCATCAAGCTGTTTTTTTCATCTATGATATTTAAAAAATAGGAGCCATCGGGTAATTGGGTTGTATTAATTTTTACAACAGGGTTTCTAAAAAACTGATTCCAAATCAATCTTCCAAGTGCATCATAAAGTTTTACTTGCACTTTCTCTGTAATTGTGCCAGCAGCTATTGTTAATACAGCAGAAGATGGATTAGGATAAATCAGATAATTATTTTCTCCTAAAGCATTTTGAAGAAACACTATTTTACTATAAATGAAAGAACCATCAATATCAATTTGTTTGATACGGTAAAATAAATTTCCTACAGGAATAGCAGAATGAATGAATTCATAATCTCCCTTATTATAATCACTAATCATAAGTGTTCCTAAAGAATTCCAGTTTAATGCATTTTGACTAAACTCGATAGAGAATAAAGCTGCATTAATCATTGGAGTAGCAACTTTCCAATTAAGTTTTGAAGATTTGTCAGTAATCAGTTTTGCCGTTATTGAAATAAATTTTACAGGCAAGGCCCCCATAGTAAATGGCGTAGGAATGTTTTCTAAAGGTTCATTGGAAATTCCATTTTTGTTAGGATCAACAACGGTGTAATCTCCATTATTGGAAGAGTCGGTAACTTCCACTAAAGAAAAATTAGTATTGGACCCTACGTCTCCTTTACAGGTAGCACTATTTAAATACACAACACCCGATTGTAAATTGGTAACCCTGCATTGTAATAAAACTTTAAAAAAATAATTAGGGTTATTGAAAATTTTATTGGGCAAATCTTGATTAGGATTTAAAATAGAAGTTACTGTTGTGCCATTATAGTTGGGATTTAAAGTAAATCCATTTGCGTTGGCCCCCGAAACAAAACTTGTATGTACGTTCGAAACATTATTTGCTCCAAATACTATACCCAAATCATCTTTTAAATCTGTATGATTCATGATCATATTTCCCATATTTTCCAAATGAATTTCATAAGTGAGGTCGTAGGTATTGCTATTAATTTGAGTTGCATTAAGTAGTTGTTTTGTACAACCGATTGCTGGGGTGACGCTGGTATTGTCTATTGGTGAATTACCTACTTGAAAAGCTTTTTCTGCACCTAACCTACCAGAACTGATGTTATAATCAAAGTAATAACATCCTTGAAAAAAATCATTTCCAGCAATTTCCAGAACGCCGTTAATATAGGCAATGCCATAACAATCCTTTGGAATGTAGGACAAAAAATTTGCTGAAGCATTTGTTGATGTACTATAGTTGGTGATTTCAAATAATCTTGATGGGCCATATCCTAAAGTAGCAAACATTCTTCCGTTAGGTAAAATACATAAGTCTCCACTCTCTATAGTATTAGGATAATTTCCCCCTGGGAATTGTAATACTCTCGTATTAAGAACCTCTCCAGTGTTTACATCAAATTTATCCAAATTGCATTGCCCTGTACTAGGGTTGTAATTTGAAAACGACCACAAATCTCCGTTATTATCAAATTCAAAATTATTGGAAATATAGCTATAGGAATAGGTAGGGTTAACTGGAATGGAAGAAGGACACTGCATATCACCAGGTAGCCCAACATCGAGCACCCATATTTTCGTTTCTATTCCATTCCTTATGTCAGCAATATATACTTTATTGTTTTTAGGATTGTATGCTACAAATACATTGAAATAGTCAACCAGTTGATTGCTCAAATCACAATTACAAAGAAGAATAGGAGTAGAAGTTAATGGATTTTTAATCAGAGAAAAACTAGCATCATAAGAGCCGGAACAAGTATTGCTACCAAAATTGATAAGGACCGAATTCTGAGCTTTAATATTTGATGACAATGATAAAAGAACAGCAAACAAAAACGTTATTACGAAAATATTTTTTCTAGAAGGCATAGCGTTCATTTTTTCAATTATTAAAAACGGTTCCCTCATATTTAACGAACACAGAAGTACTGCATTTTAATAATATTACTATATGAAGTTAAATCCTTATTAATATAAATAAAAAACTACTTTTATTTTCTGTATTTTTCAATACTTCAGTACAATTTGAAGCAAGAGTACAATTCAATATTATAGTATTAAGAGATTTATCTTTATTAATGAGTAAAAGAGATAGTACTCAATACACCTTAGGTCAAAGAATGCATCGATTTCTTTTTTTAATATTGCACATGATTTTTACTTGGATACAAGAACAACTTTTTAAAAAGCTTTTTTCTTTAGCTGAATGTAATATTGACAGAATAAACTTTCGAGACAAATAAGATTAGATTAATATAGGTATTCATGCCTCTTTTTTCATCAAAGAGGCGCCTTCTTTATCTCGCTTATTAAATAAATAATCGATAATTTTTTTAATGATATCTAAATCAGTTTTAAAAAGTAAAAAATCGTACAACTTTACTAAATTCGCTTGTACTTCTATTCATTACAAAATCATTTCAGGCTATGAAAAAACTTACAACACTACTAACCTTGCTATTATGCGCTCAGGCTTATGTCTTTGCTCAAGAAGTCATCAAAGGCAAGGTCATTGATGAAAAAGATGGCTCACCTCTTTCCTTAATAACAGTAAAACAAAAAGGATCGACCAATGCTGTTGCTACCAAAACCGATGGTAGCTTTAGTATTACCTTAAATAAAGAAGGCAATCAAAGGCTTGAAATTTCGGGTGTTGGTTTCATTACCAAAAATGTAAAACTAACAGAAAATTTAATGAACATCTCTCTATCAAAAGATGTGAAAAATATGGGAGAGGTTATCGTTACGGCGATGGGTATTACCAGATCTAAAAACACTCTTCCTTATGCTGCACAAAAACTTGCAGGAGATGATGTCAATAAAAACAGAGTTGGCAATTTTGTTACCAACCTTAGCGGAAAAGTAGCGGGATTAGAAATAAGACAAAACAATACCATGGGAGGCTCAACCAATGTTGTATTGAGAGGTTACAAATCACTTACAGGAAATAACCAAGCACTATTTGTTGTAGATGGAATGCCTTTTGACAATTCAACCAACAACTCGTCTTATCAATCTACTGGCGGTGGTGGTTATGATTATGGTAGTGGTGCTGCTGATATCAATCCCGATGACATTGAAAATATAACCATTCTTAAAGGAGCTGCAGCCTCTGCACTTTATGGATCAAGAGGAAGCAATGGAGCTATTTTAATTAATACCAAAAAAGGAAAAAAAGGATTGGGCATAACAATTAATACAGGGTTTAATGTAAGCTCCATCTTAAGAAATACCTTCCCTAAATACCAAAAGAAATACGGTGCTGGTTATGGATCATATTTTGATGCACAAGATATTAATGGAGATGGAATCGATGATAACATAGCCCCTACGTATGATGATGCATCATGGGGTACAGCTTTTGATCCTTCTTTGCAAGTTTACCAATGGGGTGCCTTTATACCTGGTTCTCCTACATATGGCCAAGCAACACCTTGGGTGGCAGCAAAAAACGATCCTTCTGCCTTCTTTGAAAAACCAGTTTCTTATAACAACAGTATTTTTCTTGAAACCGGAAATGATAAGGGAAGCCTTACTTTAGGATTCACACGTAATAATGAAAAAGGAGTATTGCCTAATAGTAGCATAGATAAAGATTTATTAAACTTTTCTTCTTCTTATAAATTAAATGATCAGGTTAACATTGGTGTTGCTGCTAATTATTCTAAAATAAATGGTAAAGGACGATACTCCACCGGGTATGATGGTGACAATGCTTCAAATGTGATGACTAATTTCAGACAGTGGTGGCAAGTAAACGTGGATGTTACAGAATTGAAGAGTGCTTATTTTATGAACCATGCTAATGCTACTTGGAATATGAATTATGGTCCTGACGGAGACCTAGCTCCTGCCTATTGGGATAACCCTTATTTTACCAGATACAAAAACGTAGAAACAGATTCTAGAGAGCGCTATTTTGGGAATGCATTTGTTACCTACAAAGCGTATAGCTGGTTAAATCTTACAGCAAAAGTTTCTATTGATAATTATAACGATTTAAATGAAGAACGAAAAGCCGTAACTAGCATCAGTGTTCCTTACTATAGAAGATTCAGCAAGAATTTCAAAGAAGTTAATTTTGATCTTTTAGCTAATGCGGAATGGAATTTACCAGATGACCTTAATTTAAAAGCATTATTGGGTTCAAATACGCGTATGCAAAAATCCTCTAGCCTAGATGCCATTACTAATGGAGGCTTAGGTATACCGGATTTGTATACATTATCTAACTCTATTAATACACCAGAACCTCCTACTCAATTTGAAGGAACTAAAAGAGTGGAAGGCATTTTCGCTGGTGCAACTCTTACTTATCTTGATGCATTTATTTTAGATGCAACTATTCGCAGAGATCGTTCATCTACTTTGCCAAAGGATAACAATGTTTATTATTACCCTTCTGTTTCAGGCGGATTTATTTTTTCCAAATACCTTAAAAAAGATTGGATTAGCTACGGAAAACTAAGATTGAATTTTGCTGAAGTTGGTGGGGATGCCCCATTGTTTTCTGTTAAGGATTATTATGCAACCGATGAATCATCTTCTTTCAATGGAACAGCTTTATTTTCAGTGTTGAGCACTAAAAATAATGAAGGGTTGAAGCCAGAAAAAACACAAAGCACTGAGCTTGGATTGGAAATGTCGTTTCTTCAATCTAGAGTAGGCTTTGATGCTACATATTATCAAGCAAAAACAATTGATCAGATTCTTCCATTAACAATTTCTACCGCAACTGGCTACAGCAAAAAATATGTAAACTCTGGAACCATCCAAAATAAAGGAATAGAATTGGCAATATATGGTACTCCTATTAAAAGCAAAAACTTTGCATGGGATGTAAACGTGAATTTCACTAAAAACAATAGTAAAGTATTGAAATTATATGGAGATGTCGATAACATCGTTTTGGGGTCTTTTCAAGGCAGCATTACATTGAATGCTACTTTAAATGAAGCTTACGGAACAATTCATGGAACAGACTATATCTATACAAATGGTAAACCAACCGTAGATGAAGATGGTAATTATTTAATTACACCAAAGAATAACAATACAATAGGAAACATGAATCCTGATTGGTTGGCAGGAATTACCAACAAGTTTACTTATAAAAATATTTCATTAAGTTTCTTAATAGATATCAGAAAAGGTGGAGATGTATTCTCTACTGATATGTATTATGGCTTGGCAGGTGGATTGTATGAAGAAACTGCCGGCTTAAATGATTTAGGCAACCCAATAAGAAATACTTTGGCCGATGGCGGTGGAATTATCAGAGATGGGGTTACTGCAGATGGACAAGTGAATACTATTCGTGTTGACATAAGCGAATATGGAAGTATTGATAGTTACGTCTCAGCGCCTGATAAAAGATTTGTATACGATGCTAGTTATATAAAACTAAGAGATTTATCAATAGGTTATTCCTTACCAATGAAGAAGTTTAGCGATAAATTCAACAAGTATATAAAAGGAATAGAGCTTTCTTTAATTGGAAGAAATCTTGCTATTCTTCACAAGAACCTTCCTTATGCTGATCCCGAAGATAGTTTTGGATCTGGAAATCTGCAAGGTGTTCAGTGTGGTAGCTATCCAGGAGTTAGATCAATTGGGTTTAATGTTAAAATAAAACTTTAATAAATATTTTAAAATAACTTTTATGAAAAGAATATTCAACATATTGACGATGTCAGGTATTATGCTTTTGACATCTTGTAGCAAAGAAATTACTGACTATAATAATATTACAACAAATCCTTTGAAAGTATCTTCAGGATCCCTGTTTGCAAATGCAACACTAAACTTGTCTGATGAAATGGCAAGTACAAGTGTTTCCGATAATAATTTCAGACTATGGACCCAGTATTGGACAGAAACCACTTACAGAGATGAAACTCGCTATAATATCAATGGAAGAAGTATTTCAGACAGATGGTGGTCGACTTTTTACAAAGATGTAATTAAAGATTTATTGGAAGCTTCAAAAGTTGCTGAAACGGAAACGTTGACATTAACTCCAGCACAAATACAAAACAGAGTAGCTATTAATGAAATGATGATCGTTTACAGCTATTATACGTTGCTATCTACGTATGGTAACATTCCTTATACAGAGGCATTAAACATAGAGAATATTCAACCTAAATATGATGATGCTGCTGTAATATTTGATTCAATCTCTATTAAGTTAGATAATGCATTGGCTAATTTAGATGAAACAGAAACAGGATACGGAAGTTCAGATCTTTTACTACACGATGATATAAGCGGATGGAAAAAATTCGGGTATAGCTTAAAAATGAGAATGGGAATGTTAATTGCAGATGTTAATCCAACAAAATCTACTACAATGGTTGTAGATGCTGCACCTTATGTAATTTCTTCTAACGACGAAAACATAATGATGAAATATCTGGCAGCTCCTCCAAATACAAATCCTGTTTGGGTAGAATTGGTACAAAGCCAAAGACACGACTTCGTGGGCGCCGCACCATTTATTGATTCTTTATTGGCATATAATGATTCTATAAGACTTGCTTTCTTTTTTGAAAAAAATGCAGACACTCTTTATTTAGGACAAGCCCAAGGAGTTAAAGTCCCAAATTATAAGGACTATTCTGTTCCCTCCAATAAAGTTGCAGATCCATTAATGCCTCATACTTTTTTTAGTTACGCAGAAATGGAGTTATTAAAAGCGGAAGCTATTGAAAGAGGATATCCTATTACAGGAACTGCGCAAGGTCATTATAATGCAGCTATTGATGCATCTTTTCAAGAATGGGGCGGATCATCAGCAGATGCTCAAGCCTATCGCTCTCAACCAAGCGTGAACTATTTAACCGCACCAGGTAATTACAAACAAAAAATCGGACTTCAATCTTGGTTTGCTTTGTATAATAGAGGATTTGATGCATGGACACAATACAGAAGATTAGATTTCCCAGTGCTTCAAGTCCCAGATTTGGGATCTACAAATCCATTTAATCCTGATGAGGCAGACGGTATTTTAGTTAGAATGACCTATCCCGTTATTGAACAAAATGTAAATGCTGTAAATTATTCCGCTGCATCTGCAGCTATTGGAAAAGACCAAATCACTCAGAAATTATGGTTTGATGCGTATTAATCAAATTGTCATTTGTATTTAAATAAGCTGATAAGTTTTTTAAAAAGTCCCAATTAATTAAAATGATTGGGACTTTTTAGTGCCTAACATTTTCGCCCAACTTTGTCAATAAACAGCACAAATAAAAACTAAAAAAATAATTGGTTTCTTCGTTTTAAATGAAATTTTTCACGGCTTTTAAATAAGCTTTATCACGTATATAAGTTTTAAGTACGATTGCAAGTTAATTTTCACTACCTTATGTTTAAGTATTAATCCCATCTTATACTCTATGCATTCAACAAAAATATTTGAAGCGGTAATTAAACAAGCAACTATCGGAATACTTATCGTAAATGAAAATGGAGAAATCATTTATACGAATCTTTTTATACAGCATTTATTTGGTTACGATCAAGATGAAATAATTGGTAAGAAAATCGAAATATTAATCCCACCTAGATTTAATCATAAACATGTATCACATAGAGAAAAAAACTTTCGAAATGCTATATCTACCAGACCCATGGGAATTGGAATGGACTTATTTGGGTTGCGCAAGGATGGAAGTGAGTTTCCGGTTGAAATCAGTTTAAGCCATTTTAATATTCCGAATGAAGAATATGTAACGGCATTTATCTCTGATATTACGATTAGACAAAATCAGGAATCCGCCATTCAAAAATTTCATGGAGAATTAGAAACTGCTGTTGAAAATCGTACAAAAGAGTTAAGTAGAACACTCCAAGTATTGGAGCTATTGAATGAAAAGTTAGAAATATCTCTTTCCCGTCAAAAAGCAATATTGGATAATGCTGGTGTAATGTTATACGTAACTAATAGTAATGGTATCATCAAGTTTTTCAATCCCGAAGCAGAGAAGTTGACAGGATATGCCGCAGAAGAAGTGGTAAACCTAATGACTCCAATCATATTTCATGATTCGAAAGAACTTCAAATTTGCAAAGAAGAATTAGAGAAAGAACATGGTGTATTAATGGAAAACGATTTTGATATCTTAAGAAAAAAGATTGAAAGACAACAAATTCAAGATTTAGAATGTATCTATTATACAAAAGAGGGGAAAACAATAAATGTCTCATTAAGCATTTCAACTATTCACGACAAAAAAAATAATATTTTGGGCTATTTAGGAGTGGCGATTGACATATCACATAGAAAATTGGCTCAAGATAATTTACTTGAAGCTTTGGCGAAAGAAAAAAAATTAGGAGAGTTGAAAAGCAACTTTGTTGCAATGGCTTCTCATGAATTCCGAACGCCATTAAGTACCATATTATCATCGGCCTATCTCGTAGAAAAATACACAAAAACCGATCAGCAAGATAACAGAGAAAAACACTTACATCGTATCATAACTTCGGTCAACTCTCTGACAAATATTTTAAATGATTTTCTTAGTGTTGGGAAAATCGAGGAAAATAAAATTGGAATTCATTATACAGATTTTAATATTAATAAGACAATAGAAATTATCATTCAGGATATTCATGAATTATTGAAGAAAGGACAAGAAATCAGGTATCATCATACAGGAGCAGAGGTAATCAATTTAGATCCTTCTATTTTAAATCACATCATGATGAATTTAATCTCTAATGCAATTAAGTTTTCTTTAGAAGGTTCATACATAGACATAAAAACAGTTGTAGAACATGACAAAATAAAAGTAGAGGTTATTGATAATGGTATTGGAATATCTAATGAAGACCAGCAACATTTGACGGAAAGATTTTTTAGAGGTAATAATGCGGTTAATATAAATGGAACAGGTTTAGGCTTACATATTGTTTCAAAATATGTAGAAATAATGAATGGTACAATAGCCTATCAAAGCAAATTGAATAAAGGAACAACAGTCACAATAATTTTTAATAAATCAACTTTAGACCACCATGAAAAAATTACTACTCATTGAAGACAACGATGAAATCAGAGAAAATACCGCTGAAATACTTGAATTGGCCATGTATAATGTATATACCGCCGAAAATGGAAAAGTGGGTGTTGAAAAAGCTATAGACCTTAAGCCGGATTTGATTATTTGTGATATTACTATGCCTTTATTGGATGGTTATGGAGTGTTACATGCCATTCAAAAAAACGAAGAAATTAAAAATACGCCGTTTATTTTTCTAACCGCTAGAACAGACAGATCTGATTTTAGAAAAGGGATGGAATTAGGAGCCGATGATTATATCTCTAAGCCATTTGATGGCACTGAATTATTAAATGCTGTTGATAGCAGGTTGAAAAAAGTGGAGTTGCTTAAAAAGGAATTTTCAAATGACATGGATGGAGTACATCAATTAATATTAGAAAGCTCGGGTGGCGATATGATGAAATCTCTCGTGGAAAACAGAAGCACCAATTCATATAAGAAAAAACAAGTTATCTATAAAGAAGGAAATCATCCAACTCAATTGTATTATGTTTTGGGCGGTAAAATAAAAACTTTCAGATCTAATGATGATGGCAAGGAATTGGTAACTGATTTATATTCAGCAGGAGATTTTCTTGGACATATTGCCCTTTTACAAGGAACTGTTTATAAAGAAACTGCTGAAGCCATTGATGAATGTGAATTAGCTATTATTCCTAAAAAAGAATTTGAAGATTTATTAAGTAATAGCAAAGAAGTGGCCCAGAAATTTATTAATTTATTGGCAAAAAATATTTCTGATAAAGAGCATCACCTTCTGAATTTAGCATACAACTCCTTAAGAAAAAAAGTAGCGGATGCATTGGTTTTACTTAAAAATAAATACCAGCAACCCAATACCGCGAATTTTAGTATTGATATCAGCCGAGAAAATTTAGCCAATATTGCAGGCACTGCTACTGAGTCGTTAATCCGAACACTCAGTGATTTCAAAAGCGAAAAAATAATTGATATTAAAGATGGGCATATTACCATCGTGAATGACAAGAAGCTTGAGGGAATGATAAATTAACTTCAAGCTTCCGTTTCTAATTAGCTAAAATAGATTTGCTGATAACAAAAGGAGTTTTTCTTTTATTTCATTGAACTGCTTTTCAATGAGTAACATGCCTTTTCTGAATTTTTGCCGATGCTTAATTGATTCAGTATAATAATTAGCATTGTGTTTTAGAGTATCGATTTCTTTTTTTATAAAATTCCTCATTATTAAAAGGAGATGGTCATTATTAATCAAGGAGTTGTGAAGATGCTCAATCTTTTTAAGTAATTCATCTCCTGTGCTAATTTTAGTAATCATGGCTAAATGAATTTTTATTTTTGTGTTCTCTTTTTCCATAAATATTAAGGTACGCATCCAAGATTCTAACTCAAATAAAATATGTTCAAGCCTTAAGGTTTTCATCTATTAACTGGGCATTTTAATACCTGACTTTAAAAATACGAAGTTACCTTTACCATCATTAGCTTAAATAATTACTATTATCTATGCACATGATTTTTATCCTATGCCTCAAAAAAAACAAAAAAATCAGCCCACACTAAAAAGCGGAGCTGATTCAGGAGTAATCATTATTATTTCACATGTATGCTTTTAAAAGTCGCCCTTTTTGCTTCATCTTTTTTAGGAAGCGACAAGGTCAAAACTCCATCAGTATAGCTTGCCTGAATATTGTCTTTGTTGACATCTTCTGGCAATGAAAAACTGCGGCTAAATGAAGAATAATTATACTCCTTACGAGTGAATTTGTTTTCATGTTCTTCTTTTGATTCTTCTTTATCACTACTAATGGTAAGCATATTGCCATCTACGGCAACATTGAAATCATCTTTCTTCATTCCTGGAATAGCAAAAGATAATTTGAAATCCTCTTTTGATTCAGTAATATTTACTGCAGGAACCGTAAGCGTTCGATTGGCTAAAAAATTACCCCCATCATTAAACCACTCATTCCATGGTTTAAAAAAATCATCAAATACATTAGGTAGTGTACTACCATTTCTTGCAAGTGCTTTAGTCGACATCATAACCTCCTTGTTTTAATTAATTAAAAATATTTTAGAACACAAATCTATAGATGGAAGTGCCGAAATAATCTATTCGCCATCAAGGTAAAAAATGAGAGTAATCATGGAGGTTGATGTGAATGAATCGTGGTTGTTGAAAAGGGGTAAGAAATGATGTTTTGATTAATATTGCAATGAAGCGATATTGCAATATTACGAATACGCCAACGAGAGAACCAAATATTCCCACTGAAGTTTATTTAGTTAGCTGTGTTTAGCTAAATATCTTGATTATTGAGTACAAGTTTTTTTGCCATTTCCATCCAATTAGTATTTTAATTTGCACGCTCACTTAATTCCAGCCAGCGCATTTCTTTTTCATCAAGTAATTGTATGAGCTGGCTAATTCGATCGGCAGATTTTTGTAATGCTTCATAAGAAAGTGGGGTACTCATTGTTTGTTCAAGAGCGACTTTTTCTTTTTGCAATTCAGGCATTTCCTTTTCGAGTGTTTCTAATTCGAATTTTTCTTTGAAAGATAGTTTTTTACTATTGCCTATTTCCGGCTTGGTATCGAGGGGGATGTTTTTTTCTTTTATGTCTTCATTTATCTTCATGATTTGCTGTGCATTATTTTCCAGCAAGCCTTTACTTTGCGCTTCTCTATATTGAGAATAATTTCCAGGGAAATCACGAATAATGCCATCACCTTCAAATGCAAACAAATGATCTACCATGCGATCCATAAAATAACGGTCATGGCTAACGATTAAAATACAGCCAGGGTAATCTAATAAAAATTCTTCCAGGGTTCTCAATGTTTGAAGATCTAGATCATTTGTAGGTTCATCTAACACTAAGAAATTAGGGTTTAGAAATAATACACTCATCAGATGCAATCTTCTTTTTTCTCCCCCACTTAGTTTACTTAGCAGTGTATATTGTTGTTCTGCAGTAAAGCCGAATTTTTCCATGAATTGACTTGCAGAAATTTTACTACCATCAGCCAAAGGAAAAAACTCCGCTAAATTTTTAACGTATTCAATAGCGCGCTTATCTTCTTTATACACCAAACCTTCCTGGCTAAAATTTCCGAACACAACCGTATCGCCATGGTTTATTTTGCCACTATCTGGCTCTTCCAATTGAAGAGCAATTTTTAAAAATGTAGATTTTCCCACGCCATTTTTTCCGACAACGCCAATTCGTTCGCCTCTTTTAAAAGTATATTCAAAGCCTTTCATGATGGTTAAATCGCCATAGCTTTTATTTACTTTTTTCATTTCCAGAATTTTTCCACCGAGCCTCGTCATCTTTACCTGAAGACTTACCTCTGCCACATCTTTTTGTTGTTTCACACGGTCTTCTACTTCTACAAAAGCGTCTTGTCTGCTTTTACTTTTGGTTGTTCGTGCTTTTGGTTGCTTACGCATCCATTCTAATTCCTTTCGGAAAATATTTTTATCTTTTTGTAATTCACTTTGCTGGATTTCTACACGCAAACTTTTTTGCTCAAGGAAATAATCATAATTCCCTTTATACAAAAAAACTTTTTCGTCATCAATTTCAACAATTTCATTACATACAGCATCAAGAAAGTATCTATCATGGGTTACTAACAGTAAAGTTATTTTCTGCGCACCCAAATATTCTTCAAGCCATTCTATCATAGACACGTCTAGATGATTGGTGGGCTCATCCAAAATAAGCAAACACTTTCCTTCATGTAATTGTGCTTCAATGAGTGCTTGAGCTAATGCGACTCTTTTCTTTTGCCCACCACTAAGATTGCCTACTTTTTCATTTAAGGTATGTAAATTAAGCTTGCCTAATATTTGTTTAAGATCACTTTCAAAAGTCCAGGCGTTCAGGTCATCAAGTCTTGCCATTAAATCAGCCAGTTGATCATTATTATCTGATCCATTTTCCAGAAACTCCTCGTAATCCTTAACCACTTTTACTACGGGATTGTCTAAACGGAGCACATTGTCCCATATTGTTTTATTGGGATCAAAGTCATTGTCTTGTTGCAGCATTACCGTTTTGATCTCCTTATGAACCCATACTGTGCCACTATCAGAATTGTCAATCCCAGCCACAATCTTCATTAAGGTACTTTTCCCAGATCCATTGCGGGCTACAAGGGCTATTTTATCACCCTCCTCAATGTTTATAGAGATGTTTTTGAAAAGCGTTCTGATTCCAAAGGATTTACTGATATTTTCTACTGAAGCATAATGCATAGCGGCAAAGGTAATTGCTCCAGCACTATTATTATCATGAACTAGCTAGTAATCAATTATTTGAGCTTATTTTATTTGAATGTGTTGTCAAAAGGGATGAATTATTAGATTTTAGCAGAAAGCTTTTGGTAATATTCTATATTTTTGTTGAAAATCAATTAGTACAATAATAATGAACTCAATTCTAATTACAGGCGGAGCAGGTTTTATAGGGTCGCATCTTACTCGTTTGTTTGTGACAAAGTATCCCAACTATAACATTATTAATCTTGATGCCCTTACTTATGCAGGGAATCTGGCCAATTTGAAAGATGTTGCGAATAGCACTAATTATACTTTTGTAAAAGGAGATATTACAGACATGGAGCTAGTAAAGTCGCTTTTTGATAAATATAATTTTACAGGGGTATTGCATTGTGCTGCTGAAAGTCATGTTGACAGATCTATTACAGATCCGCTGGCATTTGTAAAAACCAATGTAAATGGCACTGTGGCTTTGTTGCAAGCAGCGAAGGACCATTGGAAAGGCCAAATGGAAGGAAAATTATTTTATCATATTTCAACAGATGAGGTTTATGGAAGTTTGGGAGCTGATGGTTTTTTCACAGAAGAAACTGCATATGATCCACGTAGTCCATATTCTGCTTCAAAAGCATCTTCAGATCATTTTGTAAGAGCCTACTATCACACTTTTGGATTGCCAGTTAAAATTTCCAATTGCTCCAACAATTATGGTCCGTATCATTTCCCTGAAAAATTGATTCCGCTTTGTATTCATAATATTATCAACAAAAAGCCGCTTCCTATTTACGGGAAAGGCGAGAATGTTAGAGATTGGTTGTTTGTAGAAGACCATGCAAGGGCAATTGATGTTATTTTTCACAAGGGAAGAATTGGGGAAACATACAATATTGGGGGTCATAATGAATGGACAAACATTGCATTGGTAAAAGAGTTGTGTCATCAAATGGATCAGAAATTGGGAAGAGCTGCCGGAGAGAATGAAGAATTGATTACTTATGTAAAAGACAGAGCGGGACACGATTTGCGTTATGCAATTGACTCCACTAAATTAAAAGTTGAGTTGGGCTGGGTGCCCTCTTTACAATTTGAAGAAGGATTATCGAAAACGATTGACTGGTATTTGAATAATAGTGAATGGCTGGCAGATGTTACTAGTGGGACGTATCAAAAATATTATGAAGGGATGTATGGGTGAGGAAGGGTTGAAGGAATGTTGAAAGGTGGTTGAAGAAGATTGTTGAAAGGCGGTTGAATATGGTTGAATGGTGGTTGAAATTGGTTGAATGGTGGTTGTTGGAGGATAGTAGAGGGGGAAAGACGCATCATAATGGGTGAAAAAATCAAAAAACAATCGGGAATAACGCTATAAAATAAAAAGTTAGTGCTTTAATTTCGAATCAGTAATTGCAGCTGTTTTTCTAACCAACAATTGCAGTTTCTTTATTAATTAAAGCATTTAAATGTCAGCATATAAATTTTCTTTTGAGAAATTAGAAGTTTGGCAATTATCAAGAGTTCTGGTAATTGATATTTATAAGCTGATGGAGCAATTGCCGGAAAAAGAAAAATATGGATTGGTAAGTCAAATGAAAAGAGCGGCAGTTTCGGTTTCATCAAATATTGCAGAAGGTTCCACAAGAAATTCTGCCAAAGACCAAGCTCGATTTTCAACGATTGCTTACGGAAGTCTGATAGAATTATTGAATCAATTGATACTTTCATTCGATTTGCAATTAATTTTAGAAAACCAACTGTTGGCCCTTCGTAATAAAATACAAGCATTATCAGTAAAACTCAATAATCTGAGAACCGCACAAATAAATTGCATAAATAGTAAACCTAAAAATCAAATGAATTAATCATTACCCTATTCAACCAAATTTCAACAACCATTCAACAACCATTCAACAACATTCAACCAATTCAACAACCATTCAACAACCATTCAACAACCATTCAACCAATTTTCAACCTAACTATATGAAAGGAATTATTCTCGCAGGCGGCTCTGGCACAAGATTATATCCAATTACCATGGGAATCAGCAAGCAGCTAATGCCTATTTACGACAAGCCGATGATTTATTATCCATTGAGTACATTGATGTTGGCAGGAATAAAAGATATTTTGGTTATTACAACACCAGAAGATCAGACACAATTTTCTCGTTTATTAGGTGATGGTTCTCAATGGGGCTGTAACATTTCTTATGCCAAGCAAGAAGTTCCCAATGGTCTTGCACAAGCATTTGTTATCGGTGATAAATTTGTAGGTAATGATAGTGTTGCGTTGGTTTTGGGTGACAATATTTTTTATGGAAGCGGCTTTAGTCAAATGTTACAATCTTCTGCTAATCCTGAAGGCGCTGTAATTTTTGCTTATCCGGTAAGTGATCCAGAAAGATATGGTGTCGTAGAATTTGACAAAGATTTTAACGCATTAAGTATTGAAGAAAAACCGGATCATCCCAAGAGTAATTTTGCTGTTCCTGGATTATACTTCTACAATAATGAAGTAGTGAATATTGCAAAAAATATTAAGCCAAGCCCAAGAGGAGAGTTTGAAATTACAGATGTGAACCGCGTGTATATGGAAAACAAACAGTTGAAAGTAGTTACATTGGACAGAGGGTTTGCCTGGCTTGATACCGGAACTTTTGATTCTTTGAATGATGCCAGTGAATATGTAAGAGTTATTGAAAAACGCCAGGGATTAAAGATTGGATGTCCGGAAGAAATCGCCTGGAGAATGGGATTTATTTCTACGGAACAGTTAGTAAAACTTGCAGGAAATCTTCATAAAAGCGGCTATGGTGCTTATCTTAGTCAAATTGTAAAAAAATAACCATGTCTGCTTTTTTCATACATCCTTCATCAGTGATTGATGAAAATTGTGCTATTGGAAAGGGTACAAAAATCTGGCACTTTTCACATATTATGACAGGCGCTTCGATTGGCGAAAATTGTACTATCGGACAAAATGTTATGGTAGGGAGTCGAGTCCTAATAGGCAATAATGTGCGTATACAAAACAACGTTAGTGTATATGAAGGTGTTGTTTGTGAAGACGATGTTTTTTTAGGCCCAAGTGTTGTTTTAACGAATGTTATCAATCCCAGAAGTGCTATTAGCAGAAAGAACGATTTTAAAACTACCATCATCAGAAAAGGAGCAACCATTGGTGCTAATGCTACAATTGTATGTGGAAATGAAATAGGATCTTTCGCCTTTATAGGTGCGGGTGCAGTTGTAACAAAATCTGTATTGCCCTACGCATTAATTATTGGAAATCCTGGCAAGCATGTTGGATGGATGAGTGAGTACGGGCACCAATTACATTTCGACGAAAATAACATCGCTATTTGTAAGGAAAGCCATCAGGAATATTTACTTGAAAAAAGTGTGGTAAAACGTGTAAAATAACGGCTAATCTTTTTCCAGCCTGTGCTACAAAGCATCGGACAAATAAGAAACACCCAAAATATACTTCTGTATCTAACGATAGCTCCGATGTTAGGAATGGTATAGCCTATAACCAGCATCATGCTTCCAAAAAAGAATAATCCAAACAATAAGAACCCTGATGAGGCATACATTTTCTTATTTCCCCAAAAGAGAAACGCAATAAAAATTATCAAATACAAAAAGGGTTCCAGGGCAGTTAGAAAAACATCCCAGCGAGAAAACTCCCAGACATAAGGTCTTAATAATGCATGATTAATTGCCTGAGGTAAATTATATAAAAAGCTTTTTAAGTTGGGCTGCAAATTATTCATCTGAATGTTCGTATGTCCAACCCGAAGTTTAGCAAACGCAAATCTTCTGTTTATAATAAGATTCGCAAGATTTGCCGAACCAGAAAAGAAAGTAGAGATACAAAACAGGCAGATGAAAGTAGCATAGGAGTATAAGAAGGTCCAGACTTTCTTTATAGGTAATCGGTTCGACAGCCACCAGGCGAATAGTGCAGGAATCAATGCAACTAATACATAGTTTCGAATCAAAAAAATTATTGCAAAAGAAAGGCCTAATATCAATGATGAAAAAAATGATTGGCGAAAGGGGAGATGAATTGGGGCTTCAATTTTTGAAGCTGAAAACTGTCGGGAGAATTTAAATAAAATAAAGACAATAGCACTCAATGCAATAAAAACGACGCCATCTTTATGTACACAAGTGGTAAATAAAAGCGATGTTGGAAGAAAAAAAGTACTTATTAAAACGAGGGATTTGTTTTCCTTAAAAATCGAATGGTAAACCCGGTACAGGGCAATGTTTGCAAAAAAAGTTGCAAAGCAAAAAAGAAAAGTATTGATATAAAAATTTCCAAAAGTAAAGATATCCAGAATAGCGAGTAATTTAAAAAGAAGATTGAATCTGAGGTAACCCCAAAAGCTATAATCTGTTTCAAAAAACCGACCAAATCCATATTCCCTTGCATCCTTAATGAGATTCTGTAAAAACAGCTGTGGTGTATGAATTAAAATAAGATATTCTTCTTTGCCTGAATTATTAAATTTGATGTAATCAGGATTTTTTCCGGAAGTGGTTAAGTAAATCAGAACACCCCATGCAATCATCAGTTTTAAAAGCAGGAGCAATCGCAATTCGAATGCTGTTAATTTCGATTTTTTGACGAAAGGGAATTTAGGCACTATCCAGCATCCTAATAATAAATAAAACAGTAAAAGCAATTGTTCAATCAAGGACATTATTGTATGATTTTTTTATACAATGGCACACTCAAAAATAGATTTAAATTTTGTAATCTATCTCTTCTTGAGTACTTTTATTACTCAATTTATGATTGAAACACTTATCTCCTCCAAGACACGCTTAAAGTTGCTGTTGAAATTTTTTTTAAACAGTAGTAATAAGTCCTATCTGCGTTCTTTGGAAATTGAATTTAAGGAGAGTACAAATGCTATCAGAATTGAACTCAATCGATTCGAAAAAGCGGGGTTGCTCCAATCTGAGAAAGTGGGAAACAAAAAATTCTTTTCAGCCAATCCATCTCATCCGTTATTCATAGACTTGCAACAAATAGTAAAAAAGCATATCGGCCTTGATACCATTATTGAAAATATAGTTGACAAGCCTGAAAGCATAGAGCGTGTATATCTTACAGGGAAGTTTGCACAAGGGATAAGTGAATCCGTAATGAATTTTGATATTATTGGTAAGGTGAAAGCGGATAGATTAAAAATATTGGCAGCAAAAATTGAAAAGCAGATAGACAAAAAAATCTCCTTTGCAGTTTATGCAATAGATTATAAGATAGTATCAAAAAAAAGTGTTCCACAAGAAGACCGCTTTTTAGTTTGGAAGAAGGGTTGATTTTTAAATAAAATAATTTTAACAATACTTACTGTAAGTGAGAAGGGCGAAGCTATTTGGGAAAGCATTTTAAAAATTATTCCTTTTATCAATAACAAGAAATTGTTTCGCTTTTTTACTTGTTTCAGTCGAATAAATATTTTATGAAACTTAGGGTCTTTTTACATAATAAGTATGAATCTGTTTTTTCAGATAGTAGAACTGGATCTATTATCAAAAATATAAGCGTAGGGTTTGTTGCAAAAAGCCTTAGTATTTTATTAAGTATATTTTTCCAGATTCCTATCACATTAAGCGTGTTAAGTAAAACTGAATACGGCATTTGGCTCACCCTTTTTTCAATTTCAAGCTGGCTTGTTTATTTTGATTTTGGATTAGGACACGGGTTAAGAAATAAATTAACCGAGGCATTAGCAGAAGGTGATTTGAAAAAAGGGAAACTGATAGTAAGCACAACATATCGATCTTTTTTTATCATCTTTTTTTCAATCATTATTTTATTCTCTCTTGTGGCTTATTGGTTGCCATGGGGTAAGATTTTAAATACCTCCTTGATTCCTCAAAATGACATGTTGATTCTCGTGTATTTTAGTTTTATTTGTTCCCTATTAAATTTTATAGCTAATTTAATTAATACAGTGTTGGCAGCAAATCATCTTTCAAGGATAAGTGATTTCTTATTATTAACAACCCAGATAGTGATTTTATTAGCTATTATTTTTATCAAATATTCGCCTTTGGATAATAAGCTAATTCCCTTCGGCATTGTATTATCATTAGCTCCATTAATTATTAATGTGATTGCATCTGTGTATTTTTTTCAAAAAAAATTTAAAAAAATCTCACCTAGTATAAATCTTTTTGATAAAGCCTACTTGAGAGATGTTTTTTCTGTAAGTATAAAGTTCTTTGTGATTCAAATGACAATGTTGATAATATTCGGAACAGATAATATTTTAATAACACAATTGTATTCCAGTGCAGAAGTTACAACTTACAATATTGTCTATCGATACCTTTCAGTGATTCCAATTGCTTTTGGAATAATAACTGTACCACTTTGGACAATGTACACCGATGCTTTTAAAAAGAAAGATATTCTTTGGGTGGATAAAACTATAAAACGCTTATTAAAGTTATTCATTTTGGCTTCGATCTTCATTTTAACTATGGTTTTTCTTTGCAATTGGGTTTTAAAGATTTGGCTTAATAGCGCATTTGCACCCTCAATAATATTCGTATTTTTTCTTGCTATTTATAACCTTCAATTAATTTGGAATAATATATTTATCATTCCACTAAATGCGATTGGAAAATTGAATTTACAAATGGGCTTTGCTATTTTTGCGGCAATTATAAATATCCCTTTAGCGCTTTTTTTAAGTAATTATATTGAATCAATTTTATCGGTTGTGATTGCCAATATTTTATCATTGCTATTCAGCTCTATTGCTGTAACATGTCAATATTATCTGGTTTTAAGTAAAGCAAAAAATGAACACAAAAATCATTTCAATATGTCGATATAAAAATTGATTTGCTTATCAGAATAAAAATTATACAGGTGAAAATTAATTGTACATTTCTTTTTTTATTTTAATCTCTTTAGTAATAAAAAATGCCTAAAGTCTCAATAATAACTATCAATAAGAACAATGCATCTGGCTTAGAAAAAACAATATGCAGTGTAATCAATCAAACTTTTAAAGAGTATGAATTTATTATTATTGATGGATCTAGCAATGATGCCAGTATTGATGTTATTAAACAAAATGAGCAGATCATTACCCGATGGATTTCTCAGCCCGATTCAGGCATCTATAATGCTATGAATAAAGGGATAACTATTGCTACAGGTAAATATGTATATTTCTTAAATAGTGGAGATTGCTTTGTAGATAAAAATGTCTTAGAATCTTTTTTCGAAAAAAATATAGACTTTAAGGAAGATTTTCTAATTGGAAATATACTAATTGGAAATAAAATAAAAAAATATCCAAATAAAATCAGTTTATTCTACGTTCTAAATTTTGGACTCTCTCACCAGTCTTTTTTTATTAAAAAATCTGTTTTTGAAATTGTTGGATTATATGAAGAAGAATATTCGATAGTTGCAGATATTAATCACCTTATTTTAGCATTAGTTAGATTTAATATGACGTATTGTTACAATGATATTTTATTGACATCAATTGAGCCAAATGGATTGAGTTCATTTAATTTAGAAAAAAATGCCAAGGAGAGACAAAGATTCTTATTAAGTGAGTTTCCTGTTTTATTGAAAGATTACCAAGATTTATTGTCATACAATAAAAGAGACTTATTAAAAAGGGTTTTATTCTTTATTAAAAGAAAACTGGGTCTAGATAATTAGAATAAAGTATTTTCAAAATGAAAAACGTTCTTTTTGTATTAAATAATTTAAATGGCGGTGGTGCGGAAAGAGTTATTGTAAATATTGCAAATGGATTTGTGAAAAATGGTATTGAAGTTCATTTATTATTAGGCAAAAATGAAGGCCCTTATTCTATATTACTCCATCCAAAAATTACTCTACATGAATTAAACACGACCTCACTTTTAGGTTACGTTATAAAATTATTTCCATTTCTAAAAGGGAAAAAATATTCTCATATTTTTACGGCTAGCGATTATACAGCTGCTGCACTGAATATTGTTCAACTATTTTCTAAAAAAAAGTTCAAGATTATTTGCACCATACATTATGATATTGAAAAACAAATAGCAACATATCCAATAAAAAGCCAAATTCTCACTAAACTTATTTATAAGTTTTTTCTTGTAAAAGCTGATTGGATCATTGGAGTAAGTGATGCATTAGTTTGTACAATCAAAAATTTTATTAAAAACGATAAAATCAAGGTAATTAGAATATATAATCCTGTCTTTGACGATACGATTTTTGAATTAGCCAAAGACTCAACAAACCAAGAGGTCAAGCATAAATACACAATCATCTCTATTGGCCGTTTAGATAAAGGGAAAAATCAGCAACTTTTAATAGAAGCAGTAAATATTCTTATAAAAAAAGGATTTGATATTCTTGTCTATCTGATTGGCGAAGGTTCTGAAAGAAGTAATCTTGAAAACTTAATTCATCAATATCAATTGGAAGAGCATGTTATTTTATTAGGGTATCAAAACAATCCCTTTAAATATCTTAACCAAGCAGATTTATTAGTTTCATCTTCAAATTATGAGGGTTTTGGAAATACAATTGTCGAAGCGCTGGCTTTAGGAATAAATGTTTTAAGTACAAATTGTTCTGGAGGTCCAATGGAGATCTTAAATCATGGAGAGTATGGATGGATCTGCGATGTTGATGATTCAGTAGATATGTCAATGAAAATGGAAGTAGCTTTAAAGAACCCTAAATCGAAAGCAATATTAATGCAAAGAGCAACACTTTATCATGCTGATTGTATCATTCAACAGTATTTGAATTTAATAAAAGCTTAATTCATCTTGATGAATAAGAACCTAATTATATTATCAATTTTTCTTTCATTTTCTTTATTTCTTTATGAAATTCATCAACATTTCATGTATAAAAATAATTGGGATGGTATAAATAAGAAAATAGAATGTTTTGATCCATTATTATGTCGATTAGAGAACTTGAATGACTTGATTAACTATGGCGACTCAATTTATGGGAGCCCAAAAATATCTCTTAAAGATTCTTCTAGTTATGCTAATATAATTGGTCGGATTCTCAGATATCGCTTTTATCATAATTATTCATATTATCGTGTCGGGCACAATTATTTTGGCTATTTTTTAGCGCCGTTTATAAAAAAAGATCTTAGTGCAATTGTTCTACCTAATGATATTTTAAAGTATCCTAACGCCGCATGTAGCCAACAGTCAATTATTGGGATGGAACTGTTTCGCAAAAAAGGATATAGTGTTAGAAAGGTGGGATTTTATGACAAAAAATATGGGGGTCATTTTTGCTTTGAAGTCAAGTATGGTGGAAAGTGGCACTTTTTTGATCCTGACAAAGAGCCCAATTATGAATTGCTTGTCGCTTTAAACAGACCAAGCTTTGCCGCTATACACTCAAATAGATTATTGTTGCATAGCTTGTATAATGAGATTGATACAAACTGCGTTGATGATCTTTTTAATAAGGTCCAATATGGAAATACGAATCAATTCCCAGCAAAAAATGCGAGAATTTATCAATATGCTACAAATTTTTTTTCTTATACATTGTGGTTATGGTTGCTTTTATTTTACTTTTATTTTTATCGTTCTAATAATAAATAACACATGTGTGGCATAGCCGGATTTATTTCTACTCTTTATAAAAAAGAGCATCTTCTAAAAATGACCAATAGCATTGCTCATCGAGGGCCTGATGCTGAAGGTTTTTTTGAAGATGAAAATCAGGGAGTTTATTTAGGGCATCGGCGTTTATCCATTTTGGATTTAAGTAATGTCGCAAACCAGCCAATGACCAGCCATTGTGGACGATATGTCATGGTTTATAATGGCGAAATATATAATTACAAAGAGATTCGTGATTCAAAATTTACCTCTCATAAATGGATTACCACGAGTGATACAGAGGTTGTTTTAGAGTCTTACGCAAAATATGGATCAATGTGTTTTGAATGGTTTAATGGGATGTTTGCACTCGTTATTTGGGACAAGCAAAATAAAGAACTCATTATTGCCAGAGACCAAATGGGCATAAAGCCATTGTTTGTATATCAAGACGAAAACATCATTGCCTTTGCATCAGAAATAAAAGCTATCAAATCTATTATTCCTCATTTGGAAATTAATAAAAAAGCCATACCCTATTTTTTGCATTTGGGTTATATCCCTCATCCAATAACTATTTTTAAAAAAATAAATAAGTTTTCTGCAGGCGAATATGCTTTTATAAAAGAATCAACTATCACAAGACATCAATATTGGAGTGTACAAAATAATATTTTACCAACTGTAGTTTCAAATGAAAAAGAAGCAAAGTTTGAATTAAAAAGATTGTTGTTTGACGCAGTTGAAAAACAATTGGTTAGCGATGTGTCAATTGGAACTTTTTTGAGTGGCGGAACTGATAGCAGTATTATTACAGCCATTGCCACAAAAGTTTCTTTATCAAAAATTAACACTTTCAGCATTGCAGTTACTGATGGAATAATAAATGAAGCGCCTTTTGCTGCTGCTACTGCTAAATATTTGGGTACCCAACATCATGAAATGCCCATCTCTCAAAAAGAAATAATCGCATTAGCTCCAACCTTACTGGATATTTATGACGAACCATTTGCTGACAGCTCGGCGTTCCCTACTTTAATGATTAGTAAATTGGCAAACGAACATGTAAGCGTTGCTTTAAGTGGAGATGGAGGCGATGAGTTATTTTTAGGATATGGACGATATGCTTGGCCCAAACGATTGTCAAATCCTTTATTACAAAAGCTTAAACCCATAATAAATACCAGCAGTAAGATAATGTCTGACAGATACAAACAAATAGGCGAAATATTTCAACGTCACCCGCAAGCCCATGCTAAAAGCCATTTGTTTAGTCAGGAACAATGTTTTTTTTCAGAGGTTGAACTTAAAGAATTATTGATTGATGATGAGTTTAATTTTAATAATATCAATGAGGATATTTCTGGAAGAGACCTTGATGAGTATGAAAAAAATAGTTTCTGGGATATAGAGAATTATTTAAAAGATGATTTGCTTGTAAAAGTTGATAGAGCAACTATGCAATTTTCCTTAGAGACCAGAGTCCCATTTATGGATAAGAACCTTGTTGAATTTGCTTTAAATCTGGATACTAGTTTGAAAATTAAAAACAAGACTTCTAAATATTTATTGAAAGAAGTTTTATATGAACTAGTTCCTAAGCAAATATTAGACAGACCTAAATGGGGGTTTAGTGTTCCTCTTGTGAAATGGCTCAAATCTGATTTAAAATGGATGGTGGAGGAATATTGTAGCGAAGCCATGTGTAAAAGATTTGCTGTTGTGAATAATCAAGCTGTAAAAAGATTGGTGAAAAAATACCAGAGCGGTCACGACCATTTATATAATAGAGTATGGACAATTATTATTTTGCATTGGTTTCTCTCAAGAGAAGATAATATTAATTAAAAAAATGAGCAAAAAAGTTTTATATCTTTCTTATGATGGCCTTACAGATCATTTGGGACAAAGCCAGATTTTGCCCTATGTAAAAGGGTTGAGTAAAATCGGCTACCAATTTACAATTTTAAGTTGCGATAAACGGGACAGGTATAAAAAATTAAAAGATCACATTCAGGAATTATGTGATGAAGATAATATTGAGTGGGTCAGCATTCCTTTCACAACTCGTCCACCAATTTTGTCTAAGTTTTTAGATAGAAGAAGATTTAGGAGAAAAGTATTGCAACTTCATCATAAAAACAATTACGATCTCGTTCATTGCAGAAGCTATGTTCCTGCTGAAGTTGGTTTGATGATGAAGCAAAAATACAGTGTGAAATTCTTATTTGACATGCGTGGTTTTTGGGCCGACGAAAGAGTGGAAGGTGGAAACTGGAATACCAACTACCCATTTTACAATTATCTTTTTAAGTATTTTAAAAGAAAAGAAAAGATTTTTTTAGAAAATGCAGATTGTACCATCTGTCTCACGAATGCTGCAAAAAATGAAATTCACTCCTGGTCACATCTTGCAAACAATCCTGTTCCTATTGCTACTATTCCTTGTTGTGTAGATGTTTCTCATTTTAATCCTGACAACATTAAGAATGAGGAAAAAGAGAACTTAAAAAGAGAACTTAAAATTAACAAAGAAGATTTTATCGTCAGCTATTTAGGAAGTATAGGCACATGGTATATGCTAAATGAGATGTTGGATTTCTTCAAAATATTTTTAGAAACATCTCCGCATGCTAAATTATTATTTATCACTGGTGATGATGAAAAGAAAATTCGTAATGTCGCTAACAAAAAACAAATACCGCAAGAAAAAATCATCATTCGAAGTGGCAATAGAATTAAAGTTCCATTATTCCTTTCCTTGAGTGAGCTTTCCATTTATTTTATACGACCTACTTATAGTAAAATTGCCAGCAGTCCTACCAAACAAGGGGAGATTATGGCAATGGGCATTCCTTCAATATCGAATCAAGGGATTGGCGATATCGCTGAAATTTCAATAAAATATAATTGTGGCACGTTCATTAATGACTTTACAAATGAAGAATATAAACAAGCCATTTCAAGCATCTCAAAAATAAATATAAGAGAGATTAGGACAGGGGCCGTTTCATTCTACAATCTTCAAAACGGAATAGAATTATATAATAAAGTTTATTCGGAAATGTTTTCTCTAAATAATCGCCGTTTTTAATCACTGTTTTAATTAAAAAAACAATTCCATAGTGTCCACACCTCCAATAAAAATATACTATCCTTCTCAATATCCGGCTGGAGTTTCTCCTTCACAACGGTTTCGAATTGAACAATATATTCCTTTCTTAAAAAAAGAAAATATTCATTTTAAAATTGAACCCTTTATTAGTGAAACTTTTTACGGAATATTTTTTCAGAAAGGACATACGGTAAAAAAAATCACATCAATTATATTGGGATTTGCTCATAGACTACTATCACTTTTTACGCTACATAAGTTTGATTATATTTTTATTCAAAGAGAAGCTAGTCCAATCGGTCCGCCAATATTAGAATGGTTGTACGCTCGTGTTTTCAGAAAGAAAATTATTTATGATTTTGATGATGCGATATGGCTTTCTAGGATTTCTGATAACAATAGAATTGGCATTTATCTAAAATGTTTTTGGAAGATCAAAAAGATTATAGGAATGTCTCATCATGTCATTGCCGGAAACAAATTTTTGTACAACTATGCAAAAAAATACAATAATAGTATAACGTTATTGCCTACATGCATTGATACAGCAGCAAGAACAAATTTTATTGTAAACCAGGATACAGCGCTAGTAACTATTGGTTGGACCGGCAGTTTTTCTACTAATGAGTATTTAGAAAAACTTTATCCTGTGTTGCACCAATTACAACAAGAACTCTCTTTTAATTTGATTGTAATTTCCAATAAACGTCCAACCTTTGTTTTAGACAACATGGAATATATCGAATGGAACGAAAGTGTTGAGGTGGAGACTTTAGCCAAGTGTCAAATCGGATTAATGCCGATGGAAAGAGATGAATGGAGTAGAGGAAAATGCGGATTTAAACTAATACAATACATGGCTTTGGGTATTGTACCTATGGCTGATGCCTGGGGTGCCAATAATGAAATCATAGAAAATGATGTTTCCGGTATTCTTGTATATAACCATCAAGAATGGTTTGAAAAATTGAAAGCGATAATAATTGATGCATCCAAAAGAAAAAGCATCGGCCTTGAAGCGGTAAAAAAGGCAACAGAAATATACTCCACTGAAAATAACCTCCCCCTGCTAAGTTCTCTTTTTAGCAATACCAGTTTGCCATAATACAACTAGCATTGTAAAATAAAAAGGCAAACAGGGTATCTTATATCTGGCCAATGTTCCAAAATTTCCGCTAGTCATTCCCACTGCGCCAGCAAATACCAAAGTAAAGATCAAACAGAACAATAAAAAAGGAGACTTTAAGATTGTACTGAAACTTTTGAACAGACCGGTTTTGAGCAATACATAAAGCGTAAATAACAGTGTAAAAAGACTTTCCAAACTCGTCATATAACCTGCAATATTATTCGACTCCCAAAAAAATGGTCTGAATAATGTTACATTGATTGCTGCCGGAAAAATAGTTGCAATACTTTTTAGATTGGGCTCTATTACTCCAATATTGTAAGCACTTCCAGCAAATCCTGGCTGGCTTAGGTAATTGTTATAAGTAACGATATTATCAGATATTTCTTCCATTGTAAATGCCTTAAATGAATCTGATGTATCCATTAGATTCAATCCCTCGTAAAATAAAATCAGTAATACTCCCGCAAAAATTGGAATAGACAACTTACGCAGGAAAACGTTTTTTATCAATGATTTATAATAAAGAAGTAACCACAAAAGTAATGCTGGTAGTAGAGCAACTAAGATATATGCTTTTACCCCGCCTATCAGATAAAGACTTCCCAATAGCATAATTATTTGGAGGAGACTAAATTTTCTTACTATAAATAATTTATAAAAACTGTAAATAAAATATCCAAGTGCTCCCATAACTAATGCATCCTTAGTAATAGCAGAAGACCAAAAGACGATGGTTGGAAAAAATAAGATAAAAAAGGCTAGCTGTTTTTTATAATCAGGAAAAATGTAAGTTATAGTCTTGAACAATCGCCAGATGCCGCCGAAAGCAAAAGCACTATAAAAAAATGCAATCATCATGTAGCTGCCATTAAATAATATGCCAAATGGAGCACCGAATTTTATAGTTAAGCTTTCTTCCGGAGTGTAATAATAATGGTTGGTAATTAGTTTTTGAATAGGTTGACTGTAATTTTCTGGGTTTTGAAAAAGTGAGGCAAAAGTATCAAGTGGGTATTTGTAAAAGGAGGTTTTAAATTCTAAAATTGCATTAAAGTACTCAAAAGTATCTCCACCTTTGAACATATAGAAATAATATAAAAAATAGAGAACGGTGCCTATTATTTTAAATGTAAAGGCATGTAAAATTACTTTTCTTAAGAAAGGGTCTTCATATTTCTTTCGCTTGAAGAGTATTATTACATAAAGTAGACCTAAACCTAAAGCAGTGATTAAAATGTTGCTAAAATTAATTATTTCAACCTTTTCCATTTTTTTCTTATGATTTGTTAATATTATTGCAGAATAATATTATGTCTATTTCTAGTTTGTTTGTAAAAATAGCAACTGTTTTAATAGCTAGAGTAAACTAATTTATAAAATGCACGCTGTTGATGATTTTATTTTGTGCATTTAAAAAAAGTCTATGAAGATAAAAGTATTGCATATTTTAAATAGGTTTATTATTGGGGGGCCTTCGATTATTGCTTTAAATATCATCAACTCTTTGCCCTCTAATTATGAAGTTAAGTTAATTGTTGGCGGCAAGGATAATAAAGAAGAGTGGAGTGAATATATGCTGGATGATACTTCTGAAAAAAGTTTGATTTATATCCCTCAAATGCGCCGTTCATTAAATCCTTTTCAAGATATCAGTACCTACTATGCAATTAAAAAAGTAATTAAAGAGTTTAAGCCCGACATTGTTCACACTCACGCATCAAAAGCCGGCGCAATAGGTCGTTTGGCTGCAGCAAATTGTAAAGTTCCGGTAGTGTTGCATACTTTTCATGGACATGTTTTTCATTCTTATTTTAATGGCCTAATAACAAGACTTTTCATAAAAACAGAACGATATTTAGCAAAAAAATCAACCAATATCATTGCATTAAGTGAGTCTCAAAAGCAAGAATTATCTCAAAAATATAAAATTTGTAATCATGATAAAATCGTAGTCGTTCCAAACGGAATTGCACTTCAAAAATTCATTGATAACCAAGCATACAAAAGAAATCTTTGGAGAAAGAAGCTTAGCCTTTCTGAGGATACTGTATTAGTTGGTATTGTAGGTAGAATGGCCCCAGTTAAAAACCATAAAATGTTTGTTGAGGTATTGGCTGCTTCTCTTGAAAGGCAAAAAAATACAAATATTAAATTTGTAATTGTAGGAGATGGAAAAACAAGAATAAGTGTACAGGAAGATTTAACCAAATTAAATATCCCCTACAACTACTTGCCTGAAAATGCCGACTCTGCTCATTCAAAAGTAATTTTAACTTCTTGGGAAACAGAAATGGATCAGGTATATGCAGGATTGGATATTGTTTGCCTGACGTCATTAAATGAAGGATCTCCAATATCTCTTTTAGAGGCGCAAGCAGCTAAAAGACCAATCGTAAGTACCAATGTTGGAGGCGTTTCCGATACTATAATTGAAAATGAATCTGCTTTTTTAACCCCTCCTAATGATGTAGAAAGTTTTACAAACAAACTTGAACAATTGATTAATAATGTAGATTTAAGGCAAAAAATGGGAGAGAATGGCTTTAAATTTGTTAATGAAAAATACGGACAAGAAAGGTTGGTACAAAACATGGATAATTTATATAACAATCTGATTACCAAGATATAAGCAGATATTTAGATACATAATAAAAACAACAACCTCCCTCATTTTTTTGGAAAAAACCAGCTTGTTACTACCTATGCCCCCAGGTATGTTATTATTACAAAAAACATAATATTTGCAATAATTCTTTAAAAGGCACGTTTTAGGAAAACTAATATCCTATAAAATTCTAAACGTACCTAATTATGGAAAAAGTTATTGCAGTTGTTGTGACTTATAATCGTCACTCCGATTTGTCGAAATGTATTGAGGCGCTGAGAAATCAATCCCAAAAACTTGATGCTATTTTAGTTGTAAATAATGGAAGTTCTGATTATACTTCTGTATGGTTGGATCAGCAAACAGACATTATTAATATTTACCAGGACAATTCCGGTTCAGCTGGCGGATACTACACGGGCATTAAATGGGCATATGAAAATGGGTATAATCAGATTTGGTGTATGGATGATGATGGTTATCCGAAGTTTGATGCATTAGAAGCTTTGATAAAAAATGAAGGACATGAATTGGCCTTACTAAATAGTACAGTTGTAAATAAAACTGATAAAAAATCTTTGGTTTGGGACACCAAAAACTACAAATACATTAATGAAGTACAACAAGCAGTTATTGAAAATATAGCTCATCCATTTAATGGCACTTTGCTTAATAGCAATATAATAGCGAAAGTTGGCCTCCCTTTAACCAATTTATTTTGCAAGGGTGCTGAAACGGAATATTTCTTTAGAATAACAAAGCAATACAAGATACCGGCTAAGACTATCACTAATAGTATTTATTATCACAATGAAAAAATCTCCCTGCATACTCAGGAGTGGGATATAAAGACATGTTGGAGTGTTTATTATTTTTTGCGCAATCGTTATGCTGTATTAAAAACAAAACATACTTATTCATTTAAAGCGCTTTCCTTGTACTTGATTTTTATGATGACTTTTGTTGGAGAAATCTTATTGTACCAAAAGAATGACAAAGTAAGAAAAATTAGTTTTGTTTTCTGGCCTATGCGCGATGCTTTGGTAAATAATTACACCGCCACACCAAAAACTATTATAACTAAAATTAATTACCAGTATAACAACTCTTTTTCAAAACTAATATTATTACCATTGAGAAATTACATTTGTTCGCTTTTTGTTCCATCGTTTAAAGAGACATCAACGCCAGTAACAATTTAAAATAAAGTATTCTTACCTCTGTATTAACAAGCCCGAAAAACTTTCGGGCTTGTTTTATTTTTATAATTTATGTTAAAAACTAACGATACCCATATTATTCGGACAACTGTTGTGGTACGAACCACAAAGGGGAAAACCATTTTCACTAAAAAATAAATTAGCTGGCTATTAATTACAGTTAAGCTGTTCTATATTTGCTTCATCCATTTTGTATGATGAAGAAAAAAATTCTCGTAATTGAAAATAACATTATTGCTACGTTGAGCATTCGTTCCAAACTAATGCAAGTGCTCATAGATAAGGGCTATCATGTCACTATTTTAACTACTGGTACAAAGGAACAATTAGAAAAAGCCAAAGAAGCTGGTTTTAATGTTATTGATATTAAAAGCAGTAGTCAAAATCCTGTCGGCATTTTGTTGTACATGAAAAATATCCGCAAGTATTTAAAGTCAACAAAAGCTGATGTATGCCTCACGTTTACCATTAGGCCAGCTATTTGGGGGAATCTTATTACCAGACAATTAAACATTCCTACGATTACAAATATCACTGGCGTAGGCCCACTATTTGCAAGCAATAGTATAGCGTATCGTTTTGCAAGACTATTGTATAAATTTTCATTACGTAAAACCGCAAAGATTTTCTTTCAAAATAATGACGACAAAAATCTTTTCCTGAAAAATAAATTTATCGCTGCTCAATCCTATTCTTTAATACCGGGGTCAGGTGTTGACCATGAGTTTTTTAAGCCAATCTCTCTGCCGCATGATGAAAATAAAATTATATTTCTCTTTATTGGCAGATTGCTGAATGATAAAGGTGTGATAGAGTATGTGGAGGCCGCAAGAAAATTAAAAAAAGAGTTTAGCCATATTGAATGCAACATTATTGGTCCACTTTGGTTGCAAAATTTAAAAGAAAATACAATTACAAAAGATCAACTTGATGGCTGGGTGCGAGAAGGGATAATAAATTATTTAGGCGAAGTGCTTGATGTAAGGAATTATATAGCACAGGCAGACTGTTTAGTCTTGCCTTCTTACCGAGAAGGAACAAGTAATGTACTATTAGAAGCTTCAAGCATGGAACGCCCTTGTATTACTTGTGATACCACTGGTTGCAGGGAAATTGTTGAAGATGGGCAAACTGGATTTTTATGTAAAGTGGCTGATGCAGAAGATCTTGCTGATAAAATGAAGCAATTGATTTTATTGCCAAATGAAACACGAACTCAGATGGGTAAAAATGCTCGACAGAAAGTTGTGAAAGAGTTTGATAAGCAATTTGTTATAGAAGCATATTTGAATGCAATAGAGAAGGAAACATCTTTATCTATTAGAGATTCAAATTAATCTTCTTCTTGTAAAAAGTTAGCCATCAGAACTAATTTCAAATTATTAGCTATATTTTCTGCTTATTTTTTGTGATAAACATCATTTTTTTACGCTAAAATAGCCGCTCTTTTATTTGATTTTATTCAAAAAATAACAATACTTTTGTTTGTGTAGAGGCAAGATAAAGTTCATAATTAATTAAGGTAAGAAACAGTATTAGATTACAGTTACCCATTAATTTCGAATTATTAAAAGTTGATCGAACAGTACTAGTTTTTTTATGAGTCCAAACGCTACAATAGCATTAATTACACAAAATCGCCTTCCTGATAATTTTACGCGCTTAATAAAAAGACTCTCACTAATTTCGACATTTATTTTATCGTGTAATCTAGTGCGGGCACAAGTTTCAATAACGCAGCTGGGCACTCCTTATACACAAGACTTTAATAGTATTGGTAATTCAAAAAACGCTACTCTTCCCACCGGGTTTTTGTATGGTTCTGACTGGGGGATTTCTACTACTAATAATTTTACTGTAACAACTGGAGCTGTAGGCAGCTCGGCAGGCACTACAGGATTGTCTGGAGGCTCAGGCTCACCTGCTTTCTATAATTACGCAAATGGAGATAGCGCTTCTTCAACGGATAGGGCGATTGGTTTTTTTACAAATGGAACGTATAAATCTCACAGAAGTATTTTATATGCGTTTACCAATAATACCGGGTCTGTAGTTACCGCCATTAATGTAGGCTGGAATTATGAAAAGTATAGAAATGGGACTATCCCTTCAACTTGGAAGTTTTATCATGGCAGTAGTACTACAACCTATTCTCCAACAATTTCTGTACAGGCGGGATCTGCTGCTACTTCTTTAACTTTCAGCAATACAGGCACATCTGTTACTACAGGAATTCAAAATGGGATGATGGTTAGTGGGAATGCTGGATTGTCAAATAATACGGTAGTTACGGCAGTAAGCCCAACCAGTGTTCCTATTAATGCAATTACAACTGCTATTATTCCTATAAATACAGCAATTTCTTTTTCGGCTACTGCAAATACTTCGGCAACTGCGGGAGATACTTCTTATGCTGCTGATTTGGATTTGTCTATTGTAAATCCCCCAACTTCAGGAGCTAAAAAATTCACGATATCAGGATTAACCATACCCGATGGAGGAACCTATTATTTGAGATGGACTTATTATTCTGGTAGTACGGCAAATGGTAATGGGAAAGCCCTCGGCATAGACGATTTTTCCATTTCATTAAGTGATGGCAATTGTTCCCCATCTTTACAAGCCAAGATCGACTCTATTACAAGTGTGACCACGAATCAAATGACTTTAAATTACACCCGTGGAAATGGTGATAGTGTTTTAATTATTGCAAGTACCAATAATTCATTGTCTGCCAATCCCGCAAATGACTCGCTTTATTTGGCTAATGCTTTATATGGAAGTGGAACTGCCTTGGGTGGCGGTTTTGTGGTATATAAAGACAAGGGTTTAGGAAAAAACACCTCAAATAATACAGTTACCATTACTGGACTTAAGTCAAGTACACCGTATTACTATTATATTTTTGAATTTAACGCATTAGGTACTGGACTTAACTCATGTTATAAAACAGCTGCCGGTACTTTTAATCAAAATACTATAACAGCTTCGGGAGACTACTTCCGCTCTAGACAAAGCAGTCAGTGGAGCGACCTTAACACTTGGGAATCCTCTTATGATAGTGTAAAATGGGTGACATCTACTTTAAAACCCACTTCTTCAGCAAGAAGTATACTTATAAAAGATTCGGTTACGATTACTGCAGCAGAATCTGCGAGGTTATTAACTATTGCAAGTGCTGCAAAATTAACCTATACAACTCCTGTCGGATTTCTTGGTGGTTATACATTAACCATTGCTGATGATGGCACGTCTGCATTTGATTTTAATATTTATGGAACTTATGTGGTTTTTGGAAATCCCGCAGCGCTTACTTCACCGGCAACTGTAAAAATTTTTAATGGAGGCCTGATTAGGGCAGATGCAAATTCTGGCGGGGGTAGTGATAATTTTGCATTTAACGCATCTGTATACTTTACAAACGGTGCTGTTTTTGAATGGAATACCTCTGTTGCCCTTAACTCTAGTAATACCGCTTATTTTAAATACAATAACTCTCAACCCACAGCTGATATTGCAATTTTTAGGGTTTCAAAACCGCTTAGCTTAGGAGCCACAGGAGCAACTACTATTAATGGAATATTAGAGGCAAATGCAAGAATGATATTCTCTGGTTCTGGAGATAAAATTTTGAGGAATGGAAGAATTGGTACAGGAAACTTAATACAAACTGGAGGCACTTTTATCTTTACAGATAATGCAACATGGGGCGGAACGGGGATAGATAGTTTAAATGTAAGTTCTGGATTAAGAATTAGCACCGGAAAAACAACCACCCTAGTTGGAAATAAAACAATTCAAGGTGGCCCTTTATATGTTGATGGGACACTGAATTTATCTAATTATGATCTAACATTGGCATCTACAGCTGCCGCTACAGCTAGCTTAGGTAAAATGGGAGCATCTGGAGTGATCAATTATTCGGGTAGCGGGCGCTTTATTGCAGAAAGATATATTTCTACAGGGACAGGTCCTGGTCAGCACGGTAAATCATGGCAATTATTAGCTACTCCAACATCTGGGGATAATCAAACTATAAATGCAGCATGGCAGGAAGGCGCAACTACTCCAAATGAAAACGTACATCCAGGTTACGGCACACAAATTACGGGATTGGGAGGCTCAGCCAATGGATTTGATATGACCACCTTAGCCCCTTCAATAAAGAGCTATGATGTTGCAACTGATTCTTGGGCTGCTGTTACAAGAACAGATACCATCTTATATAATAAGAAAGGATACATGCTTTTTGTAAGAGGGGATAGAGCTGTAAGTTATGGTCAAGCAGCAACGCCAACTGTTCTCAGAACAAGAGGTCAGTTATCTGCTAATGGAAATTTACCACCATCAATAATCGTAAGCCCCGGAAAGTTTGAATCTATGGGTAATCCTTATGCGTCAGCTATTGAGTTTACTACTATACGTTCAGAATCTACCCCAACAAATTCTATTGATGCTAAATTTTATCTGTGGGATCCTACACTTTCTTCGGTAGGAGGTTGGCAAACATTCAGTTCAGCCGCAAGTTATATCCCGACAGTAACAAATACGCTCTACCCTTTAGCAAACACTAAGATTCAATCTGGACAAGCATTTTTCGTAACTTCTACAGCTGGCTCAACTGTTAATTTTTCAGAAAATGCGAAGGTTACTGATAATAGATTAGTGAATCGGATAAGCACAAATATTGATAGCATTTCGATGTTATCCAGCTTTTTAGTAGCTGTTAATAACGGCACTCCAGATAAGATTGCAGATGGCAATCGAATCGTTTTTAATAATGACTATAGTAACGATTTAGACGAAAATGATGCCGTTAAAATAATCAACCCTGGAGAAAATCTGGGCATATCTCAACATTCTTCAACACTCGCAATAGAAGCAAGGCAAGAGCTGGCATCGTCAGATACCATTTATTACTATTTATCAGGGTTAAATCAGATTAATTATCAATTAAAAATTGCACCACAGCTAGTTTCTTCACCAGGGTTATCAGCAACTTTAATTGATAAATATTCAATTTCACGCATTCCTGTTAGTTTATCGGACACCACAAGTATTGATTTTGCTGTAAATGCTGACGCGCTTTCCAAACAATCTGATCGCTTTATGCTCGTTTTTCAACGTGCTTCCATCGCTCTTCCAGTCAGCATAACTTCTATAACAGCTTCGCGAAATAGCGAAAACACTATTACAGTGAAATGGAATGTTGAAAATGAAATAAACATCAATCATTATGATGTAGAGCGCAGTAAGGAGGGTAGTTTTTTTGTTCCAATAGCTACACAAACAGCCATTTCCAATAATGGAGGCCGAGCATCATATTCTTATATTGATAACCACCCAGAGATATCAGCTACTTACTATCGTGTAAAGGCGATAAGCCAGGACGGACAAATCCAATATAGCGCTATCGTAAAAGTGGCGTCAATAACAACATCACCATCGATAAGCATCTCGCCCAATCCTGCAACAGGTGGCAAACTGCAAGTAATATTCAGCAATCAACAAGCCGGTGCGTGTTTCGTTCAATTGAGCAACATGCAAGGGCAATTATTATATAAAACCAAATGGCTTATAAATGCTGGAAATCAGCATCATGAGATCAATCTGGGACCAGTACTCTCTGTAGGGGTTTATCAGTTGAAAGTGATTTTTGAAAATGGAGAAACGAAGACTTTAAGATTCACGGTAAAATAAAGTTGTCAAGAAAAGAGGTTACTTTAATTCAACCGATATGAAAGTGTAATTTCTTCATGATTAGATAACATAGGTATCTTCTTCTTTACTAGTATCTTTGTTTTCGAAATTTAAAAAAATTAATGCTTATCCCAACCCTAAGAAAAAGTTAATTTTATTTGGAATGTCATTTTAATAGGGTTAGATTTATTTATCCAATCCCCTTGTAAAACAACGATCCGGCTTCTTTTATTTGAAAACTCCTAATTAACAATTTCGCATTTACAGCATCGAAAAAACAAATCTTATGATATATCAAACTCTACCTGCAAAAAAATCAATTGCTTCAAAATTGTGTATTTCAAAGTTAGTAAATATCGTCTTTGTGATGATATTGATGATCAGTGTTAAATTGAGTTTTGGACAGACAGCAATCGTCCCGAAGTTATATTTAACTGCTAAAAATACTCCAAGTGGTGATGCTAATTGGACCTTTGCAAATGCTACTATTAATAATGCTACCGCCGATTATTGGAAAATGATCACAGCAAGCGCAGGAAGTGTCGTTACTTCACCTACTATGAATTTCTCGAATTACTCCTCTATAACCATAACTGTGGTTACCAGTAGTTTTGGTACGGTTGTTTCAAATTCAGACTATTTGAAATTGGAATATTATAATGGAACAATATGGAGTCAAGTTGCTTTTGGAAATAGCACAACTTATGCTTCAGCTGTAAGTTTACCTTTTAGCTATTCTAGTGCAAAAATTAGACTTACTGCTACTAATGCAACTGGAAGTGCTGGTGCAAGATTAACATCCGTTGAGATAAAAGGAACCAATTCAACTCCAACAATTTCAGGAACTGCCACCACAAGCGCTTTCACAACAACTTATGGTACAGCATCTTCAGCACAAACTTTTACTGTTACAACAAGTAATCTTACTGATAGTTTGGTAGCAAAAGCTCCTACTGGATTTCAAGTCTCAAAAGACAGTTCAAATTATAGCGATTCTGTAAAATTTGCAAGTACTTCAACATCTGTTAGATTGAGCATTCGTTTGAAAGCCAATGCAAGTGTTGGGGGTACTTATAATGCTCAAAATATAGTTTTGTCAAGTACTAATGCAACAAGTGTTAATATTGTTACAGCTGCTTCTGGAAATTCAGTTACAGCTAAAGCGCTTACTATTTCGGGGCTTTCAGCAACGGATAAAAATTATGATGGAAATACAAGTGTTTCTGTAACAGGTACAGCAGCATATGCTGGTTTAGTAAACAGTGAATCTTTTTCTCCTTCAGATGTTGTTACCTGGGCTTTTGCTGATGCAACTGTTGGCACATCAAAAACACTTTCAAGAACAGGTTCGTATACTGTACCTACTTCTAATTATTCCATTACACAACCAAGTTTAACAGCAACTATTTCAGCAATTGTACCAACTGCACCAACTATTACGGATATTACTGCAGGGAATACTTTGTTAAGTGTTGCCTTTACAGCACCTTCATCAAATGGCGGGGCTGCCATTTCGAACTATCAATATTCAACAGATGGAGGATCAAGCTTTACGGCTTGTTCGCCTGCACAAACATCTAGTCCAATTAGTATAACAGGACTTACAAATGGCACTTCTTATGATGTGCAAATTAAGGCAGTGAACGTTGCTGGAGCTGGTTCAGCAACGGCTTCAACTACAGGAACTCCTGTTGCACCATCTTCACCATCGGTATATGCAACTGGAAGTATTTCTGCAATGACTACTACTTATGGAACAGCAAGTACTGCATCCAGTTTTGCTGTTTCGGGGATATCATTAACTAGTGATGTTGTGGTTACACCCCCAAGCGATTTTGAGGTTTCTCAAACAAGCAGTAGCACGGGTTTTGCCACTACTCAAACCATTACACAAAGTGCAGGAGTTGTTTCATCTACAACCATATATATCCGTTTAAAAAATAGTACTACTGCGGGTAATTATGCTGGTAATGTTACTATTTCAAGTACAGATGCTACTAATGTAAACATAGCTATCGCATCAAGTACTGTTAATACAAAGTCGTTGACCATTACAGGATTAACTGCTCAAAATAAAGTGTATGACAGAACAACAACAGCAACTGTAACAGGTATTCCTGAGTATTCAGGCTTGGTTAATGGTGAAACATTTAGTGTAACAGGTAATGCATCATGGGCATATACCAGCAACTTAGTTGGGAATAATATTCCATTGACATTAAATGGAACAAGTTACAGCGCACCTTCTTCAAACTATGCCGTTACACAACCATCATTGAGTGCAAATATTACGCCTGTATACTTAACCGTTTCAAGTGCTACGGGAGTTGCAAAAACTTTTGATTCAACTACAACAGCAACTTACACCGGCACATTAAACGGAGTGATTTCACCTGATGTGGTTACTTTAAATATAGCAGCAAGTTTTGCTTCTTCAAATGCAGGAACTGCTGTAGCCATTACTTCTAATAGTACCATTAGTGGTGCTAATGCAAGTAATTATTTATTGACTCAACCTACAGGGTTAAGTGCTGATATTAACAAAGCAAATCAAACGATTACATTTAGTGCGTTATCTTCTAAATTTACAAATGATGCCCCATATACATTGACTGCTACAGCAACATCTAAAATAGCGGTATCGTTTAGCAGCTCTAATACTGCTGTGGCAACAGTTTTAGGTAATACAGTTACTATAGTAGGAGTAGGGACAACAGTAATTACTGCTTCTCAGTCAGGAGATGCTAATTATAATGCTGCTGTTGATGTAATTCAAAACTTGGTTGTGGTATCTCCACCTTTATATGTCAATAACTTCACCGGTGCAAGTGCTTGCCCAACATTAGGAAACACACCTGTTGTGATTGCTAATGTAACAGGTGATTCTTTAACCAGAACAACTATAACATGTGCCTTCTTGGCAAATATGTTTAATAATACCACTATAAATAATACTTCTTCGGTTTCAAATACTTCATATATTCAGTTTGCTGTAAAAGCAAACGCTGGCTATCAGCTCAATTTATCTTCTGTTGGTTTCTATCGTCAAGGTAGTGGAACAGCTCCAAACCAAATGGAAGTTCGCTATAGTACAGATAATTTTGCAACATCAACATCTTGGGGATCGGCACCAGCTACCCCAGCAATAGGAACATTTATTACTTGGGATTTTACAGATTTCAGTACTGCAAATGCAGGCAAAGTAATATTCAGGTTATATCCTTACGGTACCCAACGTGCAGATGGAACGGCCACTGCGGCTGCGTCTACTGGAACAGTAAGATTAGATAGCGTCGTTATTAATGGTACGGCAACTGCTGTAGTTCCCGAGATTACAGCATCAGGAACATTATCAGCATTAAGTACAACATATGGAACGGCTTCATCAAATACAAGTTTCACTTTAAGTGGAATAGATTTAAGTACAGGCGTTACCGTTACACCTCCTACTGGTTTTGAGGTCTCTACATCATTAACATTTGCAAATAATGTGGGAAATAGTGCTTCTCCTTTGGTGGTTGGTACAGTTGGCAATCTTAGTTCAACAGTTGTATATGTAAGATTAAAAGCTAATGCTGCTGTATCAGGATCTCCTTACAGTGGAAATATAGTTTGCTCAAGCACAGGAGCAGTTTCAGTAAATGTGGCAACCGTATCAAGTAGTGTTGCTACAAAAACGTTAACCATTTCTGGCATCACTGGAGCTAATAAAATATATAATGGAGATAGAACTGCAACTTATACAGGAACGGCTTCTTATTCAGGGCTAGCAAATGGGGAAACATTCTCTGTAACAGGAACGCCTAGTGTCAACTTTGCAGATTCATTAGTTGGAAATGCAAAAGCAATCACTATAACAGGATTTGAAGCACCATCTGCTAATTATACATTAACACAACCTTCTTTATCTGCAAATATTACAGCAAAAGCACTTTCCTTGAATGGGCTTACTGCAGAAAATAAAGTATACAATAGTAATACAACTGCATCAGTAATTGGTACAGCTACTTTAAATGGGGTAGTAGGAATAGATATCGGAAATGTTACATTAAACGGAACAGCAAGTGGATTATTTAGCGATGCGAATGTAGGAACAGGAAAAACTGTAACTGTTTCTGGTTATTCAATAAGCGGTACAGCTTCTTCGAATTATTCATTAGGAAGCACCCTATTATCTGCTGATATTTCACAAGCAGGTCAAAGTATTTCCTTTACATTAAGTAGCCCTATAGTTTATCCAGTGGTGTCGTCCATAACATTGGGTGCAACTGCAACTTCAGGGTTAACGGTTACCTATAGTAGCTCCAATACTGCAGTAGCTACAGTTTCAGGGAATATATTAACTATACTTTCAGATGGTACTACTACAATTACTGCTTCACAATCGGGGAATGGTAATTATAATGCTGCAACAAGCGTAGATCAATCTTTAGAAGTGCAGACATCAAGTTTACAAAATCAGACGATTACATTTGATTCTATTTATGCTAAAACATATGGCGCTGCTGATTTTTCTCCAGTAGGATCTTCTAGCTCAAGCTTAACCGTTAGTTATAGTAGTTCGAATATAAATGTTGCAACAATTGTATCAGGTGATATTCATATTGTAGGAGCAGGTACAACAATAATTACAGCTTCACAAGCTGGGAATGAAACATACAATCCAGCAAATCTAGTGAATCGCGTATTACTTGTAAATCCTAAGTCATTAACAATTTCAGGCGCTACCGCTCAAAATAAAATATACAATGGAAACCTGACAGCAACAGTTACCAATGCTTCATTAATTGGTATAGTTGGGACAGATGATGTAACAGTAACGGGTGGGGGAAGTTTTGTTGATGCAAATGTAGGTACTGAAATAGCCGTAACAGCTTCTTTGTCATTAACAGGGTCCAAAGCGGGAAACTATAGTATTAGTGCACAACCTACAGGATTGAAAGCGAATATCACTCCAAAGGAAATCACCATTACCGGATTAACTGGAGATAATAAATCCTATGATGGCAATAATTTAGCATCATATAGTGGTACAGCTTCATTGTCAGGAGTCATTGTCGCAGATGCTGCAGATGTTTCTTTAATTGAAGATTTCGTTTCTTTTTCTTTTGAAAATTCAGCTGTTGGAAACAATAAGCCAATTATTGTTACTGACTACATGCTTGATGGAGCAGCAGCAGGCAATTATTCTCTTACTCAGCCTACAAATTTAACAGCAAATATTACTCCTCTTTCTTTATATATAACAGGACTTACCGCTAATAATAAAATCTATAATGGATTAACTCCAACAACATTTAGTGGAACCCCGGTATTGAATGGAATATTATCAGGGGAAGAAACTGAAGTTTCTTTAGGAGGAACACCTATAGCAAGTTTTGCTACTGCCGGGTTTGGAAATGGAAAGTCTGTAAGTATTACAGGATACACTTTGAGTGGAAGTTTAGGAGGAAATTATGCATTAAGTGCTCCAAGTGGTTTAACGGCAAATATTACAAAAGCAGCATTAACCGTAACAGGGATTACTGCTAATAATAAAGTGTACGATCGTAACAAAACGGCTACTTTAAGTGGAACTGCAGTATTGTCTGGTACTGCATCTACTGATACTTTAACCTTAATTTTAGGAGGCACTCCGGTTGCTTTATTTTCAGATTCAATTGTAGGCAATAGTAAAACAGTTGCTGTAACAGGTTATACTGCTTCTGGGGCTGCGATTGGAAATTACGATTTCACACAACCTTCAGGATTGACCGCAAATATTACTCAGGCAACACAAACCATAACATTTAATGCGCTTCCTAAAAAGTCTACTGAAGATGCTGCTTTCAAATTAACCGCAAGTGCTACTTCATTCTTGCCGATTACTTATTCAAGTTCCAATACTGCTGTCGCTACTATTGGAGGTCTTGCAGGAGATACCATCATCATTGTAGGAGGAGGAACTACCATCATAACTGCATCGCAAAGTGGTAATACTAATTATTCGGCTGCTTCAAGCGTTCAACAAACCTTGACGGTATTGCCGGCAATTGCTAAATGGAGTTTTGAAGGGGTAACGTCAACGAATACAGGTACAACTGTTAACGTTTCAGTTGGATCCGCCGTTGCGGACTTAGGAGCTCAAACAACTGGATCTTTATTTACCGGTGTACATGCAAGTGCATCAACAGTTTGGGCTAATACTTCTGGAAATGGATCAACAAAATCTTTAAGTTCAAATTTTTGGGCCGCAGGTGATTACTACCAGTTTAAAGTGAACACCAATAATTATTATAATGTCGGGGTATTATTTGATCATACAGGAAGTGCCACTGGGCCTAGGTCTTTTAAACTTCAGTATAGTTTGGATGGCACAAGCTTTACCAACTATCAAAATTATACAGTTCCGAATAACTCAGGTTCTGTAATATCCTGGAGTGCCAGCTCAGCAACAAACAACTCTAGGATCAGCTATGATTTAAGTTCAATTTTAGCGCTAAATGGAGCAAGTACACTCTACTTTAGGATTGTAGATAGTAGTACAATTTCTATCAATGGAGGCATAGTTGCAACTGGGGGTACATCAAAGGTTGATAATTTTACAGTAACAGGAGCGCCATGTCAAGCAGCTACAACATATAATGTTACTGGTGGTGGTAGTTATTGTGTTGGTGGTGCTGGGTTTGCAGTAGGATTAGATGGATCTTCAAATGGCGTTAATTATCAATTGGTAAGAGGAGGTTCAACAAATGTAGGATCTGTAATTGCGGGTAATGGAGCTTCAATCAGCTTTGGCAATCAAACTACTGCAGGTACTTATACCATAGTGGCAACAGATACCACTACAAAATGCACTGGAACAATGACGGGAAGTGCAATTATAATAGTTAATCAACCAACAACAAGTGCACAGTCAATAGCAGCTTGTGTAAGCTACTATTGGAACACTGTAACTTATACAACAAGTGGCGCTAAAACATGGGTAGGAACAAACGCTGCTGGTTGTGACTCAACAGCAACGTTGAACTTAATAATCAAGTCCACAACATCATCAAGCGAATCAGCATCAGCATGTGTGAGCTACTTGTGGCATGGGGCAACCTATACAACAAGTGGTGCTAAAACATGGGTGGGAATAAATGCCGCTGGTTGTGATTCAACCGTAACGCTGAACTTGACCATTACGCAACCATCAACATCAAGCTTATCGGAATCAGCATGTGTGAGTTACTTATGGCATGGTACAACTTATTCAACAAGTGGTGCTAAAACATGGGTGGGAATAAATGCAGCTGGTTGTGATTCAACCGTAACGTTGAACCTTACCAT
>CAIKYB010000015.1 GCA_903831575.1 uncultured Bacteroidota bacterium | reverse complement strand
GCTTTCTCTATTATTTTTGACTGTGCCAATATCTTCAAATACATTATTCTAGGGTTGGTGGCTTTTAACAAAGTTTCAGCTTCATTTAGTTTTAAAACGGTAGTTTTAAAATCATTAGTAGAGAAAGCCTCCTCGGCTTCTTCATACTTTATTTTGGCAATGGCTTGCTGGGCTAAAGCAAATTGAATTGAAGCTAAAAATATTAAAGTTAGTAGGATTATTTTTTTCATATTGTAGTGATTTTGTTTTGTAAATTTAATAGACGGCTTCGATAATGATAATATTTTCTTTATTTATTATTTCGCATTAAATTCCAGACTTCTTCGCTTTTTGTTTCCCAAAATTTTGATTCCTTCTCATCTTTTTCAACGCCAAATCCTCCCTGTTTATATATATAACTTAAAATACTTGAAGAAGATTCTTGTATGTCAATATCTTTTCCTAATGTTTCATCATAGGCTAATTTGTCTTTTCCGTTTTGATAGGCTAATTTGAAACATTTCGCTGCTTGGACATAATCTTCTTGTCTATTATTTTCATCAATATAATTTCCATACCAAAATCTTCTACCTACTTCATATTGAATTTCTGCTTCATCATTGTCAATAGATAAAAGGAAATATTCTTTAGCTTTATTGGCATCTTTATTATAACCATATTTACCACTTCCATATATACTTCCAAAAAAGAAAAGAGTTTTGGGTTCTAATGCATACTTAACATTATTGCCTTGTATGGATGCAAGTTTATAATATTCTTATGCACGATTGTTAATTTCTTTTTTTTCTAAAACTTCTTCGTTCATCAATTTTTCCCTCAATTTTTCACTGAAAGGTATATTTTCACGGTATTGCTTCAAATATCTGTCTTCAATTTCGTAAACTCCTTGTAACTTTAAAAACCATCCCATGCTTACTTGTCCGTTTATATTACCTTTTGAAGCGGATAATTCAAATAGGCTTTTCGCTTTTTCTAGATTCTTTTCTACAGCCCACCCATGCAAGTATAAATTTCCAAGTCCATTATCACCATTGGCATCGCCAAGTTCAGCCAATTCTTTATACGCATTATAAGCTAGTTTATAATCTATTGTGCCTTTGCCATAAATATATTTATGAGCATTCTTTTGTAAAGTATCCAATAAATTAATTTTAGCAACAAACGCTGTTTCACTTTTTGGGTTTTTCTTTAATCCTTCTGTAACGTTATAAATATCTCTATATTTATCCTCATTGTTGGGGATGCTTTCATATTCAATCAAATATTTAGCACACAATTGTCTGGTGTTCTCTAATATTTTATAATCATTTAAAGGTGCTTTCTCTATTATTTTTGACTGTGCCAATATCTTCAAATACATTATTCTAGGGTTGGTGGCTTTTAACAAAGTTTCAGCTTCATCTAGTATTAAAACGGTAGTTTTAAAATCATTAGTAGAGAAAGCCTCCTCGGCTTCTTCATACTTTATTTTTGCTATAGCCTGTTGAGAAAAAGCAAATTGAGAAGAAGCTAAAAATATTAAAGTTAGTAGGATTATTTTTTTCATATTTATTTTTTTATTGGATTACCCCAAAAATCAACTTGAGTATTATTTTCTGGCACCTCTTTTATACTGTCTGGTGTGTTATTGTTAATTTTATTACCCCAAAAATCATTTTCATTATTTGATTTACCTTCCGTTTG
>CAIKYB010000014.1 GCA_903831575.1 uncultured Bacteroidota bacterium | reverse complement strand
ATTCCATGTGTAGCTCACACAAGTTGAGATTGCTGTAGTTGATGTTGTTGGTTGTTTGATTGTTAAACTCAACACTGCTGTTGAATCGCAGCCGGATGCGTTGGTAAACATCTTCGTATAAGAATTGCTCGAAGAATAAGTTGTGCCATTCCATGTGTAGCTCACACAAGCTGAGATTACTGTAGTTGATATTGTAGCAGATTTAACAATAAAACTCTTACAACTTGTGGCTCCTACAGGTGTCACATTTCCGCATAAATCAGCGATGGATGTATTTTGTATACAAACCTGAAAAGTCCCTGAGCTCAACTGTGGCGAAATTGATAAAATTATATTATTAGTAGTTGTTGCTCCTGATGTACAACTAATAGATGAAACTGCAGTAAGATTATAAGGTCCTCCTGGTCCAGAAATGGAAAAATCTGAATTCTCTATTGTACTACATAGTATGTTCTCAGAGAAACCAAGATTTATTTGACTGCCCCCACATATATTAACCGGACTGATTGATTGTATACTCGGTGGAATATTATCAAATATAGAAGCAGTTGAGCTACCTAAATCCAAAGTATACCCACTAGTAGTAGCAGAAAAATTACTAACATTAATAACATAAGTTTGACCAATAAGAACAGGAATTGGGGCATTAAAAGGAGTTCCTCCAGCAGTCTGATTTGATAAGGTTGAGCCTATTGTTGTACCGGTTTGTCCTGTTGTAGATGAGTAATTACAACTTATATTTAATGAGGAGTTAGTATAAATAGCTGCGCAATTTGTATTGGTAAGATTATAAACAGCCCAATCATAATCATCACTTAAATTATTGGGAGTAAGAGAAAAATTCAAATTTCCAGAAGCCTGAACAGTAAAAGTATACCATACATCATTTTTCTCTCCACTTCCTAAACAACTATTAGCGGAATTTATTTCTGTAGGAATATTTCCGGTTCCTGAGAAAGAGATTGTTTGATTGTAAATATTTTGGCAAATAGGAATGGCAGCAGGGCAATCTTGTACTGAGGGGACTGGAGAGTTTGCACAAATTCCAAATGTTCCATTATTATCGTTTCCAAATTCCCAAAATCTTATCCAAAGTGTATCACCTGGATTTATTCCAGTTAAATTGATCGCTGGCATTAGTGCATTAAAGTCATCATTACATGTAATTAATGATAGTGCCGAACAATTTGATCCGCTATAAACTGCCATAGCACCATCTGTAAGTGATGCGGCCTGAGTACTTATTACAACAGTACCAGTTGCAGGAACTACAGCCTTAAACCAAACATCTCCACCGGAATATGATCCACACCCTGGAGCAGGAACTCCGTTAGATGCAGTTGCATTTAAATTACTGTAGTTAGAATACGAACAGCTTGAATTTACAGGAAGTGATATCGCATTACATGGATTATCATTAATAGGTGGCGTTGGAACAGCTGTAGAACAAGTAATATTTGCCGTCCATCCAATGTCTTGTCCGCTTGCATTAGAAGTGAATGAAAATGTTAAGCACTCTCCTAAATTCGAAATTGCTAAACCTGGAATAACTGTACCTGTATAAGCTCCAATTAATGGAGACGAAGTGCTATTACCTCTGAAAATTTTCAAAGTATCTTTGGATTCTAATGAGAATTGAGTGAAATTAAAATAAATATACTGACCAACTGGTGCACAAAATGTAAGTACCTGGTTTAAGTTTTTTACATAATTGGAAGTTCCATTATTATCATAAAATGTAGTATATGAACACGGATTTGTAACAGTTCCGCTATTCGCCATATTGATACCTTGTCCATTGGATGAAAAGGGAAATAGAAAAGGAAATAGAAATATTATATAACAAAATTTCATCAATAAGATATGCTTAGGGGCTCGCACCACAGTTTTGATATTTGAAATCAACTTCAAAAGTATAATAAACTCAATGATGTAGCTATTTTTATTGCTAAACGTGGTGTAAAATTATATAAAATAATCAACTGATTTTTTTATTAATAGCATGATTTTAGTTAGTTTTCAATAAAATAATATATTCTTTGTATCAGATAACAAGTATAGTCACTTACAGATTTTTTAATTACATTCTATAAATGAAAAAAATTGCGATAATCCCAGCACGATATGCTGCGACAAGATTCCCTTTCAAGTTAATGAAAATGCTTGGAGAAAAGACAGTTATTAGGCATACATATGATAATACTAGAAATACGAATCTTTTCGATGAGGTAATTGTCGTTACAGATAGTGAAATTATTTACGAGGAAATAGTAAATAATGGGGGGAAAGCAATCATGAGTAAAAAAAATCACGAAAGTGGAAGTGATAGAATAGCAGAAGTAGCGGAGAATATGGAAGCAGATATTATTCTTAATGTACAAGGTGATGAACCCTTTATAGACAAATTAACATTAATGAAATTATTAACTGCATTTGATGAACCAGAAGTTCAAGTAGCTTCTGTAATGAAAGTTTTTAAGGACATTGATTTAGTTAACAATCCAAATTATGTAAAAGTAGCAATAGACCTAAAAAATAATTCTTTATTTTTTAGCAGAAACGTCATTCCTTATCATAGGGACCAAAATATTAATCCAACTTATTTTGAACATATAGGTGTTTATGCATTCAGGAAAAATGCTTTAATACAATTTACAAAATGGCCAATGAGTCCATTAGAAGTAATAGAAAAAATAGAATGTTTAAGATACCTGGAAAATGGAATTCAGCTAAAGATGATTTTAACTGAACATGATGGAGTGAAAATAGATGTGCCAGAGGATTTAGAGAGAGCAAGAGAATATTTAAAAAGCACCGAATAATTTCTTCTTACTTATTTTTAATTAATGAATCAAAAAAATCAAGATAGGATTTAGAAACATTGTTGATGTTAAAGTTTTTTTCTGCAGAGTGCTTTGCTGCTACACCCATGATATTCAATTTGTCTTTTTCAGATAATAGTAGGATTGATTTTTGTATAAAATCAGCAATATTATTTTTCTCCACCACAAATCCAGAAACACCATTTTCAATACATTCATTTACGCCACCAACATTTGAGGCAATTGTCGGAACAGAAAAATATCCTGCTTCTGGTACAACCCCAGGAAGCCCTTCGGTATCACTTGTTAATAATAAAAGGTCTGAGGCGCAGATATAGTTACCAACTTGTTGTTGATACCCGTATAAAGTAACAACATCTTCAAGATTATAATTTTTAATCTGCTTTATCACTGCACTTTTTAATGGCCCATCTCCCACTATACATGCACGAACATCAGGAAATTTATCTGTTAGTGATTTAATAATTTCAATAAATCGATCAGGTCTTTTTTGTGAAGTTAGATTACCTAAAAACAATATGACTTTCTTTTCACTATTGATATTTAATAGTCTTCTGCACTCTTCTTTAGTTGGAACATTTTGAAATGATTCGAAATTTACCGCTCTATGAATAACTGTAGCATTTTTATTAAATCCATATAAGCTCTTCATATCTGTCAAGCTAGCGTCACTAACTCCAACAGCTGCATCTATTGATGGTATTACAATGTGTTTATAATAAAATTTAGTGATAAAAGAAGTGTTCCAAAATTTAGGACTATCAATAACCCTGTAGACAAACTGATATTTATCTACTAGAATTTTTTTTGCAAAGGCTCCATATTTTAAAGTTTTTGAACCATTTAACATTATTATATCTGGTTTATATTTTTTTATACACTTAACAAGTTTGATTAAAATTAATGGTTGTATAGTAAAGATTTTTTCTTGAATATTATTTTCATTGGCTTCAAAAAGTTCATCTTGCTCATCAATAGGTAAAGTAATCTCACTATTATTTTTAAATAAATAAATTCTTTTTACGTCTATCCCTGTTTTTCTATAATGACCGCTTAAATCATGAGAGAAAATTTGAGCGCCCCTTCTAATAGGTTTGGTATCTATAAATAAAATGCGCAAGTATATAAATTGAGTTGATTAAGAATTTTTCTGATTTTCATTTACGATTCGTTTTAAAGTTTTTTCATATTGTACTGCTATTTCTCTAATATCAAATTTTTCTATTGCTACTTTTCTTGCTCTTTTTCCCATTTCAATCATCTTATCATAGTCGCCAATCATCTGCTTCATTTTATTAGCAATATCATGGGAGTCTTTTACCTGATGAATTAATGCAGTTTTTTCATTTTCAACAGCTTCTAAATTCATTGGGATATCTGATGCAATTATTGGAATTCCTGTCATCATTGCTTCAACCAAGGCGCCACTAAAACCCTCAAATCGAGAAGGAAAAATAAAACAATGGGCTTCATGTAATTTTAACCAAGCTTTTGAAACGTTACCAGCCAATGTAATATAATTATGTAAATTAAGTTGGTTGATTATTATTTCTATTTGTTTTCTATGAGGACCTTCTCCATAAATAATCAATTTTGAATTGGGATAAAAATTAACAACAGCAGAAAATGCATTAATCAATTCAATGTATCCTTTGTTTTCGTAGAGTCTACCAATTGTGGCAAAAATAAAATCATTTGAAGTGATTGGCTTCCATTCTACTAATGAAGTGCAATCTCTTCCTCTGTATATTACATGAACACGATTAAAAGAAACACCTAATTTTTTTTGATTTTGCAAAGCAATGTACTTGCTATTAGATATCCATGCGTAAGTAAACTTCGAAGTCATCCTGTCTACTAACCACGTGATTTGATATTTTAATATCCCTAACCATTTAAATGATTTTCTTCTTGCTTCATTATAACTGTCTGTAACAAATGTTCCAATCAAAATATTGTCGGTCATTTTACAAGCAACTCGGGAAATAATATTACTTCTGTATAAAGAACTTACAACAAGATCAGGATTGAGTTTTTTTAAAACGGATTTGAGTTTTTTTACCCCTTTTACCCAATCATATTTTCCTTTTAAATCAAGAAAAATAATATCGATATTCAATTGCTGGAACGTAGATAATAACTCGTGCTTAGGATAAAAGTATATAACAGTAACTTCAATATCATTAGAAAAATTCTTAATTAAATCTGCTATACTTTGTTCTGTGCCTCCTTGAACAAAACTATCTATGGTAAATACAACCCTCAATTTATACTGATTAATAAAGTAATGAATTAACTATTATAGAATTTTTAGAGCTCTACTCCGTATTCCTTTTTCCAAAGTTCAATCATAAGTAAAGTAAATAATCTTCCTTTGTTAAAATGTCCTTTTTGCTGGCCAGCCCACAAACTTTCAATAGCTTTTGAATTCCACCAAGAATTTTTTTTATTGAACAAATGATCTTTAAAAAACTCTTCCCATTTTTTTTCTTTCATCCACAATTCTAATGGAGGGACAAACCCTTGTTTTCTATTAAAATCAAAATTTTTAGGTAATTTATTTTTTGCTACTTTTTTTAAAAGTATTTTTTTGCTTTTCGTTGTCACTTTTAGTGAAGATGGGACTTGTGCAAAGGCAAATTCAACAATAGGTATATCTAAAATAGGTGCTCTTACTTCAAGAGAAGCTAACATAGAAGCTCGGTCTACTTTTACTAATACATCATCTGGTAAGTAAGAATGAAAATCAGCGCGCATAGCTCTTTCTGCAAAAGTAGCACTCTCTTGCATGAATTCTTTTTTAACAACTGATGTAGGAAATGTTTGAAGAAATCCATTTGCTATTATGCGACGTTTTTTTATATCAAACAAGGCGTCTTCCATTGGAAGAGCATGTTTAAAATCAGTAACGATTTGTTGTAAATAATGTTTGCCTCTAAATCCATCTGGAAGTATAGTTGTGGCAAAAGATGAAATTTTTTTTCTAAAAGAAAAGGGTACTTTTCCCCAAATTTTTTGCATTTGTAACCATTGTTGATAGCGATTATAACCACCAAACAATTCATCACCGCCATCACCCCCTAATGCAACGGTACAATATTCTTTTATTTTTTTAGAGAGTAAAAAAGTGGGTACCATTGACGGATCTGTCATTGGTTCATCCATTTGGTGAGATAATAAAAATAATAATTCAGGATTGGCGGTTTCAGTTTCTAATTCAATATGAGTGGTGCCAAAATGATTTGCAATTGACTTAGCAAAAGAAGCTTCATCTGACTGACCATATCCAGGAAAACTTACTGTAAATGTTTTGATATCTTTTTTGAAAGAAGCCGCATAAGCTGTAATTAAGCTGCTGTCAAGTCCACCACTTAATAAAACTCCAACAGGTACATCTGCTTCTAATTGTTTTTTAACAGCATTGGCTAACAGAATATCTAATTCCTCTGCTAGTTGCTCTTCGTTCTGATGTCTATCTTGATATTGAGGGAGTTCCCAATATTGATGAATTTGGTGTTGCCCTGATATTAAATCATATTCTAGATAATGGGCAGGATTTAATTTATGATACCCATCAAAAATGCAAAGGTCTCTTGGTACATATCCCATTCCTAGCAAGCAGTTCATAGCTTGGTGGTTAACTTTAGGATTATGCTGTTGAAAGGGAAGTAGTGCTTTTAATTCTGAGGAAAAAGAAAAAGAATTATTTAGTAAAGAATAAAACAATGGTTTTTCACCAACCCGATCTCTTACAAGAATTAATTTTTGTTTGATTGCATCATAGATAGCAAAAGCAAACATGCCCTGAAATTTTTGAATTGCTGCAATACCCCATTCCCTCCATGCATGAAGAATGACTTCTGTATCACTTTTAGATTTGAAAGTATATCCTTTTTTTTCTAGTTCATTTCTTATTTCTTTATAATTATAAATTTCCCCATTAAATGTTATTACTAAATTTAAATCTTTGGTAGCCATTGGCTGAGCTGCCATTTCGCTTAAGTCAAGAATAGAAAGTCTTTGATGGCCAAGTGTAATTAAGTTGTCATCGCTTTTCCAAATTCCAACTGCATCTGGTCCGCGGTGCATTAATTTTGATAATGCAGTCTGGAAAATCAAAGCATCTAGAGGATGTTTACTGATATGGCCTAAAATACCGCACATGTATTTAATTAATTTTTGAAAGTTTTAAAACCATGCTACTTATTATTGCTGTTACTACTTTGGTGGTGTGAAATTATAATGTCATTTGAAAAACTTAAAACCACTTATTAAAAATGGGATTCTTAAATTTTTAAACTCCCTTTTTTATTAATAATAAAATGAATTATTGCATTAGTTATAAATTTTGAATTTTTTAAACCGTATTGTAACCCAAATTTAAAGCCATAAAAAATCTTAACTACTGATTTTAAAAAAGTAAAAAAAACAGCTGAATAATACTTATTTCTAGCGAGAATAAATAAAATATTTCTTGTTGAATAATACTCACGCCATAAACGGTCATTTGCTTTTTTTTGTCCTCTAATTATTTTAAAGCCCATACGATTATGATAAAGACGATTGCGCTTATATAGTCCTGCATCTGCAATTAAAGTATAGCCAATATTTTTTATCCTAATGTCAAAATCAAGCTCTTCAAATCCATAAAAAAGCTTTTCATCCGGAAGAACATGAAATTTGTTTATCACTTCGGCATTTACAATTTTACACATACCTCCTGCTATATTATCAACGTCTAAAATAGTATTGCTTTCTAATTCGACATCGGGGACTCTTAGCATTAAGCCGTTTGACTTATTAAAGCGTTGACCTACAGCCCCAACACAGCCACAATTATGTACGGTCTTCGCTATTTTTAATAAAACTTCAAAACTATCATTAAAAAGAGGTGGATTATCATCATCAATCCAGCCAATCCATTCGTATCCTTGTTTTGACAAGATTTCAAGTCCGATTTTTGCTGCACCTGCCGGACCAGAATTCCATCCTATAGAGTAGTATTCAATATTGATATGAGATAATTCATTTGCAATAGGTAAGGCGCTTTTTTGCGGATCATTGTCTATGATTAATATTTTTGATGGAGGGCATGTTTGCTCTACTAATTTATTTATCGTGATTTTTAAAATTTCGGGGCGACAATAAGTCATTATAAATAAAGAAAATTTCATAAAATTATGGCCTCCAAATAATTTTTGATAAAAATTGAAATTGAATTATTACCATTCTTATAAATGTATTAAAACTTCTTGGATAAGAAATCCATGATTTTATAATATTTTTTTTTGCTTGATTAAAATGATTTAACCTGATTTGTGCAATCGCAATATTCTGCCAATACAATTGAAGCACCTTAGGGTTTTTTTTGAAATACTCGGGATGTTTTTGAATAATATACATGTTAGCGTTTATTATATTTTTTAAATTTTTACTGCCCCCATCAGTTGATGCTTCATATATTAAGGTCTCCTTTTTAGTAAAAGCAATCTTAGGATTATTATAATTAATTCTAAATTTCAGTTCCGTATTTTCTCCATAATTTATCTTTTCATCATAGCCTCCAATTTTATTAAAGAAATGTCGGCTGATAGAAAATGCTCCTGGAATATAAACCCCGACACCTTTACCATTATTATATGGATTTTGAGCACTTACATACTTTGACGTGTTGGTGATGGAATTTTTTGAAATCATATCTCCATAAATAATATCAAACTTTTTATTTTGGATGACATTATTATAAGTAGTTAAAGCATCTTCATTTAATAAATCATCGCTATCAAGAAATATGAGATAGTCGCCTGTTGCCTGCGTTACTCCAAAATTTCTTGCTGCACAAACACCTTTATTGGCTTGATAATAATATTTAATGCTACTATCTTTTAAATAAATCTGTACAACCTCTTTTAAATTATCTGAAGAGCCGTCATCTACAATAATTAATTCAAAATCTTTAAATTTTTGAATAAGTAAACATTCAATGGCTCTATGTATTATATGAGCCCGATTGAATGTAGGTATTATTATACTAAAAGTTAGAGGCATTAAATAATTAAGTTGCTTATGTGATAATTAATTTTATTAAATTAAAAAATAGAATTGGATAAAACCGCAAAGCTTTAAAACCGATAAAGAGATTGCCTTTATAAAAAATAAAAAGATGGTACCACAACATTTTTTTTAAAATTTTTATGTAAACTTCATTTATGGTGAGGCGCTGTTTGAGCAAGATCATAATTGCCTTATATCTAGCAAAGCATTCGTGATAATAATAATTAGATTTCTTATTTGATTTATCGCTCATGCTTCCTTCATGTACTCTTATAAAAGAAAGAAATTCGTTTACAGTTGAAATTTTTACTCCTTTGCAAATCGCTTCTAAATGAAAAAGCCATTCCTGAGAATTTTTCAACTCGTAATCCCAACTCATGTTTTTTCTTACAAACCTTATATCCCATAGACCGGAACAAGTATGCCAAATGAATTTATAGAAGCAAAAGTTAACTATAGATGGTTCATTAGAAATAATACCCCATTCATTTAGCCATTTTCGTTTTGAATTTTCTTTTTGAATTTCAAATTTTTTTGACCTACAAACAGATACATCTTTTTTTGAAATATGAATATCATTTAATTGAATTTCAATGGCGTTTTTATCCAATAAATCATCAGAATCTATCCACTTTACAAAATCTCCATTCGCTATAGACAAACCATAATTACGACAAGGGTTTGCTCCTTTTTTAAGTGTTGATGGACGTTTATAAACTCGCACCTTTGTAGAAGACTTGGCTATCTTTTGAGCAATTAAAAAAGAATTGTCGGTAGAATGATCGTCAATAATTATAATTTCAATATTATCGTACGTTTGATTTAATAAAGAAAGGAGTGTTTCTTCAATAAGATCTTCACGATTAAATAATGGAACTATAATTGATACGAGAGTATTCACAACTAATCAAATTGAAATTATTTAAAAAATAGTCTAACTAGATAATAGGTTTTTGATAAATATTAGTAATACTAAATGACAAGCTTCCTGCTACTGGATGAAATCCTGTATGTATTTTCCAATTTTTTATTGAAAAAAATGTTTCGTCCTGATAAGATAACCTCTCAACATTATCGTAGACAATAAATCCTCCTTGCTTTAATTTTATAAGACTATGCTTTAAACAATATGGTCTAGCCCTTCCATCAATTACAATTAAATCAAAATAATGATCAGGAAACTCGTCAATGGTATTTACATAATTATTGAAAGCAAACCCTGAATATTTTTTATCCATTGTTGAAGAGTATGGAAGATCCGAAAATGATCTATTGTAATGTGATTCTGCTTTTCGTAATAAAATTTTAATATTCTTTATCTTCTGAGCTTTAATTATATTTTCAACATTATTATACCAGTCCGGTTCATGTTCTACAGAAACTATTTCTTTAACTCTTTTTGAATAATAAAGAGTTGAACCACCAGAACCAAATTCAAAAACTTTCATTTCTATATTTAATAACTTATTCAGTTTGTCGATACTAGAATAGGTAATCCATGGCATTTCGTTTTCAAGATTTGAATAATTGGAATGGAGATTATCCACTAGGTATCGATATAAATATTTAAGAACCTTTAGATCAAATAGTTTTAATCTTAAAGACTTTTTAATTTGATATGTAAAGTTGTACAGTAAAAAAAATGTTCTACTTATGTTGCTTTTCATTTTATAAATTAATGAAATTAAAAAAAATTGATTTTATACTTTATGTATTAATTCTGTTATTTTTGAAATATCTACTCTTATGTTAGCATTCCTGTGATTATAATGATCACTCTCACATAGTAGGTATTTATATTTAAGACCTGATAGTCTTGCTAATGAATAGAAACACCAATAATCATTATTATAAGCTTTTAATTCTATTACAGTTGTTTCTTTATTCATAAAAATTATATTAGTTAGTCCGGCTCCATGAGCACTTATGATTACTTTAGCTTCTGATAAAAGTATGATCTGTTCTTCAAGACTATAATCTTCTAGAAAAACTGTTTGAAATCCATTGTGTTGTAAAATATCAATTAACTTATTTTCATTTATAATTTTCCTTCTTTTAGCTTTGCCTCTTGAAACATGTAATTTTCTAAATGGGATTTTAATTTCATCCAAATTTAATTTTTTGTAAAAAGCAGCTCTGGTGATTTGTATTAAAGATTCATTAAATTCTGCTACTCTAGGTACTTTTACTGCATATAAATTTAATACTCGACCTGTCTTATTAAAAATGTCATGTAAAACAAAAGGGATTTGAAGTAGATTCAAACTATTAATTATATGTTTTGTTTTTGCACTATTTGAATTTAATAATACTGGGATATTTTTAAGGTGCGCATTCATGGCAATTAAAGCAGGCAGGACTTCTGTCATCCAATGAAAATAATTTAAATCCCAATCTTGTATTCCTAAAATTGCAGAATCAATATTTTGAGTAGGTCTAATGTATTTTTTTAGTAAGCTCTTTAAATATGTTTTTGTAGAAACATTATTATGACAAGTGAATTCATAAAGTAAACGCGTCCCTTGAAATAAAAATTTATTAGAAATAAAAACATTTTTAATTTCTGCCATTTCTATTGTCGAAATTGTATTTGAAAAATTCTCATCATAAAATAAAGCCCGGTCAGATTCAACAAAATTGTCAGGGGGAGAGTAATTAATCTTATGAGAAGGCGCTAATAGCATAAATGATTTTTACAATATCTTATAGTTTTAATAAAACATACAATGCTAGAAATAAATGCAATGTTCTTCTTATGTAAACACCTAGAAAAGAAACATGATTTTATTTTTGAAATTCTTCGAATAAAAAAGTTGTAACCAGAAATCGTTAAAGAGCAAAAAAGACAAAGGGTTCAAGTAGCCTATTTTTATCCAAATAATTAGGCATCAAGTAGCATTAATAATATTATTGCTATTGCCCTTAATCCATCAAATGATGAGGCGTATCCTAAACTGTTTTTTTTAAAAAAAATTATTGTATAAGCAAAATTGGACCCGTATGAAAGTGGCGCTCTAAAATAAAATTGCAATCATCAGGTGGATTTTTAATATCCCACACTCTGTTTGTAAAAAAAGATGCAGGCTGGTTTAATAATTTTAGATATATCGTGTCAGTCGTATTTCTTTTAGTTTCTAAAAATGAATACCTTTTTTCAATATCACCTTTTACTTTTCTACCTATATTAAATTGTTTTATTGCAATTAAACTTATAATTATGGCAATACTATTAATCAAAAGAACATTGGTCCAGGATGGCAATCTTAAATTTATTTTGGTTAATAGTCCTATTGTGAATAAAAAAAGACTTATAAAAATAAATGTTTGAAAATGTATAGAAGTATGCTTGCTTGCCGCATCTGGAACTAATACAAATGGGGCGACACTACTAAGGCCTACCAGGAAGAAAACTAATGCTAATTTAATATTATCTGTATTCTTAGCGCCTAGTCTAAACTTATTATAAAGTACTACTCCTAATAATACCGCTCCTATACAGAGATACTTACTCATTAGGATATATTCTTTAAGCACCATAAAAAAATTATGAAATAAAGAAGAAATGTGAATCCTTATATCTGTATTATAATTTGATTTAGCTCGTAAAAAATTTCCAGGTGCAAAAGTTGACAAACAAAATGCTATTACAAATATTAATAGCATGAAAAAATCTTTTTTAAAATCAAATCTTCGTATGTTAAACAAATGAAAAAAGAAAATTATTGAAAAAATAATAATGGCAATATTCACTCCTGATGCAACAACCGTAAAAGTTAACAATAAAAATAAAAATTTATTTTGTCCAGTTTTCAGATATGAATATATCCATAAAAAAATCAGCAAGTTGGCAAACTCATAATAAGATCCCGTAACCCAATAAACACTTCTAGCGATATGTGGGCTATATCCAATCCATAACAACACTCCAAAAAGCAGAATAATAACCCATTCGTATGAAACAATATTTAATACTATTAAGATTTTCGATATCAGCCATGTTGAAATAAAAATACTTACTAAAGCAAGAAAAGGCAATGTTTGAACAGGTGCATAATACAATAAAAAATTTCTTAACATACATAAAGGAGATATAACTCTGCCGTCCCAAGTATAGTATATATCATAACTTTGCTTGAAAAAACCCTGATCCGAAATAGTATCTAGTAAATTAAAATCATCATTCCAGAAAACTGAATTTGAAGAAGTTATTAAAATACTAATTAATGCCAAAAGAAGTAATAAAAAATTGATTTGATTCTGCCGAACTTTAAACATAATTTAAATTTTTACTTATTTATTTTTCTAGCTACCACAAGGCAGCTGCCTCCGAAAGACATGGTTTTTTCTTTTCTGATTTTAGTTAATTCGTTTTCCCATACTTTATTTAGCAGATTAGAAATAAGTCCAGATTTTTTCTTATGGTCATTCTCGTGATTCTCAACACCTTTCTTTTTTTTATTTAAACCTAGCCAATAGGGTATAGTTCTAAATAAAAAAATAGGAATGGGTAAGACTGTGAAAAAATAGGTGCTGTATACAATTTTAAATTCAGCAAGATTCAGTTTTTTCTCTAATTCTTTTAAAGAGTATCTTCTATAGTGTCCCGCATGTATATCATCAGACGACCACAAATTTTTATATGCTGGCACTGTAATATATACAAGTCCATCTTCCATTAATTTTTCATGAATGCTTTTTAAAAAGAATACATCATCTTCCACATGCTCTATAACATCAAATAAGCCGATGCTAGAGATGCTATTTTTGTAAAATTGAGCATCTTCTAATGTAGCGCATATTATATTATTGATTCCTCTTTTTTGAGCATTTATACACCCCGTTAATCCGGGTTCAATCAAAACTGTTGGTATTTGATTCTCTTGTAATTTTTTTGAGACAAAGCCATTTCCGCCGCCCACATCAAATAGTTCTTGTTTTCCGTTGTTTTTTTTTACTGTTTCTAAAATACAATTATTTCTGTGATTAAACCAGAAGCTTTTTTCCTCAATTTCAAATAAATCCTCATTTCCTTCTTGAGGATAGGAAACCCCTGTCTTTTTTTCCGAAAAGAAAATTCCGTTTTTTTCCACCAACTCATTAGAATAGTTGAACATCATCATTTAGTTAGCTTTTAGATTATTTATTTAAGCAAGAGACTAATTTCTTTATGTCACTTTCATGAAGCTCATAAAACAAAGGAAGTCTAAGTAGGCAGTCGCTGAATCTATCCGTATTTAAAAGATTTCTTCCATCATGTTTTGCTTCATAAAAAGAGCTAGAGTGTAATGAAATATAATGAAACACAGCATGAAAGCCATTGTTTTTAAGTCGTTCTATTAATGTGGTTCTTTCCTTGAAATCTGAGCATACCACATAAAACATGTGGCCATTATTTGTTGCATAGTCAGGAATGATCGGAAGTGTTATTTTAGTAGTATTTAATCCCTGAATTTGGTCATAATAAGAATTCCATAAAGATTTTCTTTTTTGTTGAATATCTTCAATGTTTTCAATTTGAGCCCATAGGAAAGCTGCAATAATTTCAGAAGGCAAAAAAGAGGATCCAATATCTACCCAGCCGTATTTATTTACTTCTCCTCTAAAAAATTCGGCTCTATTCGTTCCTTTTTCCCAAATTATCTCTGATCGTTTTTCAAATCTGTTGTCATTTACAACTAGCATGCCACCTTCGCCAGAAATGATATTCTTGGTTTCATGAAACGAAAATGCTGCCATGTGACCAATGCTTCCTAAGGCACGCTTTGTTCCATCTTTACCAATATAAAAACTGTCAATTGCTTGTGCCGCATCTTCAATAACCAAAAGATTGTACTTGTTAGCCAATTCCATTATTTTATCCATATCGCATGCAACACCTGCGTAATGAACAGGAATAATAGCTTTTGTTTTAGGAGTAATTAAACTTTCAATTTTACTTGCGTCAATATTTGGATTGTTATGATATGAGTCAACAAAAATAATTTTAGCTCCTTGTCTTATAAACGCAATTGCTGTTGAAACAAATGTAAAACTAGGCACAATAACCTCGTCGCCTTCTTGTATGTCAGCTAAAATTGCTGCCATTTCTAAAGCATCTGTGCATGATGTAGTTAATAAGCATTTTCCAAAACCATATTTAGCTTTAAAAAAATCTTGACAAAGATTGGTATACTTACCATTTCCAGAAATTTTTCCTGTTGCTACAGCATCAGCAATGTATTCTGTTTCTTTTCCTGTTAAATAAGGTTTATTAAAAGGTATCATTGTGGTGTGAACTTTGCTTTTGCTGGTAATAAATATTTCATGAAACTAATTTCATCATTGGTTCCTCTTTTTGTGTACGTTCTTTTTGAAAGGTTAAAAAAAGAAATTTCTTTATTTTCAAAATCAATCTGATTGTCGTTTTCAACAATTTTAATAACATCATGATTGCCATCCCAACAATTTAAATAATCATTCATGATTGCCATTTTCTCATCAATAGATTTCTCAATAAACTGAAAACCAATTTTTTCTGAAATAGATTTTGCTGGGCTACCTGCATATATTTCATTATACTTCATATCCTTTGTTATTACACTACCAGCCATTGCCATAGACTTATCTTCTGCATTGATCGGAGAAACAATACAATGTCCTACAAACCAAACATCATTGCCTATGTTCATCTTTTTTTCTGATAAAAACCTACATCCTTCTAATGTATCGCCATATTTAATATGACTCCAGATTTGGGAATGAGCTCCAATACCACAGTTATTTCCAATATAAGTACCACCTATAGAATCAATTATAGAGTATTGACCTATCCAAGCATTATGACCAATAAAACATGGCAAATATCCGTGAATATTAGTATGGTGCTGTATTTTACCATAGTCGCCTATAGAAAAATCTTGACAAATAATCTGTACATTCTCACCAATAAAAGTATTATCCCCTATGATTACACTCTCTGCGGGACCATTGATCCCACAAATTTTTACACTTGGATGAATAGTCACATTGTGACCAATGATTATGTTTTTTGAATTGATCTTAGGATGTTGCATCTTTTGTTGTTGATTCAATTATATAAATTGGTCTTGATTTTATTCCCTCGAATATTCTACTTATGTACAATCCCGTTATGCCTAATGTAAAAATAATCAATCCGCTTAGAATCCAAACCGAAATGATTAAACTAGTAAATCCAGATATTTTAATTATGCCCAACTTGTATGCTATCAAATTATATATTGTATATAAAATGGAAAAGAACGATATTAAAAACCCTGTTTTTATTGTCAACTTTAATGGCTTATCAGAATATGAAATACAAATATCGATAGCTAAATTGACTAGCTTTTTAATATTATAGCTAGATTTACCAAGTAGTCTGCTTTCATGTTGCACTTCAATTGCAGTACTTTTAAATCCAACCCATTTTATCATCGGCGAAAATGCTCTCATTGGCTCTCTCATTGTATTTAATACCTTAATAACTTTTTTTGAATAAATACCAAAATTTGCAATTGAAGAGTCCTGTGGGATACCGGACATGTAAGAAAACACTTTATAAAAAAATAAAGAACTTAGCTTTTTGAGTAATGAGTCCTTTCTTTCAGATCTTTTTGCTAATACAATATCGTATCCCTCTTGAGCTTTTTGATATAAATTAATAATTTCTTCTGGTCTATCCTGCAAATCACAATCCATCACTACAACCCAATCGCCTTTTGCATAATCAAGTCCTGCAGTAATTGCAAAATGTTGTCCAAAATTTCTGCTTAGCTTTATTCCTTTTATCTTATCGTTTTTTACAGATTCAAAAACAATTTCATCCCAGCTATTATCAGGACTACCATCCTCTACTAGGATGATTTCATAATTACTAGAGATATTTAATACAGTATTTCGAATCCTTTCAACAAGCTCTTTAATCATACCTTCAGCACGATATACTGGACTTACAATAGATATTAAAACTTCGGCAGATTGATTCATAATTAAATAGTATGGTTGATAGATTTTGATTCCAAAGTATTGAATCAAATAATTTTTTTGTTTAAAGAAATCGCTATTAAATTTTTGTTGTGCTGAATTATTTAGTACATGAATCCATTCGTTTTTATTTAAGTCTCTTTTTTGAATAGTTTTTCACAGGAAGCTCTTATCTGTGTAATGAAAATAGTCATGCTCCCAATTTTGTAATCCTGAAATGGCTTTTTCTTTTCAAGTAATCTATAATAGTAATAATAAAATAAGCAGAGGCTAATATCAAAAAGGGAAATGCTGGTCTTAAATACCTATTTTCAATTATTCTCAAAAAAAGTGGGTGAATAATAATTGTGTATAATACAATGCCAACTAAAATAGATATGTTTTTATTTTTTTGAAGTTTTTTGATTAGAAATACCAACCCTATTATTCCACTAATAAGAATTAAATAATAATAAGTTTTATTAACTTGATCAATTATTATTTTCAATTTATTTTTAGAATTTGCAAAAGGATTATTTTCAATTGTTGTTAAAAAAAAGTATTTGCAATAAATTATTTTTGATTTTATATAATAAATAAATGGCTTTTCTTTTTGAATTGATTGTCTGTACTGATTAAATTTATTTTTTACATATTTCTCTTCTGCTTCTCTTGCATTATCCCATGGGAATGACCCATTAATTTTAATATCTGAAATCAAATTTCTTAATCTAATAAGGCTGTCTTCATTAAATTTTGAAGTATATATATAATTAGGGATATTGATTTTTTCTTTTTGAATCAAATGAATTAAAGAATCGCCTGTTTCATTTACTCCTACTCCAAACCAACGTATTGGGTTTCCAGATCTCCACCAAATATAATTTCCTCCCCAAGATTGACAAAATTCCAAGCAAGGGCGGTAGTAGTTTTCATTTTCTTTACCAAATAAAAAAGAATTCATTAATAATTGAATTCTCTTGTGTTTAATATAATTATGCGACATCCAAAATGACTCAGCAATTAATATTGGTAATAAGTATAGAAATATAGCAAAAATAGAATTCTTACATTTAGATAGGTTAGTAAAAAAAAGAACTGCTAAAAATAAAAACAATAATGGGAAAAAAACTGGTCTTAAAAAAATTACACCCGTTATAAAAGAACCAGAAATCAGATAAAAGATATTTCTTTTTTGAAAAATTGCTCTCAAGAAAAAATATGTTGCAAATATTAAAAAAGAGCATGTGAAACTTTCTGTAAGTACATTATGATCATAAAAATTTGAATACGCACTTAATAAAAACATATAAAAAACAGTATAAAAATATCGATCTGAACGAAACAGATATTTCGAAACCAAAGCCAATATATAAACAGAAATAGATGCAGTAAAAAATTGAAGCGTAATTAAAATATTTAAAGCAACAGATTTTTTAAACAGAATAAATAATGGCAAATAAATAATGCCGTATCCTGGCATTCTGTGGTCGGGAAGATAATCTCCTTTTGTAACGAAATTTTCAATTGGTTCTAAATAACTTATACTATCTGGACTTAAATTACTTATAAATCCCAAAAAATCATGAACCTTAACATGATATAATATGTAGCAAAAAAAGAAACCTTTTATAACTATAGTAAATAGAACCCAAAACTGCCAGTTTTCTGTTTTTCTTAAGAAAAGAGATGAAAGATGTTTTTTCATTAAAAATTTATACCCCGTAGTAATGATATGTAGAAAATCAAATTTTATAGTTTAAGAAGAATATTTTTTTACTCATACTTTTTTCACAACAATAAAAACAGATTTACCAAACTGTTGAAAAAATATTTTATCTAAGACCAAAGAAAATTTGAGTAAAAACCGATCCCAAAATAAAACCTGTTCTTTAGTTGGCTCATTTTGTTTCAGAAAATATTTATTGGCTAATGAAGAAAAAAATCCTGCAGTGTCAAGATATAATAACTTTTTAATTACAACTTCACTTGGCATTATGTCCCTAAGCATTTTTTTTGAATACCTTCTGTAATGACCTATAGCCTTGTCAAAAGGGCTATATAAAAAATTGAAAGCTGGAACTAATATAATTAAATGGCCACCTTGATTTAATTTGGAAATGGCCATTGAAACTTCTTTTCTGTCATTTTCAATATGCTCTATTACGTCTATATATATTATGGTATCAAAAGTTTCATTCAAATCGAGTATAGTTCCTCCAATGCTTTTACAGTTAGATGGCAATAATCCTAATTTTATTTTTTGATCGATTTGTTTTAACAATTCTACATCAGGCTCCATACAAAGCCAAGACGTTGGTTGACCATTATTTAAAAATGACGTTGTGCCACCAATACCTGCACCAGCTTCTAACGTTTTCCCTTGTATAAATGGTTTTAAAAAAGTAGAAAAATATTTTTTCCAGTTTTTTGCATATTCAAATACCTGAAGCTCTTCCCCTATGTATTTACTCATTACAATTTATTTTATCAATTGATGATACAAACATTTCAAATTCGTTAGCCGGTATAATACTTTTATTACTTCTAGATGATAAAAAAATAAATAACGCGAAAATTCCCATGAATAAAGCTTGAAATAAAATAATAGTCATAGCTAAAATCGAATAAGTTGCCCAACCAGGAACAGCAAAATCAGTAAAGAATCTAATTACTCCAACTAGAATTATCGATAGGCAAGTTAATACTGCAATAAATCCAGAAAACATTACCAACCTAGTAGAAACGATATCAGAATATACAGAAATGCTACCAAATCCATGCGTAATTAAAGAAATAAAATTCATTTTCGACTTCCCTGAATAACGATAGCCTCTTTCAGTAGGCAATGACAAATATGGTAAACGGGAGCGCATAATAGTTGCTGAATAATTATTCCATAAATTGGAATCATAAACAAGTGGCTCTAGGGATGAAAAAGGTAAAATGCTAAAATTTCCAAATCCTATTTTTTGACCAACAAACAACCTAAATAGACCCTTATAAATTTTATAAAACATTTTAAAAACAAATGACTCGGATCGCTTTATTCTTTTTGCAAATACAATCTCATTAGTCTCTTTACTTAATTTATATAAAGAAATGATATCAACCGGCTTATCTTCTCCATCAGAATCCATCACGATCACACTTTCTAAATTCATGTTTTTATTTATAAAACAAAGTCCGCTTGCAATTGCTCTTTGATGTCCAAGGTTTTTTTTAAGATTTAACACCTGTATTGGAATTTTAAGAACCTCAAATTTTTCTTTATCTAATCTTAATGAAGAAAAATCGTTTACAACTAAAATTGAATAGTTTTCTGGCAGCAAATTTTCTAAAGCCTTTTTTAACTCTTGAAGCAAGATGAATAAGGAATCCCAATCGTCTAAAACAGGTATTAATATTATTAGTTTTTTTTTATTTTTCATGGGTTGATTAATATATTACTAAGTTATTATTTCCTCTTTTTTGAATTCTTTCTATACGTTCTTTAATCATTCCTTCAGTATGATATACCGGAGTTACAATAGATATTATACCTTCGGGGAATTGATTCATACTTAAAGAGATTATTACTTTACTACTTTTCAAGAATAGGTATTCAAATGGCTTAATAGATTTTGATTCCAAAGATTTAAATCAAATCTTTGCTTTGCTTTAAAAGAAATTTCTACTGGATTTAATTGATCAGCTTTATTTAATTTATTAATGGAATTAAACCATTTGTTTTTGTTTTTTGCAACTAATAAATCTCCTTCTTTAATAAATTCTTCATAACCTCTTGATGAAAAAGGGCTAGCTATTACTTTTTTCCCATTCATAAACGCTTCGGCAATTTTAATATTGGTACCTCCACCTTGATCTACGGGAACTATTAGAGCATCAATTTTATTCCAAAAGTCTGTAGCCTTATTAACAAATCCTAAAAATAATATGTTTTCGGAATTTTTTATCGCATGAACTAAACTTGAAGGTATATCGCCACTACCTGCAATAATTAATTGACCACTAAATCCACTTTTTATAATAGGTTTCCATATTTTATTGATGAAATTTATTAAACTCTGATAATTTGGTCTGTAGCTCAACTTGCCGATAAAACCAATAGAAACGGGTTGATTATTTTGTAGAGATGTTATTGTCTTATCTTCTAAGTCGTCATTGATGTAATAACCAAAAGGAAGATTAGGTAAACATACGGCATTTTGAAGATTTTTATAGTTTCGATCGGATTCCTTAACAATAAAAGAAAGATCAATTCTTCTTATTAGTTTTTCAACTTGTGCTAATGAAAGATGGTAGTGAATAAATAGTTTTAGTTTTTTAAAATAGTTATGCTCGTTTTTAATTCTGGATTTAAATGCTTCGTAAAACACATCGTCCAAATCACAAACGACTTTTATGTTCTTATTTATTGGAATTAAAAACAGCGGGTCAAGATATCTAGAAAATATAAAGCTATACTCTTCCTGCTCAGTATTTATCAATAACTCTTCAATTTTTTTTTGGATACGCTTTTTTTCACTTTTTTTTGTTTTTGATAATAAAAAATCGGGATATAATGGAATTTCTTTACTCTTTTTAATAAAAAATAGCTTTCTATAGTTTTTTGACTGCTGCTCTATTGTTTTTTTTTCACTTTCAAAACCGATAAAAAGAAAGTCTACATTGTATAGTTTAGATAAGGCCTCTATTAAAAACCATGTCCGTTGTCTTTTGCCATCTGTTAATGGCCAACTAGCTGCTGCACTTACAAATAAGATTGATTTTTTTAGGCTCAATTATTCCATTTTTATAAACAAAGGAGTTTTAACTCTCCTCATAAAGGCATTTATTATTGTTCCGATAATACTTCCAAATCTATATTTATTTAAGTGACACAAATGTTGATTAAAAATAAAAAATATGATTTTTTTTATGCGGGTATTGGAATAACCAATTTTTTTAAAAAACAAAATAAATTCTGGTATTGTACTAATGATAATCTCATTAATCTCATTTTCAGAATACCAATATCTAAAGCTAAGATAAGAGCACATGATTTGATATTCTTCTGGTTGATATTCTTCGATTAATTTTTTACTTTCTTTTTTAAACAACTCTACAGACTCTTCAATTTTCCCTTGCATTATACTCACTCCTAATGATCTTATCAATGCCTCTTGTAATACTTTTGTTGTATCTATATTATAATTTTTATTTAAATCGGATTCAATTGTTATTCTATTGTCTTTTTTTATACTTCTATCTATCACTTTTTTTAATGCTTCATACATGACAAATGCATTTCTGCTCATACTGTTTTTTACATATCTATAATAGACTAACGGGAGTTTTATTTCCTTCAATAAAGCGCCAGATTTTGCAACCCTCAACCAATAATCCCAATCTTCAACGCTTTTTAGATTCTCATCAAAGAATCCAGCATGATCACAAAGCAATTTGCTAACACAAATAGAATTTGGGGGGCCAATATTGCCATAAAAAAGAGAGGGAAGCAGATGGCTATTAGTGGGATAAACGACAGAATGTAATACCTTTTTTTTGTCAGTAGTAATATGACTATAACCATAGGTTACTACCAAGTAGTCATCTGATATCGTATGGGTAAGAGTCTTATTTATCTCTGCAAAACAATTTGGATAAAAATAATCATCTGAGTCCATAAAAATAATTCTCCTTCCAGAAACGTTTTTTATTCCTTCATTTCTAGCTGATGATAACCCTCCGTTTTTTTTTTCAAAATATTTAATCCTCCTATCTTTTAAGCAATATTCTTTTGCAATTAAATTGGTGTTGTCTGTTGAGCCGTCATTGATTATAATAGCTTCCCAATTCTCTTCCGACTGAGTTATAATCGAATCTAAACAATCTGATAAATAAATTGCTTGATTGTAACATGGTATAATTATTGAAAAAAGTGGGGGCATGTACTCTATTCTATATTAATTCTTAAGGCATCATGAAAAAAAATCTTCTTTCATTACTTCTTTATAATTTTCCATGTGTTCTATATTAAATTCAAGAAGTGCTAATTTTTTATATTTCGGACTTCTGTCTCTCAGCTCTTTAAATAATACAGGCGTAAGTGACCATTTATCATGAATCACTCCGCATTGACGTGTAGTTGCCACTTTTAAATCATTCAATTTCGCTCGAATGAAAAAATTCTGATGCTCTCCACCTTTTAAAATTGGATTCCATCCACCGAATGATTTTACTTTGTCCGTTTTTGCAATAAAAAAATTATGTGTCATATCGCAAAGGGTGAATGGAGGTTCATAAGGTGCTTTTTTCATCCTGCAAACAGACCCCTCCAAATCAAAGCTGGCATGGTATTCAAAAATATTGGTTGCAGGAAGCAAAATATTAAATTTCAACAACCATTTGGAAAAATTAAACTTCAATTTATCCTTTCTTGATTTTAAATTATACTGTCTGAATACCCCGCCTAAAATATCTAGGTTGTTTTCCAAAAGAAGTTTACGCATGACAGGAATACGTGTACGAGGCTCAAAAATAAAATCATCATCACAAAGTACAAAAAAAGTCGTATGTGTAAGTTCAAGCATTTTATTTCTCCCCTCTGCAGTGCCCGTATCGAAGGGAAGGTTTATATAAGTAATATTTAAATCAGGAAAAATTGAAAGTATTTTTTCTTTATAAGGAATTTTGCTATCGTCTGCAATAATTATTGGGCCGTTGAATTTATATTTTTTAATAGAGTAAAGTTGATTAATTAATTGCTCAGGCCTTTCAAGAGTTTTTATTAATATACTGACATCAGTAAGCTTATCGAGATAATATTTTTCTTTTTTCTCGAAAGGTACAAGATTAATAATTTTATACATTAATGGTATTCTTTAAAAAGATTTATGTTACTTAACCTTAATTTATTTTAGAAAATTTATTTGAAATAAAATTAACTACTTGTGATTCTCACATGAACAACTTTCATGCAACTAAAATGGTTTTATTTTATTTAATAAAAATCTACCAGTAATTTTTATGTATTCTACCCAAGTTATACTTCCAGATAACAATCTCTCTATCTCGCTTTCATAATATCCCTCTTTCTTGATCAGAATTCGAAGATCTTCACTAGAAAAATTATTAATGTTTAGCCAACTAATACTATAGTGATGAATACAAAATGTTTGCTTAGTTATTAATTTTTTAGAAAATAATTGATACCAAGCCAATGGATAAAAAATAGCAGCTGGGAAAACGCGAACATCTTTATAACTACCGGGCTTACCTTTAAAACCAATTTTGGATAACTCCTGAGTGGTTAAAAAGGGTGATGTTAAATTGGCGAGTTCTAAGCCATCATATTGTTTTATTTTTTCGAAACATTGATGTATGAAAGTATGATTAGGTGTAGCTGCAATGACTGCATTATTCACTAAACATTTTTTTTCGTGAGGCTTGGTCTCGATGCCTACAAAACAGCTCTCTTTATATTTATTGAACTTAGGAGATGAAACAACTTCAATATCTGTGTCAAAATACCATCCGCCATACTTCTGGAGTGCAAATAATCTTGTATAATTACTCAAGTTAGCCCATTTTTTATTTTCATAAGCGGTCTTCATGTACGCCTCATTCATGGGACTATTTTCTTCGTTCCATAACATAAGTGTATAATCGGGCATAAATTTTTTCCAGCTTTCAATACATTTTAATTCCAATGCGGACATCTCACTTTTTCCAAACCAGCAATAATGAATAATTTTAGGTATCATTTTTTAATTAGAAATTCTTTCTGCAGAACTAATGGTTTTTATATTTATTATTCCAAAATTTTTTTGTTCGTTTTTTTCGTCAAAAATGCTGAGAATTTCAAAATCAAACACATTGTCATCCCATATCCATTCATCTGATTTTGAATAAGCTCCTAATCCCACCGTATAAATACCTGGTCTTAATAAAAATGCCGGAAGCGAAAACTTTGAGATAAAATTTCCTTTTTGAAAAACACATTCGGGTGTATCATGTAAACTAAATAATCGAAGGCCTTCTTTGAAAATACTGAAGGTAATTCTTATAGGATTGATACAACTTGAAAAGATTTTTAATTCAATAGAAATTTCATTTTCTGGTGAAATATGTATTGATTCTTTAAATGGATTTAAATTATTAATTTCTATTTTTAAAAATTGTAAAAAAGGAATTAAGGGCCCCCTAAAATTTACTTCTTCTAGAGATTTAATGTCATTTGAATTTATTGATGCGTAATTAGCTAATGCTACTTGAATATCAGATACACAAATCAAGTTCCCATTTTGAAGCAATAATCCAGTTTCGCATAAACTAGCAACAGCTCCAAGATTATGGCTTACAAAAATGACAGTTCTTCCTTGATTAGAACTTACCTCTTTCATTTTGCCAATACATTTTCTTTGAAATTCTGCATCTCCAACTGCAAGCACTTCGTCAACTACTAATATTTCGGGCTCCAAATGTGCTGCAACGGCAAAGCCTAAACGCACAATCATACCACTACTGTATCTTTTTACTGGAGTATCTATATATGCAGCAACTCCTGCAAAATCAACTATTTCGTCAAGCTTTTTTTGAATCTCCCACTTTCTCATTCCTAATATAGAGCCATTCATAAAAATATTCTCTCTGCCTGTCAATTCAGGATGAAAGCCGGTGCCCACTTCCAATAAACTTGCAATCCTACCATTGATATTAATTTCTCCAGTAGTGGGGGAAGTAATCTTACTCAATATTTTTAACAAAGTGCTTTTGCCAGCTCCGTTTCTACCAATAATCCCCAAAGCCTCTCCTTTTTTAACTTCAAAATTAATATCCTTTAGCGCCCATGCGTAATCGCTTTCTCCTTTTATTGTTCTATCATTACTTCCCCCAATTTTCAAATACGGATCTTCCTTTCCTCTTATGCTATACCATAATCGATTAAGATCATGTTTAAGCGTTCCTGTTCCTACTTGACCTAAGCGATATTGTTTTGAAAGATCTTGAACTTTTATTGATAATGACGACATATATAATTATTGATAATCGAGAAAAACTTAAACCGTATCCATGAATGTTCTCTCTACTTTATTAAAAATCAAAACTCCTATAAACAGCAATACAAACATGAAAACAAAGCTGTACTCTAAAGCCCCCCATGAAAAAGTACCGCTACCCAACCAACCATATCTAAAGGTTTCTACAATTCCGCTTAGTGGATTTGCTAATGCAAATGATTTATATTTAGGTGCGAGTGAACTTATAGGATAAATAACAGGTGTCGCATACATTAATAAGGTTACGCCAAAGGAAACCAAATAGCTAAAATCTCTGTATTTAGTTGTCATTGCACTTATAATAATTCCAGTTCCTAATGCAAAGCCTGCCATCAAAATTAATAACAATGGAGTTAACAAAGCAAAGGCATTAGGATGAATTTGTGAATTGGGTTTTAGTAGAAAATAAATTAATACTGCTATGAACAAAGCAAATTGAATAACAAACTTTATTAAGCCTGATGCAACAATAGATAAAGGAACAATAAGCCTTGGAAAATATACCTTTCCAAAAATAGAAGCATTAGCAGTAAAAACAGTAGAGGTTTTATTGAATGATTCTGAGAAATAATTCCAAATCGTAACCCCTGCTAAATAAAACAATATTTTTGGCAATCCGTCTGTACTAATTTTTGCAAAATTGCCAAACACAACTGTGAACATTAAGGTAGTTAATACCGGCTGAATGATGAACCATAATGGCCCTAATATAGTTTGCTTATAAGTTGCTAAAAAATCGCGGCGAACGAACATAGACATTAAATCCCTATAATCCCAAATCTCCTTAAAACGCAGATCAAGAAACGAGCGCTTAGACTTAATAGTTTCAGTCCATTCTGATTTTGTATTATTTTCTAATCGCATTGGATTTTATTCTTCAATTAAAGTAAGGATTTATTGTACTTCTAATTTTGAATTTGTGCTCTTAACTTTAGTAAATTTATTTTTCCATGTTAAGAAATAGCTTTCAAAATAGTGATAGCTTAACATTGACAGCCCCAATGTAGTTGCTACACAAACAATGTAAAGAAAACTATTGCTGTAAAAATTGAATCGTATCATCAACTTGATCGTAATTACAATACATATAGTATGATACATATAGATACCGTAAGATATTTTTCCTAAGTAATCGAACAGTGGTAAATTAAAGAACTTAGCTTTTTTATAATTAGTTGATACATTTAATATCAAAATTGCAAATAAAAATGCAAATACCTCATTAGTTAAATATGGGATATTAATTTGTTTTAAGAAAATAAAAATAATCAATGAATATGCAATTGTATAGACTATTGGATTATAAAAGAATTTTAATACTTTATTTTTTTTGTAATAAGCATAAGCAAAAAGTGCCCCTATTGCCATAGTGTCTATTAAAAAATCATTCCAAATCCATAAGAGCAAATTCATATTACTATTCCAATAATGCAATTTGAATTTAATAAAAGGAAAGGCAATTACTTTTATTAATAGATAAAAAATAATAATTGAAAAAAGTACAAGCGAGATATTTTTAAACTTTTTTATAATGAAAGGACATATCAAATAAAACTGCTCCTCAACTCCTAGAGACCAGGTACAAAAAAAATAGGGGATTTTTGGAAAAATAATAGTCGCAACATTTGATAAAAAGAAGATGCTTAGTAAAATAACCCCGATAGTGATACCCTCCCTTGTTAACCAATCTGTTCCAGGTATTTGCATGCTATGAGTATTAGGAAAAACCACTAAACTTAAAAACAATAAAAGATAATACAGGGGCCAGATACGCAACATTCTACGGTAATAAAACTTTCGTATTGCAATGGTATGAAAGGTTTCTTTTTCAACTAATAGTAAATAGGAGATTAGAAAACCACTGAGTACAAAAAATAGGATAACTCCCAATCTGCCCAATTGTTCTATCATTTTTGCTTTATGGATAAAATTAGACATCGGGAGATTGAATCTAATTTTAAAGCCCTCAATATGAGATAGGATAACCATAAAAGCAGCTAAAAATCGAATTGTATTTAGCCCCGGGAAATAAACTGCTTTTTTGTTCATTTGGTTTATAATGATCTCACGGCTTTGCCACTCTCAATTACAATTTGGCTAATGCTAAATCATGCAGATCTAGCCTTTACTGTGATAATTGAGATGATAATTGAGGCAAAAAATATAGTGAAACCCATTTTGTATAAAATCAAATAGTTGAATCAGATTTTTAAAATACGATTAGATTTTTCACTGTTTCAAAATTATAAAAAAAAATCAAGACTATTAGAACTAAAAATATCGATTATATGAAGTTTTAGTTACTAATATGTTGCATTTTTTGTATTAATAATTAGGATAAAAATCTAACTCAGTTAAAAAAAATCATTCTTACAGAACTCTATTTGAATTTAAGTCTTTATGTCGATATTGCATTGCCATTTGATTTCTTATAAGAAAAAATCTATATTTCTACAACACAACTATAACTTATGACAGAAATGAATAAAAAACCTATAATCAAAAAAATCATATTGATACTTGTTTTGGCATTTGCAGCATTTTTCGGTTATAAAAAATTATCCTACAATTTTAATCATGAGACTACGGATAATGCTCAGATAGAAACCCAAATTATTCCCATTTTACCCAGAACGGCCGGATATGTGAAATCTTTAATGGTACAGGATTACGACAGTGTTGGTCAAAATCAATTTCTGGTGGAGTTGGATGACGCAGAATTACAAAGCCAGTTGGCGGAAATGATAGCTGATTCTGTTCAGGCCGCAGCTGATGTGGTTAATGCAAAAGCTAGTTTACAAAATGCCATTACCTCCTTACAGGTAAATAAAGGGACTATTGCAGTTGGCGAAGTAAAACTTCAACAAGCCACTACAGAATATAACAGAAACAAAAATTTATTCGCAGATCAAGCCATCACACAAAAACAATTAGATGAAAGCAAATTTAATTACGAGTCCGCCCAAAAACTTTTCGAAAACAATAAAAACGAACTTTCTGCAGCCCAAAGCAGAATTCCAGTTTTAGACGCTGTCATTAAAAAAAATGCAGCCCTTTTAAATGTCAAAAGCGCTAAAATAAATGAAACGAAATTAAAAATTTCTTACACTAAAATTTACGCGCCAGCCTCAGGAAAAATAGGAAAGAAAAATATCACGATTGGTCAATTTGTACAAGCTGGAACTCCATTATTTTCTATTGTTAATGACAGTATTTATTGGGTGACTGCAAATTTTAAAGAAAATCAAATTGCTACTTTTCGTGTTGGAAAACAAGTTGAATTAAGAATTGATGCTTTCCCAAATGAAAAAATAACCGGGACCATTGAAAGTATAAGCGATGCAACTGGTGCAAAGTTTGCATTATTGCCTCCCGATAATTCCAGCGGAAACTTTGTAAAAGTTACACAACGTGTTCCCGTTAAAATAAAAATCAATAACATAGAAAAGCATAAACAATACTTACGTGCAGGGTTGAGTGTTTTTGTAAGCGCTGCTATTAATTAATCTATGAGTACTACGCCAAAAGGTATTGCCAGAGCGATTATTGTGCTCACAACGGTTACTGCTGCTGTAATGGAACTGATTGACACTTCCATTGTAAATGTGGCATTGAGTGAAATGAGCGGTAGCCTTGGTGTTAACATTGAAGATGTTAGTTGGGTTATTACTGCTTATGCCATCGCCAACGTTATTATCATTCCTCTTACCGGATTTCTGGCTTCCTATTTTGGAAGAAAAAATTATTACATCGTTTCAATGATCATCTTCACCGCAGCATCTTATATGTGCGGACAATCGAATAATCTTGTTGAATTAATTGCATGGCGTTTTGTTCAGGGTATTGGTGGGGGCGCTTTACTATCTACTTCACAATCTATTTTGTTTGATGCTTTCGAACCCAAAGACCGCCCTATTGCAGCAGGATTGTTTGGAATGGGAATTGTTTTAGGACCAACATTAGGCCCTACCCTTGGGGGTTATATTATTGATCATTCTTCATGGCCATTAATCTTTATGATTAATATTCCAATTGGAATTATCGCAACCTTACTTGCTTTTTATTTTGTAGATAAAAAACCAGATGAAGGAAAAAATAAAGCCAATATTAAAATTGATTATACCGGAATATTATTATTAATGGCTGGAATCGGTTGTTTACAATATGTTTTAGAAAGAGGCCAATCTGAAGACTGGTTAAATAGTGAGTCCATCAGAATTTGTGGAACTGTTGCTATTGTAGGATTAATATCGTTTATCATTTATGAACTTAATATAAAACAGCCTGCTGTAAATTTGAGATTACTTGGTAATCGAAACCTCGCCTTCACCACCATCTTCACTTTTGTGGCAGGTTTTGGATTATTTACCTCTATTTTTATTTTTCCTGTTTTGGCACAACGGGTATTAGGATTTACAGCTTTTGAAACAGGATATGCTCTTTTAGTACCAACAATGGCGGCAGTTATATTAATGCCCTTCATTGGAAAAATGATGAGCAAAGGTGTTACACCCGTTCCTTTAATTTTTATTGGATACATCCTTTTTGCCGTGTATGCTTTTATGAGTGCAAGCCTCAGTCCGGATGTCGGGAGGGATGATTTTTTCTGGCCCTTGGTTATTCGTTCGGTTGGCATTGCCTTGTGTCAACTCCCCTTAATCAACCAGGCAGTTGTAGGGTTGGAGCCAAAAGATTATCCAACAGGAATTTCTCTAAACAATATGATTCGTCAACTAGGCGGTGCCGTTGGAATTGCTGTTGCAAATAATTATGTGAGCTCAAGATACGCCCAACACAGAAGTGATCTGGTAAGTGCTATGCCTGCTGGATCTGCGCAAATAACCGAACGAGTAAGCGCTATTTCAAATGGAATTATTGCCAAAACCGGAGACGTAGCAGGTGCTACAACAAAAGCTTATGCTTCGTTAAGTTTAGCTGTAGATAAACAAGCTTATTATTTAAGTTACCTCGATGCGTTCAGACTAATTGGGATTTTCTTTTTACTGGTCATTCCATTGGTTGTTTTTTTACGGGTAAAGAAAAAATCTGCGGCAGAAATTGCAAGCACCGTTAAAGCAGTAGGAGAATCACATTAAGTTAAACTAATAAATATTTTACCATGAAAAAATGGATCGTTTTAATAGTTGTTTTTATTTCAACAAAATCATTTTCGCAAGTAAAAATTAATGAAGAATTAAAAACATTAATCAACCAGTCTTTTGCTTTTTTTCCAAAAATAAAAGAGGTTGAAAACACCATAATAACTGCAGAGGAGAATTTAAAATCTGTCAGATTAAATAAAATGCCAGAAATTGATGCTGCAGCTTCTTACAATTATTTAATGCCGAAAATTAGTTTTCCCATTGGAGGAAAAGAGGTACAATTTGCTCCGGTTAATAATTTCTCAACCACAATAGGTGGGTCTTATATGCTGTTTGATTTCGGAAGAATGAAAGCAACTATCGCAAAAGCAAAAGCAGCTATCGCATTTACAAAACATGATGATCAATTTGCCAAACAACAATTAGCGAATCAAATTACAACCATCTATTACAACATCATTTATTTACAAAAAGCAATTGCTGTAAAGGACAGCGTGATTAATTATTTAAGAGAAAATAAAAACTTCGTTGCCAATAAAGCCAAAAACGGCGATATGTTGGAATTGGATGTACTTAATCTTCAAGCATACATCGATGACGAAGAAAATAAAAAATTAGATTTAACAACTGCCCTTGAAAAACAATTCAATCTATTAGAATATACAACCGGCGGGAAAAATACAACAGGACAAGTATTTGATTTTAATATCGAAAATACAGACGCTACAACATCTCCAAACAATGCCGAAATCGCTTTATCCATTGATAAAATAACACAAGCAAATAAAGAATTAGAAATAGTAAAGCTTAATCATAAGCCTTCAGTTGGAATACACGCCGGAACTGGATTTAAAAATGGATTTGTTCCGGAAGTAAATGATATGCGATTTAATTATTTAGCGGGTATTTCATTTAATATTCCTATTTATAATTTCGGTAAAAATAAACAACAAATTAAAGTACAGGAAAGTATTGTCAAGCAAGCAACACTAAACCAGGTGACCATTATCAGCAACAACAAAAAAGATCTGGAACAAGCAAACATTGATATTAAGTCGAACACAGTAAGAATAAAAAATGTCAAAAGCCAGGTTGATGCCTCTATAATGACTCAAAAAATTACAACAAGCAGATTTAAAAATGGCGTTGCGACTTATCTCGATGTTGAAGCTGCTGCAACAAATGTTCAAAAAGCTTTGTTATCGCAGTTGCAATATGAATATCAATTGTGCTTAGCAAAATTAGAATGGGCAAGGATTATAGGGTTTGAGTATTGGAAATAGCGTCTGCTGAAGAGTAATTTTTTATCCATTCTTGTACTAATAAACTTATGTTTTTTTACGAAAAGCGAACTAAATAAAGTTTAGTGAAAAAATTTGGTGCTGCTGTTCGGGTATTCGTAATATTGCAATATCGCAATATTACTTCAGGCCTTAAATACACACCCCCTATTCTAAACAATTTCAGCAACCCATTACCCATTATCTTTTTAAAAAAAGTTTGACAATTTTTTTTGTACCTTATGAAAAAATTAGAAAAGAGAAACTAGCCCTTTAAATAGATTTATTTTTATTAAGGGCATAACATACCAAACCAACCTTTAAAAAACTACATAACAAATGAAATCTAAAACATGGCACGAGAAACACGAAGAGGAACAAGACTTCGGAGATAAAGTTGCAGACAGTGTTGCTAATGGTATTGGATCCTGGAGATTTATCATCTGGCAAACAATTATCGTTATTTGCTGGATGATTGTAAACGTTATCTCATTTATAAAACATTGGGACCCCTATCCTTTTATTTTATTGAATTTAATTTTCTCTACACAAGCTGCCTATGCTGCTCCAATTATCATGATGTCGCAAAACAGACAAAATGAACGTGATCGCATACAAGCACAACACGATTATCAAATTAATATCGATGCGAAAAATGAAATTGAAGCTTTACAAATTCATCTCAGTAAAATTGAAACAGAAAAACTGGATAAGATTATTGAGATGTTGAAAGAAAGAGGAGTGAAGATTTGATTAGAAAAATTCCCATGGAAATCTGTAATCACATTGGCCAGATGTTGACGTGGGGCAATATCTGTTGTCGTTAATTATAACATCTTTTTGAATTCCAAATTCTATTCCGCCATGGGTAGTTGCTGCACTCGGTCCATAAATATCCGCATCATAACTTAAGCCAAGTTTATTGCTGAATTCTTTTGTTCTGGAAGTGACTGTACTTGATTGGCCCCACTTCCACGTAAAGCCAATACTAAATGTACTGTTGTTGGACAAGCCGATAGCATTTCTATACCAACATCCAAACTCAATAGGAAAGTCATAATAATCGATAAGCGTTCCTGCTATTAAAATTTTACTGTTGCCCTGAAATTGAGTCAAAATAGTTGGCTTTAATTTCACCGCCTCTCCTTCATATAAGTAACTCAAATGGCCTGTTATTTTTTTTGGCATTTTTCCATCTTCAGGTTTTCCATTAAAACTTGTGTTAGGTTCATTTAAATGATGTACAGAGCCGCCTATCATAAAATCTTTAAATGTAAAAACAAAACCTGAAGAAAAATCAAAATAATTCTTGGTATTGTTTGTATAAAATAAATCTACCTCAGAAGCATTTCCTGTATATCCGGTTTGGTCAATCTGGTCAATGAATACAAATTTATTAGGATCAACTTTTGCAAAATTATATCCGGCCTGAAGCGCTATGCTTAGAAACCAATTTGAACAATCCACCGTATTGGTTCCAAAACTTCTTCCTACTACGCCAGATATGTTTGTATTGCTTAAATAACCCTTATTTGAATTGGTAATATTTAATGCGCCATTAAAAATATTTCTCTCATCATAATCATAAGCAGAAAAATCAACCGCACCGGAAAAATATTTAAACGGCTTGTATAAATTAAGCCATTGCACTTTTGAAAGCGCAGATAATCTTAAATTATTTTTTCCTGTTCCAGCAAATCCTGGATTTAAATTAACCGGATTGTAATTGAATTGAGAATATAATACATCTTGCGACATCATACTTTGTGATGCTAAAAGACAAAAGGCAAGACAGATTTTTTTTATTTTTTGTGTCATGATATTTATCTGAATAAGGTTACTGTTCCGAAAGTGTGACCTGGTGCTCCGGAGTCGCTTTGGTTATAAATCATACCATTCCATTCGTTGCCGTTTCTAAACTTCGCTTTTATTCTCCAGGCATATCCGTCTTGTGGCATTGGCTTTCCTTTTAATGTTCCGTCCCATCCTTCAACAGGCGCACCGGCAGCATCCAGTAATGTTGATCTGAACAACAATGTTCCCCAGCTGTCAAAAACTTGAAGTTCGTATTGAGCTAACCCTTTACCTAATGGTTTGAATGATTTAAACTTGGGTTGAATGCTATTTGGATAAAAAGCATTTGGAACATATAGATATCCTGGATAACCCTCAATTCTTGCAATTTTAATTGTTGTATCTAAGCAATTAGTACTCGTATCCAAAACAATCAATCGAATAGGATAACTTCCTGTATCATGATAAAAATGAGAATCAATATCTCTTGTACTCGCATAAGTGCTATCACCAAAAGACCAACTGTATTGATATAGTATACTGTTTGGCGTTAAATTAGTAAAACTGAAAGTATAATTCGGAATTAAAATCGTTGGGGATGGATTGATATAAAAATCTGAATAAGGAGGAATAATGGCTCTTATATAATTAGGTTTAGAAAGAGAATCCTTGCATCCTGCTGTATTAGATGCAATCAACTTAATAGTATAAGGTGTATTACTTGGGGGGAATGCCACACTTGGATTGATGAGTGTACTCGTTTTAGGAATGGCATTACCACTAAATTGCCAAAGGAAGTTAGTAGCATTAGTGGTTAAATTGGTAAAGAGAACACTTGCTGTGTCACAGGTCAATTGATTGTCGCCGCTAAAATCAACAATTGGCTTTAATGCCACATTTACAACCTTGCTCATTGTATCCTGACAAACCCCATCTTTAGCAATAAGAAAAATTCTATACTGGCCTAAATTGGTAAACAAATGTGTTGGGTTGGTGGTATAATTATCTGGTGATGTATCCCCCCATTGCCAAATATATGCATTAGCATTCAAACTTTGATTATGAGTTACAACATTCAAATATCCTACACAACCTAAGGAATCATCAACTGTGAAAATAGCTATTGGCATCACTCTTGTCCTGAAAGTAAAAATAGCAACATCTGGCCTGCATGCGTAACTGTTAGACACGACTAGTTTAATCGTATAGTTGGTATTTGCTGCTGTGATATTAATAGTTGGGTTCCTATCAATACTAACCAATACGCCATTTAAGTACCATTGGTAATTTGTAGCGTAAGTTGAATTTTGAATAATATTAGCTACAAAAGGAATACATGCTGTTGGATTAGTTAATGTGAATGATGCAGTTGCAGTAGGATTCATCTGTACCGTTCCTCTTGCTGTATCTGTACAACCAACAATATTGGTAGCCACAAGCATTGTATTAAATATCCTTGGTAATGGTGTTGATGAAGCTGTGATAAAATGATGATTGAAAACTCCCGTTACAGGTTGAGGAACTCCATCAACAAAAAAGCTGGAACTGATTGGTGTGTAATAATTAGCATAAGAAGTATTCGTATAATTTACAATGGTATCCAAATTACAAGTGGATAAATTTAATGGTGTAAATCCAGCTGTTGGTCTCCTGTAAATGGTAAATCTTCTCTTGGTGCTATCCTTACATCCTGCTGCATTCTCCACCAACATTTTTACTTCATAAGCACCCTCATTATTAAAGGTATATTGTAATGTAGATCCGGTTAATATAATTGGAGATGTAAGTGAAACACTAGTGTCATACACATACCAGGTAACGTTTTCTGTTGTTACCCCAGGAGCAGAAGCCGTAAAGATATAAGGAGTACAGTTTATGCTGTTGATATTGGTTATTATAGTTGAGTCTGGTTTATTTAAAACAGTTACGGGTTGAATAGTCTCATCATAACACACAATACCATTGGCGTTACTTTTTTCAGCAATGAGCTTAATGGTATAATTACCTGGAGCTGTATACAAATGCGACGGCTCAAAACCATTAGTTGTAAAGGTTTGCGTGATATCCCAATTCCAGATATAATTAGTGGCAAATTGCGAATTGTTAATCACATGTGTACTATCGCCCAGACAATAATTAAACTTATCTGGCGTAAACGCTGCAATAGGTTTAGGGTAAACAGTAATGGTGTCGTATGTTGTGTCATAACTACATCCATTGGTCATATAAACAGTAACAGGAAAAGTTCCTGCTGATATAAAAGTATGAGGCACAACCATTTCGAAAAAGTTAGTGTATTGAAGTGGGCTGTGATCTCCAAAGTCCCAAGTAAAACTTGTTGCTCCTGATGTAGTATTTACAAAATTAACTGTGTGAGCAGCGCATCCAAATAATTCGTTAGCATTAATGGTTACTCCAGGTACAATTGAATTTGGCGCTACTCTTATTTTTATTATTTGAGTGTCTCTTCCGCAATTATTTTGTGCAATAAGTCTAACATTGAAGGTATCAACCACAAAGGTAATAAAGGTATAATCGAGCGTGTCATTAACATGGGTTGTGTCTTTATGCCCATTATCAAAATCCCAATAATAATCATATGCGTTACCAAGAGAACTATTAATAAACTGAACCGCATACGGAGAACACCCAGATGTATGATTGGCAGAGAATTTTGCTTTTGCATTTGCCCTTACAATAACGCTATCGAGATAAAAAGAAGAGTCGCATTCATTGAATGCCTTCATTTTAATGTAGTAAGTCGTGTCGTGAAATTGGAGGTTGCTTAAAAAAGTAACAGGATTCGGATGAGCTAACGTTGATGTTTGGCCGTTACCAAAATTCCATTGATATTGAAACGTGTCCACAAAATTGGTTTGATTCGTAAACACTACTGTTAATGGGCCGCAACTGTCTTTGTTTGACATGGCAAATAAAGCCTTTGGTTTGGGTTTTGTAAAAAAGGTATGTAATACAGAATCGCTCTTACAACCGAAATAACTGATGGCAACCATTTTTATTACTGCCGAATCACTTTCATCTGGTATTATATATCCTGGTGGTCTGGGGAAATTATATCCTGATCCGATAAATGTTGTGTTCAATGCGCTGTCTGTTCCATACCAATCATATCTGCTGTTGGGTATATTTATGCTTCCCGGTGATTGAGGAGAATTGTTGTTTATTAAAATATCAAATGGCCAACAAGCGGTGTCTTTTGGAAAAGTGAAATCGGCCTTTGCATCTGGATTTACGTAAATAGTATACTTTGCCGGATGTCCAGCGCAAGCGGTTGATGTAGAAGTAACTTCATAAACAACTGAATCTTGTGCAATACCATTATTTATAAGATTATTCATTACAGACAAATTGCCAGGTCCGCTTGGAATAAATCCAGTAACAGCTGTTGTGCCTACTTGTTGCCATGAATAGGTAACTACGCCACTTGTGGTTAATGAAGTAAATACTATGGCTGAAGAATTACCTCCATTACAAACGGATTGGTATAATGGACTATTACTTATTGAGGCCAATGGATTAACAGTGATTTCAACATTAAAAGGCTGTCCCAAACAATTTCCATTTGTGCCGGAAATCGGTGTAACCACATATATTACCGTTTGTGGAACATATCCGGTATTGTATAGGGTACCAAAAATAGAGGTCTCATTATTTCCTGCTACCGCTCCAGTAACGTCTGGTGGTAGGGTTAGAATGCTCCAGGAATAAGTTGTTGCAGCAGGAACTATTGTAGTCGGTAAATTATGTATCGGGTTGATAGAAAAAGTTTGTTCACTGCAAATAGTTTTAGTTTGAGTTGGGATTTCTGGGATTGGATTAACCGTTATATTAAGTGTAAAAGTTGATCCTGTGCATGCATTTACTCCTGAACCGATAGACGGGGTTAATTGATATTGAACTATTTGAGGATTACTTGTTGTGTTTTCTAAAAATTGTGAAAAAATATTTGTTGGATTACTTTGATTAGATTCACCATTAACAAGAGGATTGTCAATAAATGTCCAAGTGTATGTTGTACCATTAGGCACAATATCAATTGGAGGATTATTAGTTGGTGTCCAATTTAATGTACTTTTACTACAAACAGAAGTGCTTTGCAATGAGATAGATGGCGTAATATTAATTGTTAAATTGGCAGTAGCCCTCACTTCAGAACAACCCCCTGCAGCTACAAGGGTATAAGTAACTACATAATTATTAACTAAACTTAATGATGGAGTAACAGATCCTGTATTTTGATTTATTGACAACCCATTGGGTACAGAAGAATAAAGTCCTCCATTATTCCCTGTCTGATTTACATTTTGTGGTATTGTTACTGAATTACAATATGGACCTCCATAGCTAATACCCGCTGATGGTAACTGTGTAATCGTAACAGGTGTTGTTGCTGTAACAGAAGCACAACCATTCGCAGCAGCTATAAAATAAGTTACTGTATACGTTCCAGGTGTACTCGTTGAAGGAATTATTGCTCCGCTTGTAGCGTCTAATGTCAATCCTGTTGTAGAACTAAATGCACCTCCTTGGGTTCCTATTATGATAGCTGATTCTGAACTACTATTGTTGCTACAAAAGGGCTGATTGTAACTTATTGTTGCAGCAGGTATAGCAACAATAGTCACTGGTGCAGTTACAGGAACAGCAGGACATCCCCCAGCAGCAGCTAGTGTATACGTT
>CAIKYB010000013.1 GCA_903831575.1 uncultured Bacteroidota bacterium | reverse complement strand
GGGAACGGATAGTGTACGTTGTTCATATAATTCAGATTGCGGAACAGGAGCGGTAGCGAAAGTAAAAGTGCCACTTCTTGCAGCAATACTTAACTGTCCTCCGATTTCGGGCAACATCCCAGTGAGCAAAGCTCCATCAGTAGTAACGCCAATCGAGTCAATGAGTGTGAAATTGTTCCCGAATCCAACGACAAGCAACTTCAACTTGCAGGTAGTAACGGCAGGAAAGGAAGAGATTACGGCAAGGGTTTTGGATATCCAGGGCAGATTCATCCAATCGGTAAAGGTTGCTCCAAATCAAACCTTGAGTTTAGGTTCAGCGTTGAAAGCTGGTGCATACTTTATTGAAGTGAGACAAGGCAAGGAAGTGAAGACTACGAGAGTAATGAAGTTTTAAACATAACTAGCCCACGGTTTAAACCGTGGGCTATGATAAAATCTTAAACTGTAAAGGCCTGTTCCTTAATTGGAGTGGGCCTTTTTGTATGCAGTAAAATTTGTGCGTAGAATAGTTTTATCTATCGGTTAAAATAATAAACAATAAGTTCAAACCTCATTAACTTTGCGTTTAAAATAAAATCATCATGTTGGATAGTATAGCAGCAGCATTAGCGGATATAAAAAAGGGGAAAATGGTTATCGTTGTGGACGATGAAGATAGGGAGAATGAAGGTGATTTTGTAACTGCTGCACAGAACGCTACGCCAGAGGTTGTTAATTTTATGAGTATTCATGGAAGAGGTTTAATCTGTGCTTCACTTACAGAAGAAAGATGCATGGAATTAAATTTGCAACCCATGGTTGTTGATAATACGTCTTTGCATGAAACAGCATTTATGGTAAGTGTTGATTTAATTGGCCATGGTTGTACTACAGGTATTTCTGCTCAAGACCGATCAAAAACTTTACAGGCGCTCATCAATAAAGAAACAAAGCCAGAAGATTTGGGTAGGCCAGGGCACATCTTTCCTTTAAGAGCAAAGAAAGGCGGGGTGCTGCGCAGAGCCGGTCATACGGAAGCTACTATTGATTTGGCTAAACTAGCTGGCTTTGATCCCGCAGGAGTATTAGTAGAAATTATGAATGAAGATGGTAGTATGGCAAGATTGCCTGAGTTAATGGAGATTGCAAAAAAGTTTGATCTAAAAATCATTTCAATAAAAGATCTAATTGAATATCGATTAAAAATGGAATCTCTTATTAAGGAAGAAGTTAGTGTAACTATGCCTACTTTATATGGAGACTTTCAATTGATTGCGTTTACACAACTGAATACGGGAGAAACGCATATGGCATTAAAAAAAGGCACCTGGGAAAATGATGAGCCAGTAATGGTAAGGGTGCACAGCAGTTGCATGACTGGAGATATTTTGGGGTCTCTTCGTTGTGATTGTGGAGATCAATTACATCATGCTATGAAAATGATTGAAACAGAAGGGAAGGGTGTCGTATTATATATGAATCAAGAGGGGCGAGGAATCGGACTGCTCAATAAATTAAAGGCGTATAAATTGCAAGAACAAGGGCTTGATACTGTAGAAGCCAATATCAAATTAGGCTTTGGAATGGACGAAAGAGATTATGGTATTGGAGCTCAAATTCTCAGGCACATGGGAGTTTCTAAAATGAAACTGATTACTAATAATCCCAAAAAACGTGCAGGAATGAATGGCTATGCGTTGGAAGTGGTTGCTACTGTACCAATTGAAATAACACCTAACATACACAATCAAAAATATCTGTTTACAAAAAGAGATAAATTAGGGCACAATATTTTAGAAGGACTTTAATTCTTATTTTTCCTTTGGTTTCAATGCCGGGGATTTTGTGTTATTTTCTTCGCTTGTTATTTTCTTTTTACTTCTAAAAAGATCAGACAATCTGTTCATATCTTTTCTATAGCTCAATTGAATTCCAGAGCGATTTCTTTGGCTTAAAGTAAAATCAATACTACTTCTGTTGAATCCTACAATTCTTAATGAGCCATCTTTATTAATTAACCATTCAATAGTAATGTCGGGCGTAATTAATCCCTTTTTTTCAAGCTGTTGTATATAAGTAGGGTTGTTGTAATCAAGGTTTCCTCCAACAAGTACATTAAGTCTGTTGCTTAATAAAATTTTTAATCCAGCTCGAATGTTAGCTTGCAGCTGTGTAGCATTTTTTTGAATGTCCAACGTTGGATTGATGTCGATATAAGTTGACAAAATTCCTTTTGTTGCTTTTTCTAATTCTTTATTAAAAAAGTTGGTAAGTAAATTGCTAATAATACCCCCAACCGTATTCGTTAGCATCGAACTTGCTGCCCCTTGTTTTAAAAAATTCTGGTTACTTACAATGATTGCATTAAATAGCAATAAGCTTGCTACTTGCTTGTTCATTTCGTTTTCATCATTCTTAAACTCTGCTAATCTTTTTACAACGATATCATCTCTTTTCGCATCGCTTTTTTCAGGAAGTTGGATATCAAACTTAACTAATGGATTTTTTAGCGCACCTGTTAAGTGCGAAATAATTTTTAAATCCTCTTTTTTCTTTAAACCTAAATTTGGCGAAAGGCTACTGATATCAACATTTTTGGCAAGATACTCCGCATCAATATCTATGAGTGCAAGATAGGGATCTCCGTTCCAGGTTATGGTGCCACGGTTAAGTGTAAATGGTTTTTTTAAGAAAGTCTGAAAGTTAAAAGTGTATTCTCCTTTTGTTAAGTTATAGGCCCCTCTAATCGATAAGGGTTCAATATTGCCAACTTTAATATTGATAAGCCCATTACCCTGACCTTTAATGACATCGCCTGTTTCTTCATCTAAAACAACATCTACTTTACATGCAGGGTTAGCTTTGATGTTGAGATTGACAACAATATTGTTTTTAGCTTTTTTTATAAGATCTTCCATTCTTGAGCCAAACTGAACAAATTCTATGTAGTCAACATTGTTGTTCTCTTTGCTGTCTGAAGTGTTTATGTAAATGTGACTACTATCGAGAATACTTGGCTCCCCATTAATATCCATTTTTAGATTATTAATAGGCCCATTAATATTGAGATGTGCTCTCCCTATCATGTTCCCATAAAATTGAGGGTTATCATTTTTATCCGTATTCAATAAAGAAATTTTATCTGTTTCCATTGAAATATTGTCAAAAGTAATCTTGTCAAACATTTCATGATAAATTTTGCCATTCAGTGTTGCACTATTATTTAAGGAGTCTTTAAGTTCAATCAGATTAAGATTGATATAATTCTTATCGAAATTTATACTTTGATTTTTTATAAAATACCTGCATTGCGTATATCCTACTTTTAATGCTGAATTTTCTATTTGAACATTTCCAGAAAGAAATTGATGTTCCGGGCTTCCGGATATTTTCAGATGAGTGGAAGCAGTCCCATCTATTTTACTAAAAACGTCTTCAAGATAAGGCTCCAAAATAGACAAATGAATACGCTCTCCTTGCAAATTTGCATCAAGCTGATTTTCGGAAGAGTCTTTATAATTATAATGGCCATCCAGGGCGAAAATATTTGTGGTGTCAATATTTGCAACGTGGTATTCAATTTTTCCAGTGTTCGTATTTGCAGTAGCATTTGTGTTGATATTCCCAATTAACCTGTCTTCTAATGATAAGCTATCTACTTTTCCAGTAAAGCTCATTGTTGCGTTTCCTAGGGGGTCGCTAATTTTAGCAGTTCCGCTAATAGCGCCTTTTATAGAAGGGTTGGTGAAAATAAAAGGAATGAAATCTTCAAGTCTTACTGCAGTAAGTGTTGCAATTAAATGACTTTGATTGGTAATTTCGTCTAATTCAGTAGTCAAAACGATTTGTTGATCTTTATGAGAGAATTTAATTTCATTAGCATTCATGAAATTCTTTCTTATAGCTAATTCTCCATCTTTTTCAAGAAGCCATTTTTTATCGTTTATTATAAATGAAGAAGGGTAGAAGTGTATTTTTATGCCATCATTTAGCGTTTGTACATTAGCGTTAAAATCTGCGTTATTTAATGTAGATGTAGCACTTGTATTGACATGTATTTCTGTATTGTCATTTGTTGAATTTAAGGCTATCTCTGTTTCAGGAAAGTGTATGCTATCTGATAGCGTAATGTCTTTAACTGTTACAGTAGTGCTTAAATTATTCTTATCGCCATTGCTTTGTAGATTAATTTTTGTAAAGGCTTTATCTTCATATTGAAATTCTGGAATCTTTGCCTGTAAATGGAATTCTTTGTCATCTAGATTGATATGGCCATTTATGTCAGCGTTATTGAATCCCTTTATTTTTTTATTAAAAATCTTTAAATAATCTTCAATATTATTTGTTTTGATTTGGAAGGAGAAATGTTGTTGTTGAGTAATATTTTTAGGTAAATCAATATAGGTTGGATAATATTTGTTTAAGATTGCCTTAAATGCATCAGGTAGCTCTTGTATTTTGTATTGGCCATCAATAGAAAGATTAATTTCGTTTGAAGTCAGTTGTATTTTTCTCTCTTCGCCATTAATTGATGATTGTAAAGTTAAGTTATGCATTGAAAGTAGGTCATCATTGTACTTTAACTTGGAATTATCTAATTTAATGTGCCCAAAAATTTCATCTAACGTAGTGCCGGTAACGTCAATATCTATATTGCTGGATAAGGAAATATTTTGATCAGATAAATTTAAATTTTTAAAATTGATGTAATCCACAAGCCCGTTAATTTTAAATCTAGTTTTATCTCCAAAATAAATCGATGTATTTATATTTGCTGTTTTAAGATTGCTATCAATAATGCTACATTGAGCCTTAAGTGTTTTATTTTCAAAGTTGCCATCAATATTCCATGATGTATAATTGTATCCGTTTATTCCTATAGAAGAAACAAAGCCGTGGTATTTTGCATCTATGTTATTTGTATCAAAACCTCTTCCTTCTATTGCTCCATTAAAGGATATCTTATCTAGCAGTTTACTTCCTATAAGTTGGCCGATTTGAAAATCAGTAGCGTTTAGATTTCCCTTGTAATAAGGAAGGGCTTTCTCAGGAAGTTTTAATTTTATATTGCCTGATACATTCCCTAAATAAGAATTGAATAATCCTTGTATCTCAAAGTCATTAATTCGGCCAGCAAATTTTCCTTTAAAATATACATTGCCTAAATTATTAAGGTTGGGGTTTTTTATATTTTTTAAGGATGGAAAAATAGGAGCGAGTTCATTTGCGTTTGATTGGGAGCCTGATGAATTGAAGCTAATAAAGGTAGAGTCTATATCTGGAAGCCCTTTCATTTTTAAATTTCCTTTGATAATAGATTTTCCCGATTTAACAATCAATTCATTTGTTTCGAAATTATCTATGGTACCAATTGCATTCCCTGTGAGAAGGAACATCTTATTCCATTGTTTCAATTCAGGTGCAAAAAAAGAGAGGTCTTCACTACTGATTTCGCTGTTAGAAAATCGGCTTTCAATTTTGACCTTATTGATAAAATCTCTCATGTCTTCCTTGAAAGATTGGTAATGCATGGAGTAATAATTAGTAATGTGACTATTGTTGGTAGTCAGATCTAGGTTTTTAAACTCCATTATAGTTGGAGTAAATTTTACATCAGCATCAATTTTTCTTACAATAAACCCATTCCTTTCTTTTCCTTTCAAGGCAAGTTTTGCGGTCAGTGTTTCCTTATTGAATGTAACATTATTGAACTCACCACTGATGTTTTTAAACTGAAAATGTAATGCATCGAATTGATCATCAAATGGTAATCGAGTGGTCTCTTTATCATTCTGGTAAAGGCCATTTTTAATAACAATATTTTTAATACTTAGATTAATGCCAGGCTCTTCCTCAGAAGGATTTTTATGTACTATTATTTTTTTCGCCTGATTTATTATAGAGGGCCTCTTGCCGGTATAATCAAATTGAGCAAAATAAGGATCAACTATTTTTATTTTTTCGATATTAAATTCCTGTTTGTTGAAATCAGCTTTATTGAATCGGGCATCTAATAAGCCTATTGAACCAATCATGTCATCTCCAATCCATTTGTCTATGTAATTGAATTTAATGTTCTTAAGATGTAATTGCTTTAGATCAATGGCGATGGTATTTTTATTTTTCGTTTTTGGCTTATTGCTTTTCTCAATAAAGTCAACAAGGAATTGGTAATTCCATTCTGAATTTTCACGTGTTGCATTTACTAGTGTATTTTCAAGACCAATGTATTTTAAAACGATTTGATCTTTCGCAAAAAACCAATCATTTAAATCAACCTTCATTGCGCCGGCAAATAATAGGGTGTCTTTTTTTTGGTCTTCTATAAGAAGATTTTCGAATTCAAGCTTATTAAAAAAAGCGAAATCAACTTTGTCGATAGAAACTTTAGTATGTAATTGTTCAGATAATGAGTTCGTGGCTTTTTTTATGATCCAGGTCTGTACCGAGGAAAGATGTAAAATTCCATAAAGACTCACTATCAAAAACAGGAGTACTAAAATCGTTATGGTTAATATTTTTTTGAACTTCTTCAGAAGAAATAATTATTTGTAAAAATAACCAATCGAATTGTAGGTACAAATACTAAATGAGCCATTTTGGTCAGTTTTGCATAAGTTTTTACATATTAGACTAATCTTTTCAAATTTCGCTACTTTTTTGTAAGGATTCATTAATTTTAGTGTGAATCCAACCAATTATTATGCCTAATTAATAATTGAATAATTAAGATTAAGTTTTAATAATTTCACAGCCTAAATTTTACAATATGCGTTTATCTCTTATGGGGTGCTTATTTTTTATTTGTTTTAATGTAAATGCTCAGGAATTAAAAAGTCCGGAGGATTTTTTAGGTTATCCATTAGGTCAGCATTTTAGTTCTCATTACAAAGTAGTGGATTATTTTAAAGCTGTTGCAAAATCGAATCCTAGAAATGTTTTGTTGCAGACTTATGGTACAACAAATGAAGGCAAGGAGTTGTTGATTGCTATCGTTTCCTCTTCTGAAAATATGAGTCGAATCGAAGAGATTAGAAAAAACAACTTGCGTTTGACGGGGTTGCTGAATGATAAACTGCCAGATGTTTCCCTGCCTACAATTGTATGGTTGAGTTATAATGTTCATGGAAATGAAGCCAGTTCAACTGAAGTGGCTATGAAGTTATTATATGAATTGGGTTCTGGTAAAAATGCTGATGCAAATTCTTGGCTTAAGAATACAGTAGTCATTATAGATCCATGTTTAAATCCAGATGGAAGAGATCGATATGTGGAATGGTATAATCAAATGGTGGGCAAAAATCCTGTTGCAAATCCTTTATCTAGAGAGCATGATGAGCCATGGCCCGGCGGAAGAAGCAACCATTATAATTTTGATTTGAATCGCGATTGGGCATGGCAAACACAGGTTGAAACACAGCAGCGCATCAAAAAATATAATGAATGGATGCCTGAAGTACATTGTGATTTTCATGAACAATATCCTTCTGATCCTTATTATTTCGCGCCTGCGGCAGAACCTTTCCATGAAGTCATTACCCCTTGGCAGAGAAGTTTTCAAACTACAATTGGTAAAAATCATGCAAAGTATTTTGATGCACAGGGCTGGTTGTATTTTACCAAAGAAATCTTCGATTTATTTTATCCATCTTACGGTGATACTTATCCGCTATACAATGGTTCTATTGGTATGACCTATGAGCAGGCCGGTCATTCCATGGGAGGCTTGGCCATTCATGTTAATGATGATACGCTGACCTTGTTTGATCGCATAGCGCATCATTTCACTACAAGTATGAGCACCATCGAAATGGCTGCAATGCATTCGAAAAATTTAAATGAAGAATTTGAGAAGTTTTTTGAAGATTCCAGAATCAATGGTAGCGGGATTTACAAGTCATATGTTGTTAGCGGTTCCAATAAAAATAAATTAATTGCATTAAAGCAACTTTTGGATAACAACAAAATAGAGTATGGTTACGCTAAGCCAGGGCTATCAGCAAAAGGTTTTCATTTTTTATCAGGCAAAGAGGAATCGTATATAACTGCCCAAAATGATATTATTGTGTCTGCATGCCAGTCAAAAGGGGCATTGGTAAAAGTGTTATTCGAGCCGCAATCAAAACTCAGCGATTCAGCTACATATGATATTACAGCATGGGCTTTACCATATGCATTAGGATTTGATTGTTATGCGGTAAAAGAGAAAATATTGTCACAAGGTGGAAGCGAGACTGTAGGTAAATCGAAAGCGCCTACGGCTAATGAATATGCTTATTTGATTGATTATAATTCTTTTAATGAAGGGAAGCTTTTGGCCGCACTATTACAAGCAGGAGTTAAATTAAGATTTGCTGAAAGAGACTTTATTTGTGCAGGTAAAAAATACAATAAAGGAACACTAATCATCTTGAAAAATGGCAATGATACTCATATTCAGGATGTATTGAAATTAGCTGCTGCGTTTAATGCAAACATTTATGGAGTGGCTTCAGGATTTATGGAATCTGGATTTGATTTCGGTTCTGAAAAAGTGCATTTGATCAAGAGTCCTTCAGTAGCTATGCTTACAGGAAGTGATGTTTCGAGTACTGCTGCCGGTGAGGTTTGGCATTTTTTTGAACAACAGCTTAATTATCCAATTGTATTAATTAATGCCAATAAGATAGGTGATGTTGATTTGAAAAAAATTGATGTACTGATTATTCCTGATGGGAATTATAAAATTCTTACAGAAAAGGAAAGCAGTCTGAAAGCTTGGGTGAAACAAGGGGGAAAAATTATCGCTCTTGAAAGTGCTGTCTCGCAAATGGCTACTGGTGATTGGGGTATTAAACAAAAGAAAGAAGACGAGAAGGAAGAAAACAAAGCTGCAACTTACGATGATATAAAGAAGTATGAAAATAGACAGCGTCAAAGCGTAAGCTCAAATACCCCAGGAGCAATTTATAAATTAATTTTAGATGATAGCCATCCTCTGTCTTTTGGTTATCCTGATTATTATTTTTCTTTAAAGATGAACAGTAGCGTTTATGAATTCATGAAAGAAGGGTGGAATGTTGGTGTCATTAAACAAGATAATCAGGTATCTGGATTTGTAGGTAGTACTATCAAAAGTAAAATTAAAGATGGGACAGTAATCGGGGTTCAAGAATTTGGAGCTGGCAGTATTGTTTATTTTGCAGACAATCCTTTGTTCAGAAGTTTTTGGGAAAACGGGAAGTTAATCTTTACGAATGCAGTTTTTTTAGTGGGACAGTAGATTAATTAGTTTATTTATATGGGAATTTCTTTCTTTAGATAGTTGTCTGTTGTGGTTTCTGTGGAATTCAGGTTATTCGCTTGTTTCTATTAAATAAGAAATGAAGTAGCTGCCGTTAACAATAATTTTAAACGGGAATGTATTTTCTTTTTTGAATTTGTATGAAAAACTAATTTCATTTCCATCGGTTAAGAAATTAATTCTTTCAGGCTTTGTTTCTTTTGTGCCTTCGCCAAAAACAACTTCAATAGTTGAGATAGCATTGTTATTGTTTATCTGGTAGTTAAATTTGAATGGGATGTTTATTTTTGTTGTAATATATCCAGTCGATGGGTTTATTTTAACAATGTCAAATTGATAAGCGCCTTTTTCTATTAAAGGAAGAGAATAAAATTCTTTAAGAGATGTGGGGCCTTCTCCAAGTAGCCAGGATTTGTTTTGTGGATAATGGTCTTGATTAAAAATATATTTATTCGAGAAGAAATACTCAGGATTAAATGATTTAGTAAATACGGTTTTTTTATTATCAAGATTTCCACTGGCTTTAGCGGCATCAACATAATACCATTCATTAGGACTTGTACCTAATTGTACAACATTCCAGGAGTGGTTAGGTTCATCTTCAATATTATTAATATTCTCAGTGCTATTTTTTATGTAGCCATTTACAATCAGACAACGAATATTTGCGATACTAGCCATCTCTTGAAACAAAGTAGCAAATCCAATAGGGGAGGTTTTTCTTGCTTGTATTACAATAACAGGGTCTGTATTTTTATCGTCGTTAGAACGAGTTAGTTTAGGATCAAGAGCAATATTGTTGGCTATCCAACAGAATATTGCTCTTGCCTTATTTTCTTTTGTATCAAAATTTTGAGTGAGTGTATCTGCAATGCTTGCTACGTTCTTGTCCTTCAAATCTCCTAATGTCATTACATATTTATCAACGGATACGTAATGATTTTTAGTTTGCTGAGATTTTCCTTCAATAAAAAAAAAGGAAGTAATCATGAAGTAAAGAAAATAGCGCATATGAGTAAATTATGGGTTACTTATCCTCGCTTTTCTTTTTATGATTCTGTTTGATTTGTGCCAATTGTTCTGGCGTGAATACTTCTTTCATTTTTGCTGACTTTAACTTCGAAGCAGTTTTTATCTGTGATTGTTTTTGCTCAGCAGATAATGTAGTATCACCTTCGATTTTAGCCTTTGCTGCTTTGAACTCTTTATTGATTTCTTTTAATTTGTTTTTTTGATCTTCAGTAAATGCTGCTGCTACAGGCGTTGATGGAGTAGCAGCAGGAGAGGTTGTAGCAGCCTCGGCTTCTGGTGCTTTTGTTAAAGTAGCTGCCGATTGATTGGTTTCAGTAGTTGTTTTTTTGTTGCTTTTTTTGTTTTGACAAAATCCATTTGCGCCAACAATAACAAGTAAAGAAAGAGTGATGATTTTTTTCATTTTATAATTTTTAATTGATAATAAAGCGCTAATATAAATCAAAAAAAAGCCTTCTTTAACAATGATTTTTTTCGGGATGTAATTTTATCTTAAAAATAACAGTTCTCTGTATTTTGGAAGCGGCCATAAATTATCATCTACAATTAATTCTAATTTGTCTGCATGAATTCTAATAGTATCAAAATACTTTTCTTTAATATTTTCGCAGTAAGCTATAGCCTTACTTCTTGTTTCTGTAATTTCATTTGTATTTTTTCTGGCTTCAATCATTGCAGATACATTATTACTAATAGCATTTACATGCTCGCTTATTTTTTCTAGAATAGCTTTTTGATTTGCATACGATGAAGCTGCAAGTCCTATTTCCTTTAATCCTTTAATATTATCAATTAGATTGTTTTGATATTTTAAAGCTGCAGGAATGATGAATGTAGAGGCTAAGTCGCCCATTACTCTGGCTTCGATTTGAACTTTTTTGATATAGGCCTCTAGCATAATTTCATGTCTTGCTTCCAGTTCTAAATGGGTATAAATATGATTGTCTTCAAATAATTTCTTTGCTTTAGCTGAGCTGTAAGCATCTAAGGAAATTGGAGTTGATTTCACATTAGGTAATCCTCTTTTTGCAGCTTCTTTTTCCCATTCATCACTATAGCCATCTCCTTCAAAAAGCACTTTTTTACTTTCAACGATATATTTTTGAATGGTTTGCATTATAGCAACTTCCTTTTTTTCTCCTTTGTCAATTAGTGTATCTACTTCTATTTTGAATTGCTTTAAAGTTTCTGCCATTACGGTATTAAGAACGGTCATTGGTCCTGCGCAATTTGCAGAAGAACCAACAGCACGGAATTCGAATTTATTTCCCGTAAATGCAAAAGGAGAGGTACGATTACGATCTGTATTATCGAGCATCAATTCTGGTATGCTTTTATGTATATCTAATTTCAGCATCGCTTCATCTGTTTCATCAAAGTTTCCACCAACTCTTTTTTCTACTTGATTGAGAACGTTTGTTAAATATTTTCCAATGAAAATAGATATGATGGCAGGTGGTGCTTCATTTGCGCCAAGTCTGTGGTCATTGCCTGCGCTGGCAATGGATGCTCTGATTAATTCTGCATAATCATGAACTGCTTTAATAGTGTTGACAAAAAAGGCGAGGAACATCAAATTTGTTTTTGGTGTTTTCCCAGGCGCAAGTAGATTTACACCAGTATCTGTACTCATGCTCCAATTGTTGTGTTTTCCACTTCCATTTATTCCTGCAAATGGTTTTTCGTGTAATAGTACCAGTAAGTTGTGTCTTTTTGCAACACGAGTCATGATATCCATCAACAAAGTATTATGGTCAACTGCCAAATTCATTTCTTCATAAATGGGTGCACATTCAAATTGGGCAGGTGCTACTTCGTTGTGTCTTGTACGAAGTGGAATGCCTAGCTTGTATGATTCTCTTTCAAAATCTCTCATAAAAGCGTATACGCGTTCAGGTATAGCTCCAAAATAATGATCGTCTAATTGCTGCCCTTTTGCTGGAGCATGACCAAAAACGGTTCTTCCGGTTAAGACTAAATCAGGCCTTGCAGTTGCCAAACCAGCGTCAACAACAAAATATTCTTGTTCCCATCCAAGTGTTGCATTTACTTTTGAAACGTTTTTGTCAAAATACTGGCAAACATCTACAGCTGCTTTATCCAGTGCAACGCAAGCTTTTAATAAAGGTGTTTTTGTGTCAAGAGATTCTCCGGTATAAGACACAAATATAGTTGGGATACACAATGTTTTTCCTTCGGCTGTCTCCATTACAAATGCAGGTGAAGAGGGGTCCCAAGCAGTGTATCCTCTTGCTTCGAAAGTAGCTCTTAGTCCACCACTTGGAAATGATGAGGCGTCAGGTTCTTGTTGAATTAATGCTGCACCTTCAAATTCTTGTATGGGTGTTCCGTCTCCTTTTAAGGTGAAAAAGGAGTCGTGTTTTTCTGCTGATAATCCGGTGAGTGGCTGAAACCAATGTGTAAAATGGGTGACGCCTTTTTCTTCAGCCCATGCTTTTAGACCGTTGGCGATATTGCTGCCCATTGCCCTGTCTATTTTCTTTCCCCCAAGAGTAGACGCAAGTAAACTTTTATAGGCATCATCACTCAGATAATGGCGGGCAGTTTTTAAAGTAAATACATTTTCATTAAAGATGCTAGTTACTTTTTCGGAAGATTTTACTTCGTAAGTAATTGCATTTTTTGCGATATTTTTTATTGCGGTAAAACGTAAAGAATTCATTTATTTTGATTTTGTACCACAAAATAAAGGAAAAGCAATTTAAAAAAGTAATAAAATTTTTTGAATTATTTAAAAAACTAAACGAATCGCTTAAAATAAGTTACATATTTTAAAATATAATTTGTATATCTAGTGGTTCATACTTTTAATATGGGGATTGTTTTTGTGGTTCGTACCAGGTTCGTACCACGGCTTTACGAATGTATTTTTTTGTATTAAATTTTTTCTACCCAAAAAAATCGCACTATCTTTACACGACCTCTAGGATTTAATGTTCATTCCTCGGTCATTTTTTTTAGCAATTCTACATAAGATTATTTTTAAGAGCAAAGCTTGATAAGTAGGCTGTGTAAGTTGTTTTTTTATTATTTTGAAAATCATTCATAATGGCCAAATATATTTTTGTTACTGGTGGTGTTACATCCTCTTTAGGAAAAGGAATTGTTGCTGCATCTTTAGCAAAACTGCTTCAAGCAAGAGGACTAAAAGTTACTATTCAGAAATTTGATCCCTATATTAATGTAGATCCTGGGACACTTAACCCTTATGAACATGGGGAATGTTATGTAACTGATGATGGAGCTGAAACAGATTTAGACTTGGGTCACTATGAAAGGTTTTTAAATATACCAACCTCTCAGGCCAATAATGTAACTACCGGAAGAATTTATCAAACTGTTATTAATAAGGAACGCGAAGGAGCTTATTTAGGTAAAACTGTCCAAGTTGTTCCGCATATAACGGATGAGATTAAACGAAGAATGATGTTATTGGGCAATTCTGGGCAATTTGATGTTGTTATTACAGAGTTAGGAGGAACAGTTGGTGATATTGAAAGTTTGCCTTTTGTTGAGGCTGTTCGGCAAATTCAATGGGAGCTTCCTGAAGAAGATTGTGTAGTCGTTCATCTTACTTTGATCCCTTATCTTAAATCTGCAAAGGAATTAAAAACAAAGCCAACACAGCATAGTGTTCGATTGTTAAGTCAAGAAGGTGTTCATCCCAATGTGATTGTTTGTAGAACAGAGCGCCCACTTAATAATGAACTGAAAAAGAAAATCGCACTTTTTTGCAATGTCAAACCAGACGCTGTGATTGAAGCTATAGATGCAAATTCTATCTATGAAGTGCCTATTAAAATGCTTGAGGAAGGATTGGATGTTATTGTTTTGAAGAAACTCCATTACAATGGTTACTCTGCACCAGACCTTACTAAATGGAATGTTTTTCTAGATAAATTAGGAGCACCTAAGAGTAAAGTAAGTATCGGACTTGTTGGGAAATATGTCGAATTGCAGGATGCTTATAAATCAATATTAGAAGCTTTTGTGCATGCAGGAGCGTTGAATCAATGTAAGGTTCAAATTGTAAATGTACACAGTGAACATCTCAATGCTAAAAATGTACAGGATAAATTGAAGGATCTTGATGGGCTTTTAGTCGCACCAGGATTTGGGTCCAGAGGTGTTGAAGGTAAAATTGAAGCAGTTAGATATGCAAGAGAAAATAAGATTCCATTTTTTGGTATTTGTCTGGGTATGCAAATGGCTGTAATTGAATTCGCAAGAAATGTTTTAGGATGGGTGGATGCCCATTCCACGGAAATGGATGCTTCCACATCTCGCCCCGTAATTGCACTCATGGATGAACAGAAAAAAATAAAAAACAAGGGAGGAACAATGCGACTTGGTGCATATGCTTGTGATATTGAAGAGGGCACATTAGCAAACTCAATTTATCAATCAAATCAAATCAGTGAACGCCACCGCCATCGTTGGGAATTTAATAATAATTATATCAATGATTTTCAACATGCAGGAATGATGACCAGTGGAAAAAATCCTGCGAATGGTTTGGTTGAAATTATAGAATTGAAAGAGCATCCTTTTTTTATAGGAGTCCAATATCATCCGGAGCTTAAAAGCACCGTTGAAAATCCTCATCCGATTTTTGTCTCTTTTGTAAAAGCTGCAAAAGAGTATGCTGCATCTCATGGCAAATCTGTAAAGCAAACTGTAGAAAAACAATCTGCATAATGGTTTGACATTAATATGCTTTTTGAAGGTTGTTCCTATTTCCTGTTGGTATTGCAAGATTAGTTATAGACATTTCTTCTATTCTTGATTAACTTTGCGCTATGCAAAAATTAAGCATGGAAGAATTGAACAGAAAAACTACCGAAGAATTTAAACGTTCGGAGAAAACACCTGTTATCGCTGTTTTAGAAAATATCAGAAGTGCCTATAATGTAGGCAGCGTCTTCAGAACGGCTGATGCTTTTTTATTGGAAGCTATATACATCACCGGATATACAGCCATTCCTCCCCACAAAGAAATTAAAAAGACCGCACTTGGAGCAGAAGAATCAGTAGAGTGGCACCATTTTAGTAATGCCAAAGATGCTATTCATCAATTGAAAAGGGAAGGATATGCCGTTTTTGCGGTGGAGCAGGTGAAGAATAGTCTATCCTTGGAAAATCTAACATTTCATCAAAATGATAAAATTGCGGTGATTTTCGGGAATGAAGTTACAGGAGTAGAACAAGAAACCATCTTACAATGTGATGGCTGCATTGAAATTCCACAATTAGGAATGAAGCATTCACTTAATATAGCCACGGCTGCTGGAGTGGTGTTATGGGAAATTATCAGGAACAGAATAAAGGCAGTAAAACTTTAGTTCAAGGAAAAAGTAAAATAGATGTATCAAATAAAAAAATATCTTTCTCTCATTAAGTTCTCTCATACTATTTTCGCTATGCCCTTTGCCATGATTGGCTTTTTTTTAGGGGTACATCAATTTTTAAAAAGAGATCTAGCATCTTCAGTTTCCGATCAAATTAATTATGCGTTAGGGTATAAATTTTTATTGGTCATTTTCGCTATGGTTTTTGCCAGAAGCGCTGCAATGGCTTTTAATCGTTTTTTGGACAGGACTTTTGATGCGAAAAATCCTAGAACCGCAATCAGAGAAATACCATCAGGAGTGATTAAATCTAAAAATGCTTTATACTTTACTGTTAGTTGCTGTTTTTTATTTGTAATTACTTGTTATTTTATTAATCCACTTTGTTTTTATTTGAGTTTTTTGGCGTTATTTATTATACTTTTTTATAGTTACACAAAGAGATTTACAGTATGGTGTCATTTAGTACTTGGAATAGGATTAAGTCTAGCTCCCATAGGTGCATACCTTGCTGTTACAGGGGTGTTTAATTTATTGCCTTTGCTTTTTTCATTCATTGTATTATTTTGGGTAAGTGGATTCGATATTATATATGCGTTGCAAGATGAGCATTTTGACAAGGAAAATAAATTGTATTCTATTCCTGCATGGTTAGGGAAGAAAAGAGGCTTATTTGTTTCTGAATCCTTACATTTTTTAGCTCTCTTTTTGGTTTTATATACAGGATATTCTGCCGGGTTTTCCTATTGGTATTGGATTGGATCGGTAGTTTTTTGTGGGATGCTTGTCTTTCAGCATTCGATTGTAAAGCCAAATGATTTAAGCAGAGTAAACATAGCATTCATGACAGCCAATGGAATTGCTTCTGTTGTCTTTGCAGTTTTTGTGATTCTTGATTTGTTTACAAATACACACTTCATAAATTAAAAATCAAAAAATGGCAAGAATTCTGGCAATTGATTATGGGGGAAAGCGAACAGGCATTGCTGTTACAGATCCGTTGCAAATTATTGCTACAGGATTAACAACGATTTCATCAGAGGATTTAATTCCCTTTTTAAAAAAATACCTACTGGAAGAAAAAGTAGAATTAATTATTATTGGCTTGCCTAAAAACTGGGATGAGTCGGATACGCATGGAACCCCTCTTGCAAGAAAGGCAATCGAAAAAGTAAAAAAAGAATTCCCTTTGATTCCTGTGAAGGATGTAGACGAAAGGTATACTTCTAAAATGGCTAAAGATGCCATGTTGGCTATGGGAATGAAAAAAAAGGACAGGCGTGATAAGAAAATCGTTGATGAAATTGCCGCTACAATCATGTTACAGGAGTATTTACAAAGTATTAGCTGACCTCTTGTACCTTTAGCTTATATCTGCTAACTTTGACCAATTATTACACCAACCAACAGATGATTTATAATGATATTACCTATTGTTGCCTATGGTTCTTCGGTTTTAAGAAAAATTTCTTCTGATATTACTGCTGATTATTCAGGATTGAGTACTCTAGTTGAAGATATGTGGGAGACGATGTATCGAAGTAATGGAGTAGGAATTGCTGCACCTCAAGTCAATAGAGATATTCGCCTTTTCGTAATGGATACGGAACAGGTTTTTGCCAATCAGGAAGAGGATGAAAAAGATATCTATCCTGACGGACCTGGATACAAGGGTGTTTTTATTAATGCTCATATAACAGCTTTAGCAGGAGAGAAATGGGTTTATGAGGAAGGTTGTTTGAGTATTCCCCGAATTAGAGAGAATATTTCAAGACACCAGTCTGTTACATTAGATTTTCTTGACGAAAATTTTAAACATCAAAGGAGAACCTTTATTGGTTTAACGGCTAGGGTTATTCTTCACGAATATGATCATCTTGAGGGTAAATTATTTATTGATCATATCACACCTTTGAAAAGAACTTTACTTAAAAGGAAATTAGACGATATTACAAAAGGTAGAATTAGCATAGACTATAAAATGATTTTTTCTAAATAAAACATATTTGCAAAATGCCCTTAAGTGAAATGTCATTCCAAACAGGAATGAATATGCTGGGTATAAAATCTAGCTATGCTGTGAAAAGAAATACAAATAGCAACTGCTTTTTCATTTTCTTGTTTTTCACTATTTTCCCCTCAATTTTATTCTCACAAAAACGACAGGATAGCATTATCGAAATAGGTAATAATTACATAACCTTGAGTAATGTAATTATTGACCATAACTTAAATGTTCCTTCCTTTATAAACAAAGTGAAGTCCGACACTAGTTTTTACAAAGCTTTTAAAAACTTGCGAATACTTGGTTATACTGCTATTAATGATATCAGAATGCTAGATCGCAATCAGAAATTACAAGCTTCCTTACATAGCAAAACCAAACAGCAAATTATTGCTCATTGCAGAACTATGCAAACTTTGGAAGAAGCGGTGACTGGAGATTTCTACGAAGAATATAAGTCTTATAATTATTATACAGCACAGTTATACGCTTCATTATTTTTCACAAAAGATTCAGTTTGCAATGAGACAAATATTTTAGGGAATGAACAGTTTTCTACGATAGATAAATCTGGTATTGAAAAACATAAAGAACAACTAAAGATGCTTTTTTTTAACCCTGGTAAAAGAATCGGCGGTATCCCTTTTATGAGTGGTAAAACGGCGATCTTCGATAATGACGTTGCTGAAAATTATGATATGTCTATTGACGCTGATATTTACAATCATACTAATTGTATTGTATTCAAACAAAAGGTTAAGCAAGGAAAAGAAAGCAATGTGGTTGTTGATGAAATGACAACATGGTTTGATGACAGTACTTATGATGTTATGGCAAGGAATTATACATTGAGTTTCGATGCTGGTTTTTATGATTTTAAGGTTACAATGGAAGTGAAGATGACAAAATATAAAACCCTTATCGTACCGGAGTTAATCAGATATAATGGCAATTGGAAGGCCATTTTTAAAAAGAGGGAGAGGGGTGTTTTTACAGCTACTTTGTTTGATTTCGAATAAGGGCTACTTAAATTTTTTCAGACCTTGTAATAAATACTCCAGCCCATTGAGTTTAATTTCGTAAATCGTTTGTAATTGCAATCCTAATTTTCCTGTTGGAAATCCCTTTCTGTTAAACCATTCCAGATAGCTCACCGGCAGATTTGACAAGGTTGTTCCTTTATATTTTCCAAATGGCATTTTTATTTCAATCAATTGAATCAATAAGTTGGGATCAGGTCCTAGTGGCTCATGTTGATATTCATTATTACTCATCAGCGTTTTTAAATTGGCTGTATTTTCTCCATTTGTTGATCAATTCTTCCATATCAGCTGGCAAATCACTATCAAATACAATTTCTTTGTTTGTGCCAGGATGAATGAAACCTAGTTCTTTAGCATGTAGGGCCTGACGTGAGCATATTTTAAAACAATTGTCTACAAACTGTTTGTATTTTGTGTACACTGTTCCTTTTACAATTCTGTCTCCACCGTAAAAATCATCATTAAATAATGGATGGCCAATATGCTGCATATGCACTCTGATTTGATGCGTTCGTCCCGTTTCTAGTCTGCATTCTACAAGCGTTACATAATTGAATCTTTCAATTACTTTGTAATGTGTAATGGCATCTTTACCATGTTCTCCTTCCGGGTAAGCCGTAAATAATTTTCTGAAACGTTGATGTCTGCCTACATGTGCAACAATAGTCCCTTCATCTTCATCAAAATTTCCCCAAACCAAAGCTACATATCTTCTGTGAACGGTATGGTCGAAGAACTGTTTTGCTAATTCAGTCATAGCTTTTTTGGACTTCGCCATCACCATCAAACCGCTGGTATTTTTATCAATACGATGAACTAAGCCATAACGAGGCAGTTCATTGTCATCAATTTTTGGAGATTGTTGTTTTAGATGGTAAGCCGCTGCATTAATAAGTGTTTGGTCAGGATTCCCGCTTCCAGGATGAGCTACCATTCCAACTGGTTTGTTTACGATAAACAAATCTTCATCTTCATAAACAATATCGAGAGGAATATCTTGAGGAGTAATTTCTGATGTCTCCTGATTTTTTGTATCATAAATAATTACCCGATCACCTGCTTTTATTTTGTAATTATTTTTAATAGGGTTGTCATTTACAAGAACTAAATCATTTTCTATTCCTTGTTGAATCTTATTTCTTGTTGCGCCTTCTATTCTCGCCATTAAAAATTTGTCAATACGAACCGGCTCTTGTCCTTTATCAATAGTAAAAGACATTCTTTCAAACAACTCTTCCGATTCTGATAATTCTTCTTCTATTTCGTTATTCATTTTTAAAAATTGGTTATTCAAAAGTACTTGCTATTCTTCACTTTTTAATCTTTGTTTTACTTTATTTGCTATATATAGTCTACTTAAAAGCTAATAGCAGTGGCTTTTTTAAAAGAATGGTATTCGTAATATTGCGATATTGCAATATTACGAATACGCCTAAATAACAGAGAAATATTTCCACTGAAGTTTATTTAGTTTCCCCTTCCAAATAACCACAAGCTTATTGATGTATCGTTGGCGTAAGAATAATTTTCTTTAGTTTCTGGTTAACGCTACAATTTTTATTCAAACAAAAGATCATGCAAATCATTATTTTTACAGCATAAAATCAAATTTTGGACAAGCAAAAAGTGTTATTTACTGATTTAGGAATTATTGATTATAAATCTGCCTGGGATTTTCAGGAAAATTTATTGAGACAAAATGTTGAGGTAAAAACAGCTGCGAGGATCAGTGGAACAGATGTTAATCCCTTATTAACTGAAACGGAACACCACCTTGTTTTTTGTGAGCATCCTCCTGTTTATACATTAGGTAAAAGTGGAAATATTGCTAATGTGCTTCTGTCTAATGATGAGCTGCATGAAAATGGAATTGAATTTTTTAGAACCAACCGAGGCGGCGACATTACCTTTCACGGATTACAGCAAATGGTGGGTTATCCGATTCTGGATTTGGAAAAATTCCAGACCGATATTGGGATTTATCTTAGAAATTTAGAAGAGGTCATTATTTTGACACTCAAAGAATATGGCATCACTGGAGAAAGAAGTTCTGGTGAAACTGGTGTATGGATTGAACCCGAAGTATTGGGTAAAGCCAGGAAAATATGTGCAATAGGTGTTCGATGCAGCAGATGGATAACTATGCATGGGTTTGCATTAAATGTGAATACAGATCTTAGTTATTTCAACAATATCATTCCATGTGGAATTCAGCATAAGCAAGTAACTTCTATTCAGCGTGAATTAGGAGAGAGTGTTGATTTTGCTGCTGTTAAAGATGTAATTAAAGTTAATTTTGAAAAAGTATTTAAGGTAGATTTTTTGTAAATAAGTTATTTTTATTTTTGATTGGAGACTTTGTCTTTGGGGATGTAAAATTTATTTTTCTCTACCAATTCTCCTTCATTGGAAACTTCAAAATGGTACCAGCCACTTTGTCTGAAGTTTGATTTCTCAATAAAAATAAGGTCTTCATTTATTTTTTTTAACTCAAAAATCAACTTGCCGATTTCATTATAGAATTTGATATGATATTGCTTTACTGCTGTTTCTTTTAGTTGTATTACAAGTAGATTTTGATTGTTGATATAAATTCTATTGCTTGGGTAGTCCCACTGCAGTCTTTTTATTTTATTTTCCAGCAGGAGATCTCTCTTCTCAATACTTTTTAATGATATTATTTCCTTTGAGCTGTCCTTATTTATACGAACAATTTTCAAGGGTAAAATATTTTTCTGTAATGTAGTAGTAAAGGCTGAATCGATTATTTTTGCTATGCTATCTGTAATTATTTGGGGCACTTCATTCTCCTCTTTTTTATCGAAAGGTAGAGGAGCTTTAATTTTTTCGGCATCTATTTTTTTCTTTTCCGTAATAATAATTTCTTCTTTTGGAATCGCAGTAATATCTATTTCTTCTAATTCCGGAGCTTCAATAAATGGCTTTACTGCAGGCCCTAGTTCGTATGTGCCTCCTTCGAATGAAATTGAAATTCTATAATACATTCTATCATAGGGTGGGAGGGCATCCAAATAGCCATTCTCTTTATTTAATGGGTTAAGTACAGTTCCAATCGTAGAATAGTTTCTGGAACTATCAAAAGATCTTTGAATAAGAATATTGCTTATTTTCTTTGTGTAATCATTTATCCAACTCACCACTACTTTTCCATTGAAACTTTTCACTGTTATATTAGGTAAGGTCTCCTGTCCATAAATATCACTGAAAATACAGTTATTGATGAATAAAAAAAGAAACCAAAATTTCTTCATAATTACTGACGATGATAAAAGGTTAAATCAAAAAATTAAGTTGTACTTGCAAATATAAACTAATTAAAAAATTAACGTGTTCATAGGTAGAGACTGGTTCCCTTGTAAGCCACCTGTATGAAGAAGTGCAATGGTGCTTCCTTTTGGGAAAAAATTGTTTTTTATTTTGTCAAATATTGCATAAAACATTTTGCCGGTATAGACAAAATCTAAAGGGATGTTGAAGTTTCCATAAAAGTCATTCATGAAATTAATTAATTCATTAGTATGTCTAGCATATCCTCCGAAGTCGAAATGGTTAAATATAATAGGGGGCTCATAATGATTTGACCCTAGTAAATACGTAAGTCTTTCATCAATGTCAGTCATTCCTTTTATGACAGGAACGCCAATTACTTTTTGATTGGGACTGGCACTTTTAATTAATCCAGCTAATGTTGTTGCCGTTCCAATTGCTGTGCAGATATGAGAGGGGTTTAATGCTTGCAAATTGTTCATTATTATTGATGCCCCTGCAGCACCTTTGGAATCATATCCTCCTTCTGGAATGAAAATATAATTAGTACTGATTTTGTTGATTTTTTGTATAATGACTTCATTCAGTTCTATTTGGTAGTCAATTCTTGGAACAAAAATAAGTTTCATTCCAAACTCACTACATTGTTTTAAGGTTGCTGAAGTGTTTTTTGGCTCTTCGCCTCTTATAATACCGATGCTATTAAGATTTAATTGTTTTGTATAACAGGCAGTTGCAACCAAATGGTTAGAATAAGCACCTCCCATTGTTACAACCGTATTTTTATTTAATTTGATAGCGTCATCAATAAAATAATATAGCTTAAATAATTTATTGCCGGAAATTACAGGATGAATTAAATCTAATCTCACAGCCAACAGCTTGATATCTCTTTCATTTAGAAAAGCTGCTTTTATTTCATCAATTTTAATGTCAATATTATTGTCAATCATTTTTGTTATTTCCTAATGGAAAGTAGTATTTTCGTCATTACTTTAAAATAAAATCGGTCACAACTTACCAATAAAATAATGAAATGTTCATAAATATACTGACGTTATAAGAGGGGGTTGGGTATTAATGGCATAACATGCGACCATTAAAAAACAATAAATAGATACACATGAAACCTACTTTAATTATTTTGGCTGCAGGTATGGCTAGTCGCTATGGAAGCATGAAACAAACAGAGGGGTTTGGGCCTGCTGGCGAAACGATTATGGATTACTCGGTTTTCGATGCAATAAAAGCCGGATTTGGAAAGGTAGTTTTCATTATAAGAAAAGATTTTTCTGAAAGTTTTAAAGCCAATTTTGGTAATAAATTGGGAGGTAAAATTGAGGTTGATTATGTATTTCAGGAAATGAATTCCTTTGTTAAGGAAGATGATATTCACTCTGAAAGAACGAAACCATGGGGGACAGGTCATGCTGTTTTATGCGCTTCGGATTTGGTTAAAGAACCATTTGCTGTTATAAATGCAGATGATTATTATGGAGTGGATGCTTTTAAACAAGCTGCAGTTTTTTTACAAACAGAATGTAATGAGAATACTTATGCAATAATTGGTTATCAGTTGAATAAGACTTTAAGCGAACATGGTACCGTTAGCAGAGGCGTTTGTCAGGTCGATGACTCATTTAATTTGATTTCAATAAAAGAAAGAACAAAAATATACCAGCAAGAGGCCAAAGTTGTTTTTGAAGACAATGGAATTTCAGTTGAAGTAGAACCCACTTCTAGTGTTTCAATGAATTTTTGGTGTTTCCATCCTTCAGTTTTTTCTTCTGCTAAAAGTTTGTTTGCTGATTTTGTGATTCAAAGTAAAGAGGATATTAAGGCTGAATTTTTTATTCCAATTATTGCGGATTCTTTTATTACGACTCCGCATCATTCTATCAAAGTTATACCAACATCATCACAGTGGTTTGGGGTTACTTATAAAGAAGATGCAAAAAGTGTAAAGGAAAAAATAGATATTTTGATCGAGAAGAATGTATATCCTAGATCTTTATGGGGATGATATTTAAAATAAATATTTTAATTCCCTTTAATCATAAAAACATAATCCTCTACTTTTTTAATTTGACTGACTCTGTCACAATTTTTCAGCGAAGGTTTTGAAGTTATCTTGATGCTTTCGTTTTCTTTTATTTTTTTAATTTGATTCAGCGCGCTGTAAATATTCGATGATTTTATGGCATATACTACACCTTCTGAATTAGCTTCCATACTGGACACTACTCCTACCAATTCGCCATTTTTATTAATAACTGGAGATCCGCTATTGCCCTCATTGGCTAATGTACTTAATTGACAATAAATGGTATCCATTTTATAGCCGTTTTCCGCACTAATATAACCTTCACCATAAACAACTTCTTGTTTTGGGTAACCTAAAATAAACACCTGTTCGCCAAGGCTGGCATTTGTCTTTTTTATACTATAGGGGATTGGAGGAAGTTTTTTGAAATCGTTGTCAATAATTCTTAGAATCGCTAAATCATTATCTGGATTTACATAAACTGGTTCTGCTTTGAATTGCTCCCCTTTATTGTTTTCTATAATGAGTTGATGGGTAGCTTCATTCAAAACGTGAGCATTGGTAACAATAAAATTGTTGTTTACATCAATCATAAATCCAGTTGCTCTGAATTTACTTTCTAACCTTGGTTTTTCAGACTGTTGGTTAATTTCATTCAGCTGGCCGATTTGTTTTTCTAATTTTTTGTATTTGTCATCTTGCTCTTTTAACTTTTCAACAAGGGGCTTAATATTATTTTGTTTGCCAGGGCTGAAAATTGAAATAATGGATGCACAAACAATGGAGACAATAATCGCGATTGATGCAGCTACGCCAATTGTTTTTTTATAGCGGTTCCATAGGTAAACAACTATTGCTTTACCCTCCAACGAATTAGTTTTAATAATTCCTTGATCAGTAAGCGTTAAAAAAGTTTCGTTAAGCGTATGTTTTAATCTTTTTGTCCTGCCATATTTTTCAATTTCATTTAAAAAATAAATATGCTCGACCACTGATTGGTCAATTGCCGGATTATTTTTTCTGAGATCTTCAAAATTAGTACGTTCAACGGCATCCATTTCACCCTTAACATAACGTTCTACAGTATCCATTAATAATAAATCTTCCATTTTACAAATTTTTATATTCAGCGAAGAATAGCTTTTTTAGTCTGGTTAAGCATTTATATTTTTGAGTTTTTGCATTATCCGCATTGGTGTATTTGAATAATGTTGCAATTTCTTGCATTTGTTTTTTGTTGATATAGAATGCTTCAAGAATTCCTTTGCATGGTTCACCAACTTTAGATAAGGCATTTTCCATGATCTTAAAATTCGACGTCGTTATTTCATGTTTTTCTAAATCTTCCTCAACCGAAATAACTTGATCAAATTCATTGGTGTGTATTACAATTCTTTTTTGTTTTTCGAGTTTCTTTAGCCACAATCGTCTGCAAACTGAATATAAATAAGTTTTAATCTGACAATGTAGTATAAAATCCGGGTGTATGGACTTTTCATATAGTACAATCATAGCTTCCTGAAAGATATCGGCTGCGTCTTCAGAATTGCCTTTATTGTTTAAAATCAGATTTTGAACCATTTGGAAATTTAATCTGTATAAACTTTCTATAGCAATGCTATCCTGTTTTGCTAAACCATCCAGTAAAATTTTGTCTTGACCCGGTATATTCACAACTCCATTATTTATACAAATATTGCTTTTTAGTAACCCAAATAAAAAAAAATAAAAAAATCGGGTTACTTTTTTATATTTGCAGGTATTAACTGCAAATTATAATTTTAAACCAAAAAACAACAAAAAATGAAAAAGTTCTTAGCAATTGCATTGATCGCTGCATCATTAACTTCTTGCGGTGGTGGTAAAACAGAAGAAACTCCAGCTACTGATACAGCTGCTGTAACAGTTGATACAACTGCTGCTGCTCCTGCTGTAGATACAGCTGCTGCAAAAGTAGATACAGCTGCTGCTGCTACTCCAGCAAAATAATTTTACTTGAAACGTTAGAAATATTTCTAATGTTTTAAGTCAAACTTTACAAAAAAGCCATTTCCTAAAGGGGGTGGCTTTTTTGTTTTAAGTATCATAAGAAATTCGAATCAAATTATAATTATATTGAATGTGTATTCAGCTCACACTTTTCAAAATAATACGATTATAAAGTTACTTTTGCATGGTGGGAGCAATAGACAAGAATAATATATTTAATAACAGGCCTTTTATTATAAGTGGCCCTTGTAGTGCGGAGACTGAAGAGCAGCTCATCTCAACAGCCATTCAGCTTGCATCGAATGGTAAAGTCAATTTACTGAGAGCAGGCATATGGAAACCAAGAACCAAACCTGGAATGTTTGAAGGTGTTGGAACAATTGGACTTAAATGGCTTCAGGAAGCCAAGAAAATATCAGGGATTCCTACAACTGTTGAAGTTGCTACACATAAGCATGTAGAAGAAGCCCTAATACATGATGTTGATGTCTTGTGGATTGGCGCAAGAACAACCGTGAATCCTTTTTTTGTTCAAGAAATTGCTGATGCCTTAAAAGGCGTTGATATTCCTATTTTAATTAAAAATCCTATTAACCCTGATTTGGAATTGTGGTGTGGCGCAGTAGAAAGAATGCAAAAATCCGGATTAAACAATATCGCCTTAATTCACAGAGGGTTTTCTTCTTTTGGAAATACGAAATACCGAAATGCACCCATGTGGCAATTACCAATTGAAATGAAACGAAGGTTTCCGAGCTTAATGATGATTTGCGACCCCTCTCATATTTGCGGAAACAGATCATTATTGCAAGATGTTGCTCAGAAAAGTATTAATCTTGATTTTAATGGATTAATGATTGAAACTCACATTGATCCGGATAATGCCTGGAGTGATGCTAATCAACAAATTACACCAGGACAACTGGAAATTATATTGGATAACCTGAAATGGAGGTCGGTAAATGCTGAAGAAGAATTATTGAATTCATTATTGAATAAATTAAGAGAGCAAATTGATCAAACTGATGATGAGCTTATTTCATTGCTGAGTCAGAGAATGAAATTAGCAGATGAAATAGGGTTTTATAAAAAAGAACATAATATTACTATTCTTCAAACGGAAAGATGGAATAATATACTGGAAAGACTTTCAACAAAAGCAGAGCAGATGGGATTAAGTAAGGCCTTTATCAAAAATTACTTTGAGGCGATACATTTAGAAAGTATTAATCACCAGAATAAAATAATGAACGGGTAATAAATTAATTAGAATGAAAACTTTTGAGTACATCATTTCCGAAAAAAAAATAAACTGTACGTTTGATGTTCCTTCTGATTTTATTACATCGAATTTTAATAAAGAGAAATCAGTCATTATTACTGATGATAAAGTTTTTTCCTTTCATCAACATAAATTTGTTGGCTTCAAAGTTATCACCATTTCCAACGGAGAGCGATTTAAAACGCAGACTACGATTGATAATGTAATCAAGCAATTATTGGAATGGAAAATTTCAAAAGAAGATACCATTATCGGAGTTGGAGGAGGAGTGGTTACAGATATTGCAGGATTTGTTGCCAATATTTATAAAAGAGGAATAAATTTAGTACTTTTTCCAACCACAATATTGGGAATGGTTGATGCTGCATTAGGGGGGAAAAACGGTATAAATGTAGGCTTGTATAAGAATATGGTGGGGACCGTTTATCAACCAGCAATTATTGCATTTGATTTTGCATTTTTAGCTTCATTGCCAGATGTAGAATGGGTAAATGGCTTCGCAGAAATCATTAAACATGCTTGTATTCAGGATGAAATATTATTTTCAGTATTGGAGAAAAGTAGTATTCTCGAGTATAAAAATAATCCAAAATTAATTGCAGCATTGATTGAAAATAATGTGTCACTTAAAATGAACTTTGTTATCAAAGATGAATTTGACCGTAAGGAAAGAAAGTTTTTAAACTTTGGACATACCTTAGGACATGCATTAGAAAATCTGTATCAATTGCCACATGGTCACGCTGTAAGTATTGGAATGGTTGCGGCTGCAAGGCTTTCAGAAAAAATAAATATTCAAACAGAATCTATTTCTGAACGAATAGTCAGGCTATTAAAACTTTACGAATTACCTGTTGATATGGAATTTAATTACAAAGAAGTATTTGAATTAATGCAATTAGATAAAAAACGCGAAGGCGATTATTTAAATTTTGTTTTGTTGAATAAAATAGGGGAAGCATTTACTCAGCCTCTGGAAATGGGAATAATAGAGGAGTACTTAAAAGAAATGCATTCATGATTGCAGAAATATATCAATCGAAAATCAACGGGAGTTTAGTAATGCCTCCAAGCAAGAGTGTTATGCAACGCGTATGTGCTTTGGCGTTATTGAATAATGGTGAAACTGAAATTCTAAATCCCGGACGAAGTAATGATGATCTTGCTGCAATTAGTATTATTAAAAGGCTAGGTGCTATAGTCATAGAAGATAAGGAGAGAATTATTATAAAAAACAATGGAGATATTTCACCAGATGCATTAATAAATTGTGGTGAAAGCGGCCTCTCCTTTAGGATGTTTTCATTCATAGCAGCACTCAGTGATATTGAAATTACCATAACAGGAGAAGGGTCTTTATTGAATCGTTCTATGGAAATGATGGAAGGAATTTTTAAATTATTGGAAGTGCATGCGGTTTTAAATAATGGGTTCCTTCCTTTATCTTTAAAAGGTCCGATTCAATCTAAGGATATAGTAATAGATGCCGGTAAAAGCTCTCAATATTTAACAGGCTTATTATTTGCGTTTGCGAAACATGTCAAAATTCCAACAATTATTCAGGTTGAAAATCTGGTGAGTAAACCTTATATACTGCTGTCTTTATCACTTTTAAAATATTTTGGTTATAATATTATTAAGGAGAATGATAGTCGATTTATTGTTTATCCCAAAGACAATGAGGTTCGAAATTTCACTCTTACAATAGAAGGAGATTGGAGCAGTGCTTCATTTTTGATTGTTGCAGCGGTGATAGCTGGGGAAATAACATTAACAAGTCTTGATGTGAATTCCCATCAAGCAGATAAAAAAATTATAGAAGTATTGGTATCATGCGGAGCTTCTTTTTTCTTGGATGATCATCAAATCTTTCTCCAAAAATCTAATTCACTTAAAGCTTTTGATTTTGATGCAACAGATTGCCCGGATTTATTTCCACCTTTAGTTGTATTGGCTTTATATTGCAAAGGCATTTCGAAAATAAAAGGCGTAAAACGATTGGTTGAAAAAGAAAGTAATCGCGCGATGTCTTTATTGTCAGAATTTAAAAAGTTAAATGCACAGATTGATATAGAAGATGATTTTATGATTATTAATGGTGGGAGTGAATTGAAATCAGCTGCAGTTTTCTCGCATCATGATCATCGGATAGCAATGGCACTTACTATTTGCGGGCTTAATATTTCTGGTGGTTTATCCATAGATGGTGCTGAAGCAGTAAATAAATCTTACCCTACTTTTTTTGAGTCATTGAAACTTCTTGGGGCCAACTTATCTTTACATGACGATTCATCAAACAATCAATAAATTGCCTATACAATAGAGCTCTTGTCAACTAGTGATGAATAGCAAAGCCATTACAGCTTACAAAAGCTTGAAATAAAAATTTACACATGAATAATTTTGGTCAAATTTTCAGCTTGAATATTTTTGGAGAATCTCATGGGCCAATGGTGGGTATCACTATTGATGGTTGTCCTCCAGGGATAAGTCTTACTCAGGAAGATTTTACAGCTGATTTAAAAAAACGAAGTGGGGTGAATCAAATGGGAACAACGTCAAGAAAAGAGGACGATGTGCCCATCTTTTTATCCGGTGTATTTAATGGAAAAACAACCGGGGCTCCTCTTACTATTGTGTTTGAAAATATGAATATCCAAAGTAAAGATTACGATTTACAGAAGGATATTCCTAGGCCTGGTCATGCTGATTTTGTCGCTTCAAAAAAATTTAATGGCTTTCAGGATTATAGAGGCGGCGGACATTTCAGCGGAAGACTTACAGTTTGTATTGTAGCTGCAGGTGTTGTGGCAAAAAAAGCTATCACTCATCTTTCGATGAATGGGTTGTCGATAAATATTTCAACTCGAATTTTGGAAATAGGAGGAAGTAAAAATATTGAAACAGCCATTGATCAAGCCATTGAAAATCAGGATAGCATTGGGGGTATTATTGAATGCATGGTAGAAAATATTCCAATAGGATTGGGTGAACCTTTTTTTGATTCGATAGAATCTGTTTTAAGTCACGCGATTTTTTCAATACCTGCTATTAAGGGAATTGAATTCGGTTCAGGGTTTTCATCTGCCCGAATGAAAGGAAGTGAACATAATGATCAAATGATTGACGGAACAGGTATAACTTCGTCTAACCATGCTGGTGGTATTTCTGGTGGTATTTCAAATGGAAATAATCTTTTGTTTAGAGTTGCGGTAAAACCTACTTCATCAACACCTAAGCAACAAGAGTCTTATAATATAAAAACGGAAAAAATAGAAGCTTTCTCTATTGTTGGTCGGCATGATTTATGTATTGCATTAAGAGTGCCTATTGTAGTAGAAGCAATAACTGCATGTGTATTGGCAGATTTTTTATTGTTAAAATAAGCATTCCATAAAAAAAGCCCCGAGAATATTTTCGGGGCTTTTTTATGGAAATTAATGGAGTATTATCTTATTAGAATAACCGTACCTGTTTTTTCTATTATTTTTCCATTTTTATCAGTTCCTTTTACAGTCCAGACGTAAGTTCCAGTTGCTTGAGCTCTTCCCTGGAATCTGCCATCCCATCCTTTTAGAAATTGATTGGTTTCGAAGATTAATTGTCCTAGTCTGTTATAGACTCTGAAATAATCTGTAGCAACAATTCCAACAGGGATGACTCTGAAGATTTCATTCAATCCATCACCATTAGGAGAGAAGGAGTTAGGAATGTAGTAAGTAGGTCCTTCATAAATCTTAACGAACACGGTATCGTAACCCGCACATCCGCCAATATCTTTAGTTTGCAGGAAAAATAATTGATCGCTGTTGAGAATAACAGTTGGGTTAGGCGTATTTGTAAGTCCTGTAATCGGAGCAGTAGGCGACCATTGGAAATTTACGCCCCCAGATCCCATTAGAGTAAAAAGCTCTCCCTTTACAGCAATGGTATCACGACCAGCATTAGTATTTACTTTCGGCAGAATTCTTACGTTGACAATAGCGGTATCAGAACAGTTATTGATAGGGTTTATTGCAATTAATTGATAAGCTCCTGAAGAACTTACATGTGTCGGATTCAAAACTGGATTATTGTGTAATGTCCAGTATGGCGTTAATGTGCTAGTGTTGTATTGTGCGTCGAGATTAACGGCAGTGCCATAACAACTATCAATGTATTTGTCATTTCCAAGAGATAATCTTGGGTTGATGGTAATGGTATAAGTGTTAGGAAGTCCTATGCAATTATTTACTGTTGGTATAACAGTAATAGTAGACGTAGGAGATGCTGCATTATAGCTGGTTAAAAATGAAGGGACATTATTTATTCCTGTCGCGGCTAATCCATTAGAAGGGTCGCTGTTTGTCCAGGTAAAAGTTCCGCCGCCAGGGTCACTGTTAAAGGTTTTGATTGTACTATATGCGCCACTGCAAATACTTACATTCGAAGGAGTGACAACTGTTGGAGTAGGATGCACCGTAATTGTATAGTTGCTTGGATTTCCAGTACAAGTATTTAAAGTAGGCGTTACTGTTATAGTTGAGCTTATGGATGTATTGGAACTGTTTGTAGCTGCAAAAGTATTGATATCAGCACTTCCGTTTGCTGCCAGACCAATATTAGTATTACTATTTGTCCAAGTGAAAGTTCCGCCTGCAGGTGTGCTTGTGAAATTTGTCTGAAGGGTGTTATCTCCATTGCAAATAGCAAAACTACTAGGAACATTAGCTTTTGGAGACGGGTTAATGGTAATGGTATAGCTGCTTGGAAGTCCAATGCAACCATTAGCTGTAGGTATAACGGTAATGGTTGGTGTAAGTGTAGCTGTTGAGTTATTGATTGCTGTAAAAGCGCTAATGTTACCTGTTCCTGACCCTGGAATGCCGATATTAGCATTGCTATTAGTCCATGTAAATGTTCCTCCTGCAGGTGTGGAGAGGAAGTTCGTAGCTAGGACATTATCTCCGTTACAAACAGTTGAATTATTTGGAACAGCAACAGTAGGCGGAGCAGATACGGTGATGTTTATATTAAATGAAGAACCAGCAGAGATGCTTCCAGTTGCTGTAGTTGGTGTTACAGTATATGAAAGTATTTGATCGATTCCGGTATTGTTACTCAAGATTTGCATAATCGAATCTTGAGGGATAATTTCTGAATTTTCTCCATTAACATCTGTATTAGGGGCTACCGTCCAGATGTATTTTGTGCCTGCTGGTACAATAGTAGTAGGCGGAAAATTTACCGGGTTGAAATGATAAGCAGCTCCACTACAAATTGTAGCAATTTGATTAGGGATTAATGGGATAGGGTTTACCGTTACTATAATGTCAAAAGACGAACCAATACAAGTTCCTGCTATTCCTGAAGTAGGGATAATGGTATAAGTCAATGTTTGAGGGATATTGGTGCTATTTGTAAGTGATAATTGACTTATAGAAGACTGCGCAATAGTTTGATTGGATTGTCCGGCAATATTAGTATTGTTTGAGACAGTCCAGGTATAAGTTGTCCCTGAAGGAACCAGGGTGTCCGTATTATTATTGTTTGGTGTTATACTAAAACCTGATCCTGTCCAAATAGAAAGATTTCGGTTAGGAATAACAGGTTTAGGGTTTACATCTACTGTAACATTAAAAGGATTGCCTGGGCAATTTCCTGATGTATTTGGTATAACGGTATAGGTTACTTGTTGTACAGTATTTGAATTGTTAGTGAGTGTTTGACTAATGTTGTTTCTTCCTATGGATTCAGCCGATTGCCCAGAAACATTTGTATTAGATGCGACTGTCCAAGTGTAAGTTGTCCCTGCTGGTACTATTGTTGAAGGAGAGGCATCTGTAGGATTTACGGTAAATGTATTTCCGCTGCAAATGGCACTTGATTGATTTTGTATTAATGGTTTAGGGTTGACATTTACAGTAATTGTAAAAGTTGCACCTGTGCAATTTCCTGATGTGCCTGATGTTGCAGTAACGGTATAGGTTACTTGTTGAGAGGTATTAGAATTATTAGCTAGTGTTTGGCTGATGGAAGTCTGTGGTATAGACTGGTTGGTAGCTCCGGTGATATTTGGGTTAGCTCCAACAATCCAAGTATAGGTAGTTCCTAAAGGGATTATAGTTAAAGGGGAAGCAGCATTTACGGGAGTTACAGAAAAGGGTGTGCCGCTGCAAATGGTTTGATTATTTTGATTAGGGATAACAGGTGTTTGATTAACGATTACATCAATTTGTGCACGAGGACTTTCTCCACAAGCCAGTGTTTGTGTAACAAAATAGGACGTTGTTCCAGCATTAGCAGTTGATGGTGTTGGGTTGGGTGTTGCAGAAGCTGTACCGCCTGTTGCAGAAGTGTACCATGATAATGAAGATCCTGTAATATGATTTACAGAGTCGGGTAGAGAGATGGGTACAGTCGCTCCCGCACAATAGACCAAAGGAGTTCTTACAAGTGGAGCAGGGACAGAACTTATAATGGAAACTGTATCATTAAAAGCTGCTCCCACACATGCGCCTGATGTAGGTGTAATGTTGTAGATGACTTGTTGAGTAGTGCTGCTTGAATTAGTGAGTATTTGACTAATATTAGATTGTGGTGTTGATTGGTTGCTTGTGCCTGTGATATTAGGGTTGTTCAATACGGTCCAGGTATAGGTTGTTCCGGAAGGTACAATAGTTGCAGGTGAAGCATCTGTTGGGCTTGTCATGAATGCAGATCCACTACAGGTAGAAGTACTTTGATTTTGTATGAATGGTTTAGGGGTTACCGAAACAGTAATAGTGAAAGTGCCGCCAACACAGTTGCCCGTAGTGCCAGAAGTTGGAGTAACGGTATAGACTACTTGCTGAGTGGTATTTGAATTATTAGTTAGTGTTTGACTTATGGAAGATAGTCCAACTGTTTGATTGCTATATCCCGTAACATTTGCATTAGCTGCTACGGTCCAGGTATAGGTAGTTCCACTTGGAACAAAAGTAGTAGGAGGAGCATCAGCCGGGGTTACCGAAAATGCAGATCCACTACAAGTGCTAGCAGTTACAGAGGGAATAATAGGAGTAGGGTTTATGGTAACATCAATTTGTGCACGATTGCTTTCTCCGCAACTTAAACTTTGTGTAACATAATAAGAAGTTACGCCAACTGAAGTGGTAGAAGGAATAAGGGTGGCTGTCCCAGTACCGCCTGTAGCAGCAGTATACCATAAGTAGGTGGCCCCTGAAAGCCCGCTTGCTGTAAGTGCTGTAGCGGTTGAATTTTGACAAAAAGAAATGGGAGCAGTGGTTGGGGCAGCAGGGATTGTAGTTGTTATTTTAGCTGTATCTGGAGTTCTTGTTTTAGACACACAATTAGTAATCGTATCTCTGGCTTCTGCAAAATAAACTGTAGTGCTTGAGATAACAGGAGTGGTGTAGCTATTTGTTCCTGGTAAATTCAGAGGAGTACTTCCAGTTGCTTGGGTATACCAATTAATTTTTTGTCCTGCTGGCACATTTGATGGTGTCAGTGTAAAAGTTCCAGGTAAACATCTAGGCGTTGGAGTTATTACTGTTGGCGCATTTGGTACAGTGTTTATAGTTACCGTAACAACCTTTCTAGGTAAAGGTGTGCTACAGCCACCTAATGTATCCATAATGACAGCATAGTAAGTAGTAGTGGCTGTGAGTGTAGGGTGGTATGATGTTGAGTCTTTAAAAAGAAGTGTCCCAGCAGTTGCAGCACTATACAGCTGAAGTATTTGTCCTGTTCCAAGTGTTCCCGCGGAAATGGTAGCTATTCCACGACCACACAATGCTAAAGCATTTATTGTAGGCATTGTAGGAACGGGGTTTACTTTTACATGAAAGGGGATACTATCGCTTTCTAAACATCCTAGTTTTTGGGTGGCAAAATATATAGAATCTCCAGCTGCAACTGTATTTGGGGTAAAAGAATTTCCTGTTGCAATTAGTGCACCTGATGGACTTGAATACCATTGAATTGTAGCATTAGATAATCCGGCCCCAGAGAGAGTGACTGGAGTGGTTTGGCATACAGTAATTTGATTGCCAACGATTGACGGTATGCTTGAAATAGTAGGTTTTGCAAGTGTTTTATTCACGCGGACAGTATCTACCCAAATGTCAGTTCCTGTCGCTCCAAAAAAGTTTTTATAAAATGACTTCATTATATAAATCATTGTATCACCTTGACTTATAGAGCTGGCAGGAGTGCAAACATGAGGGAAGGTGATTTTGTAAGTGCCATTTCCTAAATCTAAAGTGTCACCTAAAGAAATGAGATTCCCTGAAGTATCATAAAGTCTAATACTATCTAAAAGTGGTGTACCTCCTTTTGGAACAAATCTCCAGCTTTCATTCATATTAGGTGCTCCCCAAACATCAGAAGCTTTTCTTCCAGGTGCCATTGTGGCTTTCGTTCTTGATAAATCTTGAATTCCAATCATTGCTCTACCTTGAAGATTATTTGGAGCTGCTGCTGTTGGAGCATTCCAGGTTGAACATCGTTGAATGCTGTTTACGAAAACCTCTACAATGTTTACCCCTTCATATAATACAATTTGGTGTGTATTCTCAATTAAAGTGTTACAACTAAATAGAGGTAATTTGAAATAGCTGATAATAAATTTTCTATGAGGTCGTGTTCCTACAGTTTCGGTTTTGATTTGACAAGTTGGTGAGTTCGGGATTTTTTTTGTGATATCCAAATCATGGTATGGCCCCATAATTATAGCACTATCATATAATGTGCTTGGAAGATTTTGAGGGGTTCCTGTACTAGCACTTAAAAAGCCTCCCCCATTTAATATGCCATAGTGTGATAGGCTATTTGCTCTAGATACATTAAATGAAATCATACCATTCCCATTTACAATTAGGCTTGTGTAGGCTCTGCCATAAAAATAGAAAGTAAAGCCAATAGGTATAACTGGAGAATAAACATCATCTGTAGTCACATTAGTTGTTGCGCCTGGAAGTGTTACATCCGTAGGAGGTTGGAAACCGCAGGCAGATGTTGCACTTAGCGGGTTAACATCATAATCAGATGACAAGCGACTATCTCTTACATTTGGTATAGTCTGTATCAAATCTATACATAGATTTCCAGCGCAAACAGTAGTGTCTTTTATACAACTAGAAGAAAATTGAGCTTTTGTTAGGAGTGAAAAAGCAAGTAAAGATGAAACTAAAATTATTTTTTTCATGCAAAAAAATGTTTATTTCTATTTTATAGTAGGTAATTTATTTGTCTATCATTTTTAATGTTTTTCAGCTAAGCACCATGAAAGGTTCAAAGATGATCGTGGTTTTACCCTATAGGTTATGCTCTTAATAATCACCCCGTTGTGGGATAATATTTCTTTAGGCATATCGATAGATTGAACCAGGGTAAATGATTAACAAAATATGAGGTTTAAAGATAGCTATTTTTAACTTTTTATTAAAAAAAATCATGGGATTCTAGAAAACAGCAGTTTGTATTATTAAAAAAATATATGAAATAAATTTTGATATAAAAAGTTAGCTGGAAATACTTATTCCTCAATTGTATTTAAAGGGATGGTAATATTACTTTGATGCAAATTGTCATGAAAAATCCTGATGTTTATTTTTTTGAAATCACTTTTTTCTGCTTGAGGGATGGATAAAAATTGTTGCGGATTTTTGTCAATTAATGGGAACCAGGAACTCTGAATTTGAATCATGATTTTGTGTCCTTTTTTAAAGGTATGGGCAACATCATTCAAATTAAATTTGATATTTGTTATTTTATTGGGCTCAAAAGGTTCTGGTTTTTCCAAACTATTTCTAAATTTACCTCTAATGACTTCAGCCCTTACCAATCTTTGGTATCCTGCCATTTGAAATCCTTTGGGTGCATTTTTGAAATTGGGTTGATTATCGGGAAGTACATCAATTATTTTTACAATAAAATCTGCATCAGTACCGGTGATGCTTACGTGTAGATTAGCTGTTATGGGGCCTGTAATAGTGAGGTCATTTTTTAAAGTTGTAGTTTGATAAAAAAGCACATCTGGTCTTGAATAGGCGAAGCGCTGGTCTTCTGCCATGTAATCATTGTTGCGATTGCCATAAATACCCGCTGTGTAAGGAACTGGTTTGTTGGGGTCGCTTGTATATTCGTCAAAACTGTCAGTGGTTTTTGCTATTTCTTTTGATAAAATCCCGTCATTATTAAGATAGTAAATGGTTGGAGTTGTTTTCTTTGGAGGCCATGAGGAGTATGATTTCCATCTGTTTGTTCCTGTTTCAAATATGGTTGCTTCATTAATATTAAAACTGTCTTTGTCTTTTAGATAGTAATTAAAAAAAGTAGTTTCTATAGAGTCTTGGAAAGTCTTACTTGTGTTGCTGCCAAAATCATGAGAAGCATATTGTTTCCACTCTGCAGATTCCCATGCTCCATGCGTCCATGGCCCCATAACCAATTTGCAATTATTATGCAGCTCGCCTTTTTCAATGGCTTCATAGGTGCGCAATGTTCCAAAAAGATCTTCAGCATCAAACCATCCTCCAACAACTAATGTGGGTATGGTGATTTTATTGAGATGCTTTCTGATATTTCTTGATTGCCAGTATTCGTCATAGGTATCATGCTGTAAATATTCATTCCAGATAGAACTCTTGTGGTTATAATAATTTTCTGCTTGTGTATTCTTTATAGGCCCAAGTTGATTAAAAAACTGATAAGCGTCTTTTGTATTGTATTTAAACAAATTGCTTTCGTAACTTTTTGTCGGACCACTTCTTGGCTTTCCGAAATAATTCATAAAACTAAAATTGTCGAGAAGAAAAAATGCACCATTATGGTTGACGTCATCTCCTTCAAACTCATCTGTAACAGGAGCCTGCGGGCTAACGGCTTTTATTGCGGGATGAGCATCAAGTAAACTTGCAGTTGCATAAAAACCAGGGTAGGAGATACCGTAAACGCCTAAACGCCCGTTGTTATTTTTGATGTTTTTTAATAGCCATTCTATTGTTTCATAAGTGTCAGTGCTTTCATCTGTTTGTTTTTTTGATTTATTTTTGATGTAGGGGGTTACTTCTAAATTAGTCCCTTCGCTCATGTATCTGCCTCTGACATCCTGATAAACAAAAATGTATTTTTCTTTCATTAATCCAGGATTGGGGCCTATTCGTATCGCATAATTGGTATCGCCATATGGTTCGCAGGAATAAGGGGTTCTCTCCATTAAAAAGGGGTATTTTTCTTTGCTGTCTTTTGGTGTATAGATGATTGTATATAATTTAACACCGTCTCTCATTGTAATGGTCGTATCTATTTTGTTGTAGTTTTCTTTCACAAAATTATCTAGTTGCTGAGCATTGGTTATTCCTGTTATGAAAATAAAAAAAAGCAGCAGAAGTGTTTTCATTTTTGTTGAGTCTGTTTTTATGATTGTAAATTTCAATATTTATGTCATGGTTCGTACCATGGGCAGTAAATCTAAAATTAATCAATAATTACTTTACTAGTTGATAATTGTATTACATTAGCGCTTCATAATCTAAAAAACATATGGAACTCCCATTACAAATTATGGAGTCCTATTTTACTGCTTTTGCTGAAAGGGACTTCAATAAAATGAAATTATTGTATCATCAAGACATAAGTTATTTTGACCCACTTTGTGGCTATTTAAATGGGGATCAAGTTATCAGTATGTTAGAGGAGATTTATGGTTGCTTGAATGATTTCAGACTAGAACAAACTGGAATCAGGGATAAAGGGGATGGGTATTTCATTATTGATTTCATTGTTTTTTATACCTCTTTGAAGTCGGGTAATAAAATTGCACTTAAAATAAAGGCCTATTTAAAAATGGATAACCAGAAGATTACCGAACAAAGCCATGGTTATAGTCTGCATGATCTTTTCAAGCAAGAGTTTGGCTTTGTCGGATGGCTATTAGGTTGGAATCGATTTTATCAAAACCGCATCAAAATTCAAACAAGAAAGAAGATATTAAATAGCATTATTCCACTTTAGTAATCTTGATGATATTAGTTGGTAAATGCAGTTCAACAGGCGTGCTCCCTGTATTGATCACGACATCTCCAATATTTAGAAATCCTCTTTTTTTGAGAATAGTAATTTGATCAAAAATGATTTCATCCAGACTTTCTTCTTCTCCATAATAAAATGCTCTTACACCCCAGCTCAAACTTAGTTGGCTGATGAGGCTTCTTTCTTTACTGAAAATATATAACGGAGATTTAGGCCTGTAACTACTAAGCATAAACGCCGTGTAGCCACTTTGTGTCATTCCAATTATTGCATTGGCACGCGCGTCATTTGCAAGTTTACAAGCGCTATAGCAAATAGCATCGCTTAAGTAAGAAGGAGAATGGGGTTGCGGAGTAAGAATTTCATCTCTATTAAAATCATAAACGGTACTTTCTACACCAAGAATAATTTTACTCATCATTTCAACAACCAATGTTGGGTAACTGCCCATTGCAGTTTCGCCACTTAACATCACGGCATCAGCACCTTCTAGTACAGCATTGGCAACATCGCTAACTTCGCTTCTGTTGGGTTTAGTTCTGTCCATCATGCTTTCCATCATTTGAGTAGCTACAATTACAGGTTTTGCACGATGCATGCACTTGCGGATAATATCTTTTTGAATAACAGGCACTTGTTCAACAGGCACTTCAACACCTAGATCTCCGCGTGCTACCATTACGCCATCACTTTCATTAATAATATCACGAAGGTTACGAAGTGCTTCGGGCATTTCGATTTTTGCAATAACTTTTATTTTGCTTTTTTTATCAAAAATTATTTTTTTCAATTCAATAATATCAATTGCTTTTCTTACAAATGAAAGTGCAACCCAATCTAAATTTTGTTCAATAATAAATTCAAGATCTGCAAGATCTTTTTCTGTTAAAGAGGGCATTGATAATTTGCTATCTGGAAGGTTTACTCCTTTTTTAGGTAAAAGAATTCCGCCAAGAAGTACGACAACTCTAATCTCCGTTTCATTCAATATTTCTTTTACTTTCACTTCCATTTTTCCATCATCTAGGAATATTCGCTCTCCAGGCTTTACATCTTTTGTAAGATTTGGGTAGGAGACGTAAATAATGTCTTTATTCCCTATTATTTTTTCTGTAGTAAAAATAAATTCATCTCCTGTAGCTAATTCAATTTTGCCATTTTCTAAATCACCAACTCTAAGTTTCGGCCCTTGCAAATCTCCAAGTATGGCAATATTGAAAGGTTCTGTATTAATAATCTTTCTAATTCTGTCAATAACTGTTTTTTTGTCTTCATGTGAACCATGAGAAAAATTTAGTCTGAATACATTTACGCCTGCTCTCACTAATGCCAAGAGGCCTTCATAGCTATCACATGCAGGCCCAACTGTAGCAACAATCTTTGTTCTTTTCTGGGAGTGAATAAATCCTGCTTCCTGGTCCATCTCTTCGTGTAAATACTTCTCTATGTTTTTGCTCATTCTTAATTTTTATTTATTGTGTGTAATGATATTTTAAATAATTGAAAATTAGATAACTATTAAGTTGATAATATTTTTACAATATTGATCAATTCTTGATTTATTTTTTGTTTCTTTTTTACAGCTTCATTTAATGGGATGTAATGCATTTTATTGTTGACTATTCCCACGAATACATTGTGTTTGCCTTCAATTAAACATTCTACTGCATGAAATCCCATTCGGCTTGCTATCACACGATCTGTGCAAGTTGGTGAACCACCTCGTTGTATATGACCGAGTATGCATACTCTCACTTCTAGGGTGGGTATTTTGTCTTTTAAATAAACAGACAAATCGTTTGCTCCTCCAAATTCATCACCTTCAGCCACAATAATAAGGTTGACTAATTTTTTTCTTTTTTCTTTTTCTTTTAATGACTTTACGATTTCATCTACATCGGTTTTTCTTTCTGGGATTAAAACATTTTCTGCACCTGAAGCAATTCCGCTGTGGATGGCGATATAGCCTGCATCTCGTCCCATTACTTCTATCAAAAAAAGTCGGTCATGAGCTTCTGCTGTATCTCTGATTTTATCAATGGCTTCAACGGCTGTATTTACTGCGGTGTCAAATCCAATGGTGAAATCGGTGCCTGCTATATCTTTATCAATTGTGCCTGGAAGGCCAATACAAGGAATATTAAATTCGCTGCTAAAAATCTGTGCACCACGAAAACTTCCATCTCCTCCGATGATAACCAAGCCATTTATGCCTCTTTTTTCTAAGTTGAGGAATGCTTTTTTTCTTCCTTCGGGTTCCATAAACTCTTTACATCGAGAAGTTTTAAGAATGGTTCCGCCCCTTTGGATGATATTGGCTACGCTTCTGCTGTCCATTTTAATGATATCATCTTCAACCATTCCTGTGTAGCCATGCATAATCCCAAAAACTTCAATACCATTGTAAATGGCAGTTCTTACTACAGACCTGATGGCCGCATTCATGCCTGGGCTGTCTCCGCCGCTGGTGAGTACACCTATTTTAGTTACTTTTTTTGTCATAGTTGACTGCTGACCTTTCTTAATAGGACAACGCCTGTAAAAATAAGCAATAAGAATTAAAATGTAGCTAAGGATTGCTCGTGTAGCCTGAATTTAACAACAAGATAAAATATCGGATTCGATGTTACATTCTTTCCGGCATGTTAATGCCAAGCATTTGGATTCCATTGGATAAGACATTTGCGGTCATAACAGCCAGTTGTAATCGCAGTGATTTCTTCTCCATGTTTTCTGCATTGGCAATGGAATGTTCTGTGTAAAAGGAATTGAATGTTTTCGCCAACAGAAACAAATAATTGGCAAGAACAGAAGGGTTCAATTCCTTTGCAGCATCAGCAATAATAGTAGGGAATTGCTCTAAAATAAATAATACTTCTTTTTCAAGAGGCAGTAAATTATTTGGTGTAGCGTCATTTTTTAAAAGCGGCTCTTTCCTTAAAATGCTTTTTATTCTGGCATAAGTATATTGAATAAAAGGGCCTGTAAAACCATGGAAATCGATGGACTCTTCAGGATTAAAAATCATTTTCTTTTTAGGATCTACTCTAAGCAAGTAGAATTTCATTGCACCAAGTCCGATCGTTTTATAAAGGGCAGTCAGCTCATCAGTTGTAAAATCTTTTACCTTCCCTAAAGCTTCAGTATGGTGTTGAGCAGTGGCTATCATTTCTGCTACGATGTCATCGGCATCAACCACAGTTCCTTCTCTGCTTTTCATTTTCCCTGTTGGTAATTCCACCATTCCATAACTTAAATGGTAGATGTCATCGGCATAGGGTAGCCCTAGTTTTTGTGCTATCAACTTCAGCACTTTCATGTGATAATTTTGTTCATCTCCAATCACATAAATACTTTGATCAATTTTGTATTGGTCATATTTTTGTTTGGCAAGTCCGATATCCTGGGTCATATAAACTGAAGTGCCATCTTTTCTCAACACTAATTTTTCATCCAGGCCTTCAGCAGTTAAATCAATCCAAACGCTTCCATCATCTTTTCGATAGAATACTTTTTTATCCAATCCTTCCTGAATAATATCCTTACCTAAAAGATAGGTTTCGCTTTCATAATAAGTTTTATCAAAATTGCTTCCAATAGTTTTATAAGTAACGTCAAATCCTTCATAAACCCAGTTGTTCATTTTCTTCCAGAGTTCAATAACTTCCGGCTTTCCAGCTTCCCAATCATGAAGCATCTGTTGGGTTTGTAGCATGATGGGCGCATTCTTTTCTGCATCGCCTTCAGTCATCCCATCTGCTTTTAAAGCAGCTACTTGTTTTTTATATTCGTCATTAAACAGTACATAATAATCACCTACAAAATGGTCTCCTTTTTTTTGTGTAGTTAAAGGAGTTGCTCCGTTTGCAAAAAGTTGCCATGCAATCATGCTCTTACATATATGTATGCCTCTGTCATTTACGATACAGCTTTTTAAAACATCATATCCATTTGCTTTTAAAATTTCTGCAACGCTCCATCCTAAAAAGTTATTGCGAAGATGTCCTAAGTGCAATGGTTTGTTGGTATTAGGGGAAGAGTATTCCACCATTACTTTTTTTCCATTCATGGCGTGTTTGCCATAACAAATATCATTGTGGTTTTTTTGAAGAAGCGCTATCCAAAAGGAATTCGTAATATTAAGATTTAAAAATCCTTTTATAATATTGAAAGCACTAAATAAATGTGGGAAGTCTTTAAGTAAAGCATTGCCTAATTCATTGCCAATTTCTTCAGGAGATTTTTTTAATAATTTTACCAATGAAAACAAGACAATAGTATAGTCGCCCTCAAATTCGGGTTTAGTTTGATTGATTTGAAAGTCTTTTTCTGAAAAGGCTTCGTTGAATGTCGATGAAAGTGTTTTAACTGTAGCTTCCTGAATTTGTTTTACAATGCTCATTTTGCAAAAATACTGATTTGGCCCATTAGTTGATTAGTTGATTGGTTCAATGGTTCAATGGTTGATTGGTTGGGTAAAGCACTAAGATCCTAATTAAGTACCCAACAAACTGTCCTTAATCAACCTTTCGCTAATCAACTAGCATAACCTAGTCAACTAATCAACTAACTCTTGTATATTTGTACACTTTTTACAACTATGATAAGTGCAAATAATATAACGTTAGCCTACGGTAAAAGGGTTTTGTTCGATGAAGTAAATATCAATTTTACTAAAGGGAATTGCTATGGTGTCATTGGTGCTAATGGTGCCGGCAAATCAACATTCCTTAAGATCGTCAGTGGAGAAATAGAGCCCAATAAGGGAACAATTGACATTACGCCAGGAGAGCGAATGGCTGTTTTGAATCAAAATCAATTTGCTTTTGACGAGCAAACGGTAATCAATACAGTATTAATTGGCCATCAAAAGCTTTGGAAAGTGATGCATGAAAGAGACGCTATTTATGCCAAAGAAGATTTTAGTGAAGCTGATGGAATGAAGGCAGGGGAGCTTGAACATGAGTTTGGCGAGATGGGTGGCTATACGGCAGAAAGTGATGTGGCTACTTTATTAAGTGAGTTGGGCGTTGAAGATAGTTTACACCAGCAATTGATGAAAGATATAGGCGCGAATCTAAAGGTGAGGGTTTTATTGGCCCAAGCTTTATTTGGCAATCCGGATATTTTATTATTGGATGAGCCTACGAATAATCTTGATGTAGAAACGATTGCCTGGCTGGAGAATTTTTTGGCCGATTATGAAAATATTGTTTTGGTAGTAAGTCATGATCGTCACTTTTTAGATTCAGTATGTACGCATGTTGCTGATGTGGATAGAAGTAAAATAAAAGTATATACGGGAAACTATTCTTTCTGGTATGAAAGTTCGCAATTGGCGGCCCGTCAGATGTCTGATAAAAATAAAAAAGTAGAAGACAAGCGCAAAGATTTGTTAGAATTTATCGCTCGATTTAGTGCCAATGCTTCTAAAAGCAAGCAGGCAACAAGTCGTAAGAAAGCGCTGGAAAAATTAGTGATAGAAGATATCCAGCCATCAAATAGAAAATACCCTGGAATTATTTTTAAGCAGGATCGTGAAGTAGGAAATGAAATATTGAAAGTTGAAAATCTTTCTAAGATTATAGACGGCAAGAAATTATTTAGCAAATTGAATTTTGACATACAAAAAAACCAGCGTATAGCTTTTTTAAGTCGTGATCCATTGGCATTGACTACTTTTTTTGAAGTTATTAATGGTAGGTCAAAAGCAGATACAGGTACATTCGAATGGGGTACAACCATTACTAAAGCCTACCTGCCTAATGATAATACTGAATATTTTCACGATAGTAATTACAATTTGATGGATTGGTTGCGTCAATTTGTGCCTCCAAGTGTTAAAGATGTAGATGAGGATTTCTTAAGAGGATTTTTAGGAAAAATGTTATTTAGTGGGGATGAAATCATGAAAATGACATCAGTGCTAAGCGGGGGAGAAAAAGTAAGGTGTATGTTAAGTAAAATGATGTTGCAAAATCCAAACGTTTTGATTCTTGATGAACCCACTAATCATTTAGATTTGGAGAGTATTATTGCCTTTAATGACAGCATGCTTACTTTTTCCGGCATCGTGTTATTCACTACTCACGATCATCAATACATGCAATCTGTTGCTAATCGTATTATTGAAATTACGCCGAAGGGTATGATTGATAAATTAATGACTTACGATGAGTATCTTAATGACGAAAGGGTTAAGGAACAAAGAGTTGAATTATACAGTTAACTTTCCTTTTTTTTCTTCGTTTTTGGCTTAGTCGACATAATATAAATAATAAAATAATATACATATGAAAATCAGGATACTTGTTTTTGCGCTATGCTTCTTCACTGTAATCAATAAAGTTGCAGCTCAAAAAAAATGGATTAATTCTTACACTACAGCATTGGGAGGGAAATTCTATCCAGGTGCGCTTTCGTTCAAACAGTATATTCCTAATAAGAATGCTGTAGAAGTAAATGGATATTTCTGGAGAGGTGGTAGAGTTACTGTGCTTTATGAAATCAATAAGCCAATTGCAGGTATTGGTGGATTGAGTTGGTATGTCGGTCCTGGTGTTCACATGTCGTTCTATAATTCGTACAATAATGAAGGAAAAACATTGATGGGTATTGACGGAGTGGCTGGACTTGATTTGAAATTAAAGAATTTCCCTTTTGATTTTTCTTTGGACTGGCAACCATCTATTAATTTTGGAGAGAATGATAAAAATGACATTTTTAATGCTTTTTGGGGTGGTTTAGGGATACGATATTTCATCAGATAGAAAATAAAATTTGCTATCAGCTTCAATGAGACAATCACTAACCAATATTCTGGATTATTTTTATCCTCCATTTAGGCGGTTTATGCCTGTTCAGACTTTTAGGTATGCAGCCTGTGGTGGAGGTAATACAATATTAGGTTTATCCATGTATTTTATCGGTTACCATTTCATCTTTCAAAAGACATTGGTTGTAATAGGGTCATTTGCTTTTAAGCCTCATATGGCAGCTTTGTTTTTATCAGGAGCCATTACTTTTATTATTGGCTTTATTTTGAATAAATTTATTGTCTTTACCGGATCAAATATTGCCAGTCGAATTCAGCTGTTTCGTTACTTTTTATCCTTTTCGCTTAATTTAATTTTGAATTATTCCATGTTGAAATTATTAATAGAATGGATGAGCTGGGCTCCATTTATAAGTCAGTTGTTCACTACTATTATTCTTATTATTATAAGTTATTTAACTCAAAAGAAATTCACATTTAAAGTAAAATAGTATTCTTAATTAATTGAAATACATTAAGTTAAGTAAAAAGTACTTTTTATTTATTTTATACTAATCTCATTTCCTCCTTTTTACTATTCTATTCCATGTTTGTCAGCATTCTATACTATTGACATGTTGACTATTCATTTGACTGACATTTTTGCAACATTATTCTATTGGCATAATGATTGACAAATAGAACATGAACAAAAAAAATAAATCATGGCTAAAATAATAGGAATTGACTTAGGCACAACAAATAGTTGTGTTTCTGTAATGGAGGGAAATGAACCAGTGGTAATCGCGAATGATGAAGGCAGACGTACAACTCCTTCGGTAGTTGCATTTTTAAAAAATGGGGAGCGTAAAGTAGGGGATCCTGCAAAACGCCAGGCTATCACCAACCCTCAAAACACCATATCAAGTGTGAAGCGCTTTATGGGAAGAATGTTTAATGAGGTTACTGAAGAAAGTTCTCATTGGAGTTATAAGGTTGTAAAAGGTGATAACAATACTGTTCGAATAGACATCGATGGTAGAATGTATACCCCTCAGGAAATCAGTGCAATGGTATTACAGAAAATGAAAAAGACTGCAGAAGACTATTTGGGTCATGAAGTAAATGAAGCGGTAATTACTGTTCCTGCTTATTTTAATGATGCTCAACGCCAGGCAACTAAAGAAGCCGGAGAGATTGCAGGATTGAATGTAAGAAGGATCGTAAATGAACCAACAGCTGCGGCTTTGGCTTATGGAATGGATAAAAAAGGACAAGATCAAAAGATTGCTGTATTTGATTTAGGTGGGGGTACTTTTGATATTTCTGTTTTGGAATTGGGTGATGGTGTATTTGAAGTAAAATCAACAAATGGTGACACGCATCTTGGTGGTGATGATTTTGATAAAGTAATCATGGATTGGTTGGCAGATGAATTTAAGGCTGATGAAGCGATCGACCTTCGTAAAGATCCAATGGCTTTACAACGTTTGAAAGAAGCTGCAGAAAAAGCAAAAGTAGAATTGTCTTCTTCATCTGAAACTGAAATCAATCTTCCATATGTAACTGCGGTTGATGGTGTTCCAAAGCATTTGGTGAAGAAATTAACACGTGCAAAATTTGAATCATTAGCAGATAAATTATTTGAGCGTTGCCTTAAACCATGTGAAGCTGCATTGAAAGATGCAGGCATTAGTACTTCTCAAATTGACGAAGTGATATTGGTTGGTGGCAGCAGTCGTATTCCTAAAATTCAGGAAATCGTAGAAAAATTCTTTGGAAAGAAACCAAACAAGAGTGTGAATCCTGATGAAGTGGTTGCAATTGGCGCAGGAATTCAGGGTGCTGTTCTTACCGGAGAAGTAAAAGATGTATTGTTATTGGATGTTACTCCTTTAAGTTTGGGTATTGAAACGATGGGTGGTGTAATGACCAGATTGATTGAAAGTAATACAACCATTCCAACAAAAAAATCAGAAGTATTCAGTACAGCAAGTGATAACCAGCCAGGTGTTCAAATTCATGTTATGCAAGGGGAGCGTCCAATGGCTAATCAAAATAAGAGCTTGGGCATGTTTAATCTTGATGGGATTCCACCTGCACCTCGTGGCGTTCCTCAAGTAGAAGTAACTTTCGATATTGATGCTAATGGCATTTTGCATGTAAGTGCAAAAGATAAAGGAACAGGAAAAGAACAAAAAATTCGTATTGAAGCAGGTAGTGGATTAAGCAAAGAAGAAATTGAAAAAATGAAGAATGATGCTAAAGCAAACGAGGCTTCTGATAAAGCTGAACGTGAAAAAGTAGACAAAGTGAATCAAGCCGATAGTTTAATTTTTCAAACCGAAAAGCAATTGAAAGAATACGGCGAAAAAATTTCAGCTGATAAAAAGGCGCCGATTGAAGCTTCATTAGAAAAATTAAAAGAAGCTCACAAAATTCAAGATGTTACTGCAATCGATGCAGCCATGAATGAAATGAACACAGCATGGACAGCAGCAAGTGAGGAAATGTATAAAGCCACACAAGAGGCTGGTGCGCAAAATGGTGCTGATGCAACAGGAGAACAAAATGCAAACTCATCATCAGAAAATGTTACTGATGCAGAGTTTGAAGAAGTGAAGTAAAGGCTTCTTAATTATTTATAAAAATATAACCGCAGTTTTAATCGCTGCGGTTTTTTTATACAGGATCGGTTATGTTGTCATAATGTATCGCTACGAATCACAAAAAGGCCCCGATAAATCAGGGCCTTTTAATATTTTAGAAGGAGATTTTTTTACATCAAATCCATTGCCATTGCAAAAAAAGTAACATTGAAAGGGAGTATCATAGAGCAGTAACCCCCACCGACATTATACACTTCAAAAAATGCAGCAATTGAAGCTAAAAATAATATCCAATATAATACTCTTGATTTTTTCTTAGTTGTTTCCATTTTTTTGAATTTATGCAAATATAGGGTAGAAAATAAAAACCTTAAAATTTTTATCAGATTGATTTTTTGTATTTAATATGGTGCAATCGAGAGGAAATCATTCTTTTGTATTAATATTGATTCATGAACAAAATGAAAGTTTCTTATAAAAAAGTAGCGTTCCCCTTTAAATATCCTTTTACTATTTCAAAAGCAACAAAAACGCATCAGCCTGCTTTACTAATTGAGCTTGATTATTTTGGCATCAAAGGCTATGGCGAAGCACCTGCAATAACTTACTATAACATTACAGTAGAGGAGATGATAAGTGATTTGGAAAGCAAGAAAGAATTGCTAGAAAAATTTTCATTTTCTGATCCTGAAAGGTATTGGCATTATTTACATCATTTGTTTCCTAATAATCCCTTTTTGGTTTGTGCTTTGGATATGGCGGGATGGGATATTTATGGCAAAATGAAGAAAAAGCCCTTGTATCAATTATGGAATTTGGATCCTTTAACCGCTCCATTAACTGATTTCACGATTGGGATTGATGATCTTGAAGTAATGATTAAAAAAATGGAAGAAAGACCGTGGCCTATTTATAAGATTAAAGTGGGATTTGAGGATGATATTCGCAATATTGCAATATTACGGCAACATACTAATGCAATTTTTAGAGTGGACGTAAATGCTGCATGGGACTTAGAAACTGCCCTAATTAAAATTCCTCTCTTAAAAGAGTTAGGCGTTGAATTTGTTGAACAGCCGTTAGCAAAAGATAACTGGGAAGGCATGAAAATATTATACGAAAAATCACCATTACCAATTATTGCAGATGAAGCTTGTGTATTTGAATCTGACGTGGAAAAATGTTACCAGTTTTTTCACGGCATCAATATCAAACTCACGAAATGTAGCGGTATTACGCCTGCAAGAAGAATGATACAAAAAGCAAGGTCACTTGGGATGAAAGTGATGGTGGGTTGTATGAATGAGTCTTCTGTTGGTACTGCTGCTATTGCGCAATTGGCGCCGATGCTTGATTATGTAGATATGGATGGCACGCTTCTTCAAACGGGAAAAAATGGAGAAGGTGTTGATTTTGATTTTGGAAGAATAATCTACAATGAAAAACCTGGGTTAGGGGTGGAGGTTTATTGGTTGATTGGTTGATTGGTTGAATAAGTTGATTGGTTGATTGGGCTGTAAAGTTATTAACCTAACAGATAAAACAATCAGCAATTTATAAATGTTAGTAATGAGTTAAGATATCCTAATTAACTAATCAACTTATTCAACTGATCACTAAAAAAAACTACCAAATCCTCACCCTCAAACTATCTGCTCTATACATCGGCGATCCTGGTTTGATATTGAAAGTGGTGTAAAATTCATCCACATCAGCGAAAGGTCCATTTACTCTGTATTTGGCAGGAGAATGCACATCAGTCATCAAACGATTTTTTAATTGTTCTTCTCTTGTGTGACCTAGCCAGCCTAATGCATAACCCAGAAAATATCTTTGCATAGGAGTGAGGTTTGAAATCTTTTTATCTTCTTTGTACTGAGTAGTTTTTTTGAAAGCTTCTATTCCTAAAAGTATACCACCAAGATCTGCAATGTTTTCACCCAATGTTGCTTTACCATTAATATGATATCCTTTCACTGGTTCAAATTCATTGAATTGATTTACCATCACTTCAGATTTTTTATTGAAGGCTTCCTCATCTGTTTTTTTCCACCAACTTACTAAATTTCCTTTTTCATCAAATTGTCTTCCTTCATCATCAAAGCCATGTGTAATCTCATGTCCAATGGTGCTTGCTCCACCATAACCATAGACTACAGCATCGTCAAGTTCTTCATCTCTATAACCTGGAACGGTGAAGATTCCTGCGGGTAATACAATTTCATTATTACTTGGGTTGTAGTATGCATTGTAGGTTTGAGGATACATGTCCCACTCGTCTCTGTCAACGGGTTTACCCAATTTATTGTATTCATAATTGTGCCACCATAATCTGGAGTTCATATAATTTTTAGCCATGCTTTCTTTTCCAATTTTCATTGAAGAAAAATCTTTCCATTTTTCTGGGTAGCCAACTTTACTTTTTATGGTAGCTAATTTTACATAAGCTTTTTCTTTGGTGCTATCAGACATCCACGTTAGTTTGCCAATTCTGTCTTTTAATGCATCTTTTATAGCATCTACCATTTCTGTATATCTTTTCTTTGCGGTCTCATTGAAGAATTCTTTTACATACAATTGTCCGAGCATTTCTCCCATGGCATCTTCTTCCATTTGTATCATTCTTTTCCAGCGTGGTCTTCTTTCTTTTGCACCGCTAAAAAGTTTGTTATAATTGAAAGATACTTTTCCATAAGCATCAGGTAATACAGCAGCCATATCGCTGATTAAATTAAATTTTACATAGCTTTTCCAGTCAGCGATGGGCGTTGATTTTAATAAAGCATTTAATGTAGTGAAGAATTCTGGTTGTCCAACAATTACGGAATCTTTTGATTTTATGCCAATGTTGGTGAGATAATTTGACCAATCGATATTGCACGACATTTTACCTAAATCGCTTATCGCCATTTTATTGTAATTCTTATAAGGATCACGGAGGTCTTCTATTTTGCGTGATGCTGTCGCCAATTTTGTTTCTAATTGTAAAATATTTTTTGCGGCAGTCGTTGCATCTTCTTCATTTTCGCCAGACATGGTAAGAATCGTTGTGATATAATGCTGGTACTGATTTCTGATGTTAATGGTTGTTGAATCATTTTTAAAATAATATTCTCTTTCAGGCAATCCGATTCCGCCTTGTGATAATTGATAGGCCATTACGTCACTGTGTTTTGCATCTTGTCCAACACCATCATCGAATAATGTAGAAGAACCAATTTTCTTTAATTCAGCAACTGTTGTAACCAAACTGTTGACATCTTTAATGGCATTGATCTTTTCAAGTAAAGGTTTAATGGGATTTAAGCCTTCCTTTTCAATTTTCAAGGTATCCATTGCCGTACTCCAGAAATCACCAATCATCTGGTTGCTGCTACCTGCTTTATCATTTGAAGCAGCTGCTTTATCGCTAATTTCTCTTAAGCGCTTCATGTTTTCTTCAATCACTAAATTGGCGATTCCCCAGCTTGATTGCTCTGCTGGAATAGGGTTGTTTTTAATCCATCCGCCATTTGCATATTCAAAAAAATCTTGCGAGGGACTTATTGTTGTATCAAGATTAATAGATACTAGGTCAGGTTTTATACTGTTATCACTTTTGTTTTTACAAGCGCTGAAGGAAAGTAAAATTAAAGTGGCGATTATCATTTTCTGCATAAAAAATTTTTGCTAAATGTAGGAAATGATTTGATGATGTAAAAAATATTTTAATTAAATAGCTCCAATTTTACGATTTTCGCAATTATGACACCTGAAAGAAACGAAAGACTGAATTCGGTATTGAGCAAAAGGCAGCTTAATCTTACTATTGTTTTAGAAAATGTAGCAGATCCACACAATATTTCAGCAGTTATGCGAACCTGTGATGCTGTTGGGATTCAGGAGATTTATATTTTGAATACGGTAATTGCCAATCATAAAAAATGGGGTGCTAAAAGTAGTTCCAGTGCTTCTAAGTGGTTGACTATTCACCAGTTTACGGATGTTCAAACATGTTTTAATGAGTTAAGAAAAAAATACCATAAAATTTATACTACTCATTTAAGTTCTGATGCGGTTGATTTATATGAGCTGAATCTGACCGAACATGTAGCTCTTGTGTTTGGAAATGAACATAGCGGTGTAAGTGAGGAATTGATTGGGTTGGCTGATGGGAATTTTATTATTCCTCAGGTTGGGATTATTAAATCTTTAAATATCTCAGTTGCTTGTGCCGTAAGTTTGTATGAAGCATTCCGACAAAAAAATATTGCTGGTCATTATAAAGAACCTCAAATTAAAGGGGAAGAATTGACAGCACTTCAAAAAAGCTGGGGTTTTTTGGAAGAGGATTTATAGTAATTTCTGTATCATTTTATTCTAATACCTTATATCTACCTTATTATTTGAAAGTTTATGCTATTCTATTAGTGAAATCGGTTGTCTGTAACGATATTTGCATCAAAATAAAATCATAATGAGAATAGTATTGTTTCTTATTGTTTGTGTGCTTCTTTCTATGTCTTCATTTTCTCAAACTAATCAACTTATTTCTGGAAAAGTTATTGGAATTGGCAATAAGGCTTTGTCTTTGGTTACGGTTAGTTTACTTAAAGCCAACGATAGCAGTTTGGTTAAGGCCACTATTTCAAATGAATCAGGTGCGTATGATTTTTCAATGACTCCTGCGGATAATTATATTTTAAAATTTACAGCCATTGGTTATCAGGAGTTTTTTTCTAAGGGTATCAATTTCCTTGCCGCTGAGGATATAAAAATGGAGGATGCAAAGCTTATTCAATCAAAAGGGACTTTATCATCTGTTACAGTTTCCAATAAAAAACCTTTGGTCGAAGTGAAAGCGGATAAATTAGTATTCAATGTAGAGTCTAGTATTAATGCAACGGGAAGTGACGCTTTTGAATTACTGAGAAAAAGCCCAGGGTTACAAGTTGATAATAATGACAACATCAGCATGAAAGGGAAGACTGGTGTTAAAGTATATGTAGATGGTAAAATATCTCAATTGGATTCAAAAGAATTGGCGGCCTATTTGAAAGGGATAAGCAGCAGTGATATTGAAGCAATAGAAATGATCAGTAATCCTTCTGCAAAATATGATGCAAGCGGGAATGCAGGAATAATCAACATCAGATTGAAAAAGAATAAAAAATTCGGAACCAATGGAAGTGTTACTGCCGGATTCATTCAGGGGATAACGCCAAAGGGTAATGGCGCATTTAATATTAATTATCGTAATAAGAAAATTAATTTATTTGGAAATCTTGGACTTAATCTTGGGATTAATCAGTACACGATGAAATTGAATCGTTTACAATTGGATACACTTTACGATTTAAACAGTGTCAATAAAAACAACAAAACAAATTGGAATATTAAAGCCGGTTTAGATTATTTTGTAAATGCAAAAAGCACTTTCGGAATTTTACTAACTTCTAATTTGAATAAAAGTGATGAATTGAGTTTTGGCAACACACCGATTCAATACAATCCCACACAGACTTTTATCAAATCATTGGAATCCAATAGTACAGGAAATGGCAATACCAACAACTCGAATGTAAATCTGAATTACAGATATATTGATACCAGTGGTACAGAAATTAATGTGGATGCTGATTATGGTTTATTTAGAAAATCCGGAGGAAATTATCAACCCAATAATTATTATTTTAATGATCACTCATTAGATTATAGTGTGATTAATCGTGCTCAAATGCCTTTAAATATTGACATTTATACCACAAAAATTGATGTCGAACAAAAAATAAAAAATGGAAAATTAAGTTACGGTGGCAAAGTTTCATTTGTAAATACAGACAATACCTTTGATTTTTTCACTGAAGATGCGAATGCTATTCCCATAAAGGCATTAGATAAAAGTAATTTCTTTAACTACAAAGAGAATGTGAATGCGCTTTATGCAAGTTGTTTTAAAACCTTAAATCAGAAATGGAGTATCCAGTTTGGAATGAGAATGGAACAAACCAACAGTGAAGGCGTTTTAACAAGAGCCGATGGGATTATACAACCAGATAATACAGTAAAAAAATCGTACACAGACTTTTTCCCATCAGCTGCTTTGACTTTTAATATCAATCCAAAGCACTCTTTAAATCTTACTTACAGCAGAAGAATTGATCGGCCCACTTATCAGGATTTGAATCCGTTTGAAAAGAAATTAGATGAACTGACTTATCAGAAGGGAAATGCTTTTCTAAGACCGCAGTACACACAGACAGTGGAGTTGATACATACTTTCATGGGATTTATTAATACAACTTTAGGTTATAGTTATGTGTCTGATTACTCCACAGAGATGACAGATACTATTAGAAATGCCAGTTATGTTCAACAAAGAAATTTAGCTACACAGCAAATGTATAATTTGGCAATAGGTTCCCCTACACCAATTAATAAGTGGTGGAATGGTTATATAAATCTTTGGTATAACTATCAGTTATTTGATGGGTTAATTGGCGTTAATAAAGTCAATAAAAAAATCCCCTTGTATGGTGCGTATCTGCAGCAAACTTTTTCTTTGGGTAAGGATTATACAGCAGAGCTAAGTGGTTGGTATAATGGTCCATCAATTTGGGGCGCAACCTGGTTGACAGATCCTCAAGGGTCTCTAGATATAGGAATACAAAAGCTGTTGTTTAAAAAAGAAGCATCCTTAAAGATTTCATGGACGGATATTTTCTTTACAGCACCATGGCATGCGAATAATAATTTCGGCGGAGTAAATGTTGATGGTGGTGGAGAATGGGAGAGTAGAACCCTTCGCGTTTCGTTTAATTGGAGGTTTGGCAGTAAGCAGATCATGGGGTCCAGAAACAGAAAGACTGGCATTGAAACGGAAACCAATCGGATTAAATAATTGTAATTAATATAATGGGGTAAGCGTTATTGCTTATTTTCACTAAAAAATAAAAACATGAAATATATCGTCATCTTATTGATGCTGGCCATTACTTCTTCTTGTCAATCACAATCCAAAGAAAAACTTTCTGCAGCTGCATTTCAGGAAAAAATACAATCAACTCCCGGGGCTGTGGTTATTGATGTAAGAACACCCGATGAGTTTGCAGATGGAGCACTACCAAATGCCATTAATATCAATTATAATGATGATCAATTTGAATCCAATATTAAAAAGCTGGATGTAAAAAATACATATTTTGTTTATTGTTTGTCTGGAGGCAGGAGCGCTTCAGCGGTTGATGATATGCGTAAAAGCGGATTCAATATGGTGTATGAATTGAAAGGTGGAATAATGGCATGGAAAAAAAATGATTTTCCCATTACTACTCCAACTCATACCGTAGCGGTAGACAAGATTTCCTCAGAAGCATATGAAGCGTTAGCCAATAGTTCCAATGTAGTCTTGATAGATTTTTATGCGCCATGGTGTGGGCCTTGTATGAAAATGGTTCCGCTGTTAGAAAAACTAACAAAAGAATATGAGGGTAAAGCAACCATTATCAGAATCAATATTGATGAAAATAAAAGTCTGGCTGAAAAATTAAAAATTGACGAGATACCTTTTTTTAAATTGTATCGTAATGGAAAAGAGGCAGGAAATTTTATTGGGCAAATGGACCGACCTTCATTTGTCAGAATTTTGAATGGAGAATAATGTTAAATTACTAATTGTAATCTAATTGCAAATCTTTTAACTTCATAAGAATGGATCAATTAAATCTTGGAGTAGGAACCCGCCTTCAGCATACGCAGCATGGACCAGGCGTGATAGTTGGAGTTCGATATGCAACTTATCTCATTTCTTTTATTAATGCAGGCATAAAAGAAATAGAAAAAACTGATACCATGTTGGATGAAATTATTCCAGAGAATGTTACGGTTGAAGTTGAGACTATTTCTGATGTAGAAAAATCGTTATTGAAAATATTAAGAATGTGGGGGGAAGTTAGTGAGCTTGTTCCATTGGGGGATCGCTGGAAAGGTGGTTCGATGTTGTTACAACCAGCAGATAAGACGCAAAAGCCAAAAGAAATTCCTGTAGATATCTTCTTTCATAAAATTGTCATGCTGCGAGATAGATTAAGAGTAATGGAACAACAAATCAATGCACATAAATTGTTAAGTGATGAGGATAAGGTGAATCTACAACAATATATTACTCGCATCTATGGAACTTTGACTACGTTTAATGTGTTGTTTAAAAATAAAGAACAATGGTTTATTGGAGAAAAGGGTAGTGGGGAATAGTTTTTTTTACGCTAAAAATTATAACATGAAAAAATATGTATTGTATGGGTGTATTTTTTTTACATCATGTGTAACAACTAAAACAACAAAAGAAAACACCTCTGCCAATAATTCAATGGTAGTAAATGGAAAATTATTTACTGCATTGTATCAACAGAAAGCCGCAGAGTATAAAGCGTTGTGTTTTCAGGCCTATAACATTGCTGCAATAAGAGTAGATCAATATCAATCAAAGACTTCAATGCCTAAAGCTGTTATTACTGATATTGATGAGACTATTTTAGATAACAGTCCGAATGCCGTTCACCAGGCACTTCTTGGAAATGGGTATGATCCTCAGGCCTGGTATGAATGGTCATTGAAATCTAATGCAGATACGGTTCCCGGGGCTCCTGCTTTTTTTAAATATGCTGCATCTAAAGGAATAGAAGTATTTTACATTACCAACAGATTAGAGCAAGAAAGACAATCTACCTTAGCGAATCTTCGCAAATACAATTTCCCAAATGCTGATGAAGCACATTTGTTTTTAAAGTCAACGACATCGAGTAAAGAAACAAGAAGACAACAAATTTCGTCTACTCACGAAATAATAATGTTGGTCGGGGATAATTTAGGTGATTTCAGTAGCTTGTTTGATAAAAAATCTCCAGCAGATAGAAATACTAATACAGAACTTTCTATAAATGATTTCGGAAATAGATTTATAGTACTTCCTAATCCTGGTTACGGAGATTGGGAAGGAGCATTGCTGAATTACAATTATAAATTCACAAGTGCGCAAAAAGATTCTGTTTATAAATCAGTTTTAAAATCTTATTAAATGAGTAGTTTAAGATTGGGTGATGAAGCCCCCGATTTTACAGCATCTACAACATTAGGTGAAATTCAATTTCACAAATGGATAGGAGATGATTGGGTTATTTTGTTTTCCCACCCAGCAGATTATACACCTGTTTGTACTACAGAATTAGGTGCTGCATCTAAATTGAAAATTGAATTTGAAAATAGAAAGGTCAAGATTATTGCAATAAGTGTAGACGATCTTGAGCATCATCTGGGTTGGATAAATGATATCAATGAAACCCAAAATACAGTTGTAGATTTCCCCATAATTGCAGATCCAGAAAAAAAAGTGAGTGCATTGTATGATATGATTCATCCTAATGCTAGTTTAACCCATACCGTTAGGTCAGTATTTATTATTGGTCCGGATAAAAAAATAAAACTGATAATCACCTATCCTGCGTCCACAGGCAGAAATTTTAATGAATTATTGAGAGTAATTGATAGTTTGCAATTGACAGCTCAATACAATGTAGTTACTCCTGCAAACTGGAAAAATGGGGATGATTGTATTATTTCGCCGGTATTAAGTAATGAAGAAGCCAACGAGAAATTTCCTAAAGGGTTTAAAGAGATTAAGCCGTATTTGAGATTTACAGCACAGCCGGAAGGTTAGTTGGTTGTTTAGTTGAATGGTTGAATGGTTGAATGGTTGATTCAAATACGGGGATTAAAGTTAAATCTATTGTATTTTCAATGCTAACAAAATGTTTTTTAAAAAGATACTCTCTGCGTAAACTCCTTTTCTCCTGTTCTTTGCGGCTATACCTTTATTAAAATGTCCTTTCCGGATCAAAATTCTCCAACTCTTTACTTACTGAATTTAAGAATGTCGAACCTAGTGCCCCATCAATAATTCTGTGATCGTAACTTAATGAAATATACATCATGTGACGGATACCAATAGTATCACCTTGAGATGTCTCAATAACCATTGGTCTTTTCTTTATAGCGCCAACAGCCATTATGGCTACTTGAGGTTGGTTGATGATAGGCGTTCCCATGATACTGCCGAAAGTTCCTACATTAGTAAGTGTAAATGTTCCGCCAGTAGTATCATCAGGCTTTAATTTGTTAGTTCTTGCAGCGTTTGCTAATCCATTTACGCGTTTGGTTAGTCCAACAAGATTTAATTGGTCAGCATTTTTGATAACGGGAACGATTAGGTTTCCAGAAGGAAGGGCAGTAGCCATTCCAATATTCAAATCTTTTTTAACTATAATTTTATCGCCATCAAGCGAGCTGCTCAAAAGCGGATATTTCTTCAAGCTCTTAACAATCGCTTCAATGAATAATGGAGTGAAAGTAATTTTTTCTCCTTCTCTTTTTTCAAATTCCTTTTTTACTTTTTCTCTCCACAATACTAAATTGGTAACATCACATTCAGCAAAACTGGTAACGTGTGGACTGGTATGCTTGCTGTCCACCATGTGCTTCGCAATCAATTTTCGCATGCGATCCATTTCGATAATTTCAACATTCCCTTGATATACAGTAGGCGTTTGATTGTTTGTAGGGGCTTCTACAGTAGTTGCTACAACAGTAAGTTCTTGCTGAAGAATGGGTTGTGAAGCTGAAGACTGGCGCCCAGTTTTTTTATTCTCAACATACAATAAAATATCTTTCTTACTTACTCTTCCATCTTGTCCTGATCCAGAAATATTTTCTAGTTCCGACATACTGATGCCTTCGCTTTGAGCAATATTTAAAACAAGTGGTGAATAAAATCGAATGGAATTATTTGTGTTTGATGTAGTCGAATGCATGGGTTGATAAGGGATTTCTTCAACCACTTTTGCTTCCTCATATTCTTTTTTAGGGGTAATTGGCGCAGCTTGTTGTAAAACGGCATTTGAATCGGCGCCAACTTTTATTTTTGCAATTACAGTTCCAATCGGGACCACATCATTTTCTTTATACAGAATCGCTTCAATAATTCCTTCAGCAGTCGAGGGAACTTCGCTATCTACTTTATCAGTGGCAATATCTAAAATGGTTTCATCCATAGCAACTTTATCGCCTGGTTGTTTGTGCCATCTCAAAATTGTGGCTTCCATTATACTTTCGCCTAGTTTAGGCATGATTAAATCTACTAAACTCATATTTTAGAAAACTAATGGTTAATTAATAATGGCAAATGTAAGTAAAAAGGTCAAGTTCAGAGGATGTGTTTGTGTATTTTGATAAGCTTGAATGATATTCAATAATTACTATTTTAAGGTTAAAACTTCTTTTGAAAATCAGTTTTTATTGGTTAAAATATAAGGATTGAAGTTTATTGTTTGATGATTTCAATTTGAATCACTTCCAATAATAAACTGTCTGAGTAAATTAAAGGCATTCATTGCGGTGAGTTGGATGTTTTTTTGTCTGTCAAATCGGAAATGAAACTGATGCGTTTTGATGGAGTTTAAATTTCCAACGGCTACCCAAACAGTACCAACGGGCTTTTCTGCGGTACCACCATCAGGGCCCATGATACCGGAAACGGAGATAGCATAAGTTGTTTTTAAATGTTTAAGAATACCTTGGGTCATTTCAATAACAACAGCTTCACTTACCGCTCCATTTTTTTCGATGGTATCTTTTTTTACCTGTAATAAATGTTCCTTCACCTGATTTGAATAAGTAATCATGCTTCCTTGAAAAAATGCAGAAGATCCTGGAATACTTGTAATTAAATGAGCTAAATATCCTCCAGTACAACTTTCAGCAGTAGCTAAATTTTGTTTCCTTTGCAGAAGCATCTTGGCTACAATTTTCTCCATGGGTTCGTCCTCGTTTGTAACCACATAATCTTTTGCCAATTCCTGAAGTGTAATAAAGAGTGTATCAATTTCTTTTTCAAGTAAATCTTTATCCTTGCCGATTGCACTGAGCCTTAACCTTACGATGCCGTAATTAGGGAGATATGCTAATTTGATATGTGTTGGTAGCGCTTCTTCAAATGATTGAATCAAATCTGCCAACATCGATTCTCCAATACCGAAAGTGACTAACGTTCGATATGCAATATGAGGCAAATCGAATTTATTTTTCAGTAAAGGAATAACATGGTCCATCATTATTCCTTTCATTTCATGAGGTACCCCAGGCATGCTCACAAAAATTTTATTTTCTTTTTCAAAGAGCATTCCGGCTGCTGTTCCTCTTGGATTAATTAATACACGACAAGTGTCGGGCACTTCTGCTTGTTTGATATTCCTTTCAGTAAGTGGTCGTTTGAAAACTTTTTCAAATAGGAGTGTTACATTTTCCAACGCTTCCTGATTTACAATCATTTTGCCATTGAAATATTTACAGAGTAAGGGTTTTGTAATGTCATCTGCTGTTGGTCCTAATCCTCCGGTAATTAAAATAATATTGGCAGTTGCAGCTTCCTGATCCAATGCATTCCAAATCTCATCGTACTTATCACCAACAGCAACTCTCCTTGTTACTGTTATGCCAATCTTATTGAGTTCTTGTGCCAGCCAGGCGCTGTTGGTGTCAATAACTTGCCCGATTAATAATTCATCGCCAATGGTGATAATAGATACTGTTGTCATGATTCAAAAGTATAACTTTTGCATTTGAAAAAAATTTCTGCCCTATAAAAAATAGCTTTATTTCGTTTAGAAAGTTGTTTATTATAGAAATATTCCAATTTTATTGGTATTCGTAATATTGCAATATCCAAATTTGATTTTTTTTAAACTAATTTCACGCTGTAATTAAAAAAACAGCAAAAATGAACAATCAAAACTTCAAAAATCACATGCGAAAAGCACCCAGCTTATATTACGTTGGTATTGCGTTGCCATTAATCGTTATCATATTTTCTTTGATTTCTGTTGAGGATCTTACTCATGCTTGGGATGGGAACTTGCTTCCTGTTTTATTTTTTGATCTTTGTGTTGGAGTTGTATTTATTGGTTTTTATACTCGTTCCTTTGCATTAAAAGCTCAAGACAGGGCTATTCGTGCAGAAGAAAATCTCAGACATTTTTCTATCACAGGCAAGCTGTTAGATAATCGTTTAACCATCTCTCAAATCATTGCATTGCGTTTTGCATCAGATGAGGAATTTGTGGCTTTGGCTAAAAAAGCAGCAGACGAAAAATTATCTAATAAACAAATTAAAGCAGCAATAAAAAATTGGAAAGGGGATTATTATAGGGTGTAGGTGGTTGAATGGTTGAATGAAAAATAGCTAGCAAATTTAAACTATTCAACTTTTAAGCCAGCGCAGCGACTTAAACCTTAAACTTATTAAACACCCGAAGGGCACTACTTTCCACTTACACCGTCTACACTTATTTTTCCAGGGCCAATAATGAGCAATACAAGGAATGTAGTAAGATAGATATAGGCCATTTGCCCTTCACCAAAAATTTGATTGTGATGAACTTTTACTAAAGCTACAGCCATGCAAATAATTATGGGAATGGTCGAAAGTCTCGTAAATAGTCCCAATAAAACAAAAAGAGCACAAAAGAATTCAGCGAAAATTACCAAGAGCAAACAAGTAGTACTGCCCAATCCGAGGAGATTTATAAACTTAGATTGATATGCAGCAAAATGTACCAATTTATCATAGCCATGGTTCATCATCAAAACTCCGAAAACGAGGCGTAAAAGCAGTGTGGCGGCATTAAAAGCGCCAGCTGAATAATTTGTTGAAATTAGTTTTCTCATTTTTAATATTTAATTTCTAGGTAGAGGTTAATATTTTTTTTATTAAAAATAAGTATTTTTTTACTATCAGGAAGATACAATCTTACTTCGTTTTATTTCAGGTTATGATTTCATTAGAGGCAAAGCTGTTTTTTTTCTTTTTCTTTGCATTTTGTAAAGTAGCTTTACCAATAATCAAATTAGAAAAGAATCATCATTATGGCTATAAAAAAAACTGTAATCTTACTAAGTATTGTCTTCTCTTTTCTTATCCCCTTCGCTCAACCTACTCATCTTGTACTTGATGTAGAAAAAAAATATAAGGAGGCAAGGTCTTTTGTAAATCAGAACGATTTTGAACAGGCATATCCACTATTAAAAGAATTGAAGATTCAATATCCTGATTATTCGAAAAGTGATTTTTCTTATATCAAAGATGATGTCGATTATTTTTATATCGTTTGCGAATTACATTTACAGCTTTCTATTGCAGAAAAAGATGCCAATAATTATATCGCGGAGAGTAATAATAAGTTTCGTATACAGGAACTTTGTTTTCATTTGGGGCATTATTATTTTATAAATAAAGACTTTCAAAAAGCGGCTGATTTTTTTAGTCGTACAAAGTTTGAACATCTGAGTAAAGAAGAGATGATAAATACCAAATTTGAAAATGGGTATGCACTATTTAATATTAAAAAATTCAGCGAGGCCAAGATTCTTTTTGCAGACTTGATTTCATTGGTTTCTATCAAATATTATTTGCCCGCCAATTATTATTATGGATTTATTTCTTATGGGGATAAGGATTATGAGTCGGCATTGCAATCTTTTAGATTGGTAGAAAAAGTTTCTGAATACAATCAGGTCGTACCTTATTATGTTGCTGAAATATTGTATTTGCAAAATAAAAAGCTGGAGTCCTTGGAGTATGGAGAAAGCGTGTTGTCAGCAGGCGGAGATTTGTATTATAAAAGTAATTTGCAATTATTGGTAGCACAGCTTTATTTCGAGAAAGAAAATTTCTCAAAAGCACTTCCATTTTTTGAACAACATGTCAATGATAATGATAAGGTTTCAAAAGAAGTGATGTACGATTTGAGTTTTTGTTATTATAAAACAAATAATACTACAAAAGCCATTGAGGGATTTAAGCAATTAAGTAATGAGAGAGATTCGATGGGCCAAAACAGCATGTATCTTTTGGGTAGTTTGTATTTGAATATTAATGATAAAGCCAATGCTAGAAGTGCTTTTCAATATAGCGCGTATAATAGTACCAATAAAATTCAGCAAAAAATATCCCGTTTCAATTATGCTAAATTATCTTATGAATTAGGTTTTCAGGATGTTGCATTGAATGAAATAAAACAGTTTATCAGCGATTATCCCAATTCGGAATATGAAGAAGAAGCGAAACTAATTTTGGTAAATATCCTGGCCAATACAAATAATTTTACTGAAGGGTTAGCTGTTTATGCTACATTAAATAATCCTACTTTATCGCAGCAAAAAGTATATGCTAAACTTCTTTATGGCAAAGCCATTCAATTAATTAATGACCAACAAATAAATGATGCAGATGGTTTGTTGAATAGTATTCTTAAAAATACCCCAGCTTCTATAATTACTTCTTATGCTGCTTTCTGGAAAGGGGAAATTGCTTATCGCCAACAAAAATATGACACTTGTATTTCTTTTACAGCTACTTTTTTAGACAGTAAAGTTCCGCCGCAAGGCGAGGCGAATTTTTCGCATGCAAAATATAATTTGGGCTATAGTTATTTCCAAAAAGAACAATTCAAATTGGCATTGACTCAATTTAGTTTAATCGTAATTGAACCAACCATTAATTCAACTTCAATCGAACAAGATGTTTTTGTAAGAATGGCAGATTGTAATTTTATGCTGAAAGATTATGCAAATGCAAATCTGATGTATGATAAAGTAATTTTATTGAAATTTCCTCAATCTGATTATGCGTTGTTTCAAAAAGCCATGATAGTGGGAGTGAAAAGCAGTTTAGATAAAATAAATTTATTAGCTCAATTAAGCAGCTCATTTCCTAACAGTAATTTATTAGATGATGCACAATTTGAAATGGCTTTAACTTATATTGCAGATGAAAACTTTTCAAAAGCAATTCCTTATTTGAAAAGATTGACGGCTTCTAATCAAGCTCTTAGTATTCGCCCAAAAGTATTTTTAAAATTAGGGTTAGCATATTATAATAACAACGATAATCTCAACGCTATCGATGCTTTTAAGGATTTGATAAAAAACTATCCGAAGTCAAATGAAGCTGAAGAAGCATTGCCCATTGTAAAAGATATCTATTTAGAAGAAGGAACGACTGATGATTATTTTGCACTTTTACGAGCTAATAAAATCGCTGTTAATATTATCGAAGCTGACTCTTTAGCATATCAGGCATCGTATAAAAAATATCAAAATAATGAAGCAAAAATCGCAATAAATAGTTTGAATAGCTATCTTACTCGATATTCAAACGGAGCATATGTAGTGGATGCAAATTATTACTTAGGCATTTGTTATGAAAAGGAAAAGGATTTCAAAAAAGCAATTACTGCTTATGGTTTTGTTTCTGTACAAGGCTTAAGCGAATATTTCGAATCGGCTACACTGCAATTGGGACGTATCTATTATTTCGAATCTCATGATTACCTCAATGCAAAGAAATCATTTCAATTGTTGTTGGCTAATGGCAATAATGAAGAAAATAAGTTAGAAGCCTTAAGAGGATTAGTTCGTACTTGCTTTCAATTGAAAGCTTATGATGAAGCAAATATTGCGGCGAAAGATTTGCTAACTAAGAAGGGAATTAGTACTGATGATAAAGCCATCGCATCATTAGTTTTAGGCAAATCTCAACTATCTATAAAGGACACACTTGCTGCCATTGAATCTTTCAAGCTGGTCATGCTAATTAATAAAGCAGCCTGGGGCGCACAAGCTAGGTATGAGTTGGCTTCTAGCTATTTCTTATTGAATAATCTGCTACTTGCAGAGAAGTATGCATTGGCTGTAATTAAAGAAACAAGTTCTTATGATTATTGGGTTGCCAAATCCTATATTTTACTCGGAGATGTTTTTCTAAAAAAGAAAGATTATTTTAATGCTAAAGCAACCTATGAAAGTGTAGCGAAGAATACTTCTGTAAAGGAATTAAAAGATGAGGCAACTGAAAAGTTAGTGCTGGTTGAAATAAAAGAGCAGCAATCCTCTAAAATCAATAATAAATAATTGGGCTATTTTTCTCAGAACTAGTTATTCCAATTTATAAACGAATTTAAATTTTACAAAGTGAGTATTAAAAATAAAAATCTTTCGGATATGAAATTTGTCTCCATATTTTTTACGATACTGTCTCTGTTATTTTGCCGTGAATTATATGCTCAAAAGGATACTGCAATAAAGCAATCTGTAACAGTAATTTCAGCGTACAAACCTGTATTGATGAATGTTGCTAAAATTAATTTTTCTGCAACTACTTTAGCTTCAGATGCTGTAAAGGAAAAGTTGAATTATGATATTCCTGATCAGGCGCTTATCTACTTGTATGCTCCAATTACTTTAAAGCCACTTGCTTTCAATGTGGATACAACAATGAATTTCGGGAATCATTTTTGGGTGAAAGCGGGGTTTGGTAACCATACGACACCTGTATTATCTGCTGGGGCTTGTCTAAGAAATAAAAAGGAATTACTAGTGAATGTTTACGGCGATTATATTTCATCAAAAGGGAAAATTGAAAATCAAAATTACTCCTTGTTTTCTTTGAAGGGAACAGGAAGTTATTTCTTTCCTAAAACAGAAGCTTATGCAAGTCTTGAAATGAAGCAACGTCAATTTTATTTATATGGGTATAATCATGATTTATATAAATACAACAAGAATGAGATTAGTCAGCAATTTCAAGAGATGGATTTTAAAGCAGGGTTTAGAAATACGAAAGAGAATACTTTAAATATTGATTATGATACTAAAATGCAGTTCAATTACTTTACAGCAAAGGATGCAATGAACGAGACTACATTTAGAATAGATGTTCCAGCTGAAAAGAAAATCAACGACCTCTTTACCTTGAAAGTTGATGCCATGTTTGATTTGACAAATTGTACAGCAAAAAATATTGATTCTGTTAATTATGATTATCATAATAACGCGGCTCAATTTTCCCCATCATTAATTTATCAAAATTCTTTGTATAAAATAAATGGAGGCGTTAATGCCATTTGGGATAATGGTAAGCTTGTTATTTTGCCCAATATCTTTGGGGAACTCAAGATTAAAAATTTCCCCTTCGTTTTGCAAGGTGGATTTATTGGAAAACTCAACAAGAATACCTATCGTAATTTAAGTTATATCAATCCATATCTTACTGCTCTAAAAAATCAAACCAATACATTAGAAACGGAATATTACGCAGGATTAAAAACTAATTTATCTAATCGAATCGTAGCTAGTGCAAAAGTGGCTTGGGTGTCGTACAATAATTACCAATTTATTATAAATGATACCGCAGCAACCGCTGATGAAAAATCATTTGTGTTGTCTAATGAAGATAAAGTCAATAATTTTAAATTGCATGGCAATATCAGTTATACGATTCCGGGTAAATTATATGCAACTGGCGGAATTACACTGAATGCGTATGCTGGAATGAAAGCCAATGAAAAGGCCTGGTCTACTTTACCGATGGAGTGTACCGCAGCTGTACAATGGAATGCGTTGAAAAAATTAGTATTGAAAGGAGATTTTTATATGTTTGGTGGTGGTCATTATCTGGCAAAGGGAAATAAGTCAGGGTCTTTAAAAGGCGGGGTGGATTTAAGTTTGGGTGGAGAGTATAAGTTGACTAACAAAATAAATGCTTTTGCAGATCTAAATAATATCTTTGGAGATAAATACCAGCGCTGGCATAATTATCCTGTTTATGGGATTTGTGTTTTGGCTGGTCTAATCATTCGATTTTAAATATAACAGCTATGCAGCATGTAATTGAGCAGTTTCTTATTCAGTATAAGTATTGTCCATTGCCGAAAATCGGCACGCTTGAATTGAAGCAAAGCCATGCACATTTTTCAGTTGGAGAGAAATTAATTTCTGCACCGGCCCCATTCATAGAGTTGACATCCGTTGAAAAGGATGCTGCTGCTTTTATTTCGTTTATTGCAAAGCAAAAAAATATCGATAATCATCTGGCAGGTAGTATTCTTCAACAGTATTGTACAGATATTTTGAATATTAAAATAGGTCAGGAAGTAGCTATTGCTCAAGCCGGTACAATTTCTGTAAATGATAACGGGGAATTGCAATTTAAACAAAGAGAGTTGCCTCAGGATTTTTTTCCGAAAATCGCATTACATAGGGTTGTTCATCCAGAAGCTGTTCATCAGGTAAGAGTGGGTGATGAACAAAAGACAACTGCATATATGCATGGGTATCTCAAAGATGCCAAAGTTAAAAAAGGCAATCAATGGTTGATGTTTTTTTTAGTCATTATATTGCTCTTGCTTACTGTTGTTATTCACTACGTTACTGATAATACCAGCACTTCAAACGATACTAAGAAATTGAATCAACATCCTTCTCACGCTGCAAATGCTGTTTATTAAAATATACCTTTTATGATTCATTATACTCTTTGTCCAGCTTGTAAAAGTCAACATGTTATTCCAGTACTTCAGGCGAAGGATTATACCGTTTCGAATGAAATTTTTTCGATATGGCATTGCGCAGATTGCAGCTTGAGATTTACACAGGATGTTGCCACGCAAGATCAAATTGGAAAGTACTATCAATCTGATGCATACATTTCTCATAGCGATACGAAGCAAGGTTTGGTGAATAGCATTTATCATCGGATAAGAAAATTTACTTTAGCTACTAAAAGAAAATTAATCCAGCAGCAAACCGGATTAAGAAAAGGGAATATGCTAGATGTGGGTTGCGGTACAGGAGCTTTTCTTCATACGTTGAGAACTGCAGGATGGGCTGTAACAGGTTTAGAGCCCGATGAAACCGCAATTAATAAAGCCAGAACTTTATATCAAATAGAGCCTCAGTCTCCCGATAAATTATTTCAACTTCAAGCGGATGCTTATGATGCGATTACCATGTGGCATGTGATGGAACATGTACACCAGTTGCATGAATATGTTGCGCAATTAAAAAAAGTATTAAAAACGAACGGCGTTTTGTTTATAGCAGTTCCAAATTACACGAGTTTTGATGCCAGTCATTATAAAGCGAAATGGGCCGCTTATGATGTGCCACGACACTTGTATCACTTTTCTCCTAAAAGTATGGAGTTGTTAATGAGACAATATGGAATGAAAATTAAAACCATCAAGCCCATGTGGTTTGACAGCTTTTATGTGAGCATGTTGAGTGAAAAATATAAAGAAAATATATTCGGATTGTTTATGGCATTTATAATTGGCTTCATTTCTAATGTTATTTGTTTTTTTAACAAAAGAAAATGCAGTTCTGTTATTTATGTAATTCAAAAGACGACAACATAGAAAATGTTTAATGCAAAACAACAACTCATAGACGAGTTGACCAATAATACATTCGTAATGCTCAAGCCATCTCAGGTTCAGGGTATTGGAGTTTTTGCCATAAGAAATATCAATAAAGGGCAGCGTAGTCTTTTCTCACAAGACAGTTCAGAGTGGATAAAAATTTCTAAAGCTGAAATAGAAAATTTACCAGAACACAGTCGCTTTTTGGTAGAGAATCATTGTTTGTTTGATAATGACCATTATTATGTTCCTGAATATGGGTTTAAGATCATTGATCCTGTGATCTACATCAATCACTCAGATACACCCAATATTAAATCTATTGATGAAGGAATGGATTTTGAAGCACTTCGAGACATTATTGAAGGGGAAGAGTTATTTGTTGATTATGGAGAAATTGTGGAGTGAGTTGGATAGGATAATTATTTGTACTGTTCTTTTCAATGTTGAAAATATTATTTCTTTAATACTATTACAATTCTTATTTTGTTAAATAGTATTAACCAATATTTCAAAATATGAATAGTTGTATTCGCCTTTTAGGCATTTCAGTATTTTTCAATTTAATACTGATTAGCACTTATGCCCAACATAAGGTCATTTTAGGAAATGTAAAAAACGGTCAATCAAAAGAAAATATTGCTGCGATATCTGTAACGATTAAAGGGTCGAATATTGGTACGTTTACAAATGAGAAAGGCAATTTTTCTATCAATGTAAAATCTTTTCCTGCATCACTAGTTTTCTCTTCCGTTGGTTTTGATGAAATGGAGATGAGTGTAACATCTTCCTCCACAAAATTGGAAGTGTCGTTGAATCCTTCTACTAAGCTTGGACAAGAGGTGGTGATTTCTGCTTCTCGTGTTCCGGAAAAAATACTAGAATCTCCTGTATCCATTGAGCGTGTAAATGCTGCTGCGATCAGAAATACGGCGTCTGCAAATTATTATGATATCGTTGCAAATTTGAAAGGTGTTGATGTTACGACGTCTTCTCTTACTTTTAAAACACCCACCACCCGTGGGTTTAATGGAAGTGGAAATACCCGATTTAATCAGTTGGTAGATGGCATGGATAACCAGGCTCCGGGTTTGAATTTTCCTGTTGCATCATTAGTGGGATTGAGTGAATTGGATATTGATAATTTGGAGTTGCTTTCAGGAGCTTCATCTGCTTTGTATGGTTCTGGTGGTATGAATGGAACTTTATTAATGACGAGTAAAAACCCTTTTAAATATCAGGGGTTGTCCTTTGTTGCAAAAGAGGGCGTGATGCATCTTGGCGAAAATGAAAAAGAACCTTCCCCTTATCATAATTTCAGCGTTAGATGGGCAAAGAAGGTAAGTGAAAAGTTTGCATTCAAATTAAATGCAGAAATACTTCAAGCAAAAGATTGGCTAGCTTCTGATTATAGAAATTATAAAAGATCTGCAACACTAGGTAACTTGATTCCTGGCTCAAGGGAAAGTGATCCCAATTATGACGGGATTAATGTTTATGGAGATGAAACCACAGTAGATATTAGATCGAATATATTAAATCCATTGGCAAATATGTTGCCACCACTACTTGCCAATTTTATAGACACCTTAAATCAAGGGAAAGACATTTTTGTTTCTAGAACAGGGTATACTGAAAATCAGATTATTGATCCAGTTACAGTTAATCTGAAATTCGGAGGATCATTACATTATAAGATTTCTTCAAAAACAGAAGCTGTACTTGCTGGATATTGGGGCACTGGTAATACCGTGTATTCTGGAAGTGAAAGATATTCATTGATTAACTTTAAAATGGGACAATACAAATTAGAATTACAAAATAAATCTTGGGTATTACGTGCATATACTACACAGGAAAATTCAGGAGATTCATACAATATGACTGTTGCAACAAGATTGCTTAATGAAAGTTGGAAGCCTAGTGTTTATTATGATGCACAGCATAACCCTCGTGGTTGGTATATTGATTATGCAACAACCTATCTTGTTAATAGATTTAATGGATATAATGATTTGGATGCTCATAAGGCAGCAAGAGCAGTTTCGGATTTAGGAAGACCTGAGTATAATTCACCTCAATTTAAAAAATCCTTTGATTCTATTAGATCCATTCCTATTTCTCAGGGAGGGGCTAGATTGCTTGATCATTCAAGTTTGTATAGTGTTGAGGGAAATTACAATCTTTCAAAATTTACTTCTAAGATTGCAGATATAATAGTTGGTTCAACATTTAAAACCTATTTATTAAACTCAGAAGGAACGTTGTTTGCTGATGAGTCCGGTAATCCAAGAAGCGTAAATGAATACGGATTTTTTGCACAAGCTACCAGAAAGCTTAATGATAAATTTAAATTGTCTATGTCTGGCCGTTATGATAAAAATCAGAATTTCAAAGGGCGTTTCACCCCAAGAGCTACATTAACATATAAAATAGCTGAATTCAACCATTTGCGATTTTCTTATCAAACTGCATATCGATTCCCTTCTAATCAACAACAATGGGTTGATTTAGGTGTAGGAACAGGAGTAAGATTGCTTGGATGTAATGATTATTTTAACACGAAATACAATTTTAATACCAACCAGTTATACGATTTAGGAAGCTTAATGGCAGGGGATAGCGTGTTGGTTAAATTTAATAAATTAGCATTGAAGCCAGAAGCCATTTCTTCTTTTGAAGCAGGGTATAAAGGCTTAATTATGGGAGGTAAAATGATGTTTGATTTGTATGGTTATTATGGACAATATCAGGATTTTATTGGAAGAGTATTAACTGTTCAGTTTAAAAATGGTATAAGAAGTACAATTGCAGATACGGCTAACCGTTATTACTCTTTACCTGTTAATTCAACAGATAAAGTTAAAACTTATGGCTTTGGCGCGAGCATAGATTACCGCTTGGCAATGAATTTTTCTGTGGGAATGAATATCTCTTCAGATAGATTGGTTGATATTCCAGTAGGTTTTATTGCATATTTTAATACGCCACAATATAAAGGGAATTTTTATTTTGCTAATAGTGGTTTTGGTCCTTCAAAAAGATTGGGATTTAATATCAATTGCAGATGGCAGCAAAGCTTATATTATGAAGCGGATTTTGCTAATAGTGATTTGCCTGCAGTGTATGTTCTTGATGCGCAGATCAGCTTTAAATTACCTAAAACCAAATCATTGGTAAAGCTAGGTGCTAACAATTTGTTGAATCGGTATTATTACAACGCGCCAGGTAATTCGCATATTGGTGGTCTGTACTATTTAAGTTTTGGATATAATCTTTATTAATTCATCCAGGGGTTTCTATTTCGGCTGCATTTTACAATGATAGAGTCACCTCTGCAAAAGTTAAGTTATTGTACAATGTGGTACTTTCTAATATTTTAATTGATGCGACAGATTCTTTAGGAATAAGAGATCAGCAATATTTAAATGAAATAATTCATAGAATAGATCAAGTTTTATTGCCAATACAATTGTAATAATTTGGGTAAATTACTTTACTTCTATCTCAAACATTTTAGGCCAGCGCTTGCCTGTAATGAAAAATCTTTTAGATGTACTATCGTATGCGATGCCGTTGAGAACATCTGTTCGATTTGGTACAACGTCGCTTTGCTGAAGTAGTCCATTCAATGTTATTTTTCCTACGACATGTCCGCTTTCGGCATCAATTTTCACAATGAAATTGGTTTGATAAACATTAGCGAAAATGAATCCATTTACATATTCTAGTTCATTTAGCATGTTTACAGCTCCCTGGTCATCTCTTACAGAGAGGGTGCTTTTTACTTTGAATGTTTCCGGATCAACGAAGTAAAGATTAGCAGAACCATCACTTATGATAAGGTCTTGGTTATTGTGTGTGATTCCCCATCCTTCGTATGGCCAGTTGAATGTTTTGATGGGTTTGTCGATGTTTGAAATATTATACAAATAAGCCACATTGCTTTCCCAGGTAAGTTGATAAATTTTTTCTTTGAAAATAGTAATGCCTTCTCCAAAAATATCGGAAGTGCCCATTAGGTGCTTTTTTTCGATTAATCCAGTTTTGTGATTGCTTATTCTTAATGAGGAATTTTCGTAATCTCCTGTAGCCTCATACATTTTCCCATTGAATAATTCAAGGCCTTGAGTATAGGCACTTGTATCGTGCGGGTACACGCTAATAATATTGTAGCTTAAACTTATCGGGGCGTCTATTCCTACATGCGGTGTTACGATATCAGGGTCGTTATCTGGGTTACTATCTGTATTACAAGAGGTTATAAAGATTATCGAAAGTATAATTAGACGATTCATTTCTTTGATTTAGAGCCAAAAATACAAAACCATTTACAGTTGAATGGAAAAATAATTTAAAATTATTTCACAAATAGTTTCATTTCTAAAAAATAAGTTTCTATTTTGTAGCCACCTCTGAGCCGATATTTATTATTATATCAATAGTTAATGTTGCTCATAATCCAGCCTCCAAACGATTTGCCAAATGTTTTCTTAATCATCCTATTTAAAGACTAGTCCATATCGCATTGAAAAATGATATAACATTAATCATTTTTTTTAATAATATTTTGATGAGATTATCTTTATTTATTTTCTTCATACTGTTTGCCCTTTCAGGCTCTTTCGGACAAAGGGTTTGTGGAACCTTAAAGTATGAAACATCCATGTTTAATAAGGAATTTCACAGTAATCAATCAAATACGCAATCCAGAGATACTTTGCCCGACGAAATTATTTCTATCCCAGTTGTATTTCATGTGCTTTATAATAATGCTATTCAAAATATCAGCGACGCGCAAATTTTATCACAGCTTCAGGTATTAAATGAAGATTACAGCAGATTAAATGCAGATGCTTCCAATACGCCAAATGTATTTAAGCCATTTGCTGCGGATGTAAGAATTAAATTTTGTATCGCCAGAGCAGATGCTTTAGGCAGGCCAACAAATGGTATTATAAGAAAACATACCAATAACGTTAGTTATAATATTGATGATGCTATGAAATCTTCAGTTGCTGGTGGTGACGATGCATGGGATTGCAACAGTTACTTAAATATTTGGGTTTGTAATTTAGCAGGTCACAATTTAGGTTATGCAACACAACCAGGAGATCCCGCTGATAAAGATGGTATTGTGATTCAATTTGATGCGCTTGGTAAAATTGGAAATCTCCAACCTGATTTTAATAAAGGAAGGACAGCAACTCACGAAATTGGTCATTGGCTTGGGTTGAAACATATTTGGGGAGATAGTGATTGTGGTAATGATGGTATTTATGATACACCACAACAAAGCAGCTACAATAATAATTGTCCTTCATTTCCGCACATGAGTTCTTGCTCACCCAATTCGAATGGTGATATGTTTATGAATTTTATGGATTATACTAATGATGCCTGCATGAATTTGTTTACAACAGGGCAAAAGAATAAAATAAGAAGTCTTTTTGCGCTTAATGGTCCTCGTAATTCGTTCTTAAATTCATCTGCATGTGATAGTGTTACAGAGAGTGCTGGTTCAGTTCCTGCAAATTCAACTCCGGCCATACCGTCGGAAGTTTCACTCAGTATTTATCCTAATCCGATTGATCATGATTTAAATATTGTTGCATTGAATGGATACGAATTAAAAGGGAAATCAATTTCAATTTATAATTTAACCGGCAGTCTTATTTATAAATCAACCGGTTTGGCTGCTGTCAATAAAATCAACCTGTCCTTTCTTACTTCAGGAGTATACCTGCTGAAAATTGGAAACAATGCAGAGAAGAAAGTGTTTAAAATAATTAAACTTTAACAAGTATCCCAGTAATTTCTTGTAGACGTCGGAGTTTTATAGCTTCGACGTTCTTATTTTTGCACAAATCATTTACAATGAAGAAAATAATTGCAATTTGTTTTAGTTTGTTGCTTTCTAATGTCATTCAAGCACAAGGCATTTTTGACAAGATCAATCATGCAATAAAAAAAGACAGTAGCTCATCTGTTATTACTCAAATAACCAAACAGATCAGCTCGGAAACAAAGGGCACTTCTTTATCTAATGAAGATATTATTAATGGATTAAAAGAAGCGCTTACCATTGGGACAAATAACAGTACAAAAAAGCTGGGCGCTGCAGATGGTTTTTTTAACGATGCCATTTTGAAAATCATGATGCCAGAAGAAGCAGAAAAAGTTGCAAGTGCAATGCGTCGAATTGGGATGGGCTCTTTGGTTGACAAAGCAGTTTTGTCAATGAACAGAGCTGCAGAAGATGCTACTGCTGGAGTAGGGGATATCTTTATTGAAGCGATAAAGAAAATGTCAATTACAGACGGGCTTAAAATATTGAAAGGAGACAGTTCTGCAGCAACAAATTATTTAAAGGAAAACACCTCGCAACAACTCACAGAAAAAATCCGTCCTGTTATTGAAGCGTCGCTAAAAAAAGTAAATGCTACTAAGTATTGGTCAGATGTTTTTTCCAACTACAATAAGTTCCTTCATCAAAATGTAAATACAGATCTTGCTGCTTATGTTGGTGGCAAAACTTCAGATGCTATTTTTTATACAATTACTCAGGAAGAACATAAAATAAGAAAAGATCCCTCAGCTCAGGTTACTGATTTGTTGAGGAAAGTGTTTGGGAAGAAGGAGTAGATGGTTGGTTGAAAAATGTTTAATGTGGTTGAATGTGGTTGATTAGTTCATGGATTAAACCACAAACTTATTAAACCGTCGAACCGATTTCAACGACTTTCAACCTTTTCAACTTTTTGAACTTTGAGTTTACTCCACAATTTTCATCTCCGCAATCAGATTCTTCGCTTCTGCATATTTATCAACAATAAAAAGTACATAACGGATATCAACCATTACATTTCTGCAAATCTCAGGATTATAATTAAGGTCACTCATGGTTCCTTCCCAAACTCTGTCGAAATTTAGTCCAACAAGATTTCCGTAAGCATCCAATGCCGGACTTCCAGAATTACCGCCAGTAGTGTGATTGGAAGCAATAAAGCATACAGGTTGTCTGCCATTCACTCCATAGCGACCGAAGTCTTTTGCTTTATAGAGATCAATCAATTTTTGAGGAACATCGAATTCGTAATCACCGGCTTTATATTTTTCCATGATGCCATCCATGTAAGTATAGAAATGATATTTCATGCCATCTCTTGGCTGGTATCCTTTTACATTTCCATAAGTTACTCTTAAGGTGCTATTGGCATCAGGGTAGAAATTTTTATTTTTGAATACATCTAATTGTGCTTGCATGTAATTTCGTTGTAGCTTGTTGATATTCGTTTGTAGCATCGATAAAGGGGAAGCGACTTGTGTATTGTATGTTTCTGTGATGTCGGTATAAAGCTTAAAAAGATTATCATTTTTGATGAGATCGATTGTTGTGTTGGGCTCATTTTTTACAATTCCTTTTATATTTTCAAGGGTTGTCATCACAGATGAAGTATAAATATCATTGGCAATGGCGTGGATATCTTTTGTAGTAAGCCATTGTTTTAAAAGAGGAGAAATATTATCGGCAGATTGATTATTTACATAAATCATCATGAGCTTTTCAAACAGTTGCTGATCAAGCGCTGGGTTATATTCTTTAAAAATGTCTTCCAGTTTTGCAAGTGATTTACCTTTACTATCATTTTTCGTTTCGATGTCTTTTGAATAAGACTGAAGCAGCGTATTCAAGACGGAAGCTGTATTAAATATTTCAATTCTTGGCATGATCTCATTATAATAATCCCTTGCCAATGCATAGGGTTCTATATTTTTATATTCGTTAGATAAGTCTTGTAAAATCCTTCCGTATTGACTTTCCCATGCTGGATTCGATTTTATTTTAGAGGAAAAAAGTTTTTCATAACTAGCTTTCTTTTGCAAAGCATCTGATCTGGTTAATCCCAAAACTTCTCCCTGCCACTTCTTGTATGCATTCTCAATGTTAGCATATTTAGCAGCATATTGAATTTTAGTCGCCTCATCTTTAACCATAAAGCTTTTCATAATATCCAGCACTTCATGTCTGATATTAATTTTAGTAGGATCATTTACTTTCATAATTTGCTCAATAGCTGATCCACTTAAGTATTCATTTGTTTTTCCAGGGAATCCAAATACCATGGTGAAATCTCCTTCCTTCATTCCTTTTAAGGAAATGTTCAAAGAGCGTTTTGGCGTGTAGGGGACATTGTTAGGGGAGTATGCTGCTGGTTTATTGTCTTTATCTGCATAGATTCTAAACATCGAGAAATCGCCTGTATGTCTTGGCCACATCCAGTTGTCGGTGTCTTTTCCGAAATTTCCAATAGAAGAGGGTGGTGCGCCAACAAGTCTGATATCCTTATATGTTTCTGTGACAAACAAATAGTATTTATTGCCTTCAAAAAATGGCTTGATGATTAGATCCTGATAACTTTCTTTTTTGTGATCTTTTTTTAATTGAGCAATATTTTTATCAATTATGGATTGTCGTTCTTTTTCAGTCATGCTTGACTTAATGTCTTTTAAAATACTATTGGTTACTTCGTCAATACTGATAATAAAAGACACAAACAATCCAGGGTTTTGTAATTCCTGTTGTTTGTTGTATGCCCAAAATCCATTTTGGATATAATTATTTTCAATAGAAGAATGATTTTGTACAGCATCAAAACCGCAATGGTGATTGGTTAACAGAAGTCCTTGATTAGAAATGACTTCAGCAGTACAAAATCCGCCGAGACTAACGATAGCGTCTTTTAAACTTCCTTTATTGATATTATAAATATCGGACGCATTTATTTTCATCCCCATTTTCTTCATCTCTTTTTCATTAAGTGTCTGAAGTAATTGAGGAAGCCACATGCCTTCATCAGCAAATGTTTTGAAGGAGCAAGAAAAAAGCGTGATAATGCAAATTATTTTTTTGTACATCATGAGATATTTATTTTAGAAGGACTTTTCCGAGTCTTTTTATTTCGACAATTTCAAAATCAGTTAAGGCATCATTATGTTTACATTTTGATTGCATAAACAAGGCCATTTTATGTTGAGGGTATTTTTCCAGAATTTGATTTAACAATAAAAGAATAGTAGGATCTATGATCTGCTCAGGTAATTTTTTGATGACTTCTGATTTGTATCGGGTTGGCTTCTTTTTGATGATAGCTTCAAGTGTAGCTAACTTTGCTGTTGATATCAAACCTGTTTTTGCTGCTACATCATAAAGTCCTTCCAGTTGTTTTTTACTCAATCCGCCACGATTACAAAATTGGTCATACAAACTACTGATGAATACATTCTCAGGGTTAGCTTGCTTGAGCGTTTCTAAAATGGTTAATATGATATTTATTTCTGCCAATTTTTTAATAGCAAACCTACATTTTTTGGAGCAATTTATTTCACAATTTATAATTCCTGGACAAATCAAATTTTCCTCTACTTTATTTTAATCAAGAGACTTTAATTGTCTGTAAGACTTCAAAAAAAATACAAATATTTCTGGCTTCGTTAAATTCCTGAATGACCTGATATAAATCTTTTTTGAATAAGTTAAAAAAACCAGTTATTTTCAATCCCTAAACTTTAAACTATGTCTAATATCGAGAAAGATTCGTCAAGTGCTATACCTACTAATTATGGGGCGTTAAGTACTTTAGTTACTGTGTTTTTTTTCTGGGGATTCATTGCTGCAGGCAATAGTATTTTCATTCCATTCTGCAAACATTATTTTAATCTAGATCAGTTTCAAAGTCAGTTAATTGACTTTGCATTTTATACTGCTTATTATATTGGCGCATTAGCATTATTTGCCTATGGTTCTTTTGGTGGAAAAGATTTAGTTGGGAAGTGGGGTTATAAGAAGAGTATTGTTTTTGGCCTCTTGTTCTCTGCAATGGGAGCTGCAGCAATGATTATCGCTGTTAATGCAAATACTTTTTCTGGTATGTTAGTAGGCTTGTTTATTGTAGCATTGGGATTTTCACTTCAACAAACTGCTGCACAGCCCTTTAGTGTTTCCTTAGGAGATCCTGCAACAGGAACTAGCAGAATTAATCTTGGCGGTGGAATCAATTCCCTTGGTACAACCATCGGTCCGATTGTAGTGGCATTGGCTTTGTTTGGTACAACCGCCGCTGTTACCGATGCACAAATTACTTCATTGAGCTTAAGTAAAGTGATTTTGCTTTATTGCTGCGTAGGTGGATTATTTATTGCTGCTGCAGGTTTATTTCATTTCTCCAAAAAAGTACCAAGTGGTATTATGGAGGAAGGAACAGAAAAAGCTAATAAGGCATTATATATGTTATTGATGATGACAGGCTTATTGATTATTATGTTTGCGCCTGTTTTCAATAGTTATAAAACAGATTTATCCAATGCCACAAAAGATGAAACGCTGGCAATGAACGCATACAGAATGAAATGGTTGTTAGGTGCATTAGCTATTGTTGTATTGGGATTATTTTATGCAAATGCAAGTGCCACTAAAAAACCAGAGGGCTGGGGCGCTATGAAATATCCACAGTTAGTTTTAGGCATGTTGGCCATATTTGTATATGTTGGAGTTGAAGTTGCTATAGGAAGTAATTTGGGAGAATTATTAAAACAATCTTCTTTTGGTAGCAAACAGGCTTCTGAGGCAACTCCTTACATTGCTATGTATTGGGGAAGTCTAATGATTGGCCGTTGGACAGGGGCTGTATCTGCTTTTAATTTAACTAAAATCAATAAAATGTTATTGCAGATTATTGTTCCTCTAATAGCATTTGGCGTAATTGTAGGAGTGAACACCATTGCAAAATATGATATGTCATCATTGTATTATTATATTATTTGTGTGTGTATTCAGATTGCAGCATTTTTCTATTGTAATGATAAGCCCGCAAAAACTTTAATGGTATTCGGATTATTAGGAGTAACGGCAATGGTTATAGGCACCCAAACAACAGGCACTATTGCGACATATGCCTTTTTAAGTGGAGGATTGTGTTGCTCCATAATGTGGCCTTGTATTTTTACCTTATCGATTGCCGGTCTTGGAAAATATACTACACAAGGTTCTGCATTTTTAATTATGATGATTTTAGGTGGTGGAATTATTCCTCCGATTCAGGGAAAATTAGCTGATGTTATTGGAATCCAACAATCCTATTGGGTGCCTGTGATTTGTTTTGCTTACTTAACATTTTTTGCCATTGCAGTAAAAGGGATATTAAAGAAGCAAGGAATTAATTATGAGGAGTCAGGCACTTTAGCTGGACATTAATCAATATTGTTTTTTTTAAATAACAAAGTCGAAGTCAATATTTGAATAGGCATTGTGAGCTTCTAGAAATACTTTTTTAGGATAAGATGACTTGTGGCGACCTAGAAACAGGTGGAGTTTATTTGTTTATTATGGCCATTGGGCGTATTCGTAATATTACGATATTGCAATATTACGAATACGCTATAAAAACCTTCCCAAGTGGTACGAATCAACTCTTCTGCTACACATGATAAACCACCCCTAATCGATATTAAAAAAAATAGCCCAATAATTAAACCGGACTATTTGAAAATGTATATTATTAGAGAAGTTTAAATGTCTATCGCTTCTCCATATGCCGCAGCTGTAGCTTCTTTCATTCCTTCGCTCATAGTAGGGTGAGGATGAACGGCATTTAGAATTTCATGTGCAGTGGTTTCTAATTTACGCGCAACAACAGCCTCTGCAATCATTTCTGTAACATTATTACCAATCATATGGCAACCTAAGAACTCACCATATTTTGCATCATAAATTACTTTTACAAATCCTTCTGTGGTTCCACCGGCAACAGCTTTTCCGCTGGCAATAAAGGGAAATTTACCCACTTTTATTTCATAACCCGCATCCTTAGCCGCTTTTTCAGTATAACCTACAGAAGCAATTTCCGGAGAGGTATAAGTACAACCAGGAATATTATTGTAATCCATTGGTTCAGGTTTGTGGCCGCTTAAATGTTCTGCTGCATTAATGCCTTCTTTTGCTGCAACATGCGCCAGTGCTTGTCCTGGAGTGCAATCGCCAATTGCATATAATCCAGCAACACTTGTTTGTTGATTAGCGTCTACAATAATTTTCCCTTTTTCAGTTTTAATACCCAATGCTTCTAATCCGATATTTTCAATATTGGCCACTACACCCACAGCACTTAACAAAATATCAGCTTCCAAAACTACTTCGCCTGCGGCAGTTTTAACTGTAGCTTTTACACCTGTTCCAGAAGTGTCTACTTTAATAACTTCACTATTTGTCATGATGGTCATCCCTTGCTTTTTGAATTGCTTCTCCATTTCTTTGCTGATATCTTCATCTTCAACAGGTACAATACGTGGCATGAATTCTACAATAGTTACTTGAGTACCCATACTGTTATAGAAATAAGCAAACTCGCTTCCAATGGCACCGCTTCCGCAAATAATCATGCTTTTAGGTTGTGTCGGTAATGACATGGCTTCTCTGTATCCAATAATTTTTTTGCCATCAATAGGCATCGTAGGTAATTGTCTTGCACGACCACCAGTTGCTAGTATTATATTTTTAGCTTCAAGTACTTGCTTGGAATTATCCGCAGCAGTAACTTCCAGTTTGTTGGCAGCAATTAATTTTCCTGTTCCCATTATCACATCAATCTTATTCTTCTTCATCAGGAATTGAATGCCCTTGCTCATTTTATCAGCTACACCACGACTGCGTTTAATTACGCCCAAAAAATCTGCAGTGGCTTTATCTATGGTAATGCCATAATCAGCAGCATGCTTGGCATATTCAAAAACCTGCGCACTTTTTAATAATGCTTTTGTAGGAATACAGCCCCAATTCAAACAAATACCTCCAAGACTTTCTTTTTCTACAATTGCTACTTTTTTGCCCAATTGACTTGCTCTGATTGCAGCCGGATAACCACCTGGTCCACTGCCTAAAACGATAACGTCGTATGCCATAATGTTGAATTTTTAGATTACGTGTGCGAATTTAATCTGAAATAGGGTATTGACCAAAAGGATATTGAATAGTTTTTATTACTTCTCTGTTTCAGCATTCCGTTTATTAGCAATTATTTGCAGAGAATTGATGCTGACGTTTAACTCGAATCCAATTAAAATCGATAGGGAATTGATATAAATCAATGCCATAATCATCATAATCGTACCTATTGAACCATAGAGCAGATTGTATCTGCTAAAATTGGTAACGAAATACGAAAAAACAAAGGAAGATAAAAGACTCAATATTGTAGTAGTGATACCGCCCGGAGAAATGAGTTTCCATCTTTTCTCGACCGATGGCGCATATTTGAATATAAATCCAATTGAAAAGAAAATGAGCAAAATGATAAAAAGCCATCTTGTATTGGAAATGAGATCTCGTAATTGATGGTTATGTATTAATAATTTCAACACAGCTCCTTGAGAAATTAATAAAATGAAATAACCCATGAATAAACTGAAAATTAAAATGGTCAATTTTATGGCAGTCCATCTTGATGCAATACCTACTCTTTTTTCAAATCCGATATGATTTTTTTTATTGAAAGATCTGATCAATCCCATCATGGCACTAGAAGCAAAATACAAAGACAACAAAAGTCCAAAGGATAATAATCCGATTCTGTTTTCATAAATAAAGGAATCAACAAATTTGATGAGCTCTTTATTGTAAACTTTGGAAGGAATAATATCAACAATGATTTTATTTAATTGACTCCTGATGGCGCTTTTGGAAATAAATGGCAAATGAGGAATTAAGGTAAATATAAATAATAAGGAAGGCGGTATCGCCATAATAAAGTTGTACGATATGGCAGAAGCCCTTTCGGTTAGTCCGTGCGTTTTGATTTGTTTGTAAAAGAAACGCAATACATCATAAAGTGGAACGCCTTCAAACCCTGGCGGATGGATACGCTTGCTTCTGTTTACAAAGAATGCAAGCGGTGTTTTTGTAATTAATATCCGTTCAAATTTTGTCAATGGCGTCGAATTATTTTTGTGTGGAATGATTGTTTTGGAGTTGATCTAATGCATGCTGGTATAACTTTGCATTAACCAGATGTTCATTATAGGAATTTGCAAAATTAGAATAACCACTGAAATCAGGTTTTGCAACAAAGAAGATATAATCAGTTGTTGGAGCGTTAAGAACGGCATCAATTGTGGTTATAGAAGGTGTGCAAATTGGACCTGGAGGCAATCCTGTATTTTGATAAGTGTTGAAATCTGATGGGAAGGTAAGGTGTCCATGAAGAATTCTTTTTAATTCAAAATTTCGCATGGCATATTTTACAGTTGGATCGGCTTCAAGTTTCATCCCTTTTTTTATTCTATTGATATACACACTTGCAATTTTCCCTTTGTCTGCGTCCATGTTTGTTTCTTCTTCTACGATACTCGCTATTGTATATATTTGCTCTATTGTAAATCCTTTTTCTTTTGCTTTCTTCGAACGTTCCCCATCCCAGAAATAGTCGTGTTGTTTTTTTAATCTCAACAGTATTTTTGAAAATGAACTATTCCACCATAATAAATAGGAGTTGGGAATAAAAGTAGTCATCACGGTATTGGTATCAAGATGATAAGATGCTAAAGAATCGTTGCTTGTTAAAAAATGGATGGCCTCACTAGAATCTACTTCAAAGTTTTCGCCAATTTTTGCAGCAAGATCTTCTTTTGTACGAAGTTTCGTGATTACAAGCCTTACCGCCTCTTGATTACCGGATTTTAGCATTCTGATGAAACTTAATAAGCTGCTCCCATCTTTTACTAGATATCGTCCTGGTTTAATATGCTGGTTGTATTTTATTGATGTAGATATCAGGTTAAAGAAAAAAGTATGGGAAAGAATTTTTTTTACAACTAATTGATTTTTCACCTCTTCGAAAGAACTTCCAGATTTGATGTATAGAAATTTATTTTCTGGAGCAGCAACTACAGGGCCTAATACATTCCAGCCTGCATATATTCCAATCAAAAAAACAGCTAAAAAAAATATAGAAAAGATACGCTTCATTTGTTCTTAAATTTTAGTCGGCAAAATAAATAAAAAACCCCGCGTTTTATTGCGGGGTAATATCTTTTTACAAAAACTTTAATTTTTATTTTGTTCCTGGTAATGGAGTCGTGTTAGCAGGAGCAGCAGCTTTTTGTTGTGGTGTTGTTGAAATGCCTTTAATCAAATCATCTCCTTTGTTTGCACCTTCTTTAGGAATGAATGCAGGAGATGCCAGACAAAGAATGCCAACGATAGCAGCAAAAATCCAAGTTCCTTTTTCCAATACATCAGTTGTTTGTTTTACACCCATCAACTGGTTGCCTACACCTCCAAATGTACCCGACAATCCACCACCTTTTGGATTTTGTATTAAAACGATAAATCCAAGAATGATAGAGGCAATAATAATCAAAATTCCAAATAATGCTAACATGGTATTTTTATTTTAAAGATTTTATTTTGTCTGCAAAGAAAACACTTTTCGAAGGATTATGCAAACTTAATTGTTCATATATTTCTATTGCCTTATTAGGCTTTCCTTGTTGGATATATACATCTGCCATTGATTCGGTCACTATCTGGGCTGTCGTATTGCTTTTTTCCGCCATATCAGATACCGCTCTATCTGTAATACCACTGGTTTCAGGCAATTTCCCTGCATCTGCTTTTTTCATGGTTTTTAGCCATTCTGTAAAACTTTTCAATTGTTTACCCAGTTTATCATCACTTTTTATTTCTGCACTTAATTTTATGCCTTGCGAAGCAAAGTAGTCTGAAGCAAATAAGGGCTCAAATAGTAATTCTTCTTTTTCAATCTCGGTAGTTGCTATTTTATTTTCAAACTTAGGATCGTCATTGTTGGAAACAGTTGTACTGTTTTTAAATTGACGAATTTGATGATCGAGGAAATATGCATCATTAAAATGTAAGGCAGTTCTTGCCGCAATAGTAGGGTAATCAGGAATATTTTTTTTAGTACTTGCAAGTAAAAAAAAGTGGGGAATGCTGAAATAGGGAAATGAAGCCACTTCATTTAGCAGCATCTCAGCTTGGTCATTTGAATTTTGCTGATAAAGTTTATTGTATAAATCTTGATGTATCATAAATAAAAACCGATTGGGAATTAGTATTGTTATTTTACCAGTTAGAAAATATTTTATTAAATATTTCGTCAACTATATTCTTGATGATTTCATTGTTTAGCGTGGCCTCTGCCTGAGATAAACTAATATTAGCATCAAAATCAAACGTTCTTAAAATATCTGCTTCTAAATTTTTTTTATCATCTAAGTTATTTTTGAAAATCAAATGGAATCCAACCGTTAGCCTGTTCCCATTTGCATTAGCACCAGCAATACTTATGGTGCTAGTATAATATTGAGAAACGTACCCACTGATGTCATAATGTGCATCATCAGCATTTGTTTGTCTGAGTCTTGTAGTGTTGATGATTTTTTGTTTTAAACTTTCTGTCAACTGCGGGCTTAACTGCGTGTTGATGTACTGTGCTTTATTCTCTAAATAATTTACCCGAAATGTTTTAACCTCCGTTGGAATAGGTGAAGTGTCTTTAAAAGAATACTTACATGTTGCGTAATTAAAAAACGACAATAAAATAATAGATAAAATGTATGTTCTCAATGTCCGCATCTTAATTTTAGAGTTAATCATTTTTTCTTTTTTATAAATTCAACTATTCAACTAATCAACAATTTTCAACCAATCAACCAACCAATCAACCAACCTCTTCATCTACAAATGCTCAATATCATACTCCTTCAACTTCCTATAAAGCGTTCTCTCGCTAATGCCAAGATCAAGCGACGCATCTCTTCTCTTGCCGCGGTGTTTTTTTAATGCTTTAATGATGAGTTCTTTTTCTTTATCAATAATGCTTAAAGATTCTTCTATTTCTTCATGCTGTTGTATCGGTGAATGTTGATCATTTCTTATAATCACAGCTGATGAGCTCCCTATGTTATTATTAGCAGTGTTTGTATGAATTTCTTTGATATTATTTCCAGCGTCTTGTTCATTAGTATACATCGGCATATTATGCGACATGGATGGATTCTGAATAATGTCGAAAAACATTTTCTTCAATTCATTTACATCTTTTTTCATATCGAAGAATAACTTATAAAGGATTTCTCTTTCATTAGCAAATTCAGCTTGACTCACCGCTCCAGGTCCACCACTTAAAGCAGGTAATCTCGAATGATTTTGTTCAGGCAGAAATCCTTTTAGTTGTTCTGCTGTAATCGATTTGTCTTTACTTAATACCGAAATTTGTTCTGCAATATTTTTCAACTCTCTCACATTACCTGGCCATCCGTAATTGATTAAGATCTGTTTGGCATCATCGGTTAATTGAACAGGACTTGTTTTATATCTTTCTGCAAAATCAGTTGCAAATTTTCGGAATAGAATGATGGTGTCTTCTTGTCTATCGCGAAGCGAAGGCACTCTAATAGGAACTGTATTTAATCTGTAATATAAATCTTCTCTGAATTTGCCTTTATGCGTATATTCAAGCAAGTCTTTATTGGTGGCTGCAATGACTCTTACATCAGTCTTTTGCACTTTACTGCTTCCTACACGAATGTACTCACCGGTTTCGAGTACACGAAGTAATCTGGCTTGAGTGCCTAATGGCATTTCACCGATTTCATCCAAAAAAATAGTGCCTCCGTTTACTGTTTCAAAATAACCTTTACGACTATCCACGGCACCAGTGAAAGATCCTTTCTCATGACCAAATAATTCCGAATCAATAGTGCCTTCAGGAATAGCACCGCAGTTCACCGCAATAAATGGGTTGTGTTTGCGTGCAGAAAGGGAATGTATAATTTGAGAGAATACTTCTTTACCAACCCCGCTTTCTCCATTGATCAGTACACTTAAATCTGTGTTGGCAACTTGTGTAGCTACATTAAGTGCATGATTGAGTGCCGTAGCATTACCAATAATGCCGAATCTGTTTTTTATTAATTGTAAATCCATGTTTTAATCTATTGCTTTTCCAATAAGGGTTCCGGCAGTACACTCGTGAATCTTCACCATAGCATATTCGCCTTTTTTGAAATTCATTTTAGGAAAAACGACTACTTTGTTTTGGTCATTCCTGCCGTAAAATTCGTCTTCGTTTTTTTTGGAGTTCCCTTCTATCAATACTTTGAATGTTTTTCCAACTTCTTTCTGCATGCTTTCCAAAGAATGAATTCTATGAAGGGCTACTAATTCTTGCAGTCTGCGTTTTTTTGTTTCAAGAGAGATATCATCTTCCAATTTTCTAGCAGCTAATGTTCCAGGTCTTTCGGAATAAAAATACATGTATGCCAAATCATATTTGCAATATTCCATTAGGCTTAAAGAATCCTGGTGATCTTCTTCTGTTTCTGAACAAAATCCAGAAATTAAATCTGTGGATAAACCGCAGTCAGGAATCAATTCTTTTATTCGGTTTACTTTCGAAATGTACCATTCTCTTGAATAAGTACGGTTCATTAATTCCAGTAATCTGGTGCTGCCACTTTGAACCGGGAGATGAATATAGTTGCAGACGTTTTCGTATTTTTTTATGGTGAATAAAACCTCGTCGGTAATGTCTTTAGGATGTGAAGTAGAAAAGCGTACTCTTAATAATGGAGAAATAAGGGCTACTTTTTCAAGGAGTTTTGCAAAAGTAATAGTCTCATTTTTTTCTTCGTCGTTCCAATTGTAGCTGTCTACATTTTGCCCAAGCAGCGTTACTTCTCTGTAGCCATCATTGAAAAGGGCTTCGCATTCTGCAACAATACTGATGGCGCTTCTGCTTCTTTCCCTTCCTCTTGTAAAAGGCACTACGCAGAAAGAGCACATATTATTACATCCTCTTGTGATGCTTACGAATGCATTGATGCCATTACTGTTGAGGCGAATGGGAGAGATGTCGCCATATGTTTCGTCTCTGCTCAATAATACATTTACTCCTTTTTGTCCTGTTTCTGCATCTTCAAGGAGTTGTGGTAAACTTCTATAAGCGTCTGGTCCTACTACAATATCTACCAGTTTCTCTTCTTCCAGTAAATCAGCTTTTAATCGTTCTGCCATGCAACCCAAAATGCCAATAATCAAACTTGGATTTTGTTTTTTAAGTTGGCGAAATTCGGTCAGTCGCTTTCTAATTCTTTCTTCTGCTTTCTCTCTTATGGAGCAAGTGTTGATCAGAATAATATCAGCTTTTTCTAGGTTGGAAGTTGATCCAATGTTTTCTTTTTGTAAAATGGAAGCTACGACCTCACTGTCTGCAAAATTCATAGCACAGCCATAACTTTCTATGTAGAAATGTTTATCAAATCTTTGGTTGGGATTTTTTTCTGTAGAAAACGCCTCGCCTTGCCGGGTTTCATCGTGTAGTTTATCAGTCATTAATTCCTCCATCGGATGCAAAAAATTTATGTCGCAAAGATAACGTAATTGGGGTTAAAAGTGACAGGATGGCATAGTTGGTTGAAATATTGAAGGGTTGAAAGGAAGAGGGGTTGAAAGGTTGAAGGGTTGAAGGGTTGGTTGAAAGGTTGAAAGGTTGAAGGGTTGAAAGGTTGGTTGGTTGAAAGGTTGGTTGAAAGGTTGAAAGGTTGGTTGAAAGGTTGAAAGGAAGAGAGGTTGATTTAGCTATATGGCTTTAAACCTCGCTAGAGGTGAAATTACTCCAAAGACAAAAGCAACAAATACAAAAACCCCGTTAGGGGTGAAATAACTCCAAAGACAAAAGCAACAAAAAACCAAAACCCCGTTAGGGGTGAAATTATTCCAAAGACAAAAGCAACAAAAAACCAAAACCCCGTTAGGGGTGAAATTATTCTACGGGATTTCTTATAGAACTACAAAGCTAATTTATTTGATAACCAGCTGTATTTCAATTTGTTAAGCCATTTTTCTTCTATTTCCTTTTTAGATAAAATAGTGTTATTAAAATACAAGGTTTCAGGAGAAATGAACTGGTTTGAAAGAGCTGTATGGAGTTCATTTAATGGAATTTGAACTATTTTGTTATCAACCCAAAAAGCCAATAGCTGTCGATTGAATAATTCCACATTATAATTATTTTCAATTTCTTTTACTACTCGAACGGAAGAATCTGTACTACATCCGCTTACTCCTGTTGCAGATTCATCGGCCATAAACATAATAAAAGTTTCCAATAATAGCGTGGCAAATCCCTTAACTTTTGCCCCATGAGAAGTCCAACTTGAAGCAAAATTATTCAATACAGATTTTATTTCCTCTGCCTCCATGTTAGTGAAATCTCTATTACATTGATAAATCCAAACTTTGGATTCAGGATGAAAATTAGCGGGTATATGTTCTGATATGTTGAAATCCATTTGGGTTAGTTGATTTGTTTAAAAGGTTCAATCCGTTTAGATAGTTTTTGAGTTAACGTCTGAACCCTATGTAACATTTGAAACATGTTGAACAAGCGAAGCGACTTAAACTTTATCTTCCATACTCATCGCCACCAATTCTGCAATATCCATTACGGCAACTTCCTCTTCTTTTTCTTGGTTTTTGACACCATCGGAAAGCATGGTATTACAAAATGGACAAGCTGCAGCAATGATAGTCGCTCCGGTTTCGAGTGCTTCATTGCTTCTTTCGATATTTATTCTTGTTTCACCTTTTTCTTCTTCTTTAAACATTTGTGCGCCACCTGCACCGCAACATAATCCATTGCTTCGACATCTTTTCATTTCTACTAGGGCCACATCCATGGCTTCTAATACTTTTCTTGGTGCTTCATAAATATTGTTGGATCTGCCCAAATAGCAACTGTCATGATAGGTTATTTTTTTTCCTTTGAATTCACCGCCTCCCTTCATATTTATTTTGCCTTCGTCTATGAGTTGCTGTAAGAAAGTGGCATGGTGAATTACTTCGTAATTTCCTCCGAGCGCAGGGTATTCATTTTTAATGGTATTGAAACAATGCGGACAAGCAGTTACAATTTTTTTTATTTCATAGCCATTTAATAGCTGAATGTTCTGATACGCCATCATTTGAAACATAAATTCATTGCCGGCTCTTCTTGCAGGATCTCCTGTGCACAATTCTTCTTTACCCAGAATTGCATATTTGATGCCTACTTTTTCTAAAATGCTGACGAAAGCTTTTGTGATTTTTTGAGCACGTTGGTCAAAGCTGCCTGTACAGCCTACCCAAAATAAAACTTCCGGCTTTTCGCCCTTAGCTAAAAATTCCGCCATTGTAGGTACATGCATAAGTTGATTTTTATTTCAACAAAGTAAACAAGTTTTTATCATTGATGTTTGCACTATTGCCATTAATTTTGAAAATTAAACAAAGACTTGAAAAAAATCATACATAAATTGACGAATTGGGAAGCTTGGCCGTTTAAATTAATTTATGCCCCATTAGCACCCATGTGGGTTTACTACATGTTGCGCTCACGTGCTGTTTGGTTTTTTACTTCAAGTAATCCTAAAATTACATTCGGAGGAATGGATGGTGAGCCTAAAAGAGAAATGTATGATTTGCTGCCCCCATCATTATATCCTAATACAATAAACATCTTACCAGATGAAGATTTTAATGAGGTGATCACTAAAATAAAAATGGCAGGACTTCAATTTCCCTTAATCGTTAAACCAGATATTGGTTGTCAGGGTATATTATTTAGGAAAATTGATGCAGCGGAGGAGCTTAAAAATTACCATACACAAATTCCCGTAGAATATGTTATACAGGAAATGGTAAACTACCCAATGGAAGTCAGCGTGTTTTATATTCGTCATCCAGAGCAACTAACGGGTAAGGTTACAGGATTTTTGCATAAGATTTCTTTGCATGTTGTAGGAGATGGTGTTAAGCGACTGGAGGAATTAATCCATTCACATCCCAAAGCAAGTAAACATAAGCAAGCAATGTTACTAAAGCACAAAGATTATTTAAACAGGGTTCTTTCGGAAAGTGAAAAATATGTTTTGAATTATGCGGCCAATCATAATAGAGGCGCACAGTTTGTAGATTTAAAAAATCATATAGATGATTCACTTGTGAACATTTTTGATGAAGTAAGTTTGAGGATCAACGATTTTTTTTACGGAAGATATGATATCATGTGTGAGAGTATTGAAGATTTAAAACAAGGGAAAAACTTTACCATACTGGAATATAATGGTTGTGGGGCAGAGCCCAATCATTTCTACGATACTGGCTATACCTTGATGGGTGCTTATCGTGAAATCCTTAATCATTGGAAAGATTTATATCAAATCAGTAAGTATAATTCAAAGCAAGGCATAAAGCCATGGCCTTTTTTAAAGGGGTATAAATTTTTAAATAAAACCAAAGCTCATTTTGAAAAGATGCGTGAGGTTGATGCTACAATTGGTTAATCTTTTTTGTATGGTATTTTTAATCAGTCAATTTCTACCTTTCATTTTGAGTGTAACTTTAAACCATGTATAATCTTACCAAAGTTTTTTTCTGGGGAATGCTTATTAGTTTTTTAGGCTCGCTTCCTTTAGGAACATTAAATGTTGCTTCCATGCAAATTGGTATACAGGAAAGTATAACCAACGCAGTATATTTTGCATTGGGTTGCTTATTGGTCGAAATGATTTATGTCCGTATTTCACTCTTAGGGATAGATTGGGTAACGAGGCAGGCCCGTTTGATGAAAGCTATGGAATGGGTTACTTTTATAATTATTCTTGCACTTGCGGTGGGGAGTTTTATTGCTGCTTTGAATGATGATGGGAATTCAAAAAATATACTGCTGAATAATCAAATGCATCGCTTTTTATTGGGCATGATGATGTGCGCCATTAATCCTGTTCAAATACCTTTTTGGTTTGGATGGAGTACAGTTTTATTTACTAAAAAAATATTGCAACCGTTGAATAGTCATTATAATATTTACATCTTCGGTATTGGAATTGGAACATTGATGGGTAATGCGGTTTTTATTTTTGGGGGCAAATGGCTGATTGGAAAAATAGCCAATGGCGAACATTACATCAACTGGATTATCGGTTGTATTTTTTTAGTAACTGCAATTATCCAGTTGGTTAAAATTTTAAAGGGGAAAAAAGAAACTTTAGCATAAGCAGGAAGAACAACCTTTTATTAGATTTCCTGCTGCCTAATCAGCAATAGTTTTAAAGTTTAATCCAACTATTTTTACAACATTCCAAAGAACACATGCTTTATTAAGGCAATAAATCACCAATGATTTGTATCATTTTTCGAAAAATATAGTATTATGTATTGCATAGTACTATATTTTTCCGTATCTTCGTGTTTTAATAAACTTTCAATTCGAAAAAATGAATATTGAAAACACATCGAGCCAAATGAGAAAGGGCATTTTAGAGTTTTGCATCTTATCTATTATTAAACAAGAAGAGGCTTATCCTTCTGATATTATTGAAAAGATGAAAACCGCGAACCTCCATATTTTTGAGGGGACCTTGTATCCTTTATTAACCCGACTTAAAAATGCCGAAATGCTCACTTACAGATGGGTGGAAAGTAATAGCGGTCCTCCAAGAAAATACTTTAGTCTTACAGAAAAAGGGGCTGGGTTTTATAAAGAATTGGAATCAACCTGGAATGAACTCAATAACGCAGTTAAGATGGTCATTAAACAACAGTAAAAATACACAAAAACAAACTACATTAAAACTAAAAAAAATGAAACAAGTAATTAATATAAATTATCACGGGAGAATTATTCCGATCGAAGTGACGGCCTTTGAATTGCTTAAACGATATACCGAAAGTTTGCAAAAACATTTTACAGATGAGGAAGGTAAGGATGAAATTATCAATGATATTGAAAATAGAATCAGTGAATTATTGCAGGAAACCATCAATAAAGGGGCTGTTTGTATCACCGATGATAATTTAAATACGGTTATCAAAAGTATGGGACGTCCTGAAGATTTTGATGAGGTGTTTACAGCTAAAGAAAATAGTCAAACTGATAAAAAAGAAAATAATATAACTGCTCCAAACAAAAGATTATTCAGAAGCGAAAATGAAAAATTAATTGGAGGTGTTTGTGGTGGTCTGGCTAATTATTTTGGAATTGATGTAGTCTTGGTCAGAATCATTTTTATTATTCTTGCTTTTTCGTTTGGCGTTGGCTTGATTCCTTATTTAATATTGTGGATAGCTACGCCTAGTTCTGCTGTGAAAGAAATTGGCGGTGTTCGAAAAAAGTTATACCGTGATGGGGAAAATAAAATTGCAGGAGGAGTATGTAGTGGCATCGCCAATTATTTTGGTATTAATCCCTGGATACCACGTGCCGTGTTTATATTGGCAAGTTTGAGTATTGTGTTTAATGGGAATGGCTACCATCATCAAATTGAAATGTTTAGCCCCGGAGCATTGTTTATCTACATTATTTGCTGGCTCGTTATACCAGAGGCCAAAACCACATCTGAAAAATTACAGATGAAGGGGGAGAAGGTTGACATGAATTCTATTAAAAAAAATATTGCGGATGAATTGAAAGGGGTTCAGGAAAAAGTACAACAAGCAGGTGCTGAAACAACCCAGCTTGTAACAAAAAAATCTACTTCTTTCTTTAGAGAGGGAATTGATTTTGTAAAAAAAATAATTTCAGGCGCGGTAAAGATTATCGTGTTTGTAATTAAAGCATTTGTTTATACTGTTTTGGCCATCATTGGCATTGCTTTAATTATATCTCTATTCAGCCTAAGTTTTGCTGCGTTAGCAGTATTTCCTATGAGAACATTTCTTATCAGTGATGGTTGGCAAAATGTTTTCGCATGGGGAATTTTGTTGTTTTTTATTTTGGCTCCTGTAATAGGAATTATTACATGGATAATTAGAAAAATTGCAGGAGTAAAAGGAAGTAATAAATTCGTCACTCTTTCTTTTTGGAGTCTTTTTATTATAGGTATAATGTCTGTAATTGGATTTGTATTCACTATGTCTGCAGATTTCAAGTCTACAAATATTAAAACAGAAGAGCAAGTTCTACTCACTAATCCTGCTGTCAACAAATTAATCATTACTTATCCTAATGAAATGGATACAAAAGATGATGTTGGATTTATATTCTCAGCATTTATGAATTCTTATGGAGATGATACAGCTTATATAGATAATGTCAGCATTAAATTCAGGAAATCTCCAAATGATAGTTTTAAAGTAATGCTTTCAAAAATGTCAAATGGAAAAAATCGTCAGGAAGCTAATGCTGCTGCAGCTCAAATTCAGTTTAATATAATACAAAAGGATTCTTTGCTGATTCTGGATAAAGGAATTAGGATTACCCGAAAAAATAAATTCAGAAATCAACGATTGTTAATGACAGTTTATGTACCTGTTGGAAAAGAGGTTAGTATCAATAATACTTTTGAACTTAGTAACGATGATATTTTTACCTCTCAATTTCCAAAAGTACATGAAAAATCAGAAGATGAATCAACTAGCGGTAAAGTGTATATGATGCAACAAGATGGTTTACATGAATTGATTATAAATAAGGAATAAGTTAAACAGAACTGAGAAATTAAAAATTTCTCTTGAATTGCAAGGATCATTTCTGTAAATTTTTCATTTAATAATTATATTTGCAAAAAAATAAATGAATTATGAATATTATAGAATCACTCAATTGGCGTTATGCTACCAAATCAATGAATGGCCTGAAAATACCTCAGGAAAAAGTAGATAATATCATAGAAGCTGCAAGATTAGCTCCTTCATCAAGTGGGCTTCAGCCTATTGAACTTATTGTGATTTCCAATCAGGAATTGAAAGAAAAAATAAAACCTTTAGCATACAACCAAACAATGGTTGCAGATTGTTCTCATTTACTCATTTTTACAGCCTGGGATAACTATACAGCAGAAAGAATTAATAAAATGTTTGACCTTGCCAATGAAGTTAGAGGGTTCATTTCTGAAGGAGGGGAAAATTACCGTAAGATGCTCTTATCTTCTTATTCTGCTAAATCTGCGGAAGAGAATTTTACCCACGCTGCAAAACAAGCTTATATCGCTTTAGGAATTGCGATAATGGCTGCAGCTGCTGAAGAGGTAGATGCTACCCCAATGGAGGGCTTTGACGCTAAGGCCTTAGATGCTTTATTGAGCCTAAATGAAAAAGGATTGAGAAGTGTAGTGCTTTTGCCTCTTGGATATAGAGATGCAGAAAAAGATTGGTTGGTTAATTTAAAGAAAGTAAGAAGAGCGACAGCAGATTTCATTACAGAGATGGGATAAAGAAGGTTAAAATTTGTTGAAGTTGGTTGAAAATTGTTGATGGATTGTAAAAAGGGGTTACTACATTTCTTTGGTCCATTCGTCGCGGTCATCCGGACTTAATTTCCAGGGTGCGAAATTATTCTCAATGTTACTGAACATGCCGTTCCATTCCTGAGGTGCGTTACTGTCTTCCATAATCAAGCTTCTTCTCAATTCGATTATTATGTCTAAAGGATTGATGCTAACTGGACATTCCTGAACGCAGGCATTACATGTAGTACAAGCTCTTAATTCTTCAACCGAAATATAAGTATTCAATAATTGTTTCCCATCATCCTGAAAACTGCCATTCTTTTTGATGTTTAATCCTACCTCTTCAAGACGATCTCTTGTATCCATCATGATTTTTCTAGGGCTCAATAATTTTCCAGTTTGATGGGCAGGACAGGCAGATGAACATCTTCCGCATTCAGTGCAGCTATATGCATCAAGCAAACTTTTCCAACTTAAATCCATTACATCTTTTGCACCAAATTTCATCGGCTGTGCTTCACCGGTAGGAGCGAGTTCCGGTTGCATCATGTATTTCACTTCGTTCTGCACATTTTCCATATTATGCATTTCTCCGACAGGTTTAAGTCTTGCGTAATATGCATTTGGGAAGGCCAGTAGAATGTGAAGATGTTTACTATAAGGCAGATAATTCAAAAAAGCAAAAATGCCTATAATATGCATCCACCAACAAGTACGCTCTATGAGGACCAGTTTCGTTAAAGTCATTTGTTGAAAAAAAGGAGATAACATTCCTGAAAAAATAAAATTGCCCGTTTCGTGATAATGCTCATGTCCTTGCAATTGTATAGCCTTGTCCGTTGCATTCATAGTTAAGAATAAACTCATCAAGATAATCTCTGTAATGAGGATGTAATTGGCATCGCTTCTCGGCCAGCCATTCAAATCATTGCTGATGAAACGTTTTATTTTTAAAAAATTTCTTCTGAATAGAAAGATCAAGCATACTGCAATAACGCCAACGGCTAATAGTTCAAAAAAGTTAATCAGGTAACTGTAAAAAAAACCCAGAGGCTGTAGAAAAATTCTGTGTGTACCGAGAACCCCATCTAATACGATTTCAAGCACTTCAACATTGATAATGATAAATCCCGCATAAATAATCAAATGCATAATAGCTACAGTGGGATTTCTGAACATCTTTTTTTGTCCTAATGCCAGCAGTATTACGTTCTTCCATCTTAAATTAGATTGGTCAGTTAAGTCTTCGTCTTTTCCTAATAATATGTTGCGTTTGATTTGCATCATATTTCTCGAAAATAACCAGGTGGAGTAGACCGCTAACAAAAGAAATCCTGCTTGTTGAATGTATGGCATAAGCTAAAATTTGCTCGGCTAAGGTAAAGAAATTATGCGGTAAAATGTACCTAGATGATTCGGTTTTACGTTATAGAATCTAACTTAGAATTGTATCCAGTTAAATTTTAATTTCCCATTCGACAACTCCAAAGCAGGGGTGGGGAATTTGAGTGAATTGACTATAAATAAAATCTTTTTTATACTCTTGTGTTTTGTTTTTATTTTAGTGAGGTCAATGTCAGGGGCAAGATACCATTGTCTGTATTTTTTTATTGCTCTTCTGTCAAATGTAATCCTGCCATTTTTATCTGTTGCTATATTCTCTCTGGCGCCAAACATGCCTTCAGCACCAGTGCCAATCGATAATTGTAGCCATTTAGGAATGGTTGATTCCTGAAAAAAAGATTTAACATTAACACTTAGCCAATAAGTTTGTCCATTATAATCTTTTAAAAACCGTTCTGCAGCACTTTTCCCAAATAATACATCACTTCGGTTATTTAGTACGGCATCATCGTAATTTTTTCTGTGAAAGGAAGTTTTTAATTGAAGGCGTTGTTCATTCCAGGCAAGTTCTTGTGCAATGAGTGCCCCGCTTCCGATTAAATTAGCGCCAATATCTCCCCAGCTCCATCCCCATTCATCACTGAATCCATCCAGTATCTCAATAATAGTTTGATAAGCAGCGCCGGTAAGTCCACCTAGCCAGATTCTTTTTTTTCTTTCAAGACCAGTGCTTTTCAAAAGCTCCATGCTAAATTTACTCATTGTATAGGCGCTATACATGTGTCCAATTTTATCCATTTGTTGCCATTCCTCCCAGTCATTAAAAGTGTGAAATTTACTTTGCGGATAATTTTTATACCAGGCATTGTACAATCCAATCATGCTGCCTCCATACAATCCAATCTGAGTAATGGCAACTGTTTTAAGTCTTGTTTTATTTAATGCGGTAACATCTCTCTTGTGTAGTAAAGTATCTTGCTGAGCCAACAAGATGCTGGATTGGAAAATTAAAATAAATAAAAGAGATATTTTTTTATTAGACAAATTAATCAGCTTAATAATGATGATTCAGGATTATTTATGCCCTTGGTAATCATGGCAAAACAAAATTAATAGTAAAGTGTCTAATTAAGTGCGAATCCTATATTTTTGGAGAATCTAAATGCAGAAAAATGGACAAACAGATTGAAATTAAAATCGAAAAGTGGTTGAATGGTAATTTTGACGAAGCTACTAAAGCAGGAATTCTAAAAATGAAAGAAAATAATCCTGATGATTTGATGGATGCTTTTTATAAGAATCTTGAATTTGGAACGGGTGGTTTAAGAGGGATCATGGGTATCGGTACCAACAGAATGAATAAGTATACAGTAGGAATGGCTACTCAAGGTTATGCCAATTATCTGAAACAGTGCTTCGCTGGAGAAATCAGTGTGGCTATTGGCCATGATTGCAGAAATAATAGCAGGAATTTTGCAGAAATTACCGCAAATGTGTTTGCAGCAAATGGAATAAAAGTGTATTTGTTTGAAAGTTTACGCCCAACTCCAGAGTTGAGTTTTACCATCCGACATTTAAAATGTAAAGGAGGTGTAGTTTGTACTGCAAGTCATAATCCTAAAGAATACAATGGTTATAAGGCCTATTGGGACGATGGCGCACAGATGGTTCCGCCTCATGATAAAAATGTAATTATAGAAGTAGAAAAAATTTCTTCAGTTGAGGAAGTAAAATGGAGCGGTGGCGAACATAATATTACCATTATTGGTAAAGAGATGGATGAACTTTATTTAAATATGGTCAAAAATTTGAGTATTTATCCTGAGGTTTGTGAAAAGCAACATGATTTAAAAATTGTATACACACCTATTCATGGATCAGGCATCATGTTGGTGCCTCAGGCCTTAAGCAAATTGGGATTTGATCATGTCCATATTGTTGAAGAACAAAGTGTTCCTGATGGAAATTTTCCTACGGTAATTTATCCCAATCCCGAAGAGACAGAAACAATGAGCATCGGACTTAAAAAGGCACAGGAATTAAATGCAGATATTTTGTTAGGTACAGATCCTGACGCTGATCGTGTAGGCGTTGGCGTTAAAAATAATAAAGGAGAATGGATTTTAATGAATGGGAACCAGACTGCATTACTTGCTTTTAATTATATGATAGAAGCCAGAAAAGCAAAGGGGATTGCCCAGCCAAACGATATGGTGATTAAGACGATAGTAACAACAGAAATGATAGATGTAATCGCAAAGTCTAATGGCGTCTCTTGTTATAATGTATTGACTGGCTTCAAATGGATTGCTGCTTTAATAAAAGAGAAAGAAGGAAATGAAAATTATATTGTTGGAGGAGAAGAAAGCTTTGGATTAATGATTGGGAATGAAATACGCGATAAAGATGCCGTAAGTGCGGTTGCTATTTTATGCGAAATGGCAGCATATGAAAAGAACAAGGGCAGAAGTTTATTCCAAAAACTTATCGACCTCTATCTGCAATATGGTTTTTATAAAGAGAATCTTGTGAGTATTACTAAAAAAGGCATGAATGGCGCAGCCGAAATAAGTATGATGATGGAAGGATTTAGAAAAAATCCTCCTAAAGCTATCGACGGCATTCCTGTTGTGGCATTATTAGATTATCAATTGCAAGTTGGTAAAAGTTTATTGGACGAGAGTTCTTGGACAATCAATTTGCCAAAGAGTAATGTATTGCAGTTTGAATTAGCAGATGGTTCAAAAATATCAGCAAGACCAAGTGGCACAGAGCCCAAGATTAAATTTTATTTCAGTGTGAATACAAAATTGGAAAGTGCGGATCTTTTTGATGCAACAGAAAAAAAATTGGATGATAAAATTCAGCGCATCATTATTGAAATGGGTTTAAATTAAAACTGCTTAATCACAATATAGTTGAAGTATGGGAAAGAGAATGTTGGAGTATGAAGATTCTTATAGGCATAAGGGAATGAGAGAAAATTTAATTAAGGGACTCCGGGAAAAAGGAATTTCGGATGAAGCTGTTTTGAAAGCAATGATGGAAGTCCCTAGACATTTTTTTCTGGATCTTGAATTTGAGAATATTGCCTATGAAGATCGGGCTTTCCCTATTGCAGCTGATCAAACTATTTCAATGCCTTATACTGTGGCGTTTCAATCGCAATTGTTGCAAATAAAGCCGTTTGATAGAGTTTTAGAAATCGGCACAGGAAGCATGTACCAGTCAACTATTTTGGCTGAAATGGGCGCAATTGTGCTAACAATTGAACGGCAAAAGGAATTGTTTGAAAAGACAAAAAAATTCATTTTGAAAAATAAATATCCTGCTGCCAAACTTAGATTTATTTATGGGGATGGATTTTCTGGACAACCTGCTTTTGCTCCATTTGATAAAATTATTATTACTTGCGGAGCACCTTTTATTCCGCCGAAATTGATTGACCAATTAAAGCCCGGTGGTATTATGGTAATACCATTGGCAGAAGACCAGCACCACAAAATGCTGAGAATAACTAAGAATGAAAATGGCACTTATAGTGAAGAATCATTCGCTGATTTTTCATTTGTACCAATGCTGCCTGGAAAAAATAGTGAGGCTAATTAATACTCTCAATAATGCGAATCGTCTCTAAATTTATTTTTATTTGCAATGCTTGTTTTGTAGGAGCCGTATGCTTAAGGTATGTAGCTTTTAATAAAATTAATCTTACCAAGTCTAATGAGGCACTGGATTTTAATCCTTTTGGAAGTTCTATAGTGGTTCTTGGTTATGCGGCAATTCTGATGAATTTTTTATTTCTGTTGACGTTTTTATTTTATAAAACTTTTAAAAAAAATATGGATGTTTCATCTTGGTTGATGCTGACCAGCTTTCTTTTTTTTATTGCACAAATAATCTATTTCTTTTTTTAAGACCTCATGTTAAAAGGGTCATTACTTTTTTCAAAGAGACTTCGCAGTTTTCCATCCATTTTGAAAAGTCTCCATCATCAGATACCCATTTGTAGGAGGATAGTTTAATGTTCTTTTTTAAACAGGTTTTTGCAATTGCATATAATTCCATATCAAATACAGAAGAGCTTTCAATCATGTTGATATAGTTTGGAGCATACTTTTCTTTTTGATGATGATCATAGAAGTAATCAGTTGTAAAGCAAGTATGACTCGAATTTTCGTCAAGTAATATATAAGGCTGGCTCTCCTCAAATGCAGTGATGCCATATTCGCAAATAGGTGAACAGTCTATATCCTGGCATACTTTTCCTATTTTAATAATTTCTCCAAGCTGATGTTGGGTAGATCCGCAAGACCCTATATTAATTATTTCAGAAACGCCCATTCTGATAAGTTCGTGTGTGCCTATAGTCGCATTTATTTTTCCTATTCCTGAAAATAAAACAGGGTAGCCGTTGATGTTATCGATGTTATTGACTTCTTCTTTTAAGGCAATAATGAAAGCTTTGCTCATGTCGGATATTTTGTTGGATTAATTTACAGATTTGAATAATTCAATCAAGCAATTACTTATAATGGAAATATTTCTTGGAATACATTCTTCTGCGAAAGGAGCAAAATGTGAAGAATGAGGGGAGTAGATGACAGGGTGGTCTGTATTTTTTATTTCAGGATTTAAAGTCCCCATCCACAACAAATAAGAGGGTATGTTGGACAATTGCTGTCCATAAACTCCGAAATCTTCACCAAGCATGACTGGTTTTACTTGCTTAATCACGACCGCTCCAAATTTATGTTCAATGATATTTTTTATTTTCTTTCCCAATTCAGCATTGTTGTAAAGTGAAGGGATACTCATGTCTAATATTTCATACAAAGGAAATTTATCTTTACTCAATCCTGCAGCAGCTGCTAGGTTATCTCCAATTTCTTTTAATCTGTTAATGATTGTCTCTCTGGCTTCTTTGCTGTATGATCTTATGGTAAGTTTCAATATGACCTGGTTAGGTATAATATTCCCTGCCGTGCCTCCATGTATAGCTCCAACAGTTACAATAGCAGGATCATTGGGGGAAAGGTTCCTACTTACAATGGTTTGTATTTCATTAATGTATTGAGCCGATAAAACAATCGGATCTATGGCGTTTTGAGGAGCTGCGCCATGTCCACCTTTTCCATAAATAGTAATGTTAATCATGTCTACTGCCGCCATTGCGTACCCATCACAAAATCCAACTTCTCCTGCTTTTAAATCCCCATTATTATGAATCGCTAATTGATAGGTTGGTTGAGGAATAAGATTAAAATTTGGAGAGGTGATTAATTTCTTTGCTCCTTGTGCTGTTTCCTCAGCAGATTGTGCAAGCATCACTAAAGTTCCTTTCCAATTGTTTTTAAATTGACTTAAAACTTTTGCAATACCTAACCATGTTGTCATGTGAACATCGTGCCCACAGGCATGCATAACGGAAAAGGGCTCATTATCTTTTATACTAACTACCGTACTTGCATAAGGGAGTGAAGTTTCTTCTTTAACAGGCAAACCGTCCATCTCCGTACGATACAGTATTGTAGGGCCATTACCATTTTTAATAACAGCAGCAAAACTTTGGTATCCTAATGAATCGATTATTTCGTATCCATATGATTGAATGGTTTTTCTTAAATATGCAGCCGTGTTAAATTCTTTTGTGCTTAATTCAGGATGAGCATGAAGATTTTTATAGCAATCCAAATTAGTGGATTGTTCCTTTTTAAGGAGCGATTCAATTTGTAAAGAATAATTTTGTGCAGATAAAAAATGAAAGGATAACAGGAGCAGCAGCATAAGAGAATTTCGCATAGTGTATTGTATTAATGGTGTATGATGAGAAAATATTACTTTTTGATTCATGAGAAATAATTGAATAAATAGTCATGACTTGACTACTATGGTTGTTGTGATTTATTATCCTGCAGTAGGGATATTAATAAAAGGTTCTTCGTCTTGTCCCATTGCTGCTCTTTTCATTTTTTTAGCAGTATCATGACCAACGTAATTATCAATTTGTTTTTCTATAAAATAAATCAGCGGTGTTAATACAATAGCCATAGTGAATTTGTACATGTAGTTCATTAAACATATAGCCAACACTTTTTGCCAACTCCAGTCGCTGCCTAATTTAAAGGCAATAAATAATACCACAAAACTATCAACCAATTGAGAAATTAAAGTAGATCCTGTAGCTCTCAACCATACCCATTTTTCCCCGGTGACTTTTTTTATTTTATGAAAAATAGTGACGTCTATGATTTGACTAACTAGGAACGCCATTAAACTACCAACAATGATCCACATACCTTGCCCGAAAATTCCAGAAAAGGCATCTTGCATATTAGGAATGCCTTTATCTACCCCTGAAGTTACCCACCAAGCTGGAGGAGTGGCTTTTATTGCAAAGAAAAACATAAGGAATGCATAGCAAATTAACCCAACTGCTATGATTGAAATCCTTTTGACTGCCTTAGGGCCATAATATTCATTAACAATATCAGTCATTACAAATTCAATTGGCCACAATAAAACCCCACAAGTCAAAGAAAAGGATAAGTTTTTTTCGCCAAAGAAAGTGAAGTCTGAGGGCGCAATTCCAAGTACGCTTTCAAGTGAAAATATTTTCCCCCCAATACATTCTGCAATTAAGGCATTAGCAATAAAAAATGCAGCCATAAAAGTGAATACTTTAGTTGGCCTGTCGCTAAGTATGTTTTTTAACATTGGATAAAATATTTATTTTTACAATTTGACAAATGTCGGTTAAAAAAATAAAAGTCCTCAAAAAGATATTTCCTCAAATTGTACACTGGAAGGTAGTTCAGTGATTTTCGCCTTTACGTTTTCTTCACATGTTACATATCCTCTGTCTTTCATTTTAGCAGTAGTAATTTTCATTTTTCTAATGAAACTTGTTTTCTGTTTCCTGTTTAATTCTTTCAAGGAAAAACTAATCCAATATTCACCTTCTCTTCCCATAGGGGAAACCTTTGTAGCTGTTATTTCTTTTAGCTTATTTATTTTTTTGAAATAATTGATGGCTTTCTTAAGTGGGCTATCATTAGGGACACCACAACAAACACTTTGAAATTGCACAACTAATGGAAAATATTTAATGCTGTCATTGCTTTGAGCTTTTAGACAAGAGGATATTCCGATAAATAAGATTAAAAAAAACAGTTGATTTTTTTTCATCACTTTAACTTTAAGGTCTAAAGTTAGGGCTAAAAAAATAAGAGGAGATACTATCGTGATATTAAAAAAAACAATTTTTTTCTGATAAAATCACATTAGGGATATTAATTTAAATACTTAAGAGTTTATAGTTTTATAGACTGGATTTTTTACTTCTCATACCTTCCTGAAACTTCACTTATTTTTACACTGAACATAATTAGTTTCACTCTGTTGTTCTCCAGAATGCTATTACCCGTGTAATGTTGAAATTTATGAATCTTGGTATTAGTCATTAACGTGAGTACATTGCTAAATAGTTTTTCTCTCGCTAATGTGGATTCTTCTCCTTTAAGTTCCTCAAACTTTCCTATAGCTATTACACATCTCCAATTATTCATGCTGGTAATCATATCCACTTCTATGCATACATTTGGGTTTTTACGCATCAAATCTATTTTCTTCCCCTCTCTTGATTGCGCATAAATGTATTCGCCATCATAAAAATAACTTATTGGTACAATATAAGGATGTTTCCCATCTATGCAGCCAATTCTGCACACAGACTGACTTTGAATTACATTTTCAATTTCCTGTTTTGTTAATTCTCCGAGCATTTAATCGTAGTTTCTTTCAAATTTATTCGAAAATATATTTCATTTCATTGATAAGAAAATAGTTAGTTGGTGATTGTTATCATTAGATTCTTTATACAGATCATTTGAATATGAATTTTATGGATTTATTTTTATTTCAAAAATTATGAAAACAATATTTATCGCAACTGATTTTTCGCAAGCGTCTCATATTGCATCAAAGTATGCTGTAGAATTAGCAAGCGCAATGGGAGCAAATATCGTATTATTTCATGCATACAGCGTTCCATTATCTATCCCTGAATCTTATGTTATCGTAAGTCCTGAAGATGTAAAAAAATCTTCGGAAGATTATTTACTTGAGGAAGTAGTTAAACTTCGAAAAAGTACTTTTCAACCAATAGATATTCTTGCAGTTGAAGGGGGGACTGTTGAAACAATTATCAATACTTCAAAAAAATACGATAATTGTATTATTGTTGTTGGGATGAAAGGAGAGGGGAAATCCGTAAGAAAGTTCTTTGGGAGTACAACTTCTGCACTCGCAAGGAAATCATATACACCTATGTTAATTGTGCCAGAGTCGGCAACTTTTAGTTCTTTAAATCGGATTGCACTAGCTGTTGATGACAATATTAATGAGCATTTACAGCAAATTGATGTATTGAAAGGGCTTGGTGAAACTTATAAATCAAAAATTTTCGTTGTGAGGGTTTTTGATAATGACATGAGTGTTGTAGATGAATTGGCCTATCGATCAAAAAGTATTATCAGTAAATTGATGCCTTTAGATGTTGAGTTTAAATTCCCGAGAGGAGACGATGTGACAATTGCTTTAGAAAATTTTGCTGATGATAACAGTATTGATTTGTTGACAATAATCCCTCATTATCATTCTTTTTTTGAGAGGTTATTTTCGAAAAGTGAAACGCGACAATTGCTTTTTCATTCGCATATTCCCCTACTACTTTTACCAGATATTAAAGTAGAAATTAAAGAGAGAAAAAAAATACTGACTCATCAAAAAAATGGAGTTTAAATTAATAAAAGTAGTTCTAACAAAAAAGCCAATCTAATGATTGGCTTTTTTGTTAGTGAAATCGCATAAAATTATTTCGTTTGCTTAATTATTTTAGTTGAATATTTATACTTAGTATACATTACTTCTATACTAACAACATAAAGGCCATTTGAGTATCCATTAATTTTCAAATCGATATTTTCTTCAACAGTACTGGAAGTGGTTAGTGGTATTTTACTTACTACTTTTCCTATTCTGTCATACACTACTAATTGTACCTTTGTGCCAATTTTGATATTAGCATTGCCCCAATTGATTGTTACTTTCCCATTTGTAGTAGGGTTAGGATAAATGATTGGGTTGTTACTATTTGGACATGATAACACCAAGTATGCAACTGAGTCACATCCTACCGAATTTGCACCTAATGGTTTAGAATAAGTTCCACTTGTTGAATACGTTTGTCCATCTATAGGCCATGTGTATGAACCACAATTTGAAATAAGCGTTGTTGAAGAACTTGGTTGCTTAATTGTGATGTTGATGGTAACAACTGAATCACAACCTATAGCGTTAGTGCCTGTCCATGTTTTAATTCCACTTGTTGTGTAAGTAGTACCATGCCATGAGTATGATCCACATTCTGAAGCAGGTGCATCAGTTGATGAGGTTGCTTGATTAATCGTTAAGTTCAACGTGACAACTGAATCACAACCAGCAGCGTTAGTGCCTGTCCATGTTTTAGTTCCACTTGTTGTGTAAGTAGTTCCATGCCATGCGTAAGAAGTACAAGCTGATTGAGATGGGCTTGATGATGTTGGTTGGTTAATGGTTAAATGAAGTGTATCTGTACTACAGCCGTTAGCGTTAGTATAAGTGCCTCCAGTTGAATAGGTTTGACTGTTTGCAGACCAAGTATAAGAGATACAAGCTGAACGAGTAATTGCTGTATTTGCAATTGGGTTGATGGTTACTACAATAGAAACAACTGAATCACAACCGGCAGCGTTAGTGCCTGTCCATGTTTTAGTTCCACTTGTTGTGTAAGTGGTACCATGCCACGAGTATGATCCACATCCTGAAGCAGGTGCATCAGTTGATGAGGTTGGTTGCTTAATGGTTAAGTTCAACGTGACAACTGAATCACAACCAGCAGCGTTAGTGCCTGTCCATGTTTTAGTTCCACTTGTTGTGTAAGTAGTTCCATGCCATGCGTAAGAAGTACAAGCAGATTGAGAAGGGTTTGATGATGTTGGTTGGTTAATGGTTAAATGAAGCGTATCTGTACTACATCCATTAGCGTTAGTATACGTGCCTCCAGTTGAGTACGTTTGACTGTTTGTAGGCCATGTATAAGATATACAAGCTGAACGAGTAATTGCTGTATTTGCAATTGGGTTGATGGTTACTAAAATAGAAACAACTGAATCACAACCGGCAGCGTTAGTACCTGTCCATGTTTTAGTTCCACTTGTTGTGTAAGTGGTACCATGCCATGAGTATGATCCGCATCCTGAAGCAGGCGCATCAGTTGATGAGGTTGGTTGCTTAATGGTTAAGTTCAACGTGACAACTGAATCACAACCAGCAGCGTTAGTACCTGTCCATGTTTTAGTTCCACTTGTTGTATAAGTAGTTCCATGCCATGCATAAGAAGTACAAGCTGATTGAGAT
>CAIKYB010000012.1 GCA_903831575.1 uncultured Bacteroidota bacterium | reverse complement strand
TCGCATCCATCGAAAATAGAGACATGACATCACACCATTGATCCGCTAAGTTCTGGTAGGGAACGGCTACTATTAACACTAAATGCTTTTGATGATGTGCCAATTTAGTTGCCGCATGTAACGCAGTAATTGTTTTTCCGGTATCTATGGCCAGTGTAAAATACCGTTAAGATGCACTTTTAAAAAAGGATTAAACGTGGATAAGCAAACAATTATCACATATAACCAAGAAGCCAAATCTATTACGCAGTTACATAAGTCGTTAATTCCTGAGCGCATTTACGAATTGATTTCAGAGTTTTTTATACCTAATGCAGAAACGGCTGATATTGGTTGTGGAATTGGGCGCGATACCGAATGGTTAGCTCAACAAGGCTACTTAGTTTTAGGTGTTGATGCGTCTAAAGGTATGCTAAAACAAGCGAGAATACTGCATCAAGATTTGAAATTTATAGAGGATTCATTACCTGAACTTCTTGAACTAAATGAAAAAACCTTTGCAAACATACTTTGCTCGGCTGTTTTAATGCACTTAAACCAAGCAGACAGAATGATCGCTTACCAACGGTTTATAACTCTCCTAGAACCCAATGGAAGCTTGATCATTTCATTTCGTAGTACAAATAATACCAACCAACGAGAGAATGGAAAGTTATACGATTTAATACTCTACAAAGAATTACAAGATTTTTTTAGCGTAAATGGATTGTCTATTTTGCATCATGAATTTGAAATAGAGCAAAAGCGCAACCTAATATGGCATAACGTAGTAATTAGAAATCTAAGTTAAACTGTTGTCTATGCTGCGCCAAATTTACCCGTTCCGGGTAATATTTTGGGTTTGTCGGCAATAGAATTTGTGTTCCTGAAAATTGGGTAATGCTATATGCACTTGGGTAAGGCTCAGTAAAAATGGGATTTATAACGATTCGATAATCATCATTAATCACAATAAGACCACGATCAAAAGCTCGATGTAAATTAGGACACAATGCAATGCCGTTAGTAATACTATCATTACGGCTTTCAGAAAAAGGCACAATATGGCACGCATCTATCATAGAAATATTATCAATGGCATCAATTCGTAAACCAGAAATACAGCAGGTGCTATTATAAATTTTTATAATCTCTCGTTTAAATAAATGACTTCTTACAAATATTTCTTGTTCATATTCATCTTTATCTAACGTTTGTTCTAGTTCTTCAATTCTATTTTTATAATCCGCTGAAGATTCTTGAATAATTTGCTTAGAAATTGCATCTAAATCATCAAAGCGTACAACGTGTGGATAATTTTGTTTTGTTTCAGGAAAATAATGATCCAACAAAAATAACTTTAATTCATTGCATATTACAAAGTTTTGCAAAAGAAAAAATAAATCGATGTCAATTTCTGCATAATTAACCGCTTCTTTTAAATTTGCAAAAGTTTTCATTGCAGATTTAGCCTCTACCCATTTTTCACAACCGATATTTGGCTTTAGCCGCCAAAACGGTTCACTTTTCATGTGATAGTAAGGCAAAGAAAAAATCATGTGACTGTAATCTGAAACTACTAAATGCGACCAATTGCTTTTGAATACGCTAACTAATTCAGGTGTTAAATAAATTTTGTTATTTTTAATGTACCCACTTTCAATCAACTGAAAAACACTAAGTAACAAAATTGGCTTATGGGGAGCACCTCCTTTTTTCCTATCGCGGCGCAGATTTTTTAAGCAGTGAATGTAGTATTGAATATCCTGATTTTTTGTTGTCATAAGCCCAATAGCATTTTATTTTAAATAAACATATTGAATAATTTACAGGTAACAACTAATCTAGTCAAACACCTTTAGATAAGTCATCGTTATTTTATGGTCGCGTAGCAAGGAAAGATCATCGCGTTTAAGTTATTGCAAAACATCAAATCACAGGGCTATTGTTATCAAAGCATACGTCTTTACCTATATACCAATGGACTCGGTAAAAAAACTTATTGGCCTTGATCTGATTGAAAAATTGATCGGGGATATTACTGTGTTTATTCGGCAGCTAAACAAAAATGAAGCCAGTGAAGATATTAGATCAAAAATAGAAACACTGGAATCAGTATTGTA
>CAIKYB010000011.1 GCA_903831575.1 uncultured Bacteroidota bacterium | reverse complement strand
TTGCCTGTTATAATTAACGATGAGGCAACAGGTTCAAACAGAATGTGATTTTTAAACAGTATCTCCCTGACTACTTGAAAACGATCCAATTAATTACCAAATCTAATATTTTATTATACATACCTCTACAAATATTTCGGTGCTCTGCACCCTCAGCTTAACCTCTCCCGGAATCTATTACCCCCATCCCAAAAAAACCATGTCATCCTGATCCGCCGGCTGGCGGACCTTCCGGATAATTATAAATAATCAGGATTATGGAAAGGATGAATGAAGGCTCTTTGCTCTTGTGAACGATTTTTTTTAGATCAACTCCTCGGCACAAAAAAAGTGCCTCCTTCGGTCATGGATGTGCGTTTCAAATCATACTTAAATGCCGAGGGAGATCTTTTTAATGCATTAGGATAAATATTGATATTCATTTCCATTTAAGATGTAGTAATGATTTACAATTATTTATATTCAACTTTGAGTCCCCTCCGATTAAGGGGTTTATTTAAAAATGTATAAATTAGTAATTATTGATATAATAAGTACAATGGAATATTTTCTGCTTAAAATTAGTTGACTCTTAGTCTGTAAGTTTAAATAATTGACAATAGAGTGTTCAAAAAGTGGTAATTCCATTATTTTAAAAGTTCTTTGACATATTTGTTTCGTAAAGTTGAGTATTCTTACAAGATTGATCCACAGGCATCTACAATAAGCCCAAGTTTTTTGCTTGATTATTCCCCGGTATTTTGATTTGTTATTTCTTAAAGGGTAGCTTAGTTGAAAGATCGTTGCTTCTACATTGTTTCGTTTGTTTAGCTCCTCCAAAGAGCGCCCTTTCATTTGGCGACGCAAGTGAGAAGCCCTGATGGCCAGTTGACTAAAATATTTGTGACCAGTTGCTGTTGTTATTCTCCATCTGTCTTCTTTGCTGTTTTTCAGCTTTTTAACAATAACAGCTTTCATGAATTCTCCTGTTTTGTTATCAGTGACCAATAAACCTTCAGGGGTCATTTCTAAATCGTATCTTGATTCGAAGCCCTGGATACCTGTAAAAACCATGTCGATGTTTTCGCAACATACATCATTATTAGGGCTTTGATAGGCTCCATCAGCGTAAACCTTTTCAACTATTTGTCCGGTAACTTCAATGGTAGCTTCAATAGCTGGTTCAACAAAGACTGTGTCGGGGGTGTTTGCCTTTTCAACAATCACGTTGGTAATGAGGTTAAGATTGTCTTGGGAGCAGGTTTCAGTAATATTCACGCTGTAACCCTTCACCGTCTGATCCCCTTTGTTACGGTAAGCACTATCCGGGTCATGAGGGGACTGGAGACTTGATGAGGAGATTTCTTCTCTCGGGCGAAGCTCAATTTGCTCATCTTCTATTACTTTATACTGCTCATTAAATACACGCTGAAGTAGTTGATAAGGCTCGGTTTCCAGGTATTCTAAACTCTCCAGTAAATTGCAGATAAGAATACCGATAGTTTGGAGTCTGCCCCTAAGTTCATCTTTAGTACTGTGATACACCGTTTTAGAAGATTCTTCCTTCACAAGCAGTTCCAGTTGCTTCCTGTCTACCACAAAGAGTTTTGATTTTGCAGACTTATCCAGTGATTTATAGAACATACAAAGTGTCTGGTGGATGATTTCGTAGCGCGTAAATATGGCAATATTGCTGCCAATGAGCTTACTGTCCATACGAATGCTGCGTCCATTTACTTCAAACTCCTTGATCTGCCCTCTAGTGATATGTGCAAAATTTGTTCCCATCAAGTCTTCACCATTTTGTTTTTGATGGTCATAAATCCGTTTACGCAAAAGGTAATATGTGGATTCCACTGGTAGAGGGTCATTTATATTGAACAAGCCTAAAGAACTGCGTACCAATAGGTTAAAACGACAATGCTCAAACAATTGTGAATCACTCCAACCGAAGGATTCTTTTAGAATCATCATACCTACCAGTGTTCTGACTGGTGCATTTGGCGCACCTGTCGTACTATTGAACAGTACACTGAAGATGGATTCATCTATACGCATTACTACCTGTTCCCGGAACTGGTTGTGCCAATGCCTTTGATCACCGTACTGCTTGAGAGCTGAGCTCTCCAGCATGGTTGGAACACTCGTGAATGCATTTAATTGCGTTTCTTTGTTTGATTTTTTAAACATTTATTATGCTTTACTTATCGAAACAAATATAACAAAAAAAATGAATAAAACAACTTATATTATTGATATTCACAGTATTATCGTAATATTTATATAAAAAATAATTTATTAAATCCGTTCACACCGACTTTTCGGAGTGGACTCAA
>CAIKYB010000010.1 GCA_903831575.1 uncultured Bacteroidota bacterium | reverse complement strand
CGATATTTACAATATTATGCTAATAACCTTTTTGAAAGAAAAGATGCTGGTCTTGAATTTCAATTCAACTACAAGGGAGTTTCCAAAAATTGAGGCATCGCTTAGGAAAAGTATCCAATCTATTGAATTTACGGAAGAGGGAATGTAGTGAGGAATCAACCATAATACTATTATTTTAAAATTAATAATTGTCAGGATGTTTCAAACGCGCCCACTCTGTCCCATTAAAATACACGATGTCCTTATACCCAACACTCCATAGAATGCCATCACATACAGATATGACATTAGTATCAGTTACTTTAGGATTTAACCCCGTATTGACTTGTTTTAGGATTCCATCTTCATCTAAATAAAATAAACCTTCATTTGATGCAAGATAGATAACACCGTTCAGCCAACCTAAATCGCTAAAAGTCATATTGTCTGTAAAACGACTTAATTCTTTGAACCCTGACTTTGCATCACCTACTAATAATGTGCCATTATAACCGCATATCCAAACTTTTCCGTCTGCACAACATATTCGATTTAATATTTCATCAGTTGAAATAGGGCATTGTTTCCAATTATGACCGTCAAAATGATAAATTTCACCTATTCCAATCACATATAGGTCTTCTTGAGAAAAGCCATTAATATCTGAAAATTCATGAAAAACGATTGTGTTGGTAACAAGCCCAGAAGATAGTCTTTTGGCAGGTGTTTTGAATTGTGGCGCAAAATCTACCCAGCCAGTTTCTGTTCTTTTATAAATCTGTCCACCAGAACCGCAGACAAACAAGTTGCCTGAAATTTCTCTTATCGAATTAACATAGCCGTAAATTGGTAATGATTGTCTCAGTAAACCCGCGCCATCAATTATTTCAATTTTTTTTCCACCACCAGGCCAGTCAAATTCAAGCTGTCCCTGTTTTGACAAGGCACAATATTGTCTTGGTGAAGTAGTTGTCTTCTCGACAACGCATAACGAAACGACAGACCAATCCGGCAAATCATGATACAACCAAGGATTGTCCTTATGTTGTTCATCGTAGAAAAACAAGCGGGTGAACTCTTCCTCTTCGTCCAAGCTATCAGGTTTGCTGGCAATATAAATGTAATCTCGTTCGATGGCGCATACAGCATGGAATGTGATGAGTACTTTTTTACTTGATGACATAATTTGGTTATTTAACTAGGCGCAATAACTTATATGCCCATGGATTACGAATGTTTTCGGGCTTTTGTGCTGTTGCAAATATTGCATTTTGCACATTCACAGGCGCAGCATAGAAATGCATTTTCAGATATTCTATTTGATTTTCCGAAAAATCATTTGCCCATAATTCCAGCACACTTGCCAATTGTCCCTCTTCTTCTAGCCTTAAAGTATCACTAACGATTGCGTCCCAGACATTCTCGAAAGGCATAGAATAAAGCGCTCTCGTTACTGCTTCTTGGAGAGAACTATCATAATCCTTTGTAAACGACTTTATTAATATATAGGGTATTTCAGTGTTATTTGTTCCATGCACATGGTCAACTAATGCCCAAAACTTTGCTAGGGCTTGTTCTCTTTCTCGATGCGGAAGAGTATCCATCAATAAAACTTTAGCAAACGAACTTTTCCAGCCTTCTATTTCTTTTTCGCTTGCAGTGAGAGTTACGACTGGTCTAGGTTTATGGGCAGCCCAATGAGCATCATTTTTTATAAATGCATCTAAGCGGTAAGATATTCTTTGCCATAAAACATTGAAAATATCCGCAGAGTCTGGGACTTGAGACATATCCACTAAATTCAATTCTCCAACTACATATTCTTGATAGTCACTACCATACAGACAAGTATTTCGTATATATGCTTCGCAAAATTCTTGTAAATTTGGCTGGATTGCGTCAAGAAATAGTTTT
>CAIKYB010000009.1 GCA_903831575.1 uncultured Bacteroidota bacterium | reverse complement strand
TCATACCGCTAATCAACCCTCCTGCTCCAGCTGTTGGACTTGTTGGAGCGAATGTGTAACTATTTTCTGAATTATAATTACTAATCGTTGCTGTACCTACACCTGAACATGTAGCTCCTGTAGTATCTACTGTTGGAGCATTCGGTGCAGCCGTTACCGTTACAACAACCTCTACCCTAGAACTTGCATCAGGATCATTAAAATCCTCAACCCAAAAGGATGTTGTGCTGGTTAAATTTCCTGTAACATAAGTAACATCATTAGCATCTGAACCGGTATACAAAGGGTCGCCTCCTGTTTCTGATGCATACCAACGTAAAACTCCTTCAACAGTACTACTTACTGTCAAATTTGCAGTTGAACCACTACAAATTGTAACCCCTGATATTGAAGGATTACCTGGATTTAAATTAATACAAAGTTTACCTGATTTGTTTTCTTTGAATTTCTCAAAAGCTATAGCCTCAAAAGAATTAAAAAAAGAGATTAAAAAAACAATCGTAATAATCAAAAACTTAAAATGATTTTTCATGAGATCAGGTTTGATTGTTTTAGTAGTAAAAGCAATTTGCATGTTTGTATGTTTTAGATTATTTTCTTTTAAATAAGTCTTAATAAAATGCAAATAAAATATTAAAGACGACTTAGGATTTTAAAAATAGAATATGCTTAAATGATATAAAATACCCTTTTTAAATAAAGGATATTATTAATATGTTATTTACACGTATAAAATTAATAAAAATTGGTGAATTTTAATAATTTTTGTATTGAAATAATATTAACATAACCTATAAAATTATGTATTTTTACAAATTAAGTATTTTTACCTATCTACAAATATAAAATAACATAATATCTTCACTTTAAATATAAAAAGTGACTTTTTAATCCCCTTTTATATCCTTTTCCTGCATATGAAAAAAAAAACTTTGATTTTACTAATCTTACTAATGATTCTGTCTGTTTTTACAAATTCATTATTTGCACAAGAATCGAAAAATAAACGAGAAAGGGAAAAAGATAAAAAAGTGAAGATGGGAAATGAAGATGAGGAAGAAAACGAGGAATATGATGGCCCAGATAAAGCAGCAGCTTTTGAATTTCAAAGAACGAAAGACCCTATAACCGGAAAGGTTCCCAGAGAAAAAATAATAACAGCCATTGAGGTAACAAAAAAATCAAAGCAAGATGCTGCTGTTAGAAATCTAAACTCGAGATCAATCTTAACGACATGGATTGAAAGAGGCCCTAATAGCGATGTTGTAGGCATTAGCAATGGCAACACTCGGCCAAATAATGGTGTTGCTTCAGGAAGAGTAAGAGCAATTCTTGTTGATTCGTCAGATATAACGCATAAGACAATTTGGGTTGGAGGTGTTGATGGTGGTTTATGGAAAACAACAGATATTACAACATCACCAGCAAATTGGGTATTGGTAAACGATTATTTAAATAACCTTGCTATAACAGATATTTGTCAAAACCCAAGAGGCAATAAAGACACCATGTATTTCTGTACTGGCGAAGCTTATTATAACGTTGATGCAGTTAAGGGAAATGGTGTATTTAAAAGTGTTGATCACGGTGTAACATGGACACAATTAACCAGCACAACATCTTATGGATATTGCACGAGAATTCTTTGTGATTATCTAGGAAATATTTATTTAGCAACAAGAGGAAATGGCCTCCTACGATCACTAAATGGTGGCACTTCTTGGACAACAATTACACCTAGTGGACTTGTATCAGATATATGTGATTTAGAAATTAGTTCAACAAGTGCTATAGGCAGGTTACATGTTGTAGCAGGAATTTTCAGCACACAAGGTTATCGTTATACAGACATAGCAGCGACTGCAACAACTACTTCTGGATGGAACACTCCTTCAACTACGTTTGTTACTGGTTCGCAAAGAGCTGAAATTGCTTGTAAGGGCAGCATATTATATGCACTTCCAGCAGATGCTTCTTATCAGGTCCCTACGATTTACAAATCTACTGATGGTGGGGTAAATTGGGCTCCCACTTCTGGGCAGCCATCAAGTGGATGGGCAAGTGGACAAGGATGGTATGCATTGTCGGTAGATATAAATACCACCAATACAAACCAATGTATCATTGGTGGACTTGATGCCTACAAAACAACAGATGGAGGAGCAACCTGGAATCAAATATCTACATGGGTTGGCACTTCAGGTCAATATGTACATGCTGACATTCATAAAATACTTTGGTTTGACGGAGGCAATAAATTATTATTTGGCTGTGATGGAGGCATCCATTATTCTAATAATTTAGGAGCAACTATACGTGACCGTAATGTAGGACTCCGAATCAAACAATTTTATTCTTGTGCCATTCACCCTACTACCACAAATTTTTTATTAGGAGGTGCGCAAGATAATGGCACTCATTTGTTAACAGGAGCAGGACTATCCACCTCAACTGAAGTTACTGGTGGCGATGGTGCATTTGTTGCAATTGATCAAGATCAACCATCATATCAGTTTGGCGCATATGTTTATAACACCTACCGAAGATCTACAAACATAGGAATATCATGGTCGGGTATTAATTTCAAAAAGGGCACTGCCTCATCGCCAGCTGAATTCGGAAGCTTTATCAATCCATTTGAATACGACAATGCTAATAATGTACTATATGCTGGTGCTGATGCGGGAGAATTTTTCAGATGGACTACAGCACAAACTACATCCGCAGGAACATATTATGCAACAACTGGATTCCCTACGGGCGCTAAAATTATCTCAGGAATTACTGCACTAAATAACTCAAAAGCGACTGCAATTACAGCCTCCCCTTACACATCAAACCGTGTATATTTTGGCACAGCCGGAGGAAGAGTAATTTATATTAACCGAGCTGACACAGCTACAATAGTATCTTCTGGAATTAATATAACGGGAACGAATATGCCAGCAGGAACAATTTCTTCAATTAACGTTGGGACAAGTGATCAAAATTTAATTCTATGTTTTACTAATTACAGTATTAACAATATCTGGGTTTCTTCAAATGGGGGAACATCCTGGACCGCAATAGACGGAAATTTACCTGATATGCCTATACGCTGGTGCATGTTTTATCCAGGATCTAATACACAAGCGATAATCGCTACAGAAACTGGTGTAATGACAACAGATTCAATTAATGGGAGCCTTACGGTATGGAATGCAAGTCCTAGTTTTCCTGTTGTAAGAACCGATATGTTGAAGTACAGAAGCTCAGATGGCACATTAGTTGCAGCAACACATGGAAGAGGCTTGTGGACTACAACAATAACAACCTGTACACCTGCCAATTTAATAGCAAGCAATAACAGCCCGATTTGCATAGGTCAAACATTGAATATTTCAGCCACAAGTGATCAAGCTTCTGCCACTTATAGCTGGATTGGGCCTAATGGATTTACTTCAACTTCATTAAGCCCTACTATTCCTAACATTACTTCGGCTGCAACTGGTACTTATACATTAACTGCAACATATAATGGCTGCGTTTCTAAAACGTCAACAACTTTATCAATAACGTCTTCGGCTTTAATCAGCGCCTCAAATAATGGACCTCTATGTCAGGCACAAACCCTAAATCTCCTTGGAGTTAGTGACCAACCAACCGCTACTTACAGCTGGAGTGGACCTAATGGATTTACTTCAACATCATTGACACCTTCAATTACAAATATTACAACAGCAGCGACAGGAACTTACACTCTAACGGCTACATATAGTGGTTGTACATCCAGCACAACAAGTAGCGCAGTTGTAAATTCAACAATAGCTCCAACAATTATCGCTTCGAGCAATAGTCCAATTTGTGCAGGAGAAATATTGAATATTTCAGGAACAAGTACCCAGCCCTCTGCAACATACAACTGGAGTGGCCCTAATAGCTTTTCATCAAGCACTTTAAGTCCTTCAATCTCAAATACAACCACTTCTGCTTCTGGTACATACCTACTAACTGCAAATTATATTGGGTGCAGTTCGTCCACATCAATTGCAGTTGTCATTAATGCAGCGGGGCCATTAACAAGTGGGGCTACTATATGCCAAGGAGGATTCGGCAGCCTAACTTCCTCAAATAATTGTACTGGCTATGCTGATACTGGAACAATCTTATCTGGTTCATGGAATGCAATCACGGACCCTATTGCAAAGCTAATTTCAACTATGTCAAATTCGAATATCTGTTCATTCGAAGCTAGTATTACAAGAAATTATGTAGCCATCCCTTTCCAAGTAAACACAACTGGCTCTTATACTTTTGAAATGAACAATAATTCATCTTTTGATGGGATGGGCTATATCGTAACTGACAATTTTATCCCAGGGAATTGTACTGGAGGAGGGAATTGGATTGTTGGCGATGATGATGGGGGTTCATCAAGCAGCGAACCTCTCTTAACAGCAAATTTAACTGCTGGGGTTACATACAAATTAATTTCAACAACATGGTCTTTATCAACTGGAACTTATTCAGGTTCATTTGAATGGACAATAACACCACCAATTGGTGGACAATTAATGTTATATAGAGTGGCTAACTTGGCATGGTATACTACTGCTACAGGGGGTACTTCTATTGGCAGTGGGAGTCCATTCAATCCAGTAGGTGTTTTAGGGTCAGGATTAAGCAATACGAATTCGGCAGGCAATACAACCTATTATGCAGTTTGTTCAAATAATTCGACCGGTTGTAGAACTACTACTAATTTTACCATTAATGCCACCCCATCTACTCCAGCAACTACAATAATTCAACCTACATGTAGTATAAGCACTGGGGCAATAAATATTTCATCAGATTTAACCGGACTTTCTTTCAGCATTGATGGGAACAATTATAACAATACAACTGGGATATTCAGCGGATTATCTGCTGGCAATTACAGTCTAACTGCTAAGAATAGTAGCGGATGTATTTCTTCGCCAGCAATTATTACTATTAATGTACAACCTGCAACCCCATCTACCCCAACAACTACATTAATTCAACCAACATGTAGTGTAAGTACTGGGGCAATAAATATTTCATCAGATTTAACTGGACTTTCTTTCAGCATTGATGGGAACAATTATACCAATACAACTGGGATATTCAGCAGATTATCTGCTGGCAATTACAGTCTAACTGCTAAGAATAGTAGCGGATGCATTTCTTCACGAGTAAACCTTACTATCAATACACAACCTAGCACCCCATCGACTCCAACAACTACATTAATTCAACCAACATGTGTTGTCAGCACTGGGACAATAAATATTTCATCAGATTTAACTGGACTTTCTTTCAGCATTGATGGGAACAATTATAACAATACAACTGGGATGTTCAGCGGATTATCTGCTGGCAATTACAGTCTAACTGCTAAGAATAGTAGCGGATGTATTTCTTCACCTATAACCCTTTCTGTTAATACACAAACTAATAGCTGTAATACAACATTAAATGTAAAAGTATACTTAGAGGGATTCTATTCTGGCACAGGTGTACTTAATACGACTTTATATAATCTTGGAATCAGTTCAAACGAGATCGAAAGCGATACTATAGAGATTAATTTATGGAACCCGACCACTTTAAATAATCAATCGCCAAACTATAGCAAAAGAACCATTTTAAATACTGATGGAAGCGCAAGTGTCATTTTCCCGGGGGCAACATTAGGCAATAATTTCTATATCGCTATTAAGCATAGAAATAGCATTGAAACCTGGAGTAGTGTGCCAGTAACTATGAATAATATTACCTATTACGATTTTACGATAAATTTAAATTCAGCATTTAGCGACGGTAATAATCCAGCAATGAAAAATATGGGTCAGGGGAAATATGCAATTTATGGCGGGGATGTAAATCAAGATGGAGGCATTGACATTTTTGATTTACAACAAACCGAAAACGATGCTTCTACCTTTCAATTTGGATATATCAATAGCGATTGCAATGGCGATGGGGGTTCTGATATTTTTGATCTACAGTTAATAGAAAATAATAACGGGTTATTTATCTATTATGCTCGACCTTATTAAATCCGAATCTAATTAATATCAACTACATTTATTGCCTATCGGATAAGTACAACATCTTAATTAAAAGAATGTATTTTTTTTTAATTAAATAAGTCAATCATTAGCAGTCCCTTTGATTATAGAATTCAAAGTAGGAAGCTATATAATAAGATCCTACTAACTAATTTGGTCTAAAAAAATCATTAAATAAGAAGAGGCTGTCTTAAAATGACAGCCTCTTCTTATTTGTAAAAATATGTCTTGATACTATTGCTTAATTAACGGTAATGTTTTGATTGACGAGCTGTTTGATTTAAGCGATACCAGGTAAATTCCTTTTGTGTAATTATTTAGATCAATATTAAATTGATTGACACCTTTAATACCTTCTGTTCTTATTTTATTAACCACTTTACCAGTAGCATCAGTAATCGAAATTTGAATCGATTCTGATGAAGCTAATTCATAAGTTAAAATAGTATTTGATATTGCAGGATTAGGACTTAAATAAAGAGCTAGCTTATTATTCAATTTAACAGGCTGAATGTAGCTGTAAACAAATTTATTGTCCTGGTCAATTTCTTTAACTCTGTAAAAAATAACACCTTCAGATTTTATTGATTTCAGGTTAAAATCTGTGTAATCATATGTATTATTTGAACCATTATATTTGGGATTAATAGAAGCAATTGTTGAGAAATTTCTGCCATCATTACTTCTTTCCAATTGATATAATTTCGTCTGAGCATCTTCATTTGCTACAGCCCAATTTAACACACCATTATCATTGATATTTTTGGCATTGAAGCTTAAGAATTTAATTGGCAAAGTTGATGCAATAAGCGGCAAATAAACGCTAGGCGAATCAGTATAATAGCCATTACCGTAAAACTGATCGTTTGCCCCTGGATCAAAAACTTGTCCGCTGCCATCTACTATTCCAAATACATAATTCCCAGTTGATAAATCACTAGCCATTTCAATACCCATAACAGCTGTAGGAGTTATAGAAAGTTTAACTTTGAAAATTTCATACTCGGTTCCATTTACATAGGTTTTTGATGCCAATGTAGCTGTATTATGAATAAATTTTATGTAGGTAAAATTTCCATCAACATAATCAGGAGGGAATTGGGCTACTGACAAGCCGCTTCCAAAAAAAGCGGTATTACTTACAGGAGCAGAAGTAGACAATCCAGGTGCTTGAGTTGTAATATATTTAAAGGCAAATTCCATATATGAAATTGTAGTAGTAATATTACCAAATACTGGTTTCATTTTGAAGACAACTGTGTCATTAGTTCCCAAAGAAAAACTACCTTGAAAGTACGGTTGTGCGAAACTTGCTAAATTTATTGATAAAAGAAGGATAAAGGTTATTAATACTCTTTTCATGTTTAATTGTTTTTTTTCAGAATTAGAAAGTAGGTTGAGTAACAGTTTTAGTATTTGATCCTAAAGAATTTAACAGTTTTAAGTAGTCATTGTTTGCTGGGGTTAAGCCGGCCATATTTACTTTGCCATCCATATTCAAATCTTGTTTTGAATATACCGAAGATATTATTGCAGTACTTGAACCTAATGTATTAAGGAGTTTTAAGTAATCATTATTTGCTACGGTTAAACCAGACATTTTAACAGCTATATCATCGTTAGCATTACCTGCCCACATGCCAAAAATATTTGTCCCGACGGTCGCCATTGCTGCATTTGTTGTAACTGAACCCAAAAACGCATTATTCAAAGCATTTGTAAAATCATAAGGACTGGCAGTAGTTTTTGCAAGCGCAAATAAAGCATTAGACTTAACACCTAAATGGTTTCTATGTCTTACTGAAATATAATAATTCCCAGCCGCATTCCCTGCCATATTAAGAGGTGATATACCATCCGTTTCAACGATATCTCCATCACGTTGCAACAAAGCTGACCTTGAATTTACAAGGGTGCCGGCTGAGTTATACAACTGAACAAATACCCAATCAACAATAGCGTTAGCTCCTGCAGTAGCTGTAGATCCAACGATTGCACTTGTAGTGGTTTCTCCTCCTCCACTACCGGAATGAGTAAAACCAGTCGCTCCGGAATAGGGCTCGGTTGTAGGAATTAAATTAAGAGTTCTTAATGCATCTGTCATTAGCCCTGTTCCTGAAACATAATTCCCTTGTAAAAATATTTTTGGGGTAACCAGCAATGGAGACAATACAGGTCTTGTACCAATTGCGAAAGCACCTAAGGAAGAAATTCCAGTTCTGGTATAAGTATAAGGACCAGCCCCAGTGGCTAGAGCCGTTTGACTATTCAACATATCCCATCCAACGTTTGGAGAAGGTGAAGTAATATAATTAGAAATCCCTGCTTTGGTTCTATTGAATCCAGTTAATTCGTCTGAGCTATTCCATGTAGCCGTAACAGATAGGTTACTTCCTCCAGCTACTGATTCGCTGATATCCCATGATGCGTCTACAACTTCTTTTGTAAAAGCTGCTCCTGTTAGGCCTGCGCTATAAGCATTTGCTAAGCAACGAACAGCAATATTATCAACAGTACCTGTATTAGTTATTGCTACTGGATTATAAGCAACGGTAGTATTGCCAATAGGAAAAGTAAAAGTTGTATTTGCCAGAGCTGATTTTACAAGCTTACCATTACCGTTAGTTACAACAAAGCGAGCACTTGTATAATTAGAAGCTGTTGCAATTGAAGCAAATGTTAAATCATTATTGCCAATCAAAATATTCCCACTAGTAAATAATAAGCTAGTTCCAATTTGAGCTGGGGTAGTTAATGTAACATTCGCAGCATTGTTAACTTCAAGATTAGGAATGGTAAAGCCACTCATACTTACATTTTGATTGGCGGAACCATTTAAAACGATTTTACCATCACCAATAATATCAGTATTACTGGTAACATCTCCTTGTACAATTACACTTGCGCCTGTTTGAATAGTCAACTGAGCACTGTTAACATACAACTGTGCTTTTACCGATAGCGATCCCAAAATAAAAAGGGCTAGTGTAATAAACTTAATATTCATAAAACGATGTGATTTTATTCAAAAAAATACGACGTAAATATATGGGTTTTTTAATTATAAAAATAAAAATATATACCTAGCGAAAAAAAATCCCCCACCCTTACTTTATTCCTAAAAATCTAGCATAGACAACCTTTTCGTAAAAGAGTTTAATCCAGAAATTTGAGTTTTTTTTAAATAATCTTAATCGCTGAAAAAAACAATACCCGCTATCCTCTATAAGTCTCCTTAGAAAAAAACAACTACTGAAAGACATGAATTATTAATTGAACTACTAAAATAAGAAATAATAGAAACAAACTAAAAGCTAGCTAAACAGAAGCAGTTGATTTAAGTAAATTAACAACAGCAATTATAGCAAACGATATTGCTGAAACGATAATGGAATTTACTGAAAGGCGTATGTGAATATTTTAAATAGAATTGGTCAAATATTACAATAAAAAAAAGGCGGAGCTATAAAACACCGCCTTTAAATCGATTCCACAGTTTTACAATCTTTTGCAATTGCTATTCTGATTCTCTACTTTATTTTCAAAAACACCCTGAAACAAAAACAATTTTTATTCCGTCTTTTCGAAAACATCAGTTTAACACCTTTTAAAATGACTATATCTAATGTTTCTATTGCCTCGATGTTTATTGAACTAATATGAAACAAAAGTACGGTAGCATCATATCTTTAAAAATGACTGCCCTCAAATAGAAAGATGAATAAAATCATCTTTTCAAAAAAAATAGCTGCATAACGTCTATTAGCAAATCAATTCATTAGTTTTCATCGTATTAATTTAACAAACTTAGATTAATTTTAATGGAAGTTGTTATAAATAGATTGAGTTTACTTTCTTTCCAAAATATCATCTATTTTCTTTTATTTTTTTGCAACAATAAAAAAGGGTTTATGATTTTTATCTCATAAACCCTTGATAATCAATGTGACCGCGTTAGGAGAAATCCCCTATCGCTCAATATGTTGATACTACTAACTTTCAATAAATAGCTACTCTCCTGGTGAAAATTATCGGAAAAACCTTCACTTTATCTACGGAATGGCGCCACTGAATGTTCAAGAACTAATGCTATGGTAGAGAAAAAATGGATGTAAAAAACTTTGTGATTGAGAATCATCATTCACAATTCAGAAACTCAATTTGAGCCAATAAAAGCTTCTATTCCTCCAACAATAAAATCAGTTCTTTTTTGTTCAGTATAATCCAGATTAGTACTTACCCATTCATATAAAAAATCATCCTTTGAAATTTTCTGAAACTCATTTTTTAAATAAGTTTTCAAATGAGATTGTGATTTTTCTATTTCATCCCAAATAGCATTTCTGTTGTTCAACACATACACTATATCCTCAAAATCTGAACTCGTTCGACCATCTCCACCTCCTCTGCCCTTAAATGCTTCCATTTTAGAAGCGATAAAGTATACAGGTTCCAGTAGTTTAATGCTAAGGCCCTCATTTAATTGCTTTTCCATTGGCTTACTAAAACCCTCTTCATACCATTTGTTAGTAAATCCGAGCACGGTGCTACTTGTTGGCATTACATCAACTATGATTCCCTGGATTTTGAATCGACAAATTATCCCGGATTCCTGATCATTAACAAATCCCTTCTTACGCAATTGTTCTTCAATGGCTGCATATCCAGAATAATGAACCAATTCTACTAAAATATCAACATCATCTGTTGGTCTTACTTCGGTGGCCGGTCTATCCGTGTATAATGAAACAGTTGCACCACCAACAAAAAGAACCGATTGGGTCATTTCACCCAACGCTTCGCAAACTGCTTTTATTCTTGTTATGTTTTGATGGTGACTCATGGCATTATTTCTTTTTCAAGTTCCTTTATAGCTATTTTTTTTTCACGAGCACGTCCTACTCGAATAACATCTATACAGGCGAGCCATTTATATAGCTGTTCATCTTTACCAACGGCTAATGTTGCACCCGAGTATAGCGGTGCAATTGAAAGGCCTCGCGTAGTTCCATGATCGTAAGGCCAAACATACTCCAATTCTGCGGTAATCCGATTTTTAAAGAAAGGATGAGAGTGTCCCGTGGGGATTCCTGTTACCAATGTGCCCGGAACCTGAGGAAAAACATAATGCAAACCGTGCTGAATAAATTCAAGTAAAGATTGACGATAAACCCTTCGCCTACTCTCATCAATCAACCCTGCAATATGACTGCGGTTCAAGGATTCTGAAATTTCAGATATACTTATGGATAAATCACTCGCCAAATCGCGATATTGCCAATCTTTTTTGTCGTAAGTCAATATTTTAAGCAGGATAACAATATCCTGTGGTCGCATACCATTATGTGTTTTCATTACACAAAGATATATTATTGTTCGCGAATCGCAAACAACGAACAGGTTTTTTTGATAGAAGTAACTTTCTTAGTTTTTTGGTGCTAAGTTGAAACCCTAAAAAGGTTATCACCCTTAATAGTGTAAGATGGATACAACTCAATATTGGATTGTAATTGCTAATGATTTTTTCACCTATGAATTTGTGCTAATTTTCAACAAATAAGGCCAAAACCCTTGATTTTACTGCATAAAAAAAGGTTTTACATATGCGTAAAACCTTTAATGTGACCGCGTTAGGAGTAACCCCCTATCGCTCAATATGTTGATACTACTGACTTTCAATAAATAGCTACTTTCCTTGTGAAAATTATCGGAAAAACCTTCACTTTATCTACGGAATGGCTTACTGAATGTTCAAGAACTAACGCTAAGGTAGAGAAAAAATGGATGTAAAAAACTTTGTGATGAGGAATCATTATACAGAATTCAGATACTCAATGCTTATATTCCTCAAACAATAAAATCTGTTCTTTTTTGTTCAGTATAATCCAGATTAGTACATACGCTCAAGTGGGCTGGTGATTTTTCTATTTCATCCTAAATAGCATTTCTATTGTTCAAAACATACACCATATCCTCAAAATCAGAACTCATACCTCCATCTCCTCTGCCTTTAAATGCTTCCATTTTAGAAGCTAGTTAGGGCTCCTTTCAAAAACCGTATTTCCTTGCCAGTCTTTTTTATATGTCCCTATGAGGCGACCATTTTTATCTTCTAAAGTTGTATTTCCTTGCCAATCTTTTTTATAAACATATTCAGTCTGACCTTTATCATTTTCTACAGTTTTATTTCCTTGCCAATCTCTTTTTTCTGTTTGTATAGTTTGTCCTCTATTATTTTCCCAAGTATTGTTTCCTTGCCAATCTTGTTTTTGAGTTTTAATAGTGTTCCCACTGTTGTCTTCCCATGTGGTATTTCCTTGCCAATCTGATTTTTGAGTAGCTATTGTATTTCCTCTGCCGTCGACAGCAATAACATTTCCTTGCCAGTCTTTTTTGTATGTAATATTTTGGCTAAATCCCGAATATCCTAATAGGATAAGTGCAAACATAATTAGTGCTTTTTTCATTTTGATTTGCGTAGTCGCCACTTTTGTTAAATTATTTTCCGTTTTTTTAAAGTTGTTTCTGGACTATTGGGGTCGTCCCATTACGATATATTTCGTTCTAAATTTAGTGAATATTTGGGATAAGGTTGCTTATAATGGATAATATTTTCGATAAAAATAATCTTAAACAATCTTAAGATTATTTAAGACTCCCTAAACTGACCTAATATTTCTTAGTATTCCCTAATAGTAATGTCGAAACCATCGAAGGTCCTGTGCAGAACAACACCAAATTTGGTTTACTGACCTTGCAAAAGACAGAGAAGAAAGTGCTACGATGCTGGAAATTAAGGGAACATCTCTAAAAAGGTATGTACGGCAAAATCTTGGGTTTAAAGCACCAAGAGGATGGGGCTGGGTAACAAATCCAAAAAAGGCTTTGTATTTATTTAATATCGAAAACAATGTTAATTGATAGTTGAAGCAAGTTTAATTGTCAATTTAATAATGACTCAAGTTTTAATTTATTACACTCGTTATAATACTTATCTGCTTCATCTTTCGAGTAAAAGATATGAGGTTGAACTGAAAGGATTTGTGGTACTGATTGTAAATCTTGATTTAAATATTTTGCAAAAATCTCTTGCTTAAATATACTAACATCAATACTCATTAGATTTTCTATTGCTGGTTTAATGGATTCATCAATTTCTCCAGAAAATGAATTTATTAGCGCTTTATATGAAGCATACTTGACGTCACTCTCTGCTTTTGTATATGAGCGATAAGCAGGTTCAACAGTTTCCATTAAATCGTTAGGGTCATGTGTGGGATGATTGTTTACATATGTATGAGTAACATTTGTGTTTGATACATAAATAACATAAATTTTTTGTTTGACTAATTGTGCTGTTGTTGTAATACTATTATAATTTTCATTTACAACATCTTCATCAAAAGGGCTTGTGTTGCTAATTGTACAATTAGAATTATTATTCAAAGTGATCTCAAAGTCTACACCTCTATCTGTTGTTATTTTTATATAGTTATTATTAAGTGTGTTGCTTGTAAAATGGCTTTCATCTAAATAACCGCCGTTGTTAAAAATTATTTTCTTCAGATAGTTGTTTTCAATTAGGACATTCAGAGTATAGTTGTTTCTGAAATTAGTCTTCGGGTTAAAATATATAATGTCAGCACAAAAAGTTCCATTTAAAGGAAAGTTTTCCGGAACATCTTCCGTATTTTTTTGATTATTACAAGAGTATACAAATAAAAACAAAAAAAATGACAGGATTATTTTTTTAATAAAATTCATTGTTATACTAAAGTTTAATGTTGTTAAAAATTTAATCATTAGAAATTTCTTATGGCCCTCACAATAAACATGTTTCATACATTTTGAACATAGAAATTGATCTTCAGAATTAACTCTTCTATTACTTCAGACAACTTTTTGCCGGCAGGTGTTTTTATGATTTCTACTGTATTTCAACTGTGATGAATATTAAAAATAAATCTACAATATTTTTTTTATTTTTAAAACGGGTACTTAAACACAGTTATAATCAAAAAAGACACGATTATTTGAGGATGTGAAGATTGACTACACTGAAAATAAAAAAACTTGTTTCAGCACATAGTTTTCTCCATAATTTTTAATCAATACCAAGTTCCCTTCGATAAAAATCATCTTAAACAATCTTAAGATTATTTAAGACTACCTAAACTGCCCTAATATCTCTTAGCCTTCCCTAATAATTCTTAATACCCCAAAAGAAAATTTAAGACTATTATAAAACAACTTAAGACTCCCAAAAACAGCATAATTGCCACCATGCACCCTGATGTTGTTCTATTGTACACTCTGTTATACAAAGCCTTTTTTGGATTGGTTACCCAGCCCCATCCTCTTGGTGCTTTAAACCCAAGATTTTGCCGCACATATCTTTTTAGAGATGTTCTTGCTGCTATGCGCTTATTAAGGTTTGGTATGCGAAAACCGAATTTCATTCTTAAATTATATCTTTAACGATATTTTCATTCTTCATTCCAATAGCAATTGTATTATAGAATTTGTCCCCCATTTGTATCAACTCAACAAGATCATTTTTTAAATATTGCCTGGTTTCTTCACGAAACTTTTTTGATACAAAGAAATCATCACTGGTTATATATACCTCTCTGAGATTAATTTCTGAATTAAAATATTTTATTAGAACATCTTTTTTAGTATTAAAATAAACATCTCCTGAGCCATCGGTTAGATGGGAAGAAAGAATCATATCCTCGGAATCATTTTTAAATAGACCTAAAATCATTCCTTCTGAATTAAGAATGTCTCCTACTTTTGATAAATTTTTGATGGTAATCATGTATTATTATGCTGCTGAAATTAATTGAATTATAGATGCCCCGTCCCAATTTGCTTGTGTGGGTTGCGCAAGATAATTTGCTAAATTCTTTACAAATACACCCAATTCTTTTACTGTTAAATCAATAATGGATTGCCTCGTGAAAATCTTATCTTCCCTATATAGTATGTAATTTAACTTCGCTCCATTATTTATCGTGCGTATCTCAACATTTGAATTAGATAGCTGATTATCTTTAATGTATTTTTCAGCTCTTTCCAATGATTCAAATTGCTTATAATTATTTTGAGAAGTATCAGGCGAATTTATAAATCTAAATTTTTGAATGAAGCCAGAACTGTCAGGAATAGTTGTAAAGCCTGTTGAAGGGAAATCAGAATTGATGTCTGTCGGAATTGGATGGCTAACTGCATTTCTAATTTTAGAGATAAAATTTTGTAAACTTTCTTCTTCTCCAAAAGTATTTTTAATCCAGCTTCCCTGATTTATTCCCCAATCTGCATTAGCATAATCTAATTTGAAAATGGAATTACGTCTTTCTGTTTTTGTCATTTTTCTGATATATTCATTACAATTAGCAACTAAATTCTGAAGCACAGAAATATATAAAGTTGCTTCAAACTTTTCTTCGTTTGTCTGAAGGTTTTCGTATTGAAAAATTATTCTACCTAAACGATAACTCAAATCTGCATAAATTTGATTTTTGGGATCCCTGTAATATTCCATAAAGTTTTTAGTTTAACTTTTTCTTTGACACAATCTGCTAATTTTTTTATTCATTTCGATTTTCTATTTATAGAAATAGTAATTACTCAACAGATAAAATTCCTCCCTCTGTCAATAATGAATAAGCCTTTGCAATCCCTACTCTACAAATTCCAATATGGTCAGTATCGTTTGGATTTTTGTTTTGATACTCAATTGCAGCTTCACCAAACTCCTTGAAATAAATATATTTATTGAAACTATTAAACAGCCACTTAGTAGAGTCTGAATTGTAAATGTGTGAAACTACCCAACTTAATTCTTTCCAGAAAGGTGTTAATACAACAAGATCAAGTGGATAATTTTCATTCAACTGTTGCTTCCTTTCTAAACTTCCGGTAATTACTAAATCAGCACCACCAAACTCTTGTGTGTTTTTTATCTTTTCATTGAAATTAGGCATTGCTATTAAATCAGAAATTTCAAGAAACAAATCAAGAGCTTGTGAGTTTAACTGTATTCTTAATTCTGCTCCAAAAGCATTTAATTTTTCTTGATACTCAATTGGAAAGAAATTTTCTTCGGCGGCACCCTGTAATAAATGTAAGTACTCTATTGACGGTTGAATTGTTGTAGCCGATTTATCAATTACTTCATAAACCACTGCATCAATTTCTTTGAAATTGAATGGGTTTTTATATAATTCTTCGTAGTATTCTTGCAATGGAATCTCAGGAATAAATCCCCAAGGATTAGGATTTACAAACTGATAGCATTTAATTATTTTCTTTGTATAGTTTTTTGGATATCCCTCAAACCTGTCTAAAAAAATAAAGTCTTCATCTGTGATATCATAAATGATACCCCACACAACATCTCCCTGACTATCAACAATATCCGCTACTCCACAGTTTCTATTAATCGACTTTCTTGTAAAATCAATTTTTTTATTTGGTATCAGACCTTTGCCTATATCTAATATTTTTGGACATCTTTCTTCTATCTGATATTTATCCATATTTGAACCATATGCGAAATAATAAGCCATAATTAAATTATTAAATTTAATTTTAAAGTTATTACTTAAACGATTATTATGATACAAAAGCCAGATATAAATTTGCCATTTTTTTCATACGGAGTCTTTCGACCTGGTGAAATATCATTTTTATGTATTAAAGATTATACAAAATCCATAACTCCATTAAAAATCAAAGGAAAACTTTTATTAAGAGATGGAATTACATTGTATACCCATAATGAGATTGATAGGGTTGATGGTTACTTAATTGATTTTAATCAAAATGATGCAGATAAAGCGTATAAGGTCATTAATGATCTTGAACCAGAAAATTTATTTGAATGGGGAATAATAGACACATTAGAGAATATTTCTTTTAATATCCTAATTGGAAAATCACCCAAAAATGGAACAGAAGATATACTTGAATCAGACTGGAAAACAATTTGGGAAGACCCTTTTTTTAAAAGTGCAATTGAGGTCTTGGACGAATTTGACGATGAGGAATTTGATTTTAATTTAAAACCATTATTTAAACTTCAAATGAAGTACATGTTATTATGGACTATCATAGAAAGGTTTACTTTTTTTAGATATAGTTTCAAAGGAAACCCTTCTTCAAAAAATACAAAACTTTCACTTGATCCATATTTTATCGAAGCACTAAAAAAAAATACAACTGGCAAGAGAGAAATTGTAAGGTCTGATGATCCAAAAACTAAAATCACTTTTAATCCTGAAAACCCTAAAAAATCAATCGAATACTACTATCAGATTAGATGTAATATTACTCATAGAGGAAAAGCTGTCTATAATGATTATGATAAAGTAAAAAAATCATTTTATGAACTATTTGAAATTACAAAATTTATTTTAAAAAAAACAAAAGAGGAATGTGATTTAATTCTGAAAAATATAAATGAAAATTATGACTCTGCGGCTATCGATAACTCATCTTCGCCTAAATTATAATCTTTATTTGGTTTGTCTTTCAAATCTTTCATTAACCATGTCAATAATCCTTTTTGATACAACAGCATTGCCTGATGAAAATCAATTCCAGCTTCTTATTCAATTTCTTCCCAAGCCAAATCAAATCCTTCAAATTTTTCTCATATTGATTAAGCACAAAATTCATATGAACACTAAATCAGCAATTTTTTGTAAGTGATGTTACCTGCTGGCGTTTTTCACTGCTGACATTTCCATCATTTGTGATTTGATTTCTAATGTCGTCATATTGAGAATTTTAGGCATACCAAATTTAATTTTAGTTTTATTTTCGAAAACTCCTGTGTCCAAAATAGCTTTACCCAACATTTCAATTACTGGTAAAGAAACACTGTTGCCAACTAATTTCATCCATCTTGCTCTATTTTCGGGTAAAATATAATCTTTTGGAAATCCTTGAATCATACAAGCTTCCTCTTTTGTAATTCTTCGATAGTTTTCCTTTTTGTAAACCTTATCAATAAATTGCTTTTTGTGGTCTTCTTCGTTTTTTGCGTAAATAATTTTTGTTGTAACAAAGTCATTTGTGTCACTTGCTACAAGTGTTGGAAAAATATTTGAGGTAGGCAGAAAAACTCTGTTTACTCCATAAAGCCCTGTGCTAATTTTTGTATTTTTAAAATCATATCTTTCTTCATTACTTATCAAAATTCCTTGCTGAATTAAGGGAGTAATTGTTTTTGAGATAGAAATTTTTTTGACTTTTAATTCTCTATTCATTTTCAATTTGTCCATTATCAAAAAATCGTTTTCGCATAGCCCTAATAAAACATTTTCTTCTTCTGTTAAAGCTCCAATTTTGGATTTGTCGATATTAAAAGTATAATGTTCTTTCTTTAAAATTTTTAATCCTACTAATTCTTCAAGTTCTTTTTCAGTTATAGTTTTGTCTAAACCCTGAAAATGCTCTAATGATAATGGATTTCCGTCTAAATCACCATAAGCACTTTTACGTCTATTTTTGAGCAATAAATAGCATATTTTCTTTTGTCTTTCAGTTGTTTCTAAAATGTCCCACGAATGAATTGTAGAATGTCCATTTCGTAAATCGTTGAAAAGGAAATAATCATTTAACCCGTTACTGGTTGATAAACTCATGCTTTTTTGAGTAATGATTTGTCCAAATAAATCTCTTGGCATTTCATTCTCTGATTCAATAATCTTTTCATTGAAGTCAGATAAAATGTCTGCCAATTTTATTTTTTTTTCAAGTGGTTTTGGAATTTTGAATTTGTCAGCAAATTCTTTGTTTTTAAACCCTACAATATAAATTCTTATTCTGTTTTGAGGAACACCATAATCGAAAGAATTTAAGACATAGTAATTAGCAAAATAACCTGCTTCTTTTATTCTCTCTAAAATGTAGCTTAATGCTTTTTTGTTTCTTGGGTCTACTAAACCTTTTACATTTTCAAAAATAAATGCGTCTGGTTTTGATTGATTTAATAAAAATATAGTGTCGTTCCAAAGTTGTCCTCTATCATCGTCAAAACCTAAATTTCGTCCTGCAATAGACCAACTTTGACAAGGAACTCCTGCTGTCAAAATATTATGTTTCGGTAATTCTTTAATTTTAGTAATGTCGCCTAAATTCTTTTCAATTGGTTCATTAGAGTTCGCACAATAAGCAGTTACAGCATCTGTACTGATTTCGCTAAAATGTAAACATTCGCCTCCGTTGTTTTCAAGAGCTTTTCTGAAACCACCGATACCTGAAAATAGGTCAATAAATGTAAATTTTGCTTTTCCCATTTTTCCCTATTTAAGAGGTGAGTCATTAAAGTTTTGTGGTGGTTCGATTTCCAAAAACTCTTTATAAATGCGTTCTCTATATTCTTTTCCGAGTTTGTTAACTTCGGATATGAAAGTCTTGTAAGTTCCTTCTCCTCCAATTAAATCCCAAAATTCGTTGCCTATTAATACAGATTCATCTTCGTGCATATTGAACCAACGCATTGGAAATGTCCACTTGTAATCTTTCTTTTTCCCATACGGATTGTAGGCAAGTGCATAATATGCGTAATCTACTTGTTTTGGATTCATAGCCAAAAGTTTCAACATTTTTTCTTTGCTTACTTTCGTTTGGTCGCTGTTTGGTAATGGTGCTTTTATTTCAAAAGCATATTTTGTTTTGGTTTCTTCGTTGTGAATAAAAATGTCGCAAGTAACACTTACTGGAATTGGTTTTCCACCACCTTTAAGAATATAATCAAGTTCTTCTTTCCAATTTGGTTTTACTTTGAGTTCTCCTTTTGGATTGTGTTCAAGTCTATTTAAAACTTCTTGAATTCGTCTTAAACTTTCACTTCCAACTGTTCCATTTACGCTATGTCCTAATGTGCAATTCCCGTGTGCTTCAATGGCTACAACTTGTGCTAATTTTTCCCAAACTCCACCAAATGGTGTTACAAATCTTCTCTCAAAATGTGAGCCTTTAAAAATTTCGTCAGGTACTAATGCCGCATAAAGTGGTTTTGCTGAATGGTGGGCTTCTTTTATGAATGGGTCTTTTATGAGTACATTATTCATAACTCTGTCCATCATAGTCGAAACTACGTTTTTTATGGCTACTGCAACTCGTTTTTTCTTACTCATTTAGTATTAATTATCTAACAACAAATTTACATAATTTTCTCTATTAGTATGTAGACCCATATGCAACAGAACATACAAAAAAGGAAATTGATATCGTTTCACTTGCAGGTGCTGGAACTATTAACCCTATATTTTACCTGCGGACAGAGTTATGGAACTTGCATACTGTTAGGTGTAGTTATTTACCCCATCTATTAATTGCCCATTCGGCTATTTTTGAAGATCGTTTTAATATTTCTACTTTATCCCATTTCTTATATTCACTCGATAACTTTCTTGCAGATGCAAATACAGAATGCGTCTCAAATTCTTTACTTTTAACTTCAAATAATGATTGTGATAGAGATTGATTCATTTCTTTTGTAAGTGGAATTAAATTACCCCAAGTATGTAATAGCTCTTGATGATCTTTGTCAGTAATTAATTGACACCAATCGGCATTTAATTTTTGTGGCATAATATGTTCAATCCAAAATTCATTTTTAGGATCATCTGAACCTAAACTTAAATCATATTCTTTTAGTAAATATTGACGTAAATGACTTGAGTAAATATTTCGAGTTAAAATAGAAGCCCTAATTCTTGTATCATCAGGCCATTCAACTGTATTTCTATTATTCATTACCTGTGTTAAACTTGTTGCATTAGGTTGCCCATTGCAAGCATTCCAGGCAGACCTAAAAACCCCAAGTAAACCGGTAGGTTCTAATCCAGCAATTGCCCTCCTCACCATAAAACTCTCAATTATTTTTATACAATCTATAGCATCTTTTTCTGTTACGTTACCCAATGTATATTCATTTAACAACTTCATCATAAATGGAAAAACTGAAGTAGGGCATCTTGAAAAAACAAGTTTATCTAATGCTAAAGAGATAGGTTTACTAAAACTGTCAGGATATTTGCCAATACATAAAGCTAAATATGAGTCAGAATAATCTTCTAATTTTTTTATTATTTCTTCCGGATTCGATACATCTCCCCATATTTTTCTAAGACCTCTAAATAAATCAGAACTATTTAAATTCGAGTCTTGAATTAAAGCATAAGGGAAAAAGTATTTATCGAAATAGTCACCTAATTTATTTCTAAACGGCAACCACAAATCTCTGTGTACTGCTTCAGCTTTTGCAGAATCGTTTCCAATTTTTGAAAAAACCTCATTTCTTACTAAGTCACCTATTCCAATAGGAACACCTGAGTCATTTAATCCTTCGAAAACAGTTGTTGCGGTCGCAGGGTCTTTTAATAAAATAAAAACAAATGTTAATTTAGTTTGAGCTATAGCAACAATTTCTTTTAAATGATCAATTCCATGTTCATTATATCTTTTCTGTAAAAATTGTTTGATTCTATTGAATTGATTTATGTATTTCCCCGAATCAGAGCCACTTTTAGCTGGCAATTTGGCTTTGGTTCCTAACCAATCAGATAAGTCGCCAGAATTTATAAGTTGTTGAAATGCGTTGCAAAATTGTCCTCTATCGGCAAATGAAGGAATTAATTTGGTATTCGTACCTGCCCACCAATCAATAATTAAATTTGTATTTATTATTGCTTTGGCGTAATCATTATCATTATTTTTAGCAGCAACGGCTGCTGCAGCTAAAACAAAAAGATAAAGGGTTGAAAGCCGTTGTTGGCCATCAACAATTTCATAAGGTTGAGGTTCTGCAGGGTTTGCACTTCTTCTTACTGCGATTACTGCTCCTAAAAATCTATTTGTATCTTCCCCATTTTGAATTATATCAATTTCCTCAATCATTCGTTTTAATTGTTTTTCTGTCCAAACATATTCTCTTTGAAACAAAGGAATTGTTACTTGAGTTGCTTGAGAAAAAAGTTCATGAAAACTCATTTCATGTGTATTATCTGTAACTTTATTTTGTCCTATACTCATATATTTTTGATTTATTTATAATTATACCTAACGATACACCTGCGGCAGAGTTATGGCCTATTATAACCAATTTTATTCTCACGTCAAGTCTTTTATGTTGTCCTGAAATACGAAATTTCTATGATATTCCAAATATTGCTTTCTATCCTCTGGATAGATTCTCAAATTGTTTTTAGCTGTAGGGTTAATGTTCAGTCGTTCCCATGTGTATGAAGATAATAATGTCCCACAAATTAAATCGCCATTGTCTTTGAATGTAATATAGCCTTGGTCAAATAACTTGTCATAAGTTGGTGTCAAAGCAAGCCCATTCAAATAGTCTAGTGCTTGGTCTTCTCTACCTTCTTTTATGCAAACACTATAAGGCTTTATATGACTTGCAATAAGTAATTCAACTTCTGTAATTTTTGTAAAAGGGCACTGGGGCATGTGTTCTAATACTTTCTTTCGGTATTCATAAGCACCTTTTCGGCTTATCGATTTTGTTAGTTCTTTGATTTCTTTTTCTTCGATTTCAACATCAGCTGATGTTCCAATCAATTTAGGATGAACTATTGACCTAAATTGATAGTCTAATAAAATTCTGAAATAGAAAAGAGGTTTTTGATTTCCCTTATTTCCAACTGTAGGAATAAGTTTTAAAATTGACAAGTAGCTAATTTTAGGTAAAACTAACTTTCTCCATATGTCCCAAATTTCATCATCTGACCTTATGTAACCTCTACATAATTTGTTGTCTGTTAAATCCGAAACATCATAAATTGAAAAGAAAACTTTATCATTTTTAATTGCGCTTACGCTATCTAAATTGCTATTGTATAACTCGGAAATGTCAAAATTGTAAAGTTGTTCTTGTTTTTGATATTCAATTCTTGAATCGTATAAATATTTAAGCAAGTTTGACTTGCTAAAAAAACAATTACATTCTTGAATTGGAGTATAAACTCTTTCTCCATTTTCACCCCCTTTGCCCCAGTTTTCATACTCAAAAAAGTCGCTTAATCTTTCTCCACTTGAGCCAAGATAACTACCAACATATTTGCGAGATTCTCCATTACCTTTATACATTTTTAATTTATTCTTTCGATAAATAAAACTATCTTCAGCCCGTAAATTTTGTATTGAGTCAATGATAAAGTACTCCTTACCTTCGATATTTATTTTTTGAAAATTATCCATAATTTACTTAGCGAATTTAGTAATGTCCATTTGTTTTAAAAGCGCAATAAGAACATCTACTACAATACTATTGCCTGCTTGTCTATACATTTGTGTGTCACTTACTACTTGCTTGAAATCATCACGAAAACCCATTAAACGCAGACACTCTTTAGGTGTTAGTTTTCGAATTCGCCCTGTATGAGTAACATAATTGTCAACTCCAGCACGATGCATTTTGTGCATACTTTGCAAAAGTGGTCTTGCAACTTCAAGGTCAGTCTTTACAGAAGTTTTAAATGTTTTAGTTCCACTACTTAAAACGTAATCTCTTACTTTGTCGGACAAATAATATTTTTCTTCTACTTTGTTTACATCAAAAACAAAATCTGTAAATTCAGTTTCGTTACCTTGTTCAAAAACAAAATCTCCGTGCCAATTAAATTGTTGATTTGCTTTTTGACAAAGTGCAACTTCTCCATTTATTTGTGTGTAACGTTTGTTTCTGTTTTTTGAACTAGTTACAAATTTTACCCCTTTCTCTTTTAAGTAATATTTACTATCAGTAAAATCCTCTAAAAAGTCTTGCATTTTATGTTCAAGTGCAATTGAATCGGGAAATTGAAAGTCAATTTTCTTGTCTTTGAAGCCAACAACGAAAATCCTTTCTCTGTGTTGTGGCATTCCATAGTTCTTTGCATTTAAAACTTGAAAGTAATATTTGTAACCTAATTCATCAAATGTGGCTTTTATAGTTTCAAATGTATTTCCGTTGTCGTGATTAATTAAACCTTTGACGTTTTCAAAAATAAAAACATTGGGTTGACTTTCTTTTACAACTCTTGCAAACTCATAAAATAAAGTTCCTCTTGTATCGTCAAAACCTCTTCGTTTCCCAACCATTGAAAAAGATTGACAAGGACTCCCTCCAACTAATAAATCTAATTTACCCTTGTATTTTTTCCCGTTAATATCGTTTACGTCATTGTACCAATTGCTTTCATCAATTTCGTAGTTCGCAAAATAGCTTTGCTTTGCAAAGTTGTCAATGTCGCTTGCAAATTGAATTTCAGAATTTAAATTTAATCGTTTTAATGCGAACTCAATTGCTCCAATTCCTGAAAACATTGTCCCTATTTTAATAGTTGCACTTGGGTTTGAAAATTCTTTTTCTCTCCAATCTTTTTCAAATTTCAAAATTTGTTGATTTGCATAAAAACCTAATTGTTCATTTACAATATTTATAACTTCTTTATATTCGGGATATGATTTTAACTCCTCAACTATTTTGGTTGAGTAGTGATAATTCAAAAGTATTCTTTTATCAGTTTGCAATATTTGACAAAGGTTTTCAAGTTGGCCAATGTTTAGATATCTTTCGTTCTTTTCAATTTTCCCAAGGGTCGAAGGATCAATATCTATGTGTGAAGCAACCTTTCGAAGAGGAAAACCTAATTCGGTTCTTTTCTGTTTGATATATTCTCCAAATGTAATTTCCAATTTTGTATATTTTTTTATTCGGACTATTTTTGTCCAAAAGTATGGAATGTTTGCCGAGTCCGCAAATTTTGTTGTTATAAGCAGTTCTTATTGTTCGTTTATACAAAGCCTTGCACAAAGCCCCATCCTCTTGGTGCTTTAAATCCAAGATTTTGCCGTACATATCTTTTTAGAGATGTTCTTAGTGGTATGAGTTTATTGAGGTTTGGTATGGGGAATCCAGGCAATTGTTATTTGTTTATTTTGTTTCGGTGTTCTGCTTTTAACAAATTGGGTTTTAAGTTATATACCTTATCAAATAGAATTAATTTTTCCTTAAATGTCATTGATACTTGATCTTTATTTTCACACCACCATTTATAAAATCCTACAGGATTGTCCGTGTATATAACGCTTGCTTTTACTGGAAAATCAAAGCCTTTAAAATCAATTCTGATATTTAAACCAAGACTATTTTTAAAATATTCAAAATGATATTCCTTTAGTTTTGAAACTAGAATATCAAAAATTTTACTTTCTATTTTTAATTTAAATTCTTTTCTTATTTTATCAAAAGCTACAGGGTTTTCCACCAGCCACTCCGAAATTTTCATTGTCCTTTGTCCTTCTTCGTTTTCAATTGTCAACAAGTTTGAACTATTGTAAAATGATTCTGAATTTGGCAGAAAAATATGAATGTTATTTTTTTCGACTACGTCTATCGCTTCAGATTTAATTGGTGTTGAATTATTCTTTAAAAATTCTATAATGTTTATATTGTTTGCTTCGCCGCCCTTATGTTTGTCCAATAGCACATCGACATCTGAACCGAGAAAAAAGTCTTCCACGAAGTTCCAACGTTCATCGTTTGAAAAACTTCTTAAAAAGAAATGATCAAAAATTTGATTGCTCAAATGATGTCTTTCTAAAGTTTTTGATAATAGTGTGTTGTTATATTTATGATTATTGGAGTCGCGTTCTATTCTTATAGGATCGTTTAAACGAATAAACACCATTGGATTTTCACCACCTTTAATTTCAAAAGTACCAAGTTCAAGCATTTCTAAAAAGTAGCCAAGTCTTACATAATTAATGGAATTGGATTCTTTGTTTGTTACATAACGATTTACAATAGACTCGTCTGTGTTGCCAAATAAATTGTTTAATCTTTTTGTGAGTGAAGTAAAACTTGCTAAATATTGATTATTAAAAACTCTGTATTTGTAACCATCAATTTCTCTACGTTGTTGTAAAAAAGCATTGGCTTCAATAACACCTGGCTGTATTAATCTTCCCGAATAAGATGATAAAATAAAATTGCTTATTTTTTCTGACCTGGTGTCGTCATTTAAAAATTTATTTAATTCCGATTTTAATTCCTCTTGATTGAAAAATGATCCTTCAAATTTTGAAAATATATTTTGAATTTTTGCAAATAAAGATTGTAATATTTGATACAAATTTGTAAATGTGTCTAATCTTTCGAAAGATATTTTCAATTGAGGAATCACCTCAATTCCATCTTTTCTAAAAAGGTGCCCAGTGTAAAATTCTCGTTTTACTATTGGAAAACTTTTTTCATTAAAATTTTGATACCACAGTTTATCTAAATCTATTTCTATAACATTGTTTCCATTATCCAAAGAACCCATAAGAGTAAATGTTTCGGAATATTTTGTTCTATACACCGATAAATGTTGGTCGGAAATTCTTGCAAAAACTCGAACGAAAAGTTTTTTAGGTCTTGCAATAATTACATTGAACCGGTTTTTTGCTAAATAATCTTTTTCAATCATCATCAAAGCCGTTAATACTTTTTGATCAAGATCATTTGCATTTTCAAAAATATGCCCAAAATCATCAACAGATAAGAGCAAGTTTCTGCTTTTATTGTTCTTAATATATGATTTGTGTATTTTTTTGAGTACTTCTTTTATTTGGTATTGTCTTAGAGCAGACATACCATGAAGTGCTTTTGTAAATCTTTGATCTTGAGAAGAATAATTTAATGCTGCAAAACCTTTAATTTCAGGTTTTCTTGCTACCCTGCCAATTTCTTGAATATAGTCTGGTAATAAGCCTGATGGAGCATGATGATAAACAATTTCAATATCGGAAATATCAACCCCCATCCCAAATGCCTTAGTAGATATCATTACTTTTTTTTGTCCATTTTTATATTGTAAAAAGTTAAATTGTTTTTGCTCTGGTGTCATTTTGCCGTGATAGCCTACAGCAATTATATCGTTATCCTTATTAACTTTAGAAATCAATTCATTAATATGTTTAGAATAAGGTGTGTAAATCAAAGATTTATAATGAAGTGAATTTATATTCTTTATAAAATCGGCTGTTTGATCTATTTTCTTAGATTGATAATTTGTTGTAAAACCTTCGTAATTATTTATTACAAAAGTTATATCCTCTCTTTTTACCTGTCCAATAAATATATGTGGGTTGTGCATCACCAAACTATCAATGCTATCAAAAACCATATCGTTCGAACCCCCGTAAATTGCTGTAGCCGTTACTGCTACCATTGGAAAACTCATTTCATGAAATTTTCTCATTTTTCTTATGTGGTTTCCAAGAAACCAATAATCCACCCTAAAATCTCTACCCCAAGTTGTAATTAAATGGGCTTCGTCAATTACCAGTAATCCAAGTTTTCTTTCATTGCCAATAAAATGCCTAATGTCATATGACAATAAAAGTTCGGGTGACATATATAAAATGTCAATTTCTCCCCTTTGGCAATTTTCAATTACTCTTTCGCGATCTATAAGACTAAGTTCACTATTTAGATATGCAACTTTGTCAAAAGAACGATCAGTAATAATGGCATTAACTTGATCTTTCATTAATGCAATTAATGGAGAAACAACAATGGTAATATCTCCTTTTTGAGAAACGTAAAATGCAGGTAATTGAAAAAGTAGAGATTTTCCAGCACCGGTGGGTGCAGTTAAAAATAGATCTCTTACAGTTTTTTCTTTATTTTTAGAATTTTCATACTCTTTAATAATTGTTTCAACAATTAAACCTTGAGAAATTTCAGAAATTTGATTTCCTATATCTGGATTTCGATAAACTTTTAAGCCTCTGAATTCTGCTTTTGCTCCCCAATATTTTAAAAGCAAGCCTAAAGTCGAAGGATTTACTTCGTAACTTTCTTTTATTACCTCCTCATTTAGAAGACACAAAGAGCCTCCAAATAAGTTTAGTATATAATTCACTTTCGCAACGTTGCGTATTATAGAATTATTAATTGGTTGTTTTGGATAAATCTTTACAATTGCATTTTTCTGTAAGTTGTTTTCTGAAATACAAATGTTTAAAAAGAAATCTAATGCTGTTTGATCAGAGCTAATATCAATGTTTTCAAAATCAGAATTTTCAGATTCTATAAGTTCAGTTTCCTGATCAAAAAGGTTAATAGTGGTAAACTCGTCATTAAGTGTTTTTACGGAATAGAAATAATAATTGCCAATCTGTAATTGTTCAGCCTGATATATTGGAATATTTTCAGGTCTTGTTTCAATATTATCATCACTACTTTCTTCCAAATATTCACTTTTGTTTATTGGAAAGAGTTGTCTCAAATTATCTCTGATTATTATTACTCTGTCCTTAAAAAAGGAACTGTCAATGTAGTTTATTAAATAACTGAATTGAGCATAAGAAATTAAGTGAAATTGTTTTTCAGAATTCAATTTTGTAAAAACAGATGCAAACCAATTTTTATTAAAAATCTCCTCATTCCCATTCAATTGAAATGACTCAATATCTGTTATGTTGTCGAGTAAACTGGTTTTATCAATTAACTCAGTTTGTCCAAGAACTACAAATATTTGATTTTTCTTTCTTGCGCTTTGATCAGTCAATATTTGAATTATTCTTTCTGAGTAGAATTCTAAGAATGTCATATTTATTGTTATTTTGTATTACAGTAGCCAAATGGCCAAATTAGATACGATTCATAAAAGATTGATTAGAAATAATATGCATTCCATATTTATTATGATTATAAAATTTGTAAACCTAGGATTGATTTCACTTGCAAAAAGACATTTAAACCCTAAGTCACTCAATGCCAAATGAAAGCCTCCTAATCCAGCAAACAAGTCAATAAATCTTAAATTCGAACCCCTCTATTATATTTCTTTTTTTTGTTTTAATAAAATCATTAAAGAATCTTTGAAAAAAGGTTCATCTCCAAACCCACTTATAATTCTCTGATTTAAATATCGAATCTGCAACATTCGATATTCCAAATCAAACAACTCAGCTACTGGCTTTATCATATGTGATTGCACTTGCCTTTCTCCATGCTCTATTTTACTAAGCATTGAAATGTCAATACCCAACTTATCTGCAACAATTTTTTGCGACAGTTTATGCTCCGTTCTTAGCTGGTGAATGTATTCACCAAAATCAATTTTTCCGTGACTCATAATTTCCTATTGACAATATGGTCAAATATAAGCAATTGACTCAATAAAAAGTAGAAGAAATTAATATGTGTGAATAATTAGGAAGTTGATGCAGAAATTACATCAAAAGCAGAAAAAGGGCTTAGATGAATGAACATCTAAACCCGTGTAGAAAACAGCAGCAAAGGGATTCTAAGCCACTGTATTCTGAGTAGGTACAATTGAATTCGCAACCGACTGAACCATACCCCCACTTTGATTTGGTGGGTAATAATGATTGATAACAATATTTTGGGGCTTAAGCATTTTGTAAGCGACTGCAATACCGCCGGCAAAAATTAATAAGTAAAGCCCAACAGTTAAATAATCGACAGATCCATTACCAGTTTCTTTTGCTGGTAGGTCAACGGCATTTTCAAACCGTTTTAAAAAATCTGGATTTTGATCTAAATAATTCATAAGCGTTTTATTCTGATTTTTTTATTTTTTGTAATGATATAGGCATAATTACCAATTGCTATATATTCTATGCCGTCAATTTCAACCTTATGGGTTTCTAACTTCCAGTTGAATTTCAATATTTCCATAAAATGGGGGTTGATATCCACGTCTTCACCAAATTCGTCCAGTAGGGTTTTGAATTTGTAGGCATGCTCAACAATTTGATTGTTTAGTTTACTACGGGCGTAATAGTCACGATTGTATTTAATCTTCCATAGTTGTTCATGCAGTTTGTTACAACAACCATTTACAGCCTGACCGTTAATGATATTACCGCAATATTTACATTGTTTCATAATTATCTGGATTTTTTATTTAAGTATTTTTTTACGATGTCGTCTTTCTCCGACTGTGTTTTTCTTCTACCAGTTTTTATAAAATCGTTTATTTCTGATTTAAGAAAATACAGCATTTTAGTGTCGGGACTTTTATGATAAGGAACAACGCCTTTGTGAACCCATTCATAGATAGTTTGGGCTTTGGGGTGACTTGGGAGATAGGCTATCAAGCCTTTTAGGTCAAACCATTCATCAGAATCAGATTTGCTGTTTGCTTGAGAAATTGCGTCCAATATTAATTTGACTTTGGCATCAAGCAGCGCTTCCAACTGCTGATTTGAAATGGTAATAACTTCCACTTGTATCAATTCTTTTGTCATACCTAATTCGATTTAGAATGGTGAACAAAAAAATTGTCAAGAGATTCTTTCAACACAAACTTTCGATTGCCTACTTTGGCAACAACCAATAGTTTGTTTTTCAGCAGCGCAGCCATCTGAGTGGTCTTGTAATTAAATAGCTTCTTCACCTCATCCAGAGGGAGCCATTTGTCGTAAAATGAATTCATTGTAAAAATTTTGGTTTTTAATAAATTAATCCTGAAACCAAACTTAAATTTTATTAAAATGGATATGTGAAGTGAAATCCGACGATAAGTCTATTATATACCAGCAAGGGTTTCAACTCGAGTAGAAAAGTAAGAATTATAAATACCGCGATAAGTGCCATTAAAATCGATATTATTTAGATTCTCACGCTCAAAGCCATCCTCTGTTAGTAACCCATTATAATTGTCTTCAAAAAGAATATAGAAAAACGGCTTAAACAAACTCAATGTTTTAGGTCTGCCAATCAATTCTACTACTGGCTTTAATAGTTCCATAAGAAGTCCCCTTAAAATGCCGCTATGCCTAAAATTCAATACATCTACAATCGGCTCTGTAAAACTATATTCGTATTCAAGATTATTTTCAATGAGTTTATTTCGAACATCTTGAATTTCTTTGATAAATAATAGCTCATCAATTTTTTTGGCACGAGGATTTGGTGAAGGTTTGTTATTTCTCCTCAACATGTTAATTATATCTATTTCTAAGATGGGTACTTTAAATCTTTTTTCATATGTTTCTTTGTATTGCAATTCAATGAAATTTTCAAATATTTCTCTCGCAATTCTTTCAGTGTATGCAATATCAATAATACATATCAACAATGTTAAATTCACAAACACGCCGGATTTTATTATATCATACATCACATTTTCAATCCTTTCAAATTCAACAAAATGTTTTAAATAGGTGTTTCTTAATCCAATTTCATTAAACTTGTTTATGATTTCATCCGATTTATTATACTTCAATCGATTGTACAAATTATAAAAATCTAATGCCTTTTCAATCTTCGGATTTGCCTGATTTATATTCCTTATTTTTTTAATCAAATCTTCTTCATCTAATTGTATTGTGTTATTAAAATAATCCTTAAACATTTCAATTATATCTTCATCAGTTTTCGAATTAACAAAGTCATCTAAAACTATTCCCAAAACATACTTTATTGAATCATAGTTTATCAGCTCAATATATGCTTCATCCTGATGTATCAATAATCCATTTTTTATTCGTTGGTAATCTTTTGCTATCAAATCAAACAAACTACTTCTATATAAATCACTTGATGATGGAAGGACTTCCTCCATACCAAAATTGAGTTTATAAAAATTCAGAACTTCATCTGTTGATAATGCGATTATATAAGAATGTATTTTTTCACTTATTGTTTGCATAAATTATTTTTTAAAAAGTTTTCAAATTTTTCTTTAGCATCTTTAAGCATCACAAAACTTGTTCTGCGGTAAATAATCCTGGAACCTTCGCCTCTGTTGCTCCATCCAAGCATTGTGTTTATTACATCTGAATTAATATCACCCAAGTCTGCCAGCAACTGCGAACACGTGTGGCGTGCAATATGAGTGGTGAGCAGTTTTTTTATACCGGCATGTGCTTGTATTATTTTTAGATACTCATTCATTTTATTAAGATGTCTTTTAGGGAATACCCTGTTCTCTATTTGCGTTTCAATATGCTCTTCATACTTTTTTAAAATCGCAACAGCCTGAGCAATCAAAACCTGTTTAATTTCTTCGCCAGTTTTCGCTCTCGACTTTTCCAAAATAAATTCACCTTGTTCCATTCGGATATGATCTTTATTCAATTCATAAATATCTGAATAGGCTAAACCGGTAAACACAGAGAATAAAAAAATATCTCTGTATGGTGCTAAAGTTTTTTCGTTGCTCAAATCCAACATTATCAAACTACTGATTTCATCTACACTCAATTCATCACGCTTCTTTGATTTGGTTTGAAGTCTGATTTTTTTGAACGGATTTCTTTTCACCAACTCGGTATCATAAGCCCGCTCAAAAATGGCTTTTATTTTTATCACCACACTGGAAGCAGAAACATCAGACATCGCCATTTTTCCTAACTCTTTAATATCCATTTGCAGGTAATCATAAAACCCAAAAGCAAGCACAGAAGAGAAATTTGCCAAAGATACTTTCTGCTGCTTTTTGAAATTAAGATAATTTGTAAAATGATTGATGGATTTGCGGTAATTCTTTTTAGTTCCCAGGCTATAATTTTTTCCGGGTAGCACAATCGTTCTGTAATGGTTTTCAACATACATCAGTGCATCCATTGACTCGGTAATAATGTTAGATTCCAACTTCAAAACTTTCGCCTTAACATCGTTAGGTGAAAAATCAGCGTACTCTTTATACCGGTAGGGCAATCCAGTAAATTCGTAGATAATATCTTCCAGCACCTTGTTTACGGTATTGCCTTCAACATCTAAACGCTGGGTAAATGGATTCCATAAATGAACATGCTCTGCTGCTATGGAAGCATCAAGGCTTGCTTCAACCTTTTTTGTTCCCTTGGAAATACGCATATAAATGGGTATTCTTAGGTTTTTTCTGTTAGGCTTTGAGGTGTGTGGGTAGAACACAATTTTGAATGGTTTCATCTCTTTTTAATTTTAGGTGAAAAATTAATAAATAGGTGAACAAACAGGTGAAGCAAATTCCGACGATAAGTGTTAGTTGGCGAGAAAAACCGAAGGTGCTTAGAAGCGAAAATCCTTGTAATCTTTTGATTTACAAGGATTTCGTTACTTAGTGAAGTTAGAGTTGTGACCGCGTTAGGATTCAAACCTAAAACCTTCTGATCCGTAGTCAGATGCTCTATTCAGTTGAGCTACGCAGCCAATAAATATTTGGAGTGCAAATATAGGGCATTATACTTTTTTTTCAAAACTAAATCCCTTCTAAAAAACTATTATGTATATAATCTACCACCTTTTCTAAACTTTTGGTTTCTTCAAAACACTTTAATTGACGATCAGCACCAGTTCCTTGCTGTATCAAATTTTCAACATTTTTGATTAGATGATGGCTTCCTAGGTGTGGCATTACATCTCCCACAAAATCAAGCAGCTCGAGTAAAAGATCTTTGGTATTCACTTCCGCCTCTTTTCCAAAATCAATTAATTTACCATCTAACCCATAACGACTTGCCCTGAATTTATTTTCATTGATTAATGCACGGCTGTACATGATGAAATTTAAATTCTGTAAACGAAGTTTGTAAAGCTTTGCACAGATTGCCTGAAAAATACCAGTTATAGCAATCGTTTCTTCCACTAATAAAGGAATATCACATATCCTGAATTCTACAGTATTGAAAACAGGATGTACTCTTAAATCCCACCAGATCTTCTTAGCGTTATCTATGCAATTAGTCTTTATTAACATCTTTACATAATTATCATAATCTTCAATACTGGTAAAGATATCGGGAATGCCCGTACGAGGAAATTTCTCGAAAACTTTTGTACGATATGATTTATAACCTGTTAATCGTCCTTCCCAAAAAGGCGAATTGGTACTAAGGGCAAATACATGCGGCAGAAAATATCTCGCAGAATTTGCAATATGAATAGCCATTTCACGAGAGGGCATCCCTACATGAACATGCAAACCAAAAATCAAATTACTTCTGGCTGCATCTTGGAATTCATTTACGATTTCATTGTAACGTACATGCTCGGTAATCAACTGCTTTTGCCAATGACTAAAAGGATGTGTCCCACTTGAGCCCAACCAAAATCCCTTTTCGTCAGCTATACCACTTAGCGTTTTTCGCAGATTGGAGATATCCCAATATGCCTCTTCCACATCAATGCAAATGTCAGTTCCAACTTCCACTACTGCCTGATGCATTTCTGCTTTTACTTTGTCCTTAAATATCTTTTGGCCTTCCTGAACAATTTTTTGTTCATGACTTCTCAATTCACGAGTATTAGGATCAATAACCATGTACTCTTCCTCTACCCCTATGGTGAAATGTTTATACGAAATGTCAGACATAAAAAAATGACTTAATGATAAGTCATCAAATATATTTTTAAGAAGCCATTAAAACAAAATTGTTTTAATAAAATATAGCTAGTAAAGAAATAAAATCAAAAACTAGGTTCTTTTACTCATGATTTCATAAACTTTCTTTGAAATTTCACCAACTACTTTAGGCAGCTTAGTCATATCTTTCCCTTTGGTCATTACAATTAGGATATAGGGCCTTTTACCACAATAAACGATAGCAGCTTCTGTGAAATTAGGATTATCTGTTGTTCCAGACTCCCCAAATTTATGCACTAAATCACAATTTGAAGGAAGGCCGGAAACAATCCCATCCGAGAACTTCGACTGACTTAACAAGTCCAAACATGCTTCAGAATATTTGAATGAAAGATAAGAAGAGTTGTACAATTCTTTCATAAAAATGGAATAATCCATTACCCCCATAGGATAAGAATTAGATTTGAAATCTGGCTCTTTCAACCCAACATCAGAAAATACTTTCTTAAAAATATTACCATCAATAAGTTTATTTAGAATTAAAGTTGCTTCATTATCGGAATACACAATCATGTATTTCAATAACTCTCTGATGGTGTATGTCTGTCCGAAAATAATATGATTAGATTCGAAATTGATAATTTTATCTGTTGTAATCCTTTGATTGTAAATTACTTTCTTATCCATAAAACCAGGATTCAATTCTTCCATTTTATAATAAGCAATCAACTCAGGAACTTTCAATAAAGAACCAACACTATATTTTTCACCTTCATTAATAACTAGCCATTCCGCTTGTTTAAATTCTCTTATGTATACAGATGCCGTATTTAAATTGCCCAATGCTTTATTTGATTCTATCACTTGTTCAATCTCATTTTTATACCCCATGAAATCAGTGGCTTCGCAATTTGGCTCAGCATAAAGCAATGGGTGAATAAACCTATACCCTTTTAATCGAGCTATATTCAGACTGCAATATTTATTTGAATCAGTAATATTCAAATTTTCAAGATCTTCCTGAGATTTAGGCTTGTTAAATTCTATAAACCCAAAGCAAACGATAATGGAAAGTGCAGAAGCAATCAAAATGAAATAAGCAGGAATTTTCTTTTGTAGCATAAAATGAATATTCAAAAATGTGTCACAAGTTACTTAAAAGAACAATGACCATTATTATTAGGTATTAAAAAACATCTAATATTTTATAAAGATTTAAAAAAGCTTACAGCATTTGAATTTTTACTACTTTTCATAACGTATTTTTAATTCAAACAAAAGATTCTCATTTTAAATTAAATAAATGAAAATAAAACAATTCATTATAGTCTGTTTCTTATCACTTTTTATACAAGGCCATACACTCCCCCTTAATACATCATCGCGTGACAACAACTTAGAAATGGGCAACCCATCAAATGCCACCGCAACTATTTCAGCACATGATAATTTCTTAATTACAAAAACACAGTTTGCCCTTTCTTACAATAGTTCAAAAGGAGAGCCCAATTGGGTAAGCTGGCACTTAAGTAAGGCCTGGAAAGGCGATGCAAAAAGATGTAATTGTTTCTCAAGTGACAAAACTATTCCCGCTAATTTATACAAAACAACTAAAAACGATTACGCACACACGGGATTCGACAGAGGTCATTTATGCCCTTCAGAAGACAGAGATGCAAATGAAGAGGACAATAAAGCTACTTTTCTAATGAGTAATATGATTCCTCAATCACCACATCTCAATCGCATTACTTGGGTTGCATTAGAAACCTATTGCAGAAAACTAATTGATGCCGGAGACGAATTGTACATTATTGCTGGAGGATACGGTTCTGGAGGAATTGGCGAAAGCGGCGAGTTGTCTAATAGTATAGCAGACAAAATAAATGTACCGGCTCATTGCTGGAAAATTGTAGTTATACTTCCTGAAGGGAACAATGATTTAAAAAGAATAAATAATGCCACCCGAATAATAGCTGTTGACATGCCTAACAATCAGGCTGTAAACGAATTTAAATGGGAGCACTATCGTGTAACTGTAGACGAAATTGAAAATATTACCGGATATAACTTTTTAAATAAAATTCCGAAATCAATTCAAGAACATATTGAATCGAAAAAAGACCAACTACAGATAAATTAATATCGCACCCCCCTATTTAAAGTTTATTTTTCTCATTAGAATTTTATAATCTTCAATATACTGCTGTTATTCCCTTGACTAACATGTAAAAAATAAGTACCGGACTTTAACATTGATCCTATTGCATAAATCTTGTTCGATTCTATTTTATCCATAGTTATAACTCTCCCCGCCACATCAATAATTTTATAATTAACACTAGAAGAAGCTAATGTCAATACTTTCATTTTAAATACACTACCTGAAGGATTAGGGAAAACGTTTATAGAAATTTGTCGTCTTTCATTTTTGATTATTTTTGATTTAGAAAATAATGCCGAGGCACACCCAACAGACTTCAATTTTAAAACTTTTTTCACCCCCAGACAACCATTATAAGCCTGAACAACAATACTATCATTGCCTCCGATAGTATTAAATCTGATTTTAATTTTCAATCCATTACTTCCACTATCAATAATCGAACCTAATGGGATAGTCCATATATAAGAGGAAGCTCCTGGAACAGCGACTGCACAATACGTTGTAGTATTAGATGTCCCAATCATTGAACAAACATTAGTCAATCCCGTTAGCGAAGTTGATGCTGGTAAAATAACTGTTGATATAGTTGCTGTGACTATAGTTCTTGAAGTTGAAATACAATTGGTAGATTTATTTCTTGCTACTGCATAGTAAAATGTTGTTTTGGAAATTGAAGGAGTGGTATATAACTCGGACCCAATACTTAATACTTTCCCATTAGTACAAGCAGAGTACCAATCAATGGTTTGCTCTGAACCAGTTAATGCTGCAACTGTTAGTACGCCTGCCCCACATCTGGAAGCATTATTTGCAAGTGGAGCTAGAGGTATTGCATTTATAACTGCTGTTGCTACTGATCTTGTTAAAGACTCACATCCAGTAGCATTAATTTTGGATGCAACATAATAATTTGTAGTTGAACTGATACTGGGGGTTGTGTAAGAGAAAGAGTTACTCAATGCTGATCTGTCTGAAGCCGAAGCATACCAAGTTACAGTTCCAGAAGAATTTCTGGGTAATGTTGCAGAAAGCATCAAAGTTCCAGCTCCACATCTGGAGGGACTATTAACTGAAGGTGCAAATGGTCGAGGATTAATCATTACTATTACTGATTTACTCTCTGCTGATAGGCAATCAGTTCTCATATCCTTTTGAAGTACCCAGAATTTAGTAGTAGTATTTAATATGGGCGTTAAATAGTGATTGATACCTGCAAGTGTTCCGCATTGTAATACAGTTGATGCTGTGGAATCCAAATACCAATTTATGGTTACCCCGTTTGTAGCTGTGGCAAATATTCTGGCTGAATCTGGCCCACATTTTGAAGCGCCAGTTACTGTTGATACTGTTGCTGGCAAAGCATTGACAATTGCTGAAACTAGAGTCCTTGTTGCGGATTTGCAAGTTGCATTTTTGGACTCCGTATAATAGCTAGTCGTTACCGTTATATTTGTTGTGGTATAAGAATTCGAGTCTGAAAGTAACAATATACCGCCTGATGGTTCAGTATACCAATTTACAGATTCGCCGGCTCCCGACATTGCTGAAATCTTGACTATACCAGCGCCACATCTTGATGAGCTAATGCTAATTGGAGGCGAAGGGATTGGAATGATTGTTGCCAATACTGGAGTACGATTTAACGAAACACAACCCTCGCTTGATTTTGATGATACATAATAGAGTGTATTGGAACTAATAGTTGGAGTAGAAAATAAAGCTGTTGTTGCAAGTGGCAAATTTGCAGTTGTATCAGCATACCAAAATATGGAATCTTCCCGTTGAGCTGAGACTATCAATTGTACAGACCCAGCACCGCATCTAAAATTCCCTACTGCTGAAGGTGCTGGCGGATTTGGATTAACCCTAATAGCTAAAGGTTTTCTTTCTGAAGAAATACAACCTGTCGCCAAGTTTCTTTGCGCAGCCCAGTATATTGTATTTAAAGATAAAGATGGCGTAATATAATTATTCATTCCGGACGAAAATCCTGATTGTAAAACAGCAGTTGTTGTATCATCCATAAACCAATCTATGGTCATTCCGGATAATGCATTTACAGCAATTATAGTGACATTTTTTTCGCAAATAGATACAGGATTAGTAATAGGTACTGAAGGCAATTCATTTACAACAAGTGTTGAAATGGCAGAAATTAAATTATTAGTACAAGTTCCATTTATTACACAACGATACTGGCTACCATTCAGACTGCTTGTAACATCATTAATCAAAAGTATTGAATCTGTAGCGTTGGCCATATCTAAAAAAATTTGCCCATTATCTATGCTAGATTGCCATTGATAAGTCAATAATGTACCAATTGCACCAACATTAAGTGTAGAGGAATAACCCATACACAAAATCAACTGATCTGGTTGAGTTGAAATTAAAGCTGGCTGACATCCTGATGATTTCAAAATTTCAGCAAGAGTATCAGCTGATTTAATACAAACATTACTATTACTAAAAAGAGATGATTTTATTTTCACTTCTGCAACATCTTTAATTTGTATATCGTCAATATACCAGCCTGTTGCTGCAAAACTTGCATCCGAACCAAAACGGAAACGTAATTTCGCCATATGTCCTTCATAAGCAGACAGATCGATTACTGTTTTGAGAAATCCCTTACTATTACCTGTAAACGCTTTTCTTCCCGATAAAGGATTGACACTGGAAGACAATGTTCCATTGTAACCTCCTGAAATAATTGCTGCCCCTAAATCAGACCATGAAATACCATTATTTGTGCTAATTTCAACCACACCTCCATCCCATGCTGGCTCTGCATTTATATAACTTTGAAATGTAAGATATGGCGAATTCAAAGGCAAATATATTAGATCAGTAGTCTCTAAGATCTGGTCAGATATAGAAGCAAGATTAGGTATAAATAAAGAATAAGGAGCACTTTTACTTTGTATTGTAGAAGTCATCCAGTTAGGTGAAGTTGTAGATACTGTTGTCCAAAAAGATGATATGGCAGCATTTGCAACAGACTCATCAATCAAACGAACAGGCGGATAGTATACTCCGCTATTGACCTTTACCGTAAAGGAATAATTTTGAGAAATCCCTTCCCCCTGATTAACAAGAAAACTTACAACTCTGTTTACTGGATCATATACACCTCCGCTTATAAAAGTTACATTTGCTGGCAATGTATCACGAATAATATAACCATATAATCCATAACAGGAGCTAGATTTGACAATATTTGTAAAAGTAATATTGTTGCCTTCTTCTTGTTGCAGGACACTTGGAGTAATACTCAACGCAACACTTCTTCCATTGTCAGAGAAGTCTGCTATCTGATCAGCAATATTTCTGGAAGATCCTTGTAATGCATTTATCCCCATCCCTCTTCTAGCGAATGCTTTCCAGATTACACAACTATATTTAGCGCCAAAAAATAAAGTATCTGCTTTTAAAATAGCATTTCTTGAATCAATAAAACCAGGGCTACAAGGCTGCAACCTCATACCTTCGATAACCAACTTTAATGCTGCAGTATTACCACCTATAACTGATGGATTAAATAGGTTAGGATTAATGCCATCAATTGAAATCATCTCCCATGTCATATCCCATAATGCAGCGCACCATATCTCTCCTACCCTATGAACTTCTCCTCCTGATCCCGACAACATTGCGTAAGTCCAGGGATTAATAGCCATATTGGTTGAATAAGGATAGGTGCGAATACCCGAACCTGTTATAGATTTACCTGAAATATAATTCCCGATCGGCCTTGCCAAACTACCATCATTAATAGTTGCAGTTGCCCAGTTTGTAGTAACCATTAGAGAAATATAATCACTCCAGCCTTCTCCGGCTTGCTCCGCATTATTTAAACAAGATGAGTTAGCAGGGCCACCGGTTAACCTGTTACTAATTCCATGTGCATATTCATGAGCAATGACACCATTATCTAAATCACTATCTCGATTTGGTGTAGAGTAGTTAAATAAATATAGCTGCATTCTTGGCAAAGTTCCATCAACTGGAGTTATAAAATTCGCATTATTCATTCCTCCTGCATCCTGTGCATCCGCAACAACATAATCATTACCCAAACCGCCTCTCCCTAGATTACTGAACTGGAAATTTCCAGCAGCTTCATCAAATCCGTACATATAACTAATGTCATGCATGATATTATTCCAGTAAAACAAATTAGTTGTAGCGAATCTTTGATTTTCAATTGTAGTTGGCATCTGTGTATAATCTGGCGTGTAATCAAAATTCAATGAAGGTTGCGAAGTAGTTGATACAACAGCATTACCATAAGTAACATTGTTATTATCTCTATCCTCCTGAGCCCAAACATTATTCCCTTTTGTACTGTCGCTATAATTAATACCATCAAAATTCCATTTGTATGAAATGGCATCCCCAGAAGCCTGCAGCCATGGATTGATAACTAAAGAATCATTGCCGCCAAAATGAATAGGGCTTTCTGAAGGGTATGGAATTACGCGATAAGTGGCATCGGTAATGATGTTGTATTTAGGTAAAGGGTTGAATAATTGTTGAAGAATAGTTGAAGGATGGTTGAGATGTTTATTAGTTGAGAGACTAATTGGTTGATTTGGACATGGATTAATTTGCTCATAAACAGTATAATTATTGACATCAATAACCTGATTATTTTCCGCATCTACCCTTATCAGTAAGTGATCGGAAGTTTCAACAGGAGCTAATTCAATTTGCCAAACTAATCTTATAGTTATAGTATCGACAGGCAACCAAATCAATTCAGCTGTTATGTCTACATTCGAAATACCCAAATTCCCAAAATCGAATTTCGTGTTTATTTTTTTCAATGAAATAATCTCTTTTTTTGTACTTATTTTTTCATACGATAAAGCCACTTTAATCGCCTGATCAGCTTTCTGCTGAGGGATTCCGGCATTATTAACCAGCTGAGCTAAATTTCGAATTCTATTACCTACAGATGAAACAAGGATGTCATTTTTGAAAGCTAGTACTTGCACTTGATTAAACACAGGAATGGTCTTATAAGTCTGCTGTAAATATACCATCCTTAAATTAGGAGAAGACATATGATAAGTACTTGAAATTTCAATATTATTTAAATCATCTTGAGTAAGTCCTAATGCAGATAGATTATTATTTACCAATTGAAGAGCTGTTGATTTTTCTTTCAAGCCAACTTGCGAAAAACAAGACAACGTAATAATTGAAAATGATATTAAAATCAGCATTCTTAAACTAATCATCATTTTTATTTTGTAAAGTTTTCAAAAGGGATACAATTCATTTTTAGTCTGGCAGAAATAAAATAAATCTTTCTGAACAGGCTACAAAACTAAATTTGACGTAAATGATAATCTAATAATCGCGTTGAAGTTTATTTATTCTTACTGAAGTTTATTCAGAGATAATGACAAAAGATAAATAATAGCGGATGTATAAATAACAGGAACTATGTGAAGGCCTGTATTATTTCTGTGGAGTACTTTGCCTTTCTTGTAATTGCGATTTCAGTCTGGAAATCGTATTATTGGCTTCAATCAGTTTAAGTTTAAAACTATACAATTCAGGTTGAGTAATCTGAAACAATTTTTCTGTTTCCTCGTTACTTTTTTGTAATAATAAGATGTCTTCATCCATTACTCTAATAATGTCTTCTGCTTGTTTGATTTTACTACCTAGCTCAGATTCAACATTTTCCTTGAGTAGAAAAGCAAGTGCATTTTCTTTCCGAAGTGTTTCTTTAATTAGTCTTTCACTTTCAAGCAAACCTTCAGTTCTTTTTAAGTTTTTTTTAAAATTTTGAACAGTGTAAGTTCTGATTATCCAGGCTCCAAGGAAACCAACAATAAAAAATACCACAGAAAATAAAAACAGTTGAGTCACATTAAATAAATTATGCTGCAATAATAATTTATTTTAAACCATACTTTTATATTTTTTCTCAATATTAATACACATAGACTTAATTTAATGATTATTTAATATAACTTTCACAAAAACTACATTGATAAATACCGAAACCATAAAGGACAAATACAGGTCAATGTCTGACCAACAATTGAGAAGAATCCTTATGGATGATTTTCAGTATTTAACTACTGAAGCCAAAGAAGTATTACAAACAGAGCTGGAAAGAAGGCAAATCAGCATGAATGAATATCATAATGACGATTTGGATGTTGAGTACCATCAAAACCAGTTAACAAATTTACCAAAAGAGCTGCTGTATTTCATCTTGGAGAAAAAAGAAAAAGGAGCATCCGACGCCTATGTTATTGGAGGGCTCTTTGAAAGAGGCATTGAAGAAGAAACAGCTATTGAATTATTAAAAGAACTTCCTTCTTATGTGAAATCCTGTATAAAAGAAATGCGAAGTATGATGCTTCAGGGCTTTCTGCTTTTAATTTCAGGATTAGCCATTCGTGTTTTGCCCTTATCTAAAGAAAGTCATTTAGCGATAATTATTTTAGCCAATGTTTTAATTGGATTTGGCATCATAAGAATATTTCACAGCCAAATGAATAAGAAAAAAATGGAGAAGATTTACAAGGAAATAAATTCATTTAAAAATTAGGTATTAAATAAATCGAGATGAGTTCCTTTCCAATCCGGAAATAAAAGGTGGTCATTATTCAAGAGGAGATGTTTGTCCGCGACTTCACTAAATACAGCCCTGAAATCAGTTGTTACAGCTACATCTCTCCCATCCTCCAGATTCTCTATGGCAAGCGGCTTCACATCACCATGAACTATTCCTCCTTTTAAATAATTGCCCAGGATAAAATTACAGGAAGCTCTGCCATGATCAGTACCACCGCTTCCATTTTGCTTTACGGTTCTGCCGAATTCTGTCATGGTCATTATAACCACATCATCCTGATAGTTGGCGCCCATATCAGTCCAGAAAGCTGCTATACTATTACTTAAATCAGCAACGTTACGTGCAAAAATCCCATTTGACGTACCCTGGTTAAAATGGGTATCCCAACCTGTTGATTCTGCAAATCCAATTTCAAGTCCCACATCAGCTTTTATCAATTGTGCAATTTGCTTAAGAGAGTTACCCAAACTACTTTTAGGATATTGTGCACCGTTAGCTGGCTGATAATTTTTCACATCTACATTTGACAACATTTTAACCGCATCGAAAGTTTCCTTCCCTGTATGCTGCAATAGTCCAGATGTTGTTTGATCATACAAATCCTCAAAACTTTTTGCAGTTAAATTTATGTCTGCAGTTGATTTACGGTTATTGATGGCAAAGTCTTCCAGATTAGCAATTGATACTGTTGGATGTAACCCATAAAAAGAACGGGGTTGAGAAGCCGTCATACTCACAGCCCTGAAAGGAGTAGCATCATGCCCCATCAACCCTACAGCACGATTGAGCCAGCCACTTTCTGTGCCTTTATTAAATGGCGTGCCTGATTCCATAAAATCCTGCGCATCAAAATGTGACCTTGAATTATTGGGAGATCCAATTCCATGAACGATGGCTAATTGTTTATTTTTATACAATTGCTCAAAGGCCTTCATCGAAGGATGTAATCCAAATCTTCCATCCAGATCAATTAATTTATTAGCATCCGACTTAGCTGCTGACATGAATAAAGTTGGCCTTGCTGCTTTTAAAAAAGGATCTGTAAAAGGAGTTACTGCCATAAGCCCGTCCATTGCGCCACGTTGAAAAATACAAATCAATATTTTATTTTTCCTGTATAATTTATTTGAATTAAATTGACTGACTGCCTTTAACACAAAAGCTGGAACTCCTCCCATACTAATACCAAATACAGCTAATGCGCCTGATTTTACAAACCCTCTTCTTGATGACATTTTAAAACGATTTATTAATGAACGACTATCTTCTTTGAAACTCGGGCGAACCAATAATAATACCAACAACCTGCGCCAACATGCTACTTTCTTTTTCAGTCCATTTATCTTCCTGATCCATATTATCTAAATCAAACAAATCATCTATTTTACCATAGCGCTCTTTTTGATTCGATTGCTTTAATAATTGCTGTTGCAAAGATGGGTCTGTCAATAATGGCATCAATCTTTTTATAGTTGGTTCCATATCTCTTTCAGGCAGGAGTAATTTTGCATAAGTTTTCAATGCGGCTTCTGCATTTTCAGGTTCCTGGTAATTATTTAATTTTAATAAATCCACTTTTACCCCTCTTAGTTTTTGTGAAGCAATATCAATACCAAAATTCATTCTATTCAACAACGCGCCAGTATTAATCCAATAATCTGCTCTATCCGGAAATCCAGTTGGCGCCTGGTAATAATATATTTTCTGGCCCATTTTATCTAATGTTTTAAAAACCTGAAACGGCGCATATACTTCAGCGTTAAGCGATCTAGCCGCACTTACTAACAATTCAAAAGGTGATTTCGTTTTTTGCCGAACAGCATCTTTATTCCAAAATTCAGGAGCATTAACCATCGTCATCATTACTTGTTTGATATCCCCATCTTTTTCTAAAAACGTTTTTGACATTTTATTAATAAGCAGTGGAGAAGGATGATCAGCAACAAAATAAGTAGCCATTTTTTTTGAAATAAAATTTGCTGTAGCAACATGATGCGCCAATGCATTCAACAAATCCACCCCTTCCTGATACCCTCCATTTTCGGGATACGATTTTCCTAAAACATTTTTTTCTTTTGCATCATGTCTACTCTTAATAAAGAAAAAATCTCCGTCGCGTAAATATCCTCTCTCAATTAATTTTCCTTCTCCAACAGCGTCAATTAATTTTTTCAATTGACCACCATACTCTTCCCCCATTGGGTAAATACTCCAGCCTGTGAGCAATCTAGCGGCATTGGTAACATCCGCTTGTGTATACCCTCCATCAACGCCAAGTGTATGAAGCTCCATCACTTCACGGGCATAGTTTTCATTTAATCCTTTGTTTCTTTTAGTGTTTTTATTTTTATTGACGAAGCTAATTTTTGAAGAATCGCTTTCTTCGTCATCACTTTGCAATCGCCTTCTTCCTTGAGGGTTGGCAAGGGAATCGTTTTCACCAGAACTGATAAAATTATCCAGATACGTAAGCATGGCTGGTGATTTTGCAGTTGCTATAAGTAACTGACTAAATTTCCCCAATACATTTGGTCTGATTACATCACGTTCGTATGCTGGTGCAAAATGTATCACTTGTGGCTTTGTCAATGCTACATTAAAATGATTGAACCAAAATCCCGTAAGCACTTCCTGTAATTGATTATTGGAATAAGTAGCTCTTAAAATTCTCTGGCTTACAAAAGACCGAATTAATTGCGGCTGCGTATGAATATTTTTACTTTTCACATACTGGCTTAGTCTTAGTCTTACTTGATCCTTATCAATTAATTGTACAGAATCCTTTGGAATTACGCCATCATCCGAAGCCATTTTCAAAATCTTTAAAGGCTTGGGAAAAGTATTCACCGATTCTGTGTTAGAGAGATTCAGAAATTCATAATTTGCAAGTCTTTTATCAAGAGAATCATCAGGCAACCCTCCCTGAAGCTGTTTTTCAAACCAATTTTCCAATCCTGTTTTTACAACTTCGTCAATTTGGCCGGGAGTAGCGCCATAAGTAAACCGACTGAGCAAATGAGCTGCGGCTTGCCTTTCTGTTAATCCTTGCGATTGGTAAGGAAAATGAAAGACACTTAGCTTTTTTTCTTCCTGAGGCTTAAAAGAAAAAAACAAAAATGCTTTAACCAGCAATCCAGCTAAAACAATAAATAGAAAATTATTTTTGACCATACAGCAATTTATAAACTTATTAGTCAAGATATGAATTTTATTGACGAATTCCTAAAGCGAGGATAGTGATTATGGACAATAATTAAAATTGTTTACTTTTGAAGCTCAAAAATAAAATTATGCCAAGCACGAAAATCACTATCAGTAGTAATGGATCCATGAAAGTTGAAGGAGACTTCGAAATTGTAGACAAAGAAGGCAACACCTACGACTTAGGTGGACGAGAAATTGTTGGAATATGCAGATGCGGGCTATCTCAAAACAAACCCTTCTGCGATGGATCTCACAAAGGAAAATTCGAACATGAAGCCATAGCCTTTGCTTTACCTCCTAAAAAAACATTATAAAAATGCCGAAACTTTTCATGCTACTTCTTGGATGCAAACCAAAAGGCAGACATACAGAACAGCACGATTTATTTTTTACCATCAGCGAGAATTTAAAAGAGACCATCCCAGCTATTAAAGAATTCTGGCCTGATAGTGGCAGTATTCATATTGACACCTGGAGAGAAGTAACTGAAGCGGATGGGTTTGAAGTTACTGTTGTGCCCCATTCGAAAAAAAAATCTGCTAAAGAAAATAAATTAAAACTTTTTTTTCTAAACCTTGGCGGTTACAAGCCTGGAGAATTCGAGGAGTATCATTACAAAATGGTTATTCCTGCAGAAAGTAAATCTGCTGCTATCAAAACGGCAAAAGCATCAGCATTTTATTTACATACAGGATTCAAAGGCGCCTCATCGCATATAGATGACAAATACGGAATCGATGTTGATGACATGTATGACATCCAGGACATTCTTCCAGCCGCTGTAAAAGAAAAGTATACGCTTAAAATTATTGCCAATAAAAAAGCAGCAAAAGATCTCTTACATATTGGTTACACCAACTTATCCAAAATAAAATAACACGATTGTGAAAATTCAATTTTGGTCAATAGGGAAATCAAATGAAAGCCATGTAGAAGAAGGCATCCAGCTCTTTACAAGAAGAATTAGCAACTACTACCCTGTTCAATGGCAAATTATTCCTACTCCAAAAAATTCGGGAGTGATGAGTGAAGCTGATCTCAAACAAAAAGAAGGAGAAGTCATCATTGGGCTACTAAAAAAAGAAGACTACCTGGTAGTATTAGACGAAAGGGGAAAACAATTATCAAGTGAAGGTTTGGCAACTTTCATTCAGCAAAGAGCCAATGAGAGCGAGAAGAGCATTGTCTTCTTAATTGGCGGCGCTTTTGGAGTAAGTGCAACTATTTTAGAGCGAGCCAATTTTAAATGGAGCTTATCTCAATTGGTCTTTCCACATCAAATAGTAAGAATGCTACTTGCCGAACAAATTTATCGAGCTTGCAGTATTAACAGAAATGAAAAATATCATCACCAGTGATTGATTGGTTGATTGGTTCAGTGAATTAGTTGAATGATGGTTGAGAGATGGTTGAATGATGGTTGATTAGTTGATTGGTTGATTGGTTCAGTGAATTAGTTGAAAGATGGTTGAATGGTTGATTAGTTCGTTTTAGATTTCGAATCTTTGCTCCCTTGCGAGCTTTGCGTGAAAAGATATTGGTTGATTAGTTTTGAATTTCGAATCTTCGTGGCAAAAAACCTTTGTGACAATAATTTGATTGCGTAAATACTAATCTAATGAAAACAAAATAGCGCTCCATAAAAAGTAATATAACAAGATAAAAAATGAACTACTCCTCTACTCCAATAACCATTCTGCTGATTGCAACTAATGTTATCTTTTTTTTTATCAGCTCAGGCGACAAATCCTTGATGAACAAAACCATCATGTGGCCTTATTATGTAAAAAGAAATAAAGAGTATTACCGCTTTGTAACTTCCGGATTTCTACATGCCGATATGGCCCACCTTTTCTTCAATATGTTCACCCTTTATTTTTTCGGAAGGAACCTAGAATTAATTTTAAAAGGATATGCTCTTGGTGGCACAATTGCTTATCTAGGCTTATACTTTAGTTCAATAATCATCTCGGATCTGTCATGCTATTTTAAATACAAAGACAGTTACGGATACAAATCCCTCGGTGCATCTGGAGCTGTATCAGCAGTGGTTTTTGCCACAATACTATTCAGCCCCTGGAGCAGTATTTATCTGTATGGCGCCATAAAAATATCCGCCGCTGTTTATGCGGTATTATTTATTGCTTATTGTATTTATATGGGAAACCGTGGGCAAGATAACATCAACCACGATGCGCATTTATGGGGAGCGGTTTACGGTTTAGTTTTCACGCTTATTCTTATCGCTGTAGACAACCCGGAAATGCTAAAAGGAATTGTTGAAGAGCTTAAAAATCCTAGTTTATTTGGAAGAGGATAAAGTGAATACTATCGCAAGTTTTGTGGATGGATTTATTTTACAACGATTGTCCATTCTTTGTCCTACCACCCATATTATTTTTTTATCTGATCCCAATACCCAGCAATTTTCTTTTTCAAGCAGGGACAATTTATTGTCAATAAAAAAACGACTTAGCTTTTTCTTTTTGTCCATTCCCAACGGATAAAAATAATCTCCTTGTTTCCATTTCCGTAAGATTAATGGAAACGAAACCGTACTCGCATCAATTTGAGCACAATACTCATCCTTATTGATATTGAATGGTGGTTCGGATTGCTGAATGGAGATTTTCATGTCATCAAAATGAATCTCCTTCTCGTTTTGCTCTATAATAAAATGATTAGAAAATCTGTCCAGTACTGGAGATAAAATCACCCATTGTCTGTTTTTAATAAGCCGATGCGTTGAAGAGGAGATATACTTTCCAGATTCGGCCTGCAATAATTTTATCACTTCCGGGATCTGTTGTGAAGAGAAAGAATAAGATTTCAATAACTCATACAAAACAGTTGACAATGCCGGAGTTTTTAATAATTTCAAAACCGGGATGTGTAATTCTTTTCCTTTTTTTTCTACCAGTTTTTTTAATATTGTTTCAACAGCAATTTCGTATAACAGATTTACTTCTTTAAACCTTTGTATATTTTCCAAAAGATTATCTTCCAATTGAGGCATTACTTTTTCAATCGAAGGGATCAATTCATTTCGAAAAAAATTGCGCGTGTATTTGTTGGTTTCATTAGATTGATCTTCTCTCCATTGAAGCTGCTTCTCATTTGCAAATGCTATCAAGATGTCTTTTTTGGAAAACAATAAAGGCCTTACCACTTTTCCACCTATACCCGAATCTTTTGGTAAAATACCTTGCAAACCATTTATACCAGTACCTTTTAGAAAATTCATTAACACCGTTTCAGCATTATCATTGGCATGATGGGCTGTAACAATATGCTTTAGGCTATTATCCTCCGTCAATATTTTATTGAAAAAATTATAGCGTAATTCACGAGCAGCAATCTGAATATTAAGTTTATTTTTTTCAGCATAATCTTCTGTATCAAACCGAGTAGATTTTATATCGACATTATATTTGCGAGCCAATGATTGTACAAAAATTTCATCCTCGTTACTTTCCTTCCCTCTTAATTGAAAATTGCAATGAGCAATAACAAAATCATAACCGCTTTGAGAACACAACTCACAGAGAACGACAGAATCCACACCGCCACTTACAGCCAACAGAAGCTTATCCTTTTTTTCAAAGAGATGCTGTTCATTTATGTAAGCATTAAATTGTGATATTAAACTCATGTTTTCTTTTAATTTATACAATCAACCAATGTCGTTTCACGCAAAGCTCGCAAGGGAGCAAAGGTTTGAAATTCAAAACAAACTAACCAACCATTCAACTAATCACTCCAACTCCTCCTTCGCCCCCATCAATTCATTATAAGCATGTTGGTCACCAGATTTTTTCGCTTCTGCCATTCCTTGTTCGTAAGTAGCAATTGCCTTATCGACACCCCCCATAGACTCATGAAGTTTTCCTAAGTGATAATAAGAACCCACATAGCCAGGATTTTCACCTAGCAAATCTATGAATAGCTTTAATGCATCCTCTTTATTTCCAATTTTGATATACTCCAAAGCCAATGCATGCTGTAAAAAGCTATCTTTTTCTGAAGCAGCCAACATTTCAATAATTTTTTCAATCCGACTCATTTCATTCTTTTTTTTAAACGTCTCAAGAGAGTATATTTGCATCCTATAAAAAATAAAGTTTTTATAATAGCATCAAATAAACCAACCAATCAATTTTATGAAGATATTGATTTGCATCAGCAAAACACCCGATACAACAGCAAAAATAGCTTTCGCGGAGAACAATACGAAATTTGCTACAGATGGTGTACAATGGATTATCAATCCTTATGACGAATGGTATGCATTAGTAAGAGCGATTGAGCTCAAAGAAAAAGATCCTTCCATCGAGTTGCATCTCATCAATGTTGGATCGGCCGACAGTGAACCCATCATTAGAAAAGCTTTAGCCCTTGGTGGTGATGAAGCCATTAGAATTAATTCAGATAGTGCAGATAGTTTTTTTGTAGCTGCACAAATTGCACATGCGGCTAAGGAGGGGGCTTATGATCTTATACTTACCGGTAAAGAAACCATTGATTATAATGGCTCTTCTATTGGAGGAATGATTGCAGAAATATTGGATCTGCCGTTTATTTCTCATGCCATTAAATTAGACAACGAAGGATCGGACTCCATTGTAACAAGAGAAATAGAAGGTGGAGAAGAAACAAATAAAGTTTCCATGCCGTTGATTATAAGTTGTCAAAAAGGAATGGCAGAACAAAGAATACCAAACATGAAAGGGATTATGGGGGCACGAACAAAACCATTAAAAGTACTGGAGCCCATTGAATGCGAAACGCTTACTTCTATTGTTAGTTTTGATCTTCCTCCTGCCAAATCAGGGGTAAAATTAATTTCTCCAGACAACCCAGAAGAACTGGTGAGGCTACTTCATGAAGAGTCGAAATCTATATAGAATTTATATACAAAATCAATAAAAAGTTTATTTACAAAACATCAACTAATCAAATGAGTGTACTAATTTTCATAGACCAAGCCGAAGGAATCATCAAAAAATCTTCCTTTGAAGCCGCCAGTTATGGTGCGCAAATAGCGATATCAATGGGAACTTCTGCGGAAGCAATCGTAGTTGGAAAAACGCAAGACGATTTAAATAAATTAGGAAGTTACGGCATAACAAAAGTGCATTACATTGAAGATACCAATATAAAAAACTATGATGCGCAGGTTTATACTAAAATTATCGGAGATGCTATTGAAGCTATTGGAGCAACCGTCATTATCTTTTCAAACAACACTTCTGCTAAAGCAATCGCCCCAAGACTAAGCGTTCGGTTAAAAGCCGGTCTTGTTTCAGGAGCCATTGCACTTCCAGACATGAGTAATGGGTTTGTGGTAAAAAAGAGCGTTTTCAGTGGAAAAGCTTTTGCGCAGGTATCTATATTAACGGCTAAAAAAATCATTTCGCTGAATCCTAATTCCTTCAACATTATTAAGGGTGATGGGACTGCTGAAATTGTAGCGATGGCTGCCAATGTTCCTTCCTCAAAAATTGAAGTGACTGCAATTAATAAAATTACCGGAGAAATCCCCCTTGGAGAAGCAGATATCGTTGTAAGTGGAGGAAGAGGATTGAAAGGCCCTGAAAACTGGAACTTAGTTACAGATTTGGCTACCGCACTTGGCGCAGCAACAGCGTGTAGCAGGCCTGTTGCCGATATTCATTGGAGACCACACCACGAACATGTTGGACAAACAGGACTTGCTATAGCTCCAAATCTTTATATAGCTATTGGCATTTCCGGAGCAATCCAGCATTTAGCAGGCGTAAACAGAAGTAAAACCATTGTGGTTATTAATAAAGACCCTGAAGCTCCTTTCTTTAAAGCTGCAGATTATGGCATAGTGGGTGACGCTTTTGAAGTAGTGCCTAAAATCACAGCCGCAGTAAAAAAACTGAAAGACATCTCTTGAAATGACTAAGTTCATAATAATTAAACACCTTTCGTAGACATTTGAAAGGCTTATTTTTTTTATATTTGTAAGGTTCAGTCAAATATTTTATTCTCTGATGAAAAAAATAGAATTAGAAATAGTAGCCTTATCTCATAGTATTACGCAAACTCATTCTTATGCAGTTGTGCTTGGAGAAATCAATGGGTTGAGAAGAATTCCTATCGTAATTGGTGGAACTGAAGCTCAGGCAATTGCTGTTGCTTTGGAGAGAATGAATCCATCAAGACCGTTGACACATGATCTCATGAAAAATTTCATGCTCGCATTTAACGTAGATTTAAATGAAGTTATTATCACCGATCTTCAAGAAGGTATTTTTTTCTCAAAATTAGTTTGCTCCTCAGCAAATGACACAGTAGAAATAGACTCCAGAACATCAGATGCATTAGCCATGGCTGTTAGGTTTGGATGCCCTATTTATACTTATGAAAACATCATGATTAAAGCCGGGAACCTTCTGGATTCGGAAAGTAAAGAATCAACTGCATTAGCTACTGCTTCTACAACTGCAGAAACAAAGCATGAAAAAGATGAATTGAAAAGCTTGAGTACGAATGAACTCAATGACCTTCTGAATGATGTATTAGAACACGAGGATTACATTAAGGCAATTGAAATAAGAGACGAATTAAAAAACCGAGAAAGAAAGAAATAAACATTTGCACCTACCTATAAAATATTAATACCAAAATTTCTTCATGGTTCAATTCCCAAATGGCAAAATAAATATAGGCCTGCAAATCACAGGCAAAAGACCAGATGGGTACCATGATCTACAAACTATTTTTTATCCGATCGATATAAAAGATATCATTGAAAGTATTTCTTCCCATTACGAAGGAGATGAAATCACATTCTCGTCATCAGGATTACCTGTTGACGGGGAAGCAATGAACAATCTTTGTATTAAAGCTTACCAATTAATAAAAAAAGATTACCCTTATTTACCGTCTATAAAATTACACTTGCATAAAGCTATTCCTATGGGCGCAGGTTTGGGTGGAGGGTCTGCTGATGGAGCATTTACGCTTAAACTATTAAATGAAAAATTCGATTTGAATTTGTCTGAAAACAAGCTTATCGAATACGCATTAGCTTTAGGAAGCGATTGCCCTTTTTTTATTTTAAATACCCCCTCCTATGCTACAGGACGAGGTGAATTACTTCAACCGATATCGCTGACACTTACTGGGTATAGCATCCTGATTGTTAACCCCAATATTCATATTAATACCGCCTGGGCGTTTAAAGAACTTAAATTAAAAAGCCATTCAATAGAACTAGCTCAGGCAATTAAAGAACCTATGCACAACTGGAAAGAATTAATTACTAACGATTTTGAAGAGCCCGTTTTCAAAACCCATCCAGCAATAAGCGAATTAAAGAATTATCTATACCGTAACGGTGCTATTTATGCCTCAATGAGTGGAAGTGGGAGTACTATTTTTGGGATTTTTAAAAATAACATGAGACCCGAATTAATTTTTCCTGAAACTTACTTTCATAAATGGGTTTAAATATTTACATTTGCTTATCAAAACAAAATCCACCATAATACTATTTCTTTTTAGCAATCTTGATTTACTTAATCATCGAGGTTAATACAACTCCCTCCCTCGACTGAACGAGGGGAATTTTCCTATTCGTAAAATTTTCTTTTTTTATTTACTTCAATTAGTTTTTATGCACGATAGTATTATATCAAACTCTTCTTCATATTATCTTTCATTAGAAGAAAAATATGGCGCACACAATTACCATCCCCTTCCGGTTGTTTTAAAAAAAGGATTGGGTGTTTATGTTTGGGATATTGACAATAAAAAATATTTCGATTTCCTGAGTGGGTACTCCGCAGTAAATCAGGGCCATTGTCATCCGAAAATAATTGAATCTTTAATATCACAAGCCTCCATTCTAACCTTAACCTCTCGGGCATTTCACAATAATTTATTGGGTGAATATGAAAAATACATCACCGAATATTTCGGCTACGATAAAGTATTGCCGATGAATACAGGTGTTGAAGGTGGTGAAACTGCCATTAAATTGGCAAGAAGATGGGGCTACGCTGTAAAGGGAATTGAAAAAAATAAAGCTAAAATTCTTTTCGCGGAAGGAAATTTCTGGGGAAGAACGATGGCTGCCATTTCTTCATCTACTGATCCCAGCAGCTATAAAGATTTCGGACCGTTTATGCCCGGATTTGAGATTGTACCCTACAATGATTTATTGGCGTTGGAAAAAGCATTTCAGGATAATACTATTGCAGGATTCATGTTTGAACCCATCCAAGGAGAAGCAGGTGTTGTCGTTCCTGATGAAGGCTATATTTCCGGCATCAGAAATCTATGTACAAAATATAATGTTTTGATGATCGCAGATGAAATTCAAACCGGCCTGGCACGAACAGGACGAATGCTGGCTTGTGATCATGAAGATGTAAAACCGGACATTCTCATTCTAGGAAAAGCTTTAAGTGGAGGCACTTTACCAATCAGTGCGGTATTAGCGAATGACGAAATAATGCTGACTATTAAGCCAGGAGAACATGGAAGTACTTATGGGGGTAATCCATTAGCATGCAAAGTAGCCATGACCGCATTGCAAGTATTAAAAGAGGAAAAAATGGCGGAAAATGCCGAAAAAATGGGACAAATTTTAAGAACAGAATTACTGAAATTAAATTCTCCTTTTATTTCGTGTATCCGTGGACGTGGTCTACTTAATGCAATCGTCATAGAACATGAAAATAAAGAAGCTGCTTGGGATCTTTGTCTTGTATTAAAAGAAAATGGATTACTCGCAAAACCAACTCACGGAGATAAAATCAGATTTGCACCTCCCCTTTTAATTAATGAAAAAGAAATAAGAGAAGCCGTTGCTATCATTGGAAAAAGTTTGCAATCCTTAAATAAATAAAAATGGACACACATTTACATCACGACCATTTAGAGAGCCACCTTCAAAGCTCTGAACTTTTAAGAGATATTGTAATTGGAATGAGTGACGGACTTACCGTGCCTTTTGCATTAGCTGCAGGACTCAGTGGCGCAGTAGATCACAGCAATATTATTTTGATAGCAGGCATTGCAGAAATTGCAGCGGGAAGCATCGCGATGGGTCTTGGGGGCTATCTGGCAGGAAAAACAGAACAAGATCATTATTCAAGCGAAGTAAAAAGAGAATATGAAGAAGTAGAAAACTTACCCCATAAAGAAATTGAAGAAACAAAAGAGTTTTTTGCTAACATTGGATTGAGCAAAGAAATACAAGACAAAGCAACAGCAGAAATCTCTCAAGACAAAGACAGATGGGTAGAATTTATGATGAAATATGAATTAGGACTAGAAAAACCAAATCCTAAACGTGCTACAAAAAGCGCCTTAAATATTGGCCTTTCTTATATTGCTGGAGGCATCATCCCTTTAAGTCCTTATTTCTTTATTGATACTACTACAGAGGCCCTTCAATATTCTGTAGTGGCAACTTTATTATGTTTATTCATTTTTGGATTCTTTAAAAGTAAAATCACAGGAATCAATCCATGGTCAGGCGCTTTAAAAGTCATGCTAATTGGAGCATTAGCTGCTGGCGCTGCATTTGGTGTAGCCAGATTATTTAGTGCTTAATTGGTGTTTTTTATCTGTAGAAATATTCTCGATTGACCATTCAATTTTACGTTCAAATGGATGTTGCCTTACGCTGCAATCTTTCTTATCACAAATAGCACAGGAAAAATCAAGACAACCATCAGAATGAACAAAAAGCTCTACCGCATTTCCGAAATGTATACTTACCAATGCAGACAAAGCATCAATTTCTTTGTGCGCTTCGTGAACATTTAAAAACCAAGGCACAGTAAGATGGCAATCCAAATGGATTTTGGAACCATATTTTATAATGCGAAGATTGTGTAAATCAACCCAGTTCTCCTTTCTGTGTTCGTTTAATACAATCACCAGTTTTTCAATCAATTCTTCATCGGCTTCATCCATGATACCTGCCACTGATGATCTGACAATTTTATACCCAGTATATAAAATCATAAACGCGAAAACAATTGCCACAACACTATCTATCCATACGATGTGGCTAAAAAAAAGAAGAACTAAGCCCAACGCAATACCTAATGTAGTATAGGTATCTGCAATAAGATGCTTGCCACTTGCAATTAAAGCAAGAGAATTGTTCTTTTTTCCTTGTTTTACACAAACACTTCCAGCAATATAATTTACAACTGCGGTGAATACAACCAGATAAATACCATAATCTATAAGATGAATTTCGTGTGGATGATATAAATTTAAAACCGCTTCTTTTATAACCAATATGCCGGCAATCCCAATTAGCACGCCTTCAATAGCCGCAGAAATGAACTCTACCTTCCCATGCCCATAGGGATGGTCAGAATCCTTGGGCTTACCTGAAACATACAAACTATACAACCCTATTAATCCAGCAACGACATTTACGACACTTTCAAGCGCATCTGTGAGAATAGCTACAGAATGCGTAATATACCATGCAGCTAGCTTTACAAAAAAGAGCACAATGGAAATCCCCGCAATGTATTTCTGAATTTTAAAATTTTGACGAGCAGTATTCAAAATTATTTATTAAATCGTTGATTAATAGGAGAAAACAATCGTTAAACCCGATATAAAGTAAAGATAATTAAACTTCAAATAATTGGGGTATAATTGTTGACATCTTAATATTCAATCTATTTGAACAAGCCTTACTTTTGTGACAAATAAAAACAGCTTATGCATTTCCAACTTTCCGAAGAGCACCTAATGATTCAAAAAGCAGCTCGCGATTTTGCGCAGAACGAGTGTTTACCAGGCGTTATTGAAAGGGATGAACTTCAAAAATTCCCAAAGGAACAAATTGAAAAACTAGCCGACCTTGGATTCATGGGAATGATGGTAAAGCCTGAATATGGCGGAAGTGGCATGGATACCATTAGCTATGTTTTGGCAATGGAAGAAATAAGTAAAGTGGATGCAAGTGTGAGCGTATGCATGAGTGTAAATAATAGTTTGGTTTGTTTTGGCTTACAGGAATATGCCAACGAAGCACAAAAACAAAAATACCTAACACCTTTAGCACAAGGAAAAAAAGACAACGAATTATATATCGGAGCATTTTTATTGAGCGAGCCAGAAGCTGGAAGTGATGCCACCTCACAACAAACAACTGCAGAAGACAAAGGCGATTTTTATTTATTGAATGGCACAAAGAACTGGATTACTAACGGTAACAGTGCAAGTGTTTATATCGTCATTGCGCAAACAGATGTAAGTAAAGGAAGCAAAGGCATCAACGTGTTTATTGTAGAAAAAAACTGGCCCGGTGTTGTTGTTGGTGCTAAAGAAAACAAATTAGGCATTAGAGGAAGTGATACCCATTCTATTTTATTCAACGATGTAAAAGTTCCAAAAGAAAATAGAATTGGTGAAGATGGATTTGGTTTCAAATTTGCCATGAAAACATTAGCTGGAGGAAGAATTGGTATCGCATCACAGGCATTAGGCATAGCAAGTGGCGCTTATGAATTATCACTCGCTTACAGCAAACAAAGGAAAGCATTTGGAACAGAAATCATGAATCATCAAATTATTCAATTCAAACTGGCTGATATGGCTACACGTATAGAATCATCAAGATTGCTGTGCTTGAAAGCTGCATGGGAAAAAGACAATCAAATAGACTATACCACAAGTAGCTCTATGGCAAAAGTATTCAGCAGTGAAACAGCAATGTGGACTGCAACTGAAGCTGTTCAAATTCATGGCGGATACGGATTTGTAAAAGAATATCATGTGGAAAGATTAATGCGAGATGCAAAAATCACACAGATCTATGAAGGAACAAGTGAAGTTCAAAGAATCGTAATCAGCAGAAGCATATTAAAATAGTTTTTATTGAACTCATTTAAAGTCCATGGTGTTACTACATCATGGACTTTTTATTATAATTTTATAGAATGGCATTTTTAGAAGAACAATATAAAACCATAAAGGAAGAGTTGGCGCTTACCAAGACAACATTAGTTGCCGTTTCAAAAACAAAACCTCATGAAGATATTCTAGAAGCTTACAAATCCGGGATAAAAGATTTCGGCGAAAATTATGTACAAGAACTTGTTGAGAAATCAGAACAATTACCGAAAGATATCCGCTGGCATTTTATAGGACATCTCCAAACAAACAAAGTAAAATATATCGCTCCTTTCGTTTATATTATCCATGGCGTTGACAGCGAGAAATTATTAGTAGAAATTAATAAGCAAGGACAAAAATTAAATAAGAAAATAAATTGTTTGCTTCAAATTCATATTGCACAAGAAGAAACTAAATTTGGTCTAAATGAAACAGAATTGAAAACAATCTTAACTCAATTGCCTAAACTACAGTTTGTAAATGTGATCGGGTTTATGGGAATGGCAAGTTTTACTTCCGAACAAACCCTTATTAAGAAAGAGTTTGATTACCTGAAAGGAATTTTCGACAATTCTTTAGGACTTTCAATGGCCAACTTCAACCCTTCCATTTTAAGCATGGGAATGAGTGCAGATTATCATCTTGCGGTATCATGCGGAAGCAATATGGTTAGAATTGGAAGCTTATTATTTGGCGAAAGGAATAAACCAGAAGCAAAAATTGATTAAATTGTAAAATGTTAAAAAATCAAAGACGTGGTATGCTATTTGAGTAATATTCATTTCTTTGCTTAGCTAATTATACCATTAATTATTCCCTTATGATGATCATGCAACTATTTAAAACGGAAGAGCAGAAGAAGGCCATTACATTTACCAGCATCTTTTGCTTTATTTTATTATTACTTTTTATTTTTTTCAAATGGACATCGTTACCCATACCTAAACCGATTATTCAAGACCAAATTGAAATTAATTTAGGAAATAATGAAGATGGACTTGGCGACGAGCAACCACTTGTAAAAGGGACCCCCTCCTTAATTAAAGATAACAAGACGGCAGCATCTTCAGACAAATCTCCTGCCGAAAAAATAGAAACAGATGAACTAACAGATGTTAATGCTGCTAGTATAGTCAATGCAAAAAACAGCAAAACCACCCAGACTGCATCAGATGCAAAAGCAGCTGCAAAAAAACCGAAACTAACCTACACTGGCCCAAATAAAAATACCAACGGCAATAATCCAGATATTGACAATAACTATAAATACCAAGGGAATACTCCCAACAATAAAGGAGATAATAACGACCCAAGCGGAAATAAAGATTCTTATGGCAATACGCCTGGGGGAAAGATTGGCGGTCCAAAAGTCACTAAAGGAAACAGGATAATTATTAAGCAATATAAATTTGAAGGCGAATTAAATAAGGCAACGATATACGCTATTATAAAAGTATCCGCTTCAGGAGAAGGGAAATTTACAGGGTTTGATAGAGGCACTACCAACAGAAATCAATCTTATGCAAATGCAGTAAGTAGTTACCTTAGAAATATCCAATTCAATAAATCCGATCATGAGTCTACGGTTACTGTTCAATTTATTTTTGATATTAATTAAGTAATAACTTCCCTTATTAAAAATTAGAATTTATTTTCTCGCCGATGAATTACAAACAAACTATTGAGTATTTATATACACAATTGCCCATGTTTTCACGAATCGGCCCAGCCGCATACAAAAAAGACATTCATAATACTATTGAACTTTGCGACGCGCTTAAAAATCCGCAAAACAAATTCAAAAGCATACACATCGCAGGAACTAACGGCAAGGGAAGCACGAGCCACATGCTTGCAGCCATACTCCAACAAGCAGGATACAAAACCGGATTGTATACATCGCCGCATATTAAAGATTTCGGCGAAAGAATAAGAATCGATGGAAAAATGATTGATCAGAATTTTGTTATAGCATTTGCAGAAAAAACAAAAGCCATCTGTAGCAAAATAGAACCTTCTTTTTTTGAATTGACAGTAGCCATGGCTTTCGAATATTTCGCTTCAGAAAAAGTGGATATCGCAGTCATAGAAACAGGGCTTGGAGGCAGGCTGGATAGCACCAATATCATCTCTCCTATTCTTTCCATTATTACCAATATTGGACTAGATCATACGAATTTATTAGGCAATACTATTAGTGAAATCGCCCAAGAAAAAGCGGGTATTATTAAACTGAATACCCCTGTCATAATTGGAGAATCCACTACAGAAACAAGTCCTATTTTTGAAGAAAAATCAGCAGAAATGGGCACTACAGCAATTTATGCAGACAACATCATTACCATAGAAAGTGTCGAAATGAATAACAATCATTTGCAATGCCGCTGTCATAATAAAATTGAAAAAACTACTGAACTAATTTATCTTGACCTCACTGGAGCTTACCAAATAAAAAATTTAAAAACAGTTCTTGCCGCCACATCAATATTAAATAAAGTAGGCTTCAATATTACTCCTGGGCATAAAAAAAACGCCTTATCTAAAGTCAAAAAACTAACCGGATTTAAAGGCCGCTGGGAAGTGATTGCAGAAAACCCATTACTAATACTAGATGTAGCTCACAATAAAGATGGGATTCAATCTGTAGTAAATCAATTGCAAGAGCAATACCCCAATAGCCATTTGCATATCGTTGTAGGATTTGTAAATGATAAAGACATATCAGGCATTCTGGACTTACTGCCTAAAAACGCGTCATATTATTTTACCAATGCGCACATTGAAAGAGCATTGCCATTCGAAATCTTAAAGTTAAAAGCTGAAGAGAAAAATCTAATGGGAGAAGGATATGATAATGTGAATGATGCCATTTATGCGGCTAAAAGCAATGCCGAAAAAAAGGATGTCATATTAGTTTGCGGCAGTTTTTTTATTCTGTCTGAAATAGATGAAAATCAGCTCTAGCTTAGCTTTGAAAACCCATAAAACAAACAAAGTGAATGCATGCTTTGCTTAAACCCACTCTCAAATAATAAGGATTTCACTTCTTCTAATGACTTAAGCTGAATAGTGATTTCTTCATTAGCATCAAGATGCTGTTCAGCGATTTTCTTTCCTCCTGTAGCTAAAAAAAGATGGGTGAAATTATTTAAAACACCAGGATTCCCTGAAGTGATGCCCATGTATTGAAATTCTTTAAAGGAATAACCTGTTTCTTCCAGCAGCTCTCTTGTAATGGCCTCAATAGGCGTTTCTCCATCATCAATAAAACCTCCAGGGAGCTCTATAATTTTTTCACCAATTGGATGACGGTATTGTTCTACCAGAATCACTTCATTATTTTCTGTAACCGCCATTGCAAGAACACAGATTGGCAGTTCTACTACAAAATAAGGATCCACTATTTTGCCAGACTCCAATTGATAGCTGTCTTTTCTTGCAGTAAAATATTGATGATTGCTCAAGTAAGATGTAGATAATAGCTTGACTTCCATTTTAATTTATTTTTTTACTTACCAACCTTTACGATCTTTAAGACTTTGTATTTGAGCTACATGATGTTTGGAATGCCAGGCGTATAAACTTAGTAAATACCATAGCGACATTTGTTTGTTATACTCAGGGTGCATAATCGTTCTACTCCATTCCTCTGGCTTTAAATTTGAAAACAACTCATGCCAGCGGAAATGTAAAGCATGCAATAATGTTATGGAAACATTTACAGGGATATTTTTATTTTCTATGGTATTCGCCCATGCATCCTGATCATATGGTTTTATTACAGGATTATCTTCTGTGAGCGCAAGTTTGCAGCGAATAAAGGCATTCATATGGCTATCGGCCAAATGATGAATAACTTGCTTTACCGTCCATCCACCTTCACGATAAGGCGTATCCAATTGATACTCATCGAGATTTGAAATAACATGCTCAATATGATTGCTTAGAAAACGAATATCGAGCAAGCATTCCCGCAATTGTTGCTGCGAAATTGGTTGCTCGATAAACTTTCCAATTGGATAGCATAATGCATCCATAATTATTTTACTGCTGGTTTGATATCTATTAAAGTAATTTCAAAAACCAAAACAGATCCTGGAGGGATCTGGGCGCCTGCACCTCTGTCACCATAAGCCAATTCACTAGGGATAACTACTTTCCAATGTGCCCCTTTTGTCATCAACTGCAATATTTGTGTCCATCCTTTTATTACACCTCCAACTGGAAATGTAGCAGGTTCCCCTCTTTTTACAGAGTTATCAAATTCAGTTCCATCGATTAATGTTCCAACATAATCAACCACAACAGTATCTTGTGCGGTTGGTTTAATACCATTAGGATCTCCTGCTTTTAATATTTCATACTGAAGTCCGTTCGCTAAAGTTGTAACTTCTTTTCTTGTTTTATTTGTCATGCAAAAGGATTCCCCTTTTTCTTTTTGAACAGCACTTTTCTTTTGAGCAAAAGCCTGTAGTTGTTGTTGAAGTGTCATACTTGCTTGTTCTGGGGTTAATAAAGTAGGATTATTTTTTAAGACGTCATTAAAGCCTTGCATCATGGCAGGAATATTGATCTCTGAAATTCCTTGTTGTTTCATATTATTGGCAATATTTATTCCAGCAGCATAACTAAAGCTATCTAAACTGTTTTTCATTAGAAATGCTGGGGCATTTGATGATTTATCGCTTTTCTGTGGAGCCTTTTTTACCTGCGAAAAAACACTTGAACAAAAAAGGGAACAAGCAAGAATACAAATACTAATTTTTTTCATTGATGACATTTTATGGTTTATAAATAATAAAAAACAATTTGAATTTATTCTTCCCTCATTTCTCTTCCGGTAAGATGGATAAAAACATCTTCCAGATTTGCTGCTTTCATTTGCTTTGGTCTTTCAAATCCGCTTTCCACTAAATCATCAATCAGTTTTTCAGGAGTATCTAGTTTAATGATTCTTCCTTCATCCATTATCGCAATTCGATCGCACAACTGTTCTGCCTCATCCATGTAATGCGTAGTAATAATTACGGTGGTTCCATTCTCGCGAATTTCTCTGATTAAATCCCATAAATTTCTTCTTGCCTGAGGATCCAATCCAGTTGTTGGTTCATCTAAGAATATAATTTTGGGTTGGTTGATTAAAGTTGTGGCAATTGAAAACCGTTGTTTTTGGCCACCACTAAGTTCCTTGGTTTTGCTTTTCGCTTTATCTTCCAGATTCACTTTTTTCAATAACTCCATGGGATTAACCGAGCGATTATATAACCCACCAAACAGCTTTATCAGTTCTATTAAATTCAACCCGGGATAAAACCCTGAAGTTTGCAATTGCACTCCAATGATTTTCTTTATAGCAGAAGGATCTTTCTCTAAATCATACCCATCAACAGTTACAGTGCCGGAAGTCTTGGAACGAAGGGTTTCTATAATTTCTAATGTCGTGGATTTCCCTGCTCCATTTGGTCCTAATAACCCGAAAATTTCTCCTTCAAAAACGTCAAATGAAATTGATTTTACCGCTTGGAAAGTTCCATACTTTTTCACGAGATCTTTGACTAAAATAATTATCTTACTCATTTTTATAATTGCTTGTTGAAATTATTTTGTCTGTTCAAATTCTTCCATCATTGATTTACTTCCAATAAAAAAAGGCGTACGTTCATGCACTTCCTTTGGCTGAATTTCCAAAATGCGCTGCTTGCCATCTGTAGCAATACCTCCAGCAATCTCAACAATAAATGCAAATGGATTACATTCATAAAGCAACCTCAATTTTCCATTAGGTTTTTCAGTAGTTCCAGGGTACATAAAAATTCCGCCTTTGATCAGATTACGATGCACATCTGCAACCATACTACCAATATATCTTTGCGTATAAGGCCCGCCGGTAGCTTTTGTTTTTTTCTGACATTGATGTATATATCGTTGTACTTTTTCTTCATATTGAAAGAAATTTCCGTGATTTACTGAATATATTTTTCCAACTTCCGGACATTTGATATCAGGATGACTTAAGGTAAATTCACCCACAGCTTGATCTAAAGTGAAACCATTCGCCCCTCTTCTTGTGGCATAAACCAACATAGTCGAAGATCCATAAATAATATACCCCGCGGCAACTTGCTTAATTCCTTGTTGCAAAAAATCTGCTGCTGTTGCTGGCTTTCCTAATTCACTTACTCTGCGAAACACACTGAAAATTGTTCCGATAGACACATTTACATCAATATTACTACTCCCATCTAAAGGGTCAAATAAACATACATATTTTGACTGGTTGCTGATATCATCATCAAAAACAACAATATCATCCATTTCTTCACTGCCAATTCCTGCACAACTGATACCGTGTCTCAAAACGCCCATAAACTGGTTGTTGGCAAAAATATCAAGCTTTTTTACCTCTTCCCCCTGAACATTCATTGTACCAGCATCACCAAGGATATCAATCAAGCCAGCCTTATTAACCTCAACATGCACACGCTTTGCGGCAAGTCCTATGTCTCTCAGCAAACCCGATAACTCTCCTGTGGCATTGGGAAAATCTCTCATCTGCTGAATGGTAAATTCATCAAGTGTTTGAATTTTTCTATTAATAAGCATAAAACTTTTCAAGTTTACAATGAACGAAGGTATTTTTGCACATCAAAAGTAAGGTTTATTCTCATTTTTGTTTTATCCAAAGCAATCAAATTGAAGATTAAACTGCATTTTTACCTAATTTATTAAAAATAAGCACAATCAAAATGAAGGTATTCAAGTTCGGAGGAGCCAGTATTAACAGCATTGACAGAATAAAAAACACAGCCAGCATCATTCAATCATTCAAAGGAGAGAAAATCCTGATTGTAGTATCAGCCATGGGAAAAACGACCAATGCACTAGAAAAAGTAGTCAACGCTTTTTTTGAAGGCAGAAAAGAAGAGGCCTTACAATTATTTGAACAACTAAAAAACAATCATCTTGACGTCTTAAAATACCTTATTGCATTAAACTGGCAAAAAGCGGAAAATCAATTAAAAGAATTCTTTACCGAAATAGAATGGCTATTGCATGATAAGCCTGTGAGAAGCTATGATTATTACTATGACCAAATCGTTTGCTGTGGTGAATTGTTGAGCAGTTCTATTTTATGTAATTATTTAGCAGAAGAAAAATCGAAAGCGATCTGGCTTGATGTGAGAGACGTAATCAGAACAGATAACAATTTCAGAGATGCAGAAATTGACTGGAATTTCACTTCACAAAGAATGACCACATCTGTAGCGCCATTATTTCAAGAATACGATGTAGTCATTACACAAGGTTTTATTGGAGCAACTGATGAGAATGAAAGCACGACATTGGGAAGAGAAGGAAGCGATTATACTGCAGCTATTTTTGCCAATATTTTAGAAGGCGAATCCGTAACCATCTGGAAAGATGTGGATGCAGTAATGAGTGCCGATCCGAAAAAATATCCGGACGCCACAATTCTTCATTCCTTAAGTTTTACAGAAGTAATTGAAATGGCTTATTACGGTGCTCAGGTAATTCATCCAAAAACAATTAAGCCCTTACAAAATAAAAATATCCCTTTACTGGTAAAAAGCTTTTTGGACCCTACACTTCAGGGTACCATTATCAGTAAAGAGTCTAGCAAAAACCTTCCCCCTATTATTGTACACAAGAGCAACCAGGTGTTGATTCAATTCAAATCAAAGGACTTTTCATTTGTAGAAGACAAGCCCATTCAACAACTACACGATTTATTAAATGACATCAAAATCAAACCCAATCTTTCTCAGAACACTGCTATTTCCCTCTTATGTTGCTTTGATGATCATGCAGAAAAAATAGACCAACTTGCTCAAGCGGCTAGTAATATATTCGATGTGGAAGTAGAAAGAAACTTAACCTTGTTGACGATTAGACATTATCAACAGGATAGCATTCATAAATTAACTGCTGATAAAAATGTGCTACTTGAACAAAAGACTTTACAAACAGTTCAAATGATCATGAGATAAAAATAGATAGATTTAATTAACGAGATAATCGCCATTTTTATTCACTAAAATAATCGGCAATTCTTTTTGCGCTTCAAAATAATCAAAACAGCTTTTTATATTTTTATTGAATTGCTGTAAATAAGTATTTCCCTTTATATTATTATTAAGATAAGCGAGAGATTCCTTTACATTATATTTTACAGGAAAAATATGCACAGGAATAAAATCCTGCCCTTCGTATTTAGCTGCTGTAGCCATTACATACAATTCTTCAATGGGAAAATCATCAATAGGAATGCAGCCAATAGACACACAATTACCATGTATATAAATTGCACTTCCCGGCTTAATAGAATCACTCAGTATTCGATCAGAAGCATTAGGATAATTCAATCCCAATGACAAATGATATTTGCTATTCGGGTTAAACTCATTGATATAATAAAAACCTTCTGGTACTTGATAATCACCTTCCATTCTTTTCGGCCCCATGGTTCCACTTTGCATACAAACTTTATACGTTTTGAAAAGTTTATACTTTGAAGAAAGGCTATCGGACACCCATACTTCCAATTGACGATCGTACTTAAAACTTCGGATATAAATGGACGTTGGGGGCCAAACCAAATGTTTGAGTTGAAATTGTTTCCTCACAGAATCTTCAGTTTTCGATAACAAGTCAAACGACTTTGAAGAGGACCTTACATTACCAATATAAGTGTTCTGAGCATTCGAAAACATAACAAAGTTTACGACCAAAATCAGTACCGTAAAATATTTGAAATATTTCTTTTTCATGACCTTGAATAGTATTTATTCCCCTTTGATTGTATTATAAATTTCCTCTTGCATCCTGCTCTCTTTCCAATGCTTCAAACAATGCTTTGAAATTCCCCTTGCCAAAACTTTTTGCTCCTTTTCTTTGAATAATTTCAAAAAACAAGGTTGGTCTGTCTTCCATTGGCTTGCTAAAGATTTGCAACAGGTATCCTTCTTCATCTCTATCAATTAATATCCCCAATTCTCTGAGCGGCGCCAAATCTTCATCGATATGCCCTACTCTATCCAAGACACTTTCATAATAACTATCAGGCACTTTTAAGAAATCGATGCCTCTCTTATGCAATTCTGTTACCGTTTCAACAATATTTGCCGTAGCAATCGCAACATGCTGAACTCCTTCGCCATTATAAAAATCAAGAAATTCCTCTACCTGACTTTTTTTCTTTCCTTCTGCAGGTTCATTAATTGGAAATTTAACGTAACCATTTCCGTTACTCATCACTTTACTCATCAATGCAGAATATTCTGTTGAAATATCTTTATCATCGAATGACAAAATATTTCTAAAGCCCATAACATCTTCGTAAAATTTAACCCATGGATTCATTTGATTCCATCCCACATTTCCGACACAATGATCAACATAAAGCAAGCCGGTACTAACAGGATTGTATTCCGATTCCCACTTTCTAAATCCTGGCATAAAAACACCATTGTAATTTTTTCGTTCCACAAAAAGATGCACCGTGTCACCATATGTATGAATGCCAGACAAGACCACTTCACCATTGTCATCTTTTAAAACAGTAGGTTCTAAATAGTTTTTTCCTCCTCTCAAAGTAGTTTGATTCCAGGCATCTGTTGCATCATTAACCATCAACGCCAATACTTTAACGCCATCGCCATGTTTATAAATATGATCAGCAATTGCATTATTAGTTCTTAATGGCGTAGTGAGTACAAAAGTCAATTTGTTTTGTCTGATCACATAACTCACTTTATCCATAACCCCTGTTTCAGGACCAGCATAGGCAAGCGATTGAAAACCAAAAGCTGTTTTATAAAAAAAGGCAGCTTGTTTGGCATTGCCTACATAAAATTCAACATAATCTGTTCCTTGTAAAGGCAGAAAATCTAAGTCAGTAGATGGAGTTACTTCAGAAGCAATTATTGTTGACATGTGAATACTTTTAAATAATAATATTGAAATAATGTTATGCTAAATATAAATGCGAATTCAAACCAACCAACTCATGGGATAACCTTTTCTCCTTAAAAAAAACAGAAAGTAGATGGAGTAACAACGGATAAATGTTATTACGGCTGCAAAAATGAAGTTTATGAGGATAATAAGGCACCATAATGATGTTCAAATATACTATTTTTTACTATAAGGGCTGATAAATTAGCATACAAGCCAAGAATTTTAGTTGATAGATTCAAGGTTTAAAATAACAAGTAGTTAAATGGTTAAAATTTAGTGTATAACTATCTTCATTCTCGCTCCATTTGTTCCTATTTTTGCATAAATAAAAAAATAATTATGCCAAAAAACAAACTATTATTTCTCCTGATGTTCGGGGCTGTTTCTGCTAACGCACAAAAAGTAGCTTTCACTGAATATGACTTAAAAAATGGGTTACATGTAATTCTACATCAAGACAAAACAGCTCCTGTAGTAGCGGTTTCTGTGATGTATCATGTGGGTAGTAAAAATGAAACACCAGACCGTACAGGATTCGCTCACTTTTTTGAGCATTTGCTTTTTGAAGGTAGTGACAATATTAAGAGAGGCGAATTCATGAAAATTGTAAGCAGTAATGGCGGACAAAACAATGCTAACACTACTCAGGATCGTACATTTTACTACGAATTATTCCCATCAAATCAATTAGAAACGGGTTTATGGCTGGAGAGTGAGCGCATGCTTCACCCAGTTATTAACGAAATTGGCGTTAAAACTCAAAACGAAGTAGTAAAAGAAGAAAAGCGCATGAGAGTGGACAACCAACCTTATGGTAATTTTCTTGGAGAAGTAATGAAGCGTTTATTTACAAAACATCCATACCATTGGGTTCCTATTGGAAGCATGGAACATTTGGATGCAGCCACTCTTGGCGAATTCATTGCCTTTAATAAAAAATATTATACCCCTAAAAACTCTACTTTAGTTATTGCTGGAGATCTTGATATTGAAAAAACAAAAGGATTAGTGGAAAGTTATTTCGCTGAAGTCCCTTCAGGAGAAACAATTGAAAAAGTAAATATTCAGGAAGATCCCATCACAAAAGAATTAGTTGATACTGCATATGACAACAACATACAGATTCCTGCGATCATGACCGCTTACAGAACTCCAGGCGAAACAAGTAAAGAATCTATCGCGTTAGAATTAGCCTCTAGTGTATTAAGCCAGGGTGCAAGCAGCAGGATGTATAAAAAAATGGTTGATGACAAGAAGAATGCTATGCAAGTGGGGTGTTTTAATTATGCCTTAGAAGATTATGGCGCTTACATTACTTATGCTTTGCCTAATGGAAATTTCACTTTGGATGTTTTGCTGAAAGATATGGATGAAGAAATCACTAAACTGCAAAATGAATTGATTAGCGAATTAGAATTTACTAAAATTCGCAACCAATACGAAAACGACTTCATTGGTAAAAATGATAAAATGTTGGGGGTAGCAGAAAATCTTGCAGATAGTTACACCTTTCACAACAAGAATACGAAATACATCAACGAAGAGCTGGAAGAAGTTCGTAAAGTAACTCGTGAAGACATTCAAAATGTTGCTAAAAAATATCTTAACAAAAATCAACGTATTGTCGTTTATTATTTGCCAAAGAAATAACCATACACCATTCATTCAATAGTTAAAAAATATTAAGATGTACAAAATTTTATTTCTCTTTCTAGGAGCCACCTTAACAATTAATGGCTTTTCTCAGGAAAAAATTGATCGCAGCAAACAGCCAAAAGCGGGACCTGCACCAACTATTACTATAAAAGATCCTGTTATCTATAACTTACCAAACGGAATAACCATACTTGTAGTAGAAAACCACAAGCTTCCAAAAGTAAACGCTACACTCAGCATCGACAGAGGCCCACTTGTTGAAGGAAAGAAAGCTGGCGTCAATGGAATGATGGGAGGAATGCTTGGAGAAGGAACAACAAAAACACCTAAAGCGACATTCGATCAAGCTATTGATGAAATGGGTGCGAATGTAAGTTTGTTTGAATCAGGTGGATTTGCGTCTGCACTTAGCCGTTACTTCGATAAAGCATTTATGATGATGGCTGAAGCTATTCAATCACCTGCATTTCCTCAGGAGTCATTTGACAAATTAAAAACACAAAAATTAACAGGTTTAAAATCAAATGAAAAAAGTGCTGCCATGATTTCTGCGAGAGTTGTTGGCGCATTGAGCTACGGAAAAAATTCAGCACAGGGAGAATTTGAAACAGAAGAATCGATAAAAGCATTGACTTTAGCTGATGTTAAAAAAGCCTATCAAGACAATATCTCTCCTTCTCGGGCTTATCTGACTTTTGTTGGAGACATCACCCCAGAAGCCGCAAAAGCATTAGCTATAAAAGCATTTGGAAATTGGAAAGGCGTAAAAATGAGTTTGCAGGAAATCCCAAATGTTGACAATGTAAAAGAAACAGAAATTGATTTCATCGACTTGCCAACAGCAGTTCAGGGAGAAATCAAAGTGAGCAATTTGATCAATAACCCATTAAGCAACCCTGATTACCATGCTTTAGCAATAGCCAATCAAATTTTAGGCGGGGGAGCAGAAAGCAAACTCTTTATGAATTTAAGAGAAAAACATGGATTTACTTATGGCAGTTATTCTACTGTTGGTACAGGCAGATTCCAAACTCAATTTTCAAGTAGCGCGCAAGTAAGAAGCGAAAAAGCTGATAGTGCTGTAGCTGAAATACTCAATGAAATCAATAATATGCGTGAAGGAAAAATCACAGCAGAAGAGTTGAATAATACTAAAGCTAAATACAATGGCTCCTTTGCATTAGGCATGGAAGATCCTGAAAGAACGGCTTCTTATGCTACTAATATTTTGATTAATAATTTACCAAAAGATTATTACCGCACTTTCCTTCAAAAAATAAATGCGGTAACTGTTGAAGATGTTCAACGTGTATCTAAGAAATATTTCGAGAAAAATAATAGCCGTATTGTTATTGTAGGAAATGGCAGCAAGATTTTGCCGAATCTAAGCAGACTTGGATTCCCAATTAAAAAATATGACAAATACGCAAATCCAGTTGTAGAGAAAGCAAACGAAATAAATATCAAAGAAACAGAAAAAACAACTGAAGCTGTTTCTGCTTCATCAATTATTGCCAGCTACCTAAAAGCTATTGGAGGAAAAGATGAAGCCATGAAAATAAATACCATGAAAACTTCCTTTACCATGGAAATACAGGGAATGAGTTTAAAAGGGACCGATATGAAAATGGCTCCTAATAAAAATCGTACAGAAGTAAAAATGGGTGAAGCGACTGTAATGGAAAAAATGTTTGATGGCATTAAAGGCTATCAGGTTCAGGGTGGCAAGAAAGAAGAAATGGATGAAAAAGAAATCAAAGAAGCTCAGGATGAAAAAGCTTTAATTCCACAATTATTCTACATTTCAAAAGATTACCAGGCGTCTTATTTAGGAACAGGAAAAGTAGGTGAAGAAGATACTTACAAATTAAAAGTAACCGCTCCAAGTGGCAAGGTCTCTGTTGAATATTATTCGATCAAATCTGGCTTACTATTGAGAGATGAAACTACTATGGAAGCTAAGGAAACCGAAATAACGATTAGTGCAGATTATTCAAACTATACTAAAGTAGGGAATATATTAATCCCTTTTACAACAGTAAGAGCTTTCGGCGAACAAGAAATGACTTTTACACTTGATGAAGTGAAAGTCAATGAAGGAGTTACTGAAGCAGATTTTAAATAATAGGACTTTAATTTTTATGCGAAGAGGCTGTCTTAAAAGGACAGCCTCTTTTATTGTCGGAACAATTTCCTATTACCCACTCCTGCCTTCAGGAGAGAAGTCAGGGCGAGATTTTCGATTCTATTTACATTGATAAAAAACCGTTTAGCTGCATTTGTTTTTTTGTCTTAGCAGAAACCTTGAGGGAAGGCTAGTAAAATAATTGAGCTAAATAAATTCATGAAATGTCAGATCCTATCTTTTCGTGGGCTCTTTTTTTAAAAAAATTATTATATTAATATTTACAGCGTCGATTTCAATTTAGCCCACGGTTTAAACCGTGGGCTAAATTGTTAAGCAGTTGACATTATACAAAATTCCTGCTCTAACCCTTTAGAAGATTTATAAATCGCTGGTATAAAATCATCCCCCCACTTTGCATAGTAAGGTAAAAAATTATCGACACGTTCCTGAAGAATATGATTAGGAAATAAAGCCACCTTTATTTTACATATTTGTCGTAGCTCGTCTTCATATTTTCGCTTCTCTGCTTTTATCATTTTCTTTTCAAGAGATTCAATTCGTCGTAAAGACTTTACATACATAGCTCCCGCATGATCACCCAAAGTGACATCAATAGTAGAAGCAGCAGCTTTAATGTCATTATACAAGAGGTGCAAAGATTGCTTTGCATTTGATAACTCAAGATGATGTGTAGAGTTTTTCTTTACCAATTTCTCATGAATAGCAGTTGCAGATTCGAAAAAATCCGCCTCATATAACCCTAGTTTTTTTATAAGGTCCGAGGTTTTTTCATCAACGATACTGAATGAATTTCGCAATATTAAAACCGGATAAGGAATAGTTGCTTTATCAAAAACATTTTTCAATTCCATCCAATAAGCCAATTCTCCACCTCCACCGATAAATGCAATATTTGGCAAAATCATTTCCTGAAACAATGGCCTTAAAATTACATTCGGACTAAATCTTTCAGGATAATTTTCCAACTCCTGCAGGATTTCATCATGAGTAAAAGTAATTGCTGTATTTACAATTTCATACTTATCATTATTCCATTCAATTCGCTCTCTGAAATCATCTTTCAAATAAAAGAGATTAATGTCCCGTCCTGCAACCTGCACTTTATACTGATTGGGAATAGTTTTTATCGTCTCTTGAACACATTGATACGAAAACTGCTCTGTGAGTTCTTTCTTTGCAATATTTGCGAATAAAGCTTTAAGATTTTTATTATCAGGCAATAAAACCACAAGCCCATATTCTCCAAACAAGTCATGTACAAATTCAAATGTGGCCTGCTCGATTGTCTTCCCCTCTGTATAAATTGATTTTATTTTATTGATAATTTTTAAACCAAATGGTTCAATAGAAAGTTGCCTTTCCAATTCGTTCATCATTGCCAGTAAAGACTGGTCAATTTTCATTCTACCAACAGCTCCTTTCTGTTGTGTAGCCCATTTGTAGGTCTTGCCTTTAATAAAAATCTCTCCTAATTCATCTAAATCAGCATCTTCACTGCCCATATAATAAATAGGCACGAAACGATTTTCAGGAATAGCATGATTTAACTCTTCCGCCAATTTAATAGCATGAATGATTTTATAAATAAAATATAAATGCCCAGTAAAGATGTTTGGCTGGTGGGCAGTACAAATGGTAAAAACATTTCCGTTTAATAAGGAGTCAATATTCTTAATTACTAATTCAGACGACTGAATGGATTCATATTGCTTCTTTAATGCAGAAACCAGTAATGCCCTGTCTGTGTTGGATTCGGAATTAATTTTTATTGCCTCCTCAATACCTTTTAAATTAGGCCTATGTAAATATAAAGATTTTACTTTCTCATCATTATTCAAGTAATCTGTAACAAGATTGGAAAACAATCCCGTAGATTCATAAGACAGATATGATACAGTGTAATGCAATGTTTAAAAATGTTTACTAACCTTTAATAAGTTTGAAATGTTTAATTCGCTGCGCTTATTGCTTATCGTCATGGTTGAAAAAGTGTAATGCTATGATGTTTATCTTTATTTTTTTGCAAACCTATTAAACCTATTGAACGTTTTAAACTAATTCACCACCTCCCCCTCCAAATCATAATCAAATGCATTCGTGATTTTTACATTTACGAAATCGCCTATTACTAATTTTTTTGAAGAGTTGATAATTACTTCATTATCGACTTCCACGCTGTCAAATTCTGTTCTGCCAAGATAACGACCAGACTCTTTTTTATCCACCATTACTTTAAATACTTTCCCGATTTTTTCGCTATTTTTCTCCAAACTAATATCTTGCTGCACATCCATTATTTCCTGAGCTCGCTCTTCTTTTTCTTCTTCAGAAATATTATCAACCAAATCATGCGCACTAGTTTGCTCTTCATGACTATAAGTAAATGTACCCACCCTGTCGAAACGCATTTTTTTCAAAAAAGTTTTTAACTCTTCTACATCTTCTCTCGTTTCGCCTGGAAAACCTGCAATCAAAGTCGTGCGCAAACAAATATCAGGTATTCGATTACGGATTTCAGCAATCAAATCTTCCATTTCTTCTCTTGTAATTTGGCGCTTCATTTGTTTGAGCATATTGTTGGAAGCATGCTGTAAAGGCATATCGAGATAGTTACAAATATTACTTCTCTCTTTCATAGCATCAATGATCTCTAAAGGGAACTTTGATGGATAGGCATAATGTAAACGAATCCATTCTAATCCTTCCACATCGGCCAACGCGTGCATTAATTTTGGAAGCTCTCTTTTTTTATAAATGTCCAACCCATAATAAGTCAATTCCTGTGCAATCAACATCACTTCTTTAACACCACGTTGCACCAAGGTTTTAGCCTCGTTTACAATAGACTCTATTGATCTGCTTACGTGTTGTCCACGCATTAATGGAATAGCACAAAATGAACAAGTGCGATTACACCCTTCACTAATTTTCATGTAGGCGTAATGTTGAGGTGTACTCAATAAACGCTCTCCAATTAATTCACCCTTATAATCCGCCTCAAATCTTTTCAATATCATGGGCAATTCCATGGTTCCGAAATAAGCATCTACTTCAGGAATTTCTTTTTCAAGATTTGATTTATATCTTTCACTTAAACATCCTGTAACAAATACTTTATCGAGTTTCCCTGATTTTTTCAAGGCAACATTTTCGAGAATAGTATTAATACTTTCTTCTTTTGCCTTTTCAATAAAACCACAGGTATTTATAATCACAATATTATGATCGCGCTTTTCATTTTCATGAATAGTATCAATATCATTAGCAATCAATTGACCACTCAAAACTTCGCTATCAACCATATTCTTGCTGCATCCCAGCGTGATGATATTAACCTTGTCTTTCTTTATAGTTTTTGTCTTCATAAATAGGGCGTAAAGATAATAAAACAATTGGCGAATTGATATTATTACTAAATGAACAAGGCGTATAGTATCATATTAATAGAATTACAACTAATAAAGTATTTAAACCATCACTTCAAAGAAATATGCTATTTTAGCTCACTATTTTAAATAATGAGAAAATCACTCAGAATTGCCATATTGGATTTGTACAAGGGTAGCGAAAATCAAGGGATGCGTTGCTTACGCGAACTCATCGAAAATTTTGGCAAAACAAATAATTTCGACATCACCCTTGATGAATTTGAAGTCAGAGCATCCAACCAAATTCCTAATCTCGATCATGATATTTATATTTCAAGTGGAGGGCCAGGGAGCCCTATAGAAGATGACGGGAGTAATTGGGAAGAATTATATTTCAATTGGATTGCAGCTGTCATTGATTTTAATAAAGACAAAAATAACAAGTTCAAGAAAAATGTATTTTTCATTTGCCACTCTTTTCAATTAGCCTGTAGATTTTTTGGAATTGCTGAAGTAAAAAAAAGAAAGAGTACTTCTTTTGGCATCTTTCCTGTTCACTTTGCAAATAATGAAATCAACGACAACGTCTTGCGAGGACTTTCTGATCCATTCTATGCAGTTGACAACAGGGATTATCAAGTTGTAAATCCGGATTATAAAAAAATGCATAATTCAGGGTCAACTGTTTTAGCCATTGAAAAAGACCGCCCTCATGTAAATCTGGAAAGAGCCATTATGGCAATCAGATTCAACGAACACATGATTGGGACACAATTCCATCCGGAAGGCGATGTAAAAGGCATGTTACAATACCTACAATCTGAAGAAAAGAAAAAAATAATTATAGAGAACCATGGCGAACAAAAATGGGATTCGATGATGGAGCAATTGAATGACCCCGATAAAATTATCATGACTTATGCTAAGGTTATTCCTAATTTTTTAATACAATCAACTAAGGACTTTATAAATATTCAATAAACAGTAGTTGTCCAATGCAAAAGTCACTCAGGAAAAATTTTAATGACCAGTTTTCAAAAGAAGACTATTTTAATATTATCCATACCATCAAGAAATCATGCGAAAGTGAAATTGATTTCAGTATTGCAGAGACCCCTATTTTCATAGAAAAAGATTTTAAAAATAAAATGCTCGATACCTGCGAGTATATCATTGACTTTATTTTAGATAAAGATTTTAAAACAATAACAGCGCGAAGCATTCCTAAAAATAATAATCTTCCAGGAGAAGACGAACATCCTCAAATGCTTGTATTCGATTTTGGAATTTGTCAAGATAAACACAATGAACTATCGCCACAACTCATAGAAATGCAAGGTTTCCCTTCTTTGTTTGGGTTTCAAATTTGTCTTGATGATTCTACTCGACTACATCATGCAGTCCCTGCTTCTTATGACTCCTTCCTAAATGGCTATGATAAAGAAAGATATTTACAAGTACTAAAAGATATCATTATTGGAGATGAAAATATTGAAAATGTAATCTTACTGGAAATTTATCCAGATCAGCAAAAAACAAAAATCGACTTCAAATGTATGGAGAAGATATTTGGCATAAAAACAATTTGCTTCACTAAAATAAAAGCGGAAGGAGCACAATTATTCTACTTAGAAGAAGGAAATAAAATAGTGATCAAAAGGATATTCAACAGAATTATTTTTGATGATATAAAACAATATGATTTGGAAGACGTCATTGATTTAAAACAGCAGTATGATGTAACTTGGATACCTCATCCAAATTGGTTTTACAGAATAAGCAAATTCACTTTGCCATTTTTGCGACATCAATATATCCCCGAAACTTATTTTTTAAATGAGGTTAAAATGCCTTTACCATTAGAGGATTATGTATTAAAGCCACTTTTCTCATACGCTGGATTAGGTGTCATTATTGATGTTACTGAAGAAGATATGCTAAAAATTAAAGACCCGGGAAACTGGATCTTACAAAAGAAAGTAAACTACGCCCCAATTATTGAAACACCCGACGAGCCAGCAAAAGCTGAAATTCGATTATTTTATTTCTGGAAAAATGGATGGGAAAGACCTATCGCCATTCACAATCTTGCAAGGTTAAGTAAAGGAAAAATGATTGGAACAAGATATAATGAAAATGAAAATTGGGTGGGCGGCACCATCGCTTATTTTGAATGAGACAAGAAAGTTTATACCATTTTTACTAATTTTGTATACCATTATAATTAAAAAGCAAAACATAACTTCAATTGATATATAATTAGCTATAATTTTTAATAGAATAATTACACTACCTTATTTCAAATCGAAGAATTGCGGCCTGTAAAATATAAATTAATTCTCATGAAAATTATTGATTCTTTTAAATTATTAATTGCTAAAAATAAAAGGAATTTTTTTATTAAAAAGCTACACACTTTTGCAAGGGTGATAGAAAAAGGCTATCAGAATGCCAACCCTGATATGAAAATCAATGGAGAAACTTTTTTCATAAAAAAACTATCAAAGATTAAGATAAAAACAGTATTCGATGTTGGTGCGAATAAGGGCGATTGGAGTATTTTCATTGATAAGTATTTAAATTTCGACTTATTATATGCATTTGAACCTATCCCTCAAGTTTTTGAAAAATTAATTAATAATGAATTTCAAAATAAAATCAATTTTAACAACATTGCACTCGGAAACGAAAACACCAAACTACAATTCTCTTACATACCAGATGCATCTTATTTGAGCAGTGCTAGTGTAACTATTAGACAAGGGAGCATATTAATTCCCGATATCTTGTCTGTTCGTGGCGATGACTTCTGTAAATCTAACCATATTGATTATATCGATTTTTTAAAAATCGATACTGAAGGTCATGACTATAAAGTATTATTAGGTTTTCAAGAAATGTTGGAAAATAAAAAAATTAGAATAATTCAATTTGAATATGGCCCATTCTCAATACAAACAAAAGATTTATTGAAAAATCATTTTGAATTATTGAATAGCCTTGGATATATCATTGCAAAAATATACCCTAATCATCTATCTTTTATGAATTACAATTATAGAGATGAAAATTTCATACTGTCTAATTACATTGCGATTCAAAGAGAAGATCAAGAATTATTGGAATTATTGAAGTAGCATTTTATCTATATAATGGATTACCTAATTACATTAAAAAGATTATACTCTAATCTGATCATCCCTCCTTCAGTATACTTTCTAAGCAGTTGATTTGAAAGTGCAATCCGATAACCTACATCCACTCTGATTTTACTTTTAATGATAAATTGAATTACGGGAGCAATATCCAAATGGTTTAACCCACTTGATAAATTGCTTTGACCCAGGATCTCAACCATTGCATTAACATTAGTTTGATTGTAACTTACATACTCTTTCGGCATCATGAGTTTCCCAATTGAAAAGGTATAATTAATTGCATTTCTACTATTATTATCATTCAATAAAAATGTATTGCCGTTTAAATTATTCTGCGCATTTATAACTGAAACACTTGAAGATAAAGCAACTTTATTAATAAGCTTAGTACTTACAAGTCCCATCTCGAAGCCGGAATGCTGTCCTCTCAAATCAATCGAAGGCTGATTTACACTAAGGTTATTTAGTGCATATTTAGTAAAGATGGCCATCCTAAAATGACTATGAATATCATCTCTGCTAAAAAAACGATACTTCAAATACAAAGAACCACCATTTAATTTGAAACGTCCATTCAAATTCGAAATAAATCCATCTGTATGAATCATAATCTTCCTTGAAACACCGAACATAATTTCCGGGACAAGTAAGTGATTAACAGTGCTGGCTGATTTTTGATTCATTATATTCTCGGTAAGTCTTACCCCAAGCGAATTTACTGCCATATTACTTGCTGGTTCAGTATAGCTGAATAATTCTTGTGCTCGAGTGATGCTTATAATCACAAATACAGAAATAATCACAAGGATTGTATTTTTTTTCATTTTGTTGCAGTATAAAAAAAAGGATACAACCAAATGTTGTATCCTTTACTAATTAAATAGTTGCATGATAAATTCTGACACCTGCAGATTTGTTTTTCAAGTCACAGCATTTCCCCATAACTCCCGTTTGATAACATTCCATGCTGGTCAACTTTGAATTATGCTTGAATTCTTTTGTAGAAACAAACCCTCTATCAAGAATACGAATAGTCGTTTCTTCATTCAACACCCTATTGTCTGTATTTAAAAAATGATACATCGTTCCATATAAATCAATATGTGCATCTTTAGAAACAAGTACATGATTTAAAATAATGGAAACTTCAAATTTGGCAACAAAGAATCCAGCATCTTCTACTTTTTTCTTCAACTGATCAAAACTAATAGGAGCGCCAGGCTTGAACGTTATTTCGAAACTTGAATTCTTAATATCGGCAACAACTTTATCAACATACGCTATTGATTTCAGCGCTTTATTTATAGAATTGCTGCACATACTGCAAGTAAGTCCACTTGCCTGAATCGACACTTTGTTGATTTGACTTTGAGCAGCAATCCCCATAAATAAAAGTAAAACCGAAAGTAACTTTTTCATTACTGTGGTTTTGTTTCAGACATTACAGTAACTTTTGGCTTGCGGTCGTATTGGCAACATCCTGGCAATTCATCATACACTTTATCATCCGCAGTAAAATCCTGTGTATCGTAACCAACTTTTGCAATAGCTTCCTGAATTTTTGCACTTGATGATTTTTCTTCTGCATAACTAACGGCTAATTCATGGCTTTCTGAATCCCAGCTTGCTGATGAAGCACCCGCCAACTTTGCTGCTTTTTCGATTTTCTTTTTACAAGAACCACAATTACCCCAAACCTTAATGGTTTCTTTTTTTGTAGTCTGTGCAATTAACACATTAGAAAACAATAACCCCAATAATACCATACTTAATAATGATAACTTTTTCATCGTTAATAATTTTTTAAATGAATAAATAATAGAAATAAAAAGAATGCAGCATGATACTGCTATAAATTAAGAAAGGAAATTCTAAATCCTGAATACACAATTTTTAATGCATTCGGAAGGGTATGTTTCAAAGGGTGGTGAATAGTATGGCGGAATCTTAATGATGGATTGCAATAAAATAGGCTCATGCGAAAAAACAAAATAGGCAGTAATTATACGCCCTTCAAAAAAAGAAAAATTAATATTATTCGAGGAATGCTTAAAGGAGTCTTCTATTTTATAAAACTTATGTTCATCATTACAACAACCATTTTTTTTCTCCAGCATTCCACATCGGCCACATTTTTCATTTTCTAATTTGTAAAAATCAATCCCTGCCTTTTTTCCCATGCAATAGTGAATCTCCATAGCAATGCCTGTAGAAAGCATCAAGTAAGTAAACGTCAATATGGAAAGCAGTATTTTTTTCACTATCATAAAATTATGGAATTGCCGGCAAATGCAAAACAAATGTTGTTAAAATTTAGCTACTAATAATAAATAATGTTGAAGTAAAAAACTCCGTTATGCGTATCAGTTTACAAACCACCATTGAATACCAAATCTGATCATAAATCCCTGGGTAGGATAAAGCGGTGCGGCAAAATTATTGTTAATCCAACCGAAGCCATTTTGAAAACTTGCGGTATTTAGATTTTCCGCTCTCAAGTAACCCGCAAACCCTTTGATTCTAAAATGCAGAAAGAGGTTGATGTCTGGAAGGTTATTTATGGTCACAGTATCCTGCACAAAAAACTGGCTAATTACCGGAGAATAATTATACGCTTTATATGCAGTATAATATCTTGCTTCTACACCAGTAGAAAGAATTAAATTCTTGAAAAATTTACCTTCATAAGCCAGGCGATTTCTTGTAAAAACAAAAGGCACTTTTATCGGCGCAGCTAAATCTACTTGTTGAAAAGTAAGCTCAGTTGACCAATTCCATCTTTTAGTCAACTTTATTTTTTTTGACAAACTCAATTGCGTCAAATTAATCAATTTTGAATACTGCTCACTTTGATAATAGTTTTTGAAATAAGTATAATTAGAAATCAAGTGATTTTTAAACTCAAGATTCAAGAATGTATTGTTTGAATTTATTCCAAATGAAATAACATTCTCTTTATTATAACTGTTATTATTTCCTAAATTAAATGCTGAACGATTATCAAAAATAAAAGAGGGTATTCGATTGGAATTCATAAAAAACAAACTCACCTCTCCAAAACGCTTGTTAAAATACCTGCTCAAACTAGCAGAAGAATGATAATCTCCAGAATTGAAGCCGTTAACATACAACTCCCCTTTTGCCAAAATATCCCATAATTTATTTCTTGATCGATTCCGGTATTCTCCATGCAAGCAAAGATTATAAAAAGATATTTTTTCTTCTTTTATAATTCCTGTAATGTTTTGAATAGTCGCTCCAACCAAAAAGAACTGTGATGTATTTTTGGTGTCCGGAAATTGGATAATACTAAAATCATTTTTCAAACTTTTCCAGGATTCCTGAAATAGCAAACTTCCTACAGGAGTATTCAAAGTCATCCCATACCATTTACTATACACAGAAGAATCTGCAACGATATCAATGTACTTATAAGCAGTACTACTTGATGTAAAAGTATGCTGTAGCCTTAGCTTTGGATAAAATAAATATTCTGTTGTAGAATCATTAATTTCAATGGAATCATGTTTCCCGAAGTCGTAAAATTGTCTTACAAATAAATTGAAGTCCTTTTGCTGATTGCCTGTTGATACTGTAGTTACAAAAGGATTATTACTGTAAGCAGAAAGTCCCCCAAGATTTACCGGAACAGTAAACCTATTTTTTCTATATGGGTCCGATAAATAATCAGCATCTTGAATACCCCCATTTTCTGAAGCCCTTATGTTATTCCCAACTATCGAAAATTGTGTAGCGTATCTTTTCCGCTTACCTTGATAGCTTCCAAAAAACCTATACGCATTATGATTAGTATTCTGTGTTATAAAAAAACCAGGGGAAGTGATTAATTTATAATCAAACCCAATATTGAAATTCGGTTTTATGTTTTTGGTATACCCAGCTTTAAGCAGCTGCTCTTTACCGGAAGCTAATTGATAACTTAAGGATGAAAAAGATTTTGTTGTATTGTAAAACCTAGTTCCTTCAATAGTATATTTATAAATATCAAAAGCGTTAAAGCCAGGATCAAAGCCGATTTTCTTATTGGGTTCAAATATTAAAGAAGTGGCCGCCGCACCATTATTCCCAAGGCATAAATACGTTGAAGGCACAGCGAAATATTTACTAAAATCATCTATTGATGAATCTAAATTATTTCGTCTTGTAGAATCAAGCACTCTATATGATATTGTAATTGAATCTTTTGAATCATCTCTATGTTCAAACCCCAGAGAATCTGTTGCAGATTTATTTGAATTTGATTTTTGTTGGGAGGAATTCGCTTGATTTATATTATCTCCAATTCCCTTTTTTAATGACCCTATTTTTTTTAATAAAGGAATTTGAGCACTTGCCATTAAGGCAAAGGAGCTAAAAAAAAGAGTAAAAAATAGATGCTTCTTCATTTTATCTTATTACTAGTTATAGAGAAGCGATTAATTCTTTAAATATACAAGTCAACTTGGGTTCCGCTTCTTTCGCAGCCTTAAGCACCTCTTCGTGAGAGACGGTCAACTCATGGCCATCCACCCACATGTCAGTTATTACACTAACTGCAAAACAAGGTAAATTCATGTGCACAGCAACAATCACTTCTTGCACCGTACTCATACCTACTGCATCTCCACCTATTGCACGAATCATTCTATACTCTGCTTTAGTCTCAAAAGTTGGGCCAGTAACGCTAATGTATACTCCTTCTTTACAATTTATTCCGTTTGCTTTTGAAATATTCTTAGCGCGTTGAATCAGTTCTTTATTATAGGGCTCGTACATATCGGGAAATCTTGGGCCAACTTCATTGTCATTTTTTCCTATCAATGGATTGGGAACAAATTGACTGACATGATCATTGATCAACATCAAGTCTCCCACTTTAAAGTCTGGATTCACCCCACCTGCAGCATTACTTAATAATAAATTTTCTATGCCTAGATACTTCATTACTCTAATGGGGAAAACAATTTCTTGTGCGGTATACCCCTCATAATTATGAAATCTTCCCGCCATGGCAACTACGCTCTTATCTCCAATAGTACCAAAAACCAATTTGCCGCTGTGACCTTCTACAGTGCTTACCGGGAAATGAGGAATCTCTTTATATAGAATTTCTTTCTCAACTTTTATCTCATTAGTAAAATGTCCGAGCCCGCTGCCTAATACAATACCTACTTGTGGCTTTTCGCTATGAAGTCTTTTAATGAAATCAACCGCTTCATTTACTTTTTCAATCATGAATTCTTATTTAACGATAATCGGCAAATTTACGGTAGAATCATTAATTGAAGGCATTCATTTGAATATTCAATATTTTCAAATCATCAGTGCTATTAATAAATTCATTTTTGACTATCTTCGCAAAAATTTCCTAATTAAATAGCCGTTAAGGTCGACTCCATTAAACAGAGAATGATAATAAACGCTATAGCATGTGGTCAAACTTTAAAAACTATCTAAATGAATTTACACGAATACCAAGCCAAAGAATTACTCAAGAAGTTTAATGTTCCCGTACAAGAGGGCATTGCTTGTAGTACAGTATCAGAAGCTGAAGAAGCTTACCGTCAGATACACACCCAATACAACAGTAAATTTGCGGTAGTTAAGGCGCAAATTCATGCAGGCGGAAGAGGAAAAGGATCTATTCAGGGGAAAGATCAACGTGGAGTTGCAGTAGGGAAAAGTATGGAAGATGTGGTAAAAATTGCTGAAAATATTCTTGGTGGCACTTTAGTGACGATTCAAACTGGCCCTGAAGGGAAATTAGTAAGTAAAGTTTTGGTAGCTCAGGATGTATATTATGATGGCCCAAATCCTGTAAAAGAATTTTATCTCGCAGTATTATTAGACAGAAGCAGCTGTATGAATGTAATTATGTACAGTACTGAAGGCGGTATGAATATAGAAGATGTTGCTCATAACACACCAGAGAAAATATTCAAAGAATATGTACACCCAGGAGGTAAATTACAAGGCTTTCAGGCAAGAAAGATTGCATTCAATCTTGGCTTAAGTGGCGAGTCTTTTAAAAATTGTGTAAAATTCGTTACCAATCTATATAATGCTTATGTAGAATTGGATTGTGGGATGTTAGAAATCAATCCTTTATTTAAAACAAGTGATGATAAAATTATTGCAGTGGATTGCAAAATGAACGTTGATGATAATGCATTAATGCGTCACCCTGATGTAGCGGCTTTGAGAGATTTTTCTGAAGAAGACCCAACCGAAGTGGAAGCAGGGAAATTCAATTTGAATTTTGTGAAATTAGATGGCAATGTTGGATGTATGGTCAATGGCGCAGGTCTGGCTATGGCAACTATGGATATGATTAAATTAAGTGGCGGAGATCCTGCCAACTTCCTTGATGTTGGAGGAACTGCAAATGCACAAACAGTTGAAGCCGGATTCAGAATTATCATGAAAGATCCAAAAGTAAAAGCTATTCTGATTAATATTTTTGGTGGCATTGTAAGATGTGACCGTGTTGCACAAGGTGTAATTGATGCTTACAAAAGCATCGGCAACATTGAAATCCCCATCATTGTTCGTTTGCAAGGTACAAATGCAGATGTAGCAAAAAAATTGATTGACGAAAGTGGATTAAAAGTGCAAAGTGCGATTTTATTGAGTGAAGCTGCAGCATTAGTAAACAAAGCCGTGGCTTAAGCTTTACGAATTAGCATTTATTCTTTAAAGTTATATTTCAGAACATTGAGCAACAATAATGATCCTTTGTTGAATTTTCGGAATGCTACTCTTGACGATCTTGCTATTATTGTAGACATCTACAATTCTACAATCGATTCTCGTTTGGCGACTGCAGATTTGCAACCCGTTTCTATTGAATCAAAATTAGATTGGTTTCATAAGCACAATGCTTTCTCCAGGCCAATCTGGATAATTACAAACGAGAGCAATCAAGTAATTGGCTGGACAAGTTTTCAGGATTTTTATGGGAGACCTGCCTATCAACAAACTGCAGAAATCAGCATCTATCTTGATGAAAATTACAGAGGAAGAGGTTTTGGGAAAAATATCATATCTCACGCTATTCAAAGCTGCCCCTCATTGGGAATACAAAACTTACTTGCCTTTATATTCGAACACAATATCACAAGTTTATCTCTGGCTCAGGAATTAGGTTTTGAAGAATGGGGTCATTTGAAAGAGATTGCTTTAATGGATGACAAATATTACGGATTAAAAATTATGGGACTAAAAATTACCACTTAATAATCATTAGCCTTTTTTATTTTTTTGATTTTATTTTCATCTGGTTTCGATTTGCCTTTAACCCCTGAATCCTGATTATTCTTTTTTACTTTTTTATCATCAATAATTTCTGTCTCATTATTTCCCATAAAATCGATAGCATCATCCTTTTCTAATCCAACATCAAGACTATCTCCGCTATTGGCAATATTGGCAAAGTTCATATCTGCATAAATAGGATTATTTCTCATTTCAACAGGTTGTTCAAATTCCATAGTTTTTCCAAGATTCAATCTTGCATCTGCATATACATTACTCATGAATAGTCCCCATTTAGGAGCTGACATTTCAGCTCCGCCACTATTACTTGTATAAATAGGAATAAAAGGATCTTCGCAACCAACCCATGTACCTGCTAATAACTCTGGCGTATACCCGATAAACCATCCATCAGTATTTGCATTTGTTGTACCCGTCTTCCCTGCTTTTTGAGCAGGAATATTATAACTGTTCACCCTTCTTGCTGTTCCAAATTCAACAACTCCTTGCATCATTCTTACCATGGTATAAGCGTCTGCCTCACTGATTACTTCTTTACTTTGAGTAGTAGAAAATTCCTTTAATAAATTACCATCCTTATCTTCAATTCTGGTTAAATATACTGGCTGTGTATTGTAACCTTTGTTGGGAAACATAGTATAGGCTTGTAACATTTGCAACATTGGAATTTCAGCAGTTCCTAATGCAATAGAAGGATAAGGAGGTAAATTTGCTGTAATGCCACATTGCTTTGCAAATTCTATCGTTCGTCTAACCCCTATCGTTGCCATAAGATGCCATGCCGCTCCATTTAAAGATTTAGCTAAACAAAAAGCCATTGTTCCACCTCCTGTACTAATCGTTTTTCCCCCTAAAGTAAGTGGCCCTCCCGGAATATAAGTCTGAGGTGTATAACCAGCATCTGTAACAGCAAGTGTATAAAGCAAAGGTTTAAAGGTAGAACCGACTTGACGATTTGCGGTTACATGGTCATACTTAAACCACTTGTAATTTATTCCTCCAACCCATGCTTTAATTTCACCGGTTCTTGGATCCATCGCCGCAAAGGAAGTTTGTAATAATTGTTTGTGATACTTTATAGAATCAAATGGAGTCATTATCGTATCCTTCTCATGCTTGTCGTTGCCCGACCAAGAAAATACTTTCATTTTAACAGGCACATGAAAGGATTTCATAATTTCTGCTGTATCAATACCTTCTTCAGTCATAGTCTTCCATCTGTCTGTATATTTCATAGCCGATATAATGATATTATCATGGCCTTCCCAAAGTTTATTCCCTTTTAGCCTAAAGTAATCATCAAGCTTTTTTTGAATTATCGGCATATGTTCTTCGACTGCCTTTTCCGCATATTGCTGCATTCTTGAATCTATTGTGGTATAAATTCTCAAGCCATCTCTAAATAAATTATAAGGCTCATCTGTTTTAGGATTTTTATTATTCTTACACCAATCTTTAAGCACGCCTATTAATACAGAACGATAATAAGGGGCTATCCCTAAATTTTCATCAATCTTCTTATAGTTAGTAATCAATGGTTTCGCTTTTAGTATATTGGCTTCTGCCTGAGTAATGAAATGTTGCTTTGCAAGTGCCATTTGATTGATTACAATATTCCTTCTTTGAATAGAAGATTTCGGATGACGAATAGGCTCATAAATAAACCCCTTCAGCATGCCAATTAACACAGCGGCTTCTTCAATTTTTAATTCTTTGGGGTCTTTTTGGAAATAGGTTCTTGAAGCATTCTTGATTCCATAAACATTACCCCAAGGAGCTCGATTCAAGTATAATGCAATTATTTCCTCTTTGGTGAAATTCTTTTCCAATTTTACAGCTACAATCCATTCTTTTAATTTTTGCACCCCTCTAACCACAAAATTGCCTCTTCCTTGTCCCAGTATCATCTTTGCCAATTGCTGGGTAAGCGTACTGCCTCCACCTTGAGTACCTGCGGAAAATAAAACCCTTGCCAAAGCTTGCATATCAATACCTGAGTGATCATAAAACCTTTCATCTTCTGTTGCAATTAAGGCATGAATAACATTGGGAGAAATTTCATTGTATTTTACTTCACTTCTGTTTTCAGCATAATACTTACCCATCAACACCCCATCACTACTAATAATTTCACTAGCCAAATCAGCTTCAGGATTTTCCAATTGTTGTACTGATGGCATTTTTCCAAACAGCCCAAATGTTGCAGCAATAAATAACAGGATAATAAATCCAATGCCTCCAAAAAAAATACGCCACAGTAATTGAATTGAACGGTTCATGTGTTAATCTGGTTTGTAAAGTTTGGATGCCTGTTATAGCTTTTATTATTATTCTTTGTTGATTTTAATAGAGAACTCCTATTGACATCTCATCACACAACAAGTAAAAAATTTTAACTCTTTAGTACTTCCCTGGATATTGATTATTTAAAAGTTTTTTATAGCCCTCTAAATCTTTATTTGTTTTTAATAACTGAAAGTTTTCATTAGAGATAATCATAAATGAATACTTTGACGGTTGTAACCAGGACATCTCTGTTGGTGCCGCTTTTTTAATTTTATCGCAATAAGCAACAGCATCAGTGGCATTCTCAAATACACTAAATAACAATAAAGTTTGCTGAGGAGTAAACACCTCTTTATTAATAAGAATTTTAGTATAATTATTTCCTTTATTGTACCTGCTAAAAGCATTCTTGGATTCGTTAATATATACAACATCTACGTTATCAAATAGCATTACTACAAGATGCTCTTTATCTGACTGCCACTTAAATGTGCCACTCACCATTGATGGCGGCAACTTTATCGATGAGTCTAAACCCTTTGGAATTGTTTTAATTCCACTCATCTTTGGAGATACCGGCATTATAACAACCGGTTTGTTTAATGACACATTTTGTTGATTCGGCATAATTACTTTTTCATCCTCCTCGGCTCTGGTAATAGAAATACTGTCTAAATAATTTTCAATCTGCTTCCTTTTGGATAAAACATCAATTAAAGTAGAAGCCTTATCCGCTAAGGGCGTTTTTGGATATTTAGAAACTAATGCATTTAAAGAAAGTATTGCTTCACTATCTTCTACACATTTAATATGATAAATGGCCTCAATAAACAACAGCTGCGGAGTCCAATAATGATTACCAAATGAATTGTCGGCAATATTTTTCAAAACAAGTGCGGAATCAAAACTGCCATTTACAAATAAATCATAAATAGTTTCATACTTTTTCAACGCTTCAGGATTATTCTTATTGGGTTCGAGGGATTGTGGATCATTAAGCATTTTAGCAAACCTGCTTTCACCAAATTGTGTATCTAATAAGTTTTTATAATAAGCTGCCTTTTCTTTATTTTCTAACTTGAGATAGCAGTGATACAACCCAATATAAATTTCGCCATTCATCAATCTTGAAGGGAAGCGTTGTAAATAAATTTCATAAGCTTTTATAGACTGCTGGTAATCCTTCAAATCATTTTCAAAGAGTTTAGCTAATGACAACATTGCAGTTGCCACTTTAAAATTACTGCTATCCAACATCTCTTTAGAAACCGGAACATTAAGCATTAATGCATCATAACTAAATTCAATTGGCATACCTGATTGTTGTTGCTGGCTTGCAGAAGAATCTTTCCCTACCATTGGATCAGCATTGCCTTTTGGATCATTAATAGACATCCCTATACTAACACTAGAAAGCCTGCGCCAATTATCAACATTACTTCTTTTCCCCCACTTACTTTTAAATTCACTGTACCCTCTTGATTTCATATTCGAGTTGTAGAAATACCACTCGCCGCCTTTAGATGAACTAGCAAACAAATCAACCGGGGCGTTATTTTTCAAATTATCAAAACTGGAAGTCAACACATCACCCCCTACACTGTTGTCTCCTTTAATCGTTGTAGACTTCCGAAGACTTTTCACCAATTTTTTAATAAACGCATCTCTTTCTATTGGAGTTAATGCAGCAATCATTTGCAGGCTATCTTCAAGTTCAATGATATTTATTTGAGTAGCTACAAGTCGCAAAGAAGCTTTTCTATCTGCGATTTGATTAGAATCCTCCGCAATAGCTGGATTAGTTGCATCCAAACTATCATAATGATCTGCAGCTTTTTTATAATCATTTTGTGCGTAAGCAATCTTGCCTAACTCTAAATGAGTTTTACTTTTAAATCCGGCATTATTTTCATTTACCAATAAACTTTTTGTAAAATATTTTATTGCGTTTGTTGTATCAGCTATTTGCAAACTTAATAAACCAGCACTATGAAAAATAATATCTCGATAAGTTTCAAATTTATCTCTTTTCGCCATTTTTAATAAGGAAGAAATATTATTTACTAACTCTTTTTTACCTCCATCGGTGCGAAGCATTTTTGCATTATTCAAATGGGCATAAATATCCATTAGTGGATCAACAGTTCCTTTTGCAGCTTTTTTATAACAATAAGCAGCTTTATCAAAATCGCCATTTTTCTCATAAAGCTGTCCAAGTAAATAACGCCAGCGAGCCTTGTCAATTTTATTGGCTGCATTAGACAATCCTTTCTCCAAATAAACCGCAGCACTATCATAACCACTCTGCTTGAAATACCAATATGCTGTAACTACATTAAGATCGTCTTTTAAACGCTTGGGAAGATTAGGGTCTTCTTGTAAAATATTAATTAACCCTGCTGATTCTCCATACAACTCTTGTTCAATAAATGTACGTGCCAACCAAATCAATGCATCATTTCGGCTAGGCGGAAGCGTTACTAATTTCTGAATGAAATTTCGTTTTTCACGATCAGCTATACTAAGCTTGGTACTTGCCGCTCTATTATTTGCGCCAACAATTCTATTGTCATCTTCTTTTTTCTTTCGGGGGAATAAATTATAATTGATAAATTGAAAGGTCAATGCAGCGGAATCAAACTGCTTTCTATAATAATAAGATTTCCCAATCAATAGGTACATATTGTCTACCCATGCTGTTCTCAAATCATGCAAGAGAATTGCAGCAGTTGATTTGTAAATCACAGAATCCAATTCCGTTTTCTGACTTGAGGTATTTTCTAAATCGTAAGGAAAAAAAGAAATTATTTTGGAGTAATCCTCATGTTGAGACGACTTGGACTGTTCCAAAACTGCATTGAGTTTATTATTGGCATTGTAATAAAAATTATAATGCGTTAATGTGTTTTGTGAAATACGTCTAAAAAAAGTAAACCTTCTGTCTTCAGTCTTCTCTGAAGCCAATTTTTTTGTCTCAAATTGTTCAGGTTTTTTTTGTTTTCCGAAGGGTTCAAATGTCCAAGTAGGTTGAGCATAAACGCTCAGACAAATCAATTGAAATAATATGAGGAATGAAAAACTAAGAGCTATTCTTACTTTCATGTATTAATATAGTTTGTAAAGTTTGATGCCTTGACTATTATACCGGTTTGGTAGGTACGCCGTCTTCTAGCATTTCATGAAATTATTCAGTTATATAATTCGGATAAATATCGGCATTTTTTGTTTCACTACAATAAAAAAGAGAGTTGAGATTTTTGATTTTAACGGAAATTCTGCTTAAAACTTATAGATAATTGCTAAAATGCAAGTGCCCCATATTAATATTTTATAGAGATTCCACTCCGTTTTGTATTTTTAACTTCGAAATCAGCAAAATGGAAAATACAGAAACCTCAAACCAGCTTAAAAAATTAAGAAGCAATTACCGGCTAGTTATAAAAAACGAAGACAGTTTTGAAGAAATTATTCAGTTCAAATTGACTAGACTTAGTGTCTATGTAGCCATAAGTTCACTATTTGTTTTATTAGTTGTGCTGACTTCCTCCTTGATTATTTTTACACCCTTAAAATACTATTTACCTGGCGTCGGATATGGGAATGCTAAACAAATGAAAGCATACAGAAATTTAAAAACCAGAGCCGATTCAATTGAAACTGCATTGCTTCAAGAACACCGTTATTATGAAGACATTGGCAAGGCATTGAAAGGACAAGTTGTAAAATTGGATACTAATCAATTGAAACTTCCTAAGTTGGAAAACATTGATGACTAAACCAGATCGATTATAATACAGATGAAAGAATCAAACAACAATACTTTATGGAAATATGCAGGGCTGACATTTCAATTTATGACAGGGCTAGGCTTGTTTCTATTTGTTGGATCTAAAATAGATGATTGGATAAAAATCAATACCCCATTAGCCATTTGGATTTTACCTTTGCTTTTTATTTCTTCAGTTATTATTAAAATCATCATAGAAACCAATACCAAAAAATAAATCAAGCTTATTATTATTTATGAAAAAATCAGCACCATTATTGTTAGTATTTTTAATCCTCACTTTTTTTATTCTTTCCTCTTCAAAATTTCTTTCTTCTAATTATATAGATGCAAACCTTTTGATTATGTCAAATGCTTTCTTTCTATTGATCAGTTTGATTTCAATGGCCATTCAAGCCAGGGGCCTTAAAAACAAAAACCCAAATGTCTTTATCAGAAGTGTAATGTCCGGCATGATTCTTAAAATGTTTTGCTCTATGATCGCTGTGGTAATTTATGTATACGCTAGTGGTAAGCAGTTCAATAAAAGAGGGGTTTTTATTTCTCTTTTTATTTATCTCATCTACCTTGCAACAGAAGTTTACACCGTAATGAAGTTGAATAAAAAATCTAATGCCTAAGCAACAAGTGCCGCTCCAGCAATTACAGGATTACTTACCTGAAAATAGTTCCAATGATGTAATTAATTATTTGCAGGAATTTAAGGTACAACTCACTATTACCAAAAAGCGACAGAGTATACTTGGCGATTACAGACATGCGCATCAAGATAAGGCACATAGGATAAGCGTTAACGGCAATTTAAATAAATATAGTTTTCTAATTACACTTTTGCATGAATTAGCGCACTTGTTTACATTTGATAAATTCGGAAATAAAGTACAGTCTCATGGGATGGAATGGAAAAGTTGTTTCGGTAATATTTTGGCAGCCTTTTTATTGAAAAATGTATTTCCTCCAGACATTGAAATGGCATTACGAAAAACCTTGAAAAACCCTTCAGCAAGCAGTTGCGGGGATGAGCAATTACTAAGAGTACTAAGAAATTATGACAAAAAAAAGAATGGCCATTTCCTGGTAGAAGAACTCCCATCTGGAAGCACCTTTAGTATAAAAGGCGGAAGGGAATTCATAACGGGGCCCCTTATCCGAAAAAGATACAAATGTACAGAAGTTGGAACAGGGAAATGCTATTTATTCAGCGGTCTCTACGAAGTAAACGTAAAATGTTGATTGGTGAAATAAAGTGGCAATTAACAACAAGCGAACTGCCGCTTTGAACTAAAGAATTTTTACAAAACAAAACCCTTTATTTCTTTACAACTCTTGTATTGTATATAACATCCCCTATTGCCAACTCAATAAGATAAACTCCTTTTTGAAATCGAGATAATCCTTGAACTATCTTTAGATTATTGCCTTCCACTAAGCATAAGTTTTCCTCAAATATTTTTTTGCCATCCATCGCAATCATTCGCAATACCCCTTTTGTTTTAACTGGACTGATAATTGATAATTTGAATTCTGTGTTAAATGGATTAGGATAGACAATAAATTTCACTTGACTATTAAAATCAGCTATTTTTATCAAAATGATTTTAGAAAAACTAACCCTCCCATTATTGTCAACTATTTTAAGTCGATAATAAATGGATGATGAAGCTATATTCAAATCATTAATATAGTTGTAATACTTTGTTGATGAATTATTATCTATAATATTTACGCTAGCAATAAAATCAAAATGATAGCCATCTTCACTTCTCTCAATTTCATAATGATTAATATTCAATTCTTCAGTTACTACCCAGTTGAGTTCCACTTTTCTTGGACTGTTTTGAATTGCAGTAAAAGAAATTAAATTAACGGGAAGCACTGCATCTACTGCAATGATCGTCATAGCTGTAACGCAATCCCCATCTATATCGCACAAGTTGTAATAAAAAGTATCGACATCAGAAAAATTCAAATTAGGTGTATAAAGGTACGTTCCATCTGCATTGAAAACAAGCGTCCCATTAGAAGTCGTACTTACAAGAGACCATACATTTCCTCCATCAGGACTAGGTGTATCATTAGAAGAAACCTCCCCACTTACTGGCGTGTTTTGATTTGTTGAATTGATGTTATCAAATGCAATGGGGAAATCATTTGTAGGCATAATATTTATGATCACAACTGAAGTTCTGCAATCTCCATTCGCATCACATAATTTATAATAAAAACTATCTACACCATTATAATCCGGAAGTGGAATATATGTAAATACTCCGGAGTTAGTAAAACTAAGAGAACCATGAATCGTACTCCTAACCAATGACCAATTATTACTTCCATCTCCACTCAATGTATCGTTCAATGATACATTCCCATTCAACAATACATCTTCATCTGTCTGGAAATTATCGTTAAGTGTAACTGGCAAATCATTTACGGACTTTATGGTAATGATTAATTTTGCAATAGAACAATCTCCATTCGAATCACATAGTTTGTAGTAAATACTATCTTTCCCATTATAGTTAGGATTGGGAGTGTATGAATAGGTACCATTAAGATTAAACACAATTGTGCCTCTTGTAGGACCAGTAACTAAAGTCCAATTATTACCACCATCCCCGCTTTGTGTATCATTAGCATAAACATTACCAGATGTAGGAGTGTCTTCATTTATAGTAATAGCGTCATTGACTGCAATAGGTAAATCATTTATTGAATTAATAGTGATCACCATTAAAGCTGTATCACATTCTGCATTCGAATTGCATATTTTGTAAGTGAAACTATCAATTCCATAATAATTTGAGAAAGGAGTATATGCAAATGAACCGTCACTATTTAATACAAGTAAACCATGAGATGGATTAGTCACAATTGACCATAGATTAATATCATTTATAGTTGGAATGTCATTTGTCGCAACTGTTCCATTTAGTGTGTTATCTTCATTAGTAGATGCAGCATCATCTATTGCTACAGGTTGCAAAATACAATTTACAGAAATAGGTAAAACGCTATTCAAATCGATTTTTACAATAGCTGAATACCTAATCGAATGCCCTATAGGATAGAATGCCAAACTTTTAATAGAAACTAGACAAAGAAATACAAATAGTATTTTGAGGGCAAGGGCATTCGAGAGATTTTTGGGCATATGATGGTTTTGTTAAACGAGGTGGAAAATTACCCATAGCTAATTCATTATCAACAATATTATTATCAACTTTCCGATAAAAATGTTAATAACTACCCGAAATTAGACTGCTCTTAAAAAGGGATCAATTCGATTTAGTTTTTAAAACAATTCATAGAGACTTAAATAGTCAGTAAATACGAAGGAGCGGAATAATTAACCAAATCGAAAACTTCTAAAGATATATCGTTCCAGAAAATGCTTCTTTTTGAGACTTTCAAGCTAATGTTTCTTTATTAAACAATATGTTAAGCTATCAACAGCATTTTCTCACCAAATTGAAGTTGATTTGGCGGAATTTTTAAATTAAAATTTGTAAATCCACTGAACATTAGAAACTAAACAATTATCTCCCCACTTTGATAGTAGTAATCAACTTAATTGTTGATTTTATGGAATTGGAAATTAAACATACAGCTTCCGATTTTTGCAATATCCTTTCAGCCCTTTCCATATCTTTTTCATCAGTAATTGTAATAGATGGTTCTAAGGTAACTTCACTCATCATAAATTTCCCATCCACCTGTTCCAGCTTTCCGCTTGATTTACAAGTAAAACTGGTGAAGGATAGTTTTGAATTTTCTGCAATGGACAAAAAAGTAGTCATAAAACAACTACTCACTGCTGCTGTAAATAAATGTTCCGGAGACCATAAATCGGGAATCCCTTTGGGGAATTGTGGTGGTGTAACGACTTCGATTTGATTACTTTTTTGTGGATTAAAATCGGGTGAATGCATCACCCCTTTTCTGTCTTCAATCCAATTAACATCTACGCTATAATAATGTGGTTCCATAATTCTAAATTTAATTTTATTTTTTAATTTTCTTATTTGTTGAAATTCCAAAAGGCAAATACAATGGACAGAAACTTATAAAACTGGTAAGTAGCAATACAAAGGCAAATATCAACAATACAATTGACATCGCTCCGGAAATAATAGCAGTAAAAAATAAAACTGCAATTACTATGGCAAGAATTATTCTTACCAACTTATCTGTTGTTCCTATATTCTTTTTCATTTGGTTTATTTTTAAGTAAATTAATAATAACTAATACACGAAGGTCTGTAAAATAGCAGATGTCGTTATGATACTTTTGTTACAAATCATCACTATGTAACCTTTGTTACCATTAAAAAAATAAGTATCATGCACTTTTGTATCCTAAATTATTTTTGCAATGCAAATAGACAAAATTTTTATACTTGCTGTACCAATAAACAGATTAGCAAAAGTCAATACAAGAAGTAGCACACTTTTTTAAAATCTTAATCAAATAAATTTACACTATGGAAAAAATTCAAACTGAAAAATGCTGTACCATCAGCTGTGATTCATCATTAGGAGAAGCCTATTGGAATAATCAATACATTGGCAATTCCACTGGATGGGATTTGGGTGAAGTTTCACCGCCAATAAAAGAATATATCGACCAGTTAACCAATAAGAATCTTCGGATATTGATTCCAGGCTGCGGGAACACTTACGAAGCAGAATACCTTTTAGCACATCAATTTACAAACATTACAGTTATTGATATCGCTCCAGCATTGGTCGAAAAATTAAAAAAGAAATACACTTCCAATTCTTGCATTAAAATTCTTCTCGGTGATTTTTTTGAACATGAAGGAGAATATGACTTAATCATCGAACAGACATTTTTTTGCGCCATAAGCCCCACACTTCGAGAAAAATATGTTACTAAAATGAAGTCGCTATTAGCGCCTAATGGTAAATTAACCGGAGTTTTATTTGATACAGTATTTGAACATGAAGGTCCTCCATTTGGCGGTCGTAAAGCTCAGTATGTTTCATTATTTGAAAAACACTTCAATTTAAAACACTTTGAAAAATGTTACAACTCTTTTCATAAAAGAAAAGAAACTGAATTATTTATATCACTAGTAAAAAAGGTATGACATGTAGCAATGTTGAATGCAACAAAAGTTACTTTAAAACAATATCGGCCTATCTAAATTTGCCTTTACAAAAAACCAATAGGAAATCATGAAAATCGAACAAATCTATACTGGATGCTTAGCTCAAGGGGCTTACTATATCACATCAAATGGAGAAGCTGCAATTGTTGATCCACTCAGAGAAACTGCTCCATATTTAGACAGACTAAAAAAAGACGGAGTGATATTGAAATACATATTTGAAACACATTTTCATGCGGATTTCGTGAGTGGCCATCTTGATTTAAGTAAAAAAACGGGCGCCTCTATTATTTATGGACCAACGGCTAATCCAGCATTCGACAGTATTGTTGCAACAGATGGACAAGAATTTAAATTGGGCAACATTACCATTAAAGTCTTACATACACCAGGGCACACTTTGGAGAGCAGCACTTTTCTACTAAAGGACGAAACAGGAAAAGACCATTGCATTTTTAGCGGAGACACCCTTTTTTTAGGAGATGTAGGACGCCCTGATCTTGCTCAAAAAGCTGCACAAATGACTCAGGAAGAATTGGCAGGAATGCTTTATGAAAGTTTAATGAATAAAATAATGCCTCTTGCTGATGATGTAATTGTTTATCCAGCTCATGGTGCGGGAAGTGCTTGCGGAAAAAATATGATGAAAGAAACCGTTGACAATTTAGGCAACCAAAAACAAGTAAACTACGCATTAAATCAACCTGACAAGAAATCGTTTGTAAAAGCAGTTACAGATGGGCTACTCCCGCCACCTGCATATTTCGGATTAAATGTTGCAATGAATAAAAAAGGATACATGAGCTTTGATACGGTTTTAAATAATGGCATGAGATCATTAACAGCAGATGAGTTGGAAGTTGCTGCCGAAAATACAGGCGCCCTAATTTTAGACACTCGTTCAAATACAGACTTTTACAAAGGATTTATTCCTCAATCAGTGAATATTGGATTAGACGGCGATTTCGCTCCTTGGGTCGGCACTTTAATTATTGATGTAAAACAGCCTATTCTGATAATTGCTGATCTAGGAAAGGAAGAAGAAACGGTAACCAGATTAAGTCGTGTAGGCTTTGATCATATTTTGGGTCATTTAAAAGGAGGAATTAAAGCTTGGTTAGATTCAGGGAAAAAAGCAGATGTAGTAAATAGAATCACCCCTGAACAATTTGCTGCCAACCTTCAGATTGGAGCAGATAAAGTTGTTGACATTCGAAAAGCATCTGAATATGCAGCAGAACATATTGAAGATGCTTTCAACAAACCTTTGGCCAATATTAACGACTGGATAAAAGATATTAATCCTGTAGAACATTTTTATATTCATTGTGAGGGCGGATATCGAAGCATGATAGCTTCCAGTATTTTACAGGCACGAGGCTATAGAAATTTTACAGAAGTTGCCGGAGGATTTAAAGCGATCAGTGAAACGGATGTTCCAAGAACTGATTTTATTTGTCAAAGCAAAATGCTACCTGCATAAAAAATAGATTATTATTTTATAAACACAAAAATCAAAATAATAAAAATGAACACTATATTGAAAAACTGGACCTTTTTTAGATTCCTAAGATTGGCATTAGGATTAATGATTCTCCTTCAAGCAATTGCTTCAAAGGATGTATTCATGGGTATTGCAGGAGCTATATTTTCAACAATGGCTTTATTTAATGCAGGATGTTGTGGTACTAATAATTGTTCTTCTCCTAAACCGAAATCCAATGACAGCTCAAAAGAAATTACTTATGAAGAAGTGGATTAATCAAAACAAATTGACCTTATCAGGCATACTATTGGGCGCCACTCTCGGCTTTTTATACTGGAATTTTGTTGGCTGCGCTAATGGCAAATGTGTAATCAAATCAAATCCATACTACATGACTTTGTATGGCGGATTAATGGGAGGACTCCTGCTTAATATTTTTAAAAAATAAAATCAAGATCATGACTTTCAATCAAATCATACAATCAGAAAAACCTGTATTAGTAGACTTCTTTGCAGAATGGTGTGGTCCTTGCAAAATGATGGCCCCTATTTTGAAAGACGTCAAACTGGAAATTGGAGAAACAGCCACAATTGTAAAAGTAGATGTAGATAAAAATCCACAAGCAGCCAGTCAATTTCAAGTACAGGGTGTACCTACGCTAATCCTTTTTAAAAATGGGAAAGTATTGTGGCGGCAAAGTGGTGTAGTTCCGAAAAATGGATTAGTAGAAATTATCAATAAATTTTCAAACCAATAAAACTAAAAAAAAATGAGCTTTTTATCCAATTTATTCGGAAGTAACAATGATGCTAATTTAAAAGCAATCATTAATAATGGGGCCTTTCTTGTTGATGTGAGGGAACCTGGAGAATATGCAAGCGGTTCTGTAAAAGGGGCTGTAAACATTCCACTAGGTTCGGTTTCTTCTCAACTTTCAACATTTAAAAACAAAAACAACATCATTGTGTTTTGTAAAAGTGGCGGAAGAAGCAGTCAGGCAAAAGCAATTTTGGAAGCAAATAATATAACCAATGTAGTTAATGGGGGTGCTTGGCAAAATATAGCTCCGCTGGCAAAATGATTTCATTAAAGATTATTCGCTACTGGCGACAATACCCATAAAACTAGATAATATAGAGGGCTGTTTATTTGTAATTAATAAAGTAGATTTGAACCTGTATACTATATTTCCACTTTAAATTTCACAAATGAGTATTCCAAGTCTAAGTCATTTATTTGAACCCCAATTACTCAAAGAGATGGAGCAATTTGGAACTACCCAAAGCTTCAATGAAGGAGATTTGATCATGGATTATGGCAAGTATATCCGCATGATGCCAATTGTTTTAAAAGGAACTATTAAAGTTTTAAAATTAGACGAGAACAATAACGAAATTTTGTTGTACTATCTTTCAAATAATGAAAGTTGCTCCATGGCATACAGCTGTTGTCTGGAAGCAAAAAAGAGTGAAGTAAAAGCCATTGCAGAAGATGATGTGGAAATCATCGCAATCCCACATGTAAAACTAGACGAATGGCTTTGTACCTACCCAAGCTGGAAGAATTATATCATGCGGAGTTTTAACGAACGGTTTACAGAATTACTGAAGTCCATAGAAAGTATTGCATTCCATAAATTAGATGAGCGACTGATTGGATATTTAAAAGAAAAAAAACGCCATTCGGGATCAAGTGTCATTAAATCATCACACTATTTAATTGCAGATGAGTTGGCCACCTCAAGAGTCGTTATTTCACGGCTATTGAAACATTTAGAAAATGACAAGAAAATAATCTTGTATAGAAATGAAATAAAACTGCTGCCAGCTTTTGATCGAGTTGTAAGATATGATGCCTAGAAATTTCAAGCTTTTTATAACATATATTCTATGAAGTAAAATTTCTTACCATGTGGCAGCTATTTGATACAAATAAATCAGAGAACCTATTTTCTTTATCTCTTTCATTTCCGATGCTAATCTCTAATCTTCCAACAACACGTCTCTAAGAATAAAAGCCCATTCTAAAACAAAAGCATATGCCCTTGCAGGCAACTCCCCTCTTATTACATTTAAAGTGAAATATCATATAGCAGTTAAGTCTTGATGATTTGCATAAAAAGAATGCTTTTACAACCCGATTTCTTGTCTCACGTACATTTTTTTTGAAATATTCTGTTATCTTCGCACGCATCTCTTCTTTTACCCTAAAGAATCCTACAAATCTAATAGTAATACATTATCCTTCTCATTGATGAACTTTATTTTAAAGTTTAGGAATTAATAATATATGAATTTTATGAAGCAGGCTAATGTTGAAATTTTTCCATACACTAAAATGTATACTTTTATCGATTTATCCTCAAATAAAGAATTCTCCAAATTTTTATTTTCAATAGTTTTTGTACTCTCTTCATTTCTTTCAAATGGTCAAATCTCTTACATCAATCAGGCTGGTGCAGGAGTTTTGTCAGGAACAAATATTACAGTAAATAAGCCATTAAATACACTACAGGGGAATTTAATGATTGCCAACATTTCTACCAATGGTAATATCATAAATGCAACCGGAACAGGATGGATTACACTTAAGAGTGCAAGCACAGGTACAGGTACTACTTCATCCAGATCAACAATACTCTACAAGATTGCAGGAGTTGGAGATGCGACAGTTACAAGCTATACCTTTTCACTTGGCACAGGTGCAACAGGTGCTGCTGCTGCCATTCTAACTTTTGGAGGGGTTGATACCATTAAACCTATTGATACAACTGCCTCGACTATCAGTACAGGGAATTCTAAATTTCCTATCGCCTCAGGAATTACTACTTCAACACCCAATACTGCTATCGTTATGTTTGGACAAGTGGCAGGCATTACAACTAATGCTACATTCTGGAACAATTCTTTCTGGAAATCCACAGACCCATCATCCCTAAATGAACTATATGATCAAAATGGGACCAACACTTCTGTAGCAGCTGCGTGGGGATCTAAATTAAATGTGGGCGCAACTGGCAATGGCACAGATTCAATTTCTACCTCTTGTCGTTGGGGCGCAATCTTAGTTGCAATTCGCTCTTGTACTCCTAAAATTACAACACAGCCATCAGCAACATTATTACTTTGTCAAGGTGGGACGCTTTCTATGTCAGTAACATCTTCTGGTACAAACACATATCAATGGAAGAAAAATGGCGTAAACATTTCTGCAGCAACAAGTAGAATTTACACAAAAGCTAATGTTATTTTAGCCGATTCGGGCTCCTACGCTGTATCGATAACAAATGGTTGTGGAACAACTACTTCACAAAATTGCGATGTTAAAATTGCTGCTGGAATTTCAGTCACAATAGTTGCTGATTATTGTGCAACGCCCGGCAAAATCAAACTTTCTGCAATCGTTGCACCTAATACAGGGTCAACTTCTGGCTACACTTATAATTGGTCTAACGGTGGCACAAAGGATACAACATATGTATTAACTGCAGGCACCTACTCAGTAACGGTATCACCAACATCCTCAACCTCTAGCACTACAGGCTGTTTAGGAACAGTAACTACAAGCTTAAATGTTTCACAAGAATTAACTAGAAATGGAAATTTTAATCTTGGCAATTTTGGATTTACCTGCCCCCCAATATTCGGAGCAAGGTATCAATATTTTGTAGATTCTCCGAATTACCAAAGGGAGTTAACTATACCAGGCAGGTACGGCATTGGCTCAAATGCTAATAATTATAACACTGCATTTCGTGGCAAAGACCACACAACAGGCAATGGAAATTTCATGATTGTTCGTGGCTATAGTTTTATTAAGCCAATGGTATGGCAAGATACGGTAACTGTCACCCCAAATACTACCTATTATTTTTCAGGATGGGCAATGGGAATTGATAGCTCCGCAATAACTAACACTCCAATCCTAAGGTTTACTGTAAATGGAAATATTCTAGGTAACCCGCTGAAATTACCTTCGCATGGATTATCTCCAACTTCTCCTGATAGATGGCTAAATTTTTACAATACCTGGAATTCCGGCAATGCAACCAGTGCAATATTTTCTATTTATGATTCAACTGCAACATTTGGAGGAAATGCTTTTGGATTAGACGATATTTCTATTGGCACGATCATTCCTTATCTCACTCTTACCTCTAGTCCAATAACTGATACACAAAATGTTTGTATCAATACTCCAATACAAACAGTGACCTTAAGTTATGGATCGGGTGGCACCCCAACTGTGACTGGACTTCCAGCCGGAGTTACCGCAACTATTTCCAATACAACAATTACGATTTCAGGCACTCCAACTGTTGACGGCACTTTTAATTATACAGTTTCAACTCTAGGATGTAACATAAAAAAATTTCTTGGGCAAATAATTTCTCAAAATTCAAACTTAATTCTAAATTCAGCTGTCGCAACAACTAACCAAAGTGTTTGCATTAATTCTCCAATTTTAAACATTATTTATAACGCGATTCCTTCAGTTACTGCAGTAAATGTTACTGGACTTCCTTCAGGTTTGAGTTATGTATTCAATGTTGGTATTCTAACCATAAGCGGCACTCCAACAGTTAGTGGCACTTTTACTTACAACATAACAATAAGTGGTGGTGGATGCTCTGCAACCACTTCTTATACGGGTACATTAACAATCAAGGCAAGGCCAACTGTAAATATCACTGTTGATTATTGTACTATCCCAGGGAAAGCACTTTTAAAAGCTGTGGTTACCCCAACTGGAACAAATACATTCTTCTGGTCGAATGGAAAAACTACAGATACAATTTCTGTTACTACTTCGGGTACATACACCGTTACTGTTACAAATAATCTGAGTTGTCAAACTCTAGCCAGTGTAAATGTTGTTGTAGGAATATTCTTAACCTCACCAGCAACTACAAATAATCAGAATGTTTGTCTTGGAGATACATCAAAAAGAATTACGTATTCAACTGCGGGAAATATTACCGGAATAACAATTACAGGCTTACCCAATGGTGTTGGTTATAATTACGCTTCAAATAACATTACCATTTCCGGGACCCCAACACTTACTGGAGTCTATACTTATACAATAAATTCAACTGTATCATGCGGAACTGCTACTACAACTACTGGTGCAATAAAAATATATGCAAATCCAACCGTTACAATAAAAGCAAATTATTGTGCCATTCCCGGAAAAATAAAACTAAAAGCATACCCTTTACCTGCTGGCACTTACACTTATTTATGGAGTAACGGAGCCACTTCAGATAACACATCTGTAAATGCTGCAGGAAATTATTCAGTTGTAGTAACTAATATCAATGGTTGCTCAAACACAGCTTCTATAAACGTCAGCAACGAATTTGCTGTAAACGGAAATTTTAATTCTGGGAATACCGGTTTTAACACACCACTCTTTTTAAATCAGCAGTATAATTATGTGCAGGATGCGCCTAATTCTCAAACAGAATTAACAACACCTGGTTTATTTGGAATTGGTACAAATGCCAACAATTATAATAATGGATACCAGGGACACGATCATACAACAGGGAGCGGCAATTTCATGATTGTTCATGGATTTCCATTGGTTCAAGTTATTGCTTGGGAAAAAACTATCAGCGTAACCCCAAATACAATATATTATTTTTCTGCATGGGCACAAGGGTTGGATAGTCTTAATAATAACCCTATTTTAAAATTCACAGTAAACGGAAATCAGTTAGGCACAAACTTAACTCTTAGCAATCACGGGCAATCTTCAACATCGCCTGATAATTGGTCTCGTTTTTATAGCACCTGGAATTCTGGCACGGCAACTTCTGCATCATTTGCAATCACGGATGTTCAAACTTTTTCTATTGGAAATAGTTTTGGGTTAGATGATATATCAATTGGAATTTTATCCCCATTTATTTCACTTGTTTCTTCGGCTGCAACAGATACACAAACTGTTTGCTTGAATACACCAATAGATACTGTAGTTTTAAATATTGGCGCTGATTCTATATCCCCTGTTGTATCGGGTTTGCCCCCTGGAGTTAATTATACTTTTAATGGATACAAATTAACTATAAGTGGCTCACCTACTTCACTTGGAGTATTTAATTATTCAGTATCAATTTCAGGATGCGTTGCAAAATCATTTAACGGACAAATTACCTCTCAAGGGCAATCATTAGTATTAACTTCAAACACAAATAGCAATAATCAATCTGTATGTATTGGAAGTCCAATCATAAATATTGTATATAATGCCAGTGGTAATATTAACTCAAATGCTGTTTCTATAACAGGTTTACCAAATGGCGTGAGCTTTATTGTTTCATCTGGAATGATCACTATCAGTGGGACTCCAACACTAACAGGCAACTTCAACTACACATTAACTGTAACTGGTGGAATTTGTTCAACTTCTAGCACAACGGTAACGACAACAGGTACTATTAACATTATTAATATTCCAACAATTTCAGTATTATCCGATTATTGTTCACAACCAGGAAGAGTAAAACTCAAAGCTTTACCTTCACCTGCCGGCACTTATTCCTACTATTGGAATAATGGAGCTACTACTGATACTACAACGGTTGATTTAGTAGGTTCTTATACTGTAACAGCGACTAATATCAATGGATGTAGAGCTACAGCTACTATTGCTGTTTCAACTGAACTAGTTCAGAATGGCAATTTCGATTTAGGGAATACAGGTTTTATAACAACCCCAAGTGGAACTCAGCGATATGTTTATGTTCCGGATTCTATAAATTATAACAGAGAGCTTTTGTTACCTGGGAAATATGGTATCGGTACAAATGCGAACAAGTATAATAATTTGTACTGGGGACATGATCATACAAGTGGAACAGGCAATTTCATGATTGTTCACGGGTTTGCTTTTGCTGCTCCAATTTTGTGGCAAGATACAGTTCAGGTAACTCCAAATACCAATTATTATTTTTCAGCATGGGGAATGAGTTTAAATAGTTTGGGGTTCAATGGCAAATTAAAATTCGAGATCAATTCTACTCAGGTTGGCAATATTTTAAATCTTCAGAACAGAGGCAACTCTGATACATCAGCAGACAACTGGACAAGATTCTATACTATATGGAATTCCGGAACATCTACAAGTGCAATTTTATCAATCACAAACACTCAGACCTCCTTTATTGGCAATAGCTTTGGAATTGATGATATTTCATTTGCATCAATGTCGCCATTCATCACTCTTGTGTCAAGTCCTTCTACAGATACTCAAAGCGTTTGTATCAACAATCCTATCATTCCTGTTTCTTTAAACGTGGGGTCTGGCGGTAGCGTTATAGTGACAGGATTGCCACCAGGGGTTAATTATACTTTTAATGGATTAAACCTCTTGATAAGCGGCTCTCCAACAGTTTTCGGAACTTTCAATTACACCATTTCTTTGTCTTCAACATGTGCTCCAAGAACTTTTTATGGACAAATAAATTCACTTGGACAATCACTTACCCTTACATCTGCACAGACAACAACTAATCAAAGTATTTGCTTAAGAAGTCCTATTAATAATATTGTAATGCAAGCTGCTGGGAATATTACAAATGTAACAGCAACAGGATTGCCTACTGGATTAATTACTTCTTTCAATTTAGGAGTTTTCACTATTGCTGGTAAACCAACACAAACCGGCATATTTAATTACACGGTTACTACTATTGGGCCTTCCTGTACAGCCTCAACAATAACTGGCTCTTTAAATGTAAAAGCTTCTCCTACGGCAACAATAAGTATCAATTCTTCAACACTCATTAGTTGTTCCAATCTTTCAATCACATTAACAGCCTCAGGTGGGACAACTTATAATTGGAATGCTGCATTGGGTACAAATCCGGTTATTAACGTCAGCACTCCAGGAATATATGCTGTTTTTATAACCAATACACTAGGTTGCGTTGACTCCAATTCAATTACAATTACTACCAATATTATACCCAATACTTCAACCTGGTTAGGTATAAATTCTAATTGGAATGACCAAGCGAATTGGTGTGGCGGAATTCCTGATGCTACAAAAAATGTTGTCATCCCTTCAACTGTTACTAACTTCCCTATAATTAATACAAATGCTATTTGTTTGGCTGTCACCATAAATTCCGGATCAACATTAACAATAAATAATTCAGGTTCGCTTTCTACTTTGGGGAACTTTAATAATAATGGCACACTGATTAATAATGGAAAAATTAGTTTGACGGGGAATACAATACAATCTTTCCCTGGAACCGGATTAATAACGTCAATGGATACACTACAAATTAATAATCCTTCCGGTGTAACGCTCAATAATTCAATATTCATTCAAAAAGAATTAAGACCAACTTCCGGAATCCTAGCACTTGGAGATTTCGATATTACCCTTAAATCGAATTCAACTGCTACAGCATCAGTTTCAGTAATTGGAAATAATGCTGGATTTACTTATGGCACAGGAAGATTCGTTGTTGAAAGATACATAGCTACCGGTACAGCTAACGGTCAACATGGAAAATCATGGCAATTTATTGCTGCACCTATTCGTGGGTTACAAACAATTAAGCAAGCATGGCAGGAAAATGCGGCTATACCAAACCAAAATCTCAACCCTGGTTTTGGTACACAAATCACCGGCGAATCTGCAAATGCACTTTCACTTGGTTTCGATTCTAGAACAAGTGCGCCATCAATGAAGATATACGACTCCGCTACAAACACTTTTATAGGAGTTCCGAATACGATTAGCTACCCAATCCAAAATACTAAAGGATATATGATTTTTATTCGGGGCAATAGGAATGATACTAGCTTTACACAAGTTGCAGAGCCAACAACTTTGAGAGAAAGGGGAATGATTTATGCAAGAGGAAATGAAGCCCCGCCAATAATATCTTTGGCTGCTGGTAAGTATCAATCAGTTGCTAACCCCTACCCATCTACCATTGACTTTTCAAACAACACTGGTATTATTTTTAACAGAAGCACCTCTATAGATAACCTATTTTATGTGTGGGACCCTACGCTTTCTGGTTCTAATAATCTTGGTGGATACCAAACAATAAGTGCCATAAACAATTGGATTCCTGTTCCCGGAGGTACTACTTACTATCCAGCTTCAGTGTCGAATCCTAAAATTCAATCTGGACAAGCATTTTTTATGCATGCAGCAGGTGCAGGAGGAACGGTAACTTTTACGGAACAAGCAAAAACAGCAGGAAGCAATCTGGTAAACAGAATTACTTCAATAAATAACTCCAATACTTTAGGAAATCAATTTTTTGAAACGAATTTATTTGTTTTGAATAATGGGGTAATGAAATTAGCAGATGGGAATTTACTGGCTTTCAACACAGATTATTCAAATGAACTTAATGCAGATGATGCAATCAAACTTAGTAATACAGGAGAGAATTTCGGAATATTAAGTAACGGAAAAGTTTTAGCTATTGAAGCAAAACAAATGCCTACTTCTAATGATACTATTTATTATTCAATTTCTAACTTGAGAATCGGAAACTACAGAATCAAGTTTCAACCCACAAACTTAATTTCTTTTGGATTGACCCCCTATTTGATTGACCAATATCTTCAATCAACAACAACGCTATCAATAGAAGATACAACTTCTTATGATTTTAGTGTAACCAATATCAGTTCATCAGCTGCAAATAATAGATTTCTGATTGTATATCGCCTGATGAATGCATTACCCTTAAGCTTTAGCAACTTCATTGCTTTCAGAAAAAATGAAAATACTATTCAACTAAATTGGAGTATTGAGGAAGAAATAGACATTAGTTATTATGATATTGAAAGGAGTTTTGATGGCATTAATTTTACATCAATTCAAAAGATTAATCCCCTTATGAATAATGGAGGATTTGTAAATTATCAATCTCTAGATTCCATTGAATACAACGATGACCTTTTTTACAGAATTAAAGCTAATAAAAACAATGGCACTTATTTACTTAGCAAAATAGCAAAAGTAAAAGGAGTTCTCTCCATTTCAAAAATCAATGTATTTCCTAACCCTGTACCAGAAAAAACTTTATCTCTACAATATACGGGGCTTCAAAGTGGTCAGTATACACTAGAAATTTGTAGCGCAAATGGACAATTATTATTTTCAAAACAAATAAAATTTGTACAAAATCATCAAATACATAAAATTCAATTACCTAAAACACTCCCCTCAGGCTACTACATTTTAAAATTAAAAAGTTTAAATGATTTATTTCTTACAAAAGAAATGATTGTGAAATAACCATCTACTATATACGCAGTAAGTAGAAAGCAGTATAAAAGAAGAAAAAAACACTATAATAAAAGCCCGAATATTTTCATAATCGGGCTTTTATTATTTTAGGAGTGATATACGATACTACTAAAATGCAATTATTTATTTAAAGTAAACTCTAGATTACTCTCCAATTTCACCTCTTTCCCAACAGTAGCTCCTCCTAATTCGGTTAAAGCATTCCATTTTAAACCATAATCAAATCTGTTGATTTTCCCAGTTAATTTAAACCCAGCTTTCGTGTTCCCATATGCATCTTTTCCAGTCCCCCCATATTTAACAGCGAATACTACTTTTTTAGTAACATCTCTTATAGTTAAATCCCCTATTAGTTCATATTGTTTGCCCGTTTTTTTCTTAAACGAAATACTCTTAAATACCATTTTTGGATATTTTGCTGCACTAAAAAAATCGTCTGACTTTAAATGACCATCCCTCATTACATTATCAGTATTAATACTGTTTACATCAATAGAGAAATCAATTACGGCATCTGTAAAATCTGGCTTTGCTGCAGTAATATTCCCTTCATATACTTTAAAATTTCCGTCAACTTCAGAAATTACTAAATGAGAAACAGAAAATTTAACAGAAGAGTGAACATCATCAACTTTCCATTGTTTAATAGTTTGAGAAACTGCTGTTAGAGAAGTAAAAATTACTACAAAAAAGAGAAATGATTTAAACGAATTTTTCATGCTTTGAATTTTTTAAAATTTAAAAAGCAAAATTAACAACATTTAATTAAAAAAGTATAGCAGTTACCTTTTGGTAAGCATGATCGTAATCATTTACGATTTTGCGCTAAAGTAAATAATAGTACTTTTTCCAGCAAAGGAAAAAAATCGAATAAAGTTGATGAAAAAACAGAAGGAATGATAGAAATCAGAGCGAGAAACAAAATGAGAGCAAATAAATATTAATCAGAATGAAAAACAGAATGAGAGCGAATAAAAAAAGTCAGACCTCCATGATCGCTCTCGCTCTCATTTTCGTTCTGACTTTTTAGTACTCGGGAACGGAATTGAACCGTCACTCGCATTACTGCGAACAGGATTTTAAGTCCTGCGTGTCTACCATTCCACCATCCGGGCGTATTAACTATCATCAATCAAACAACATGTCCTGCGTGTCGGACCCTGTCCCGCTTCGGCGGGAATTCCACCATCCGGGCGCTTTTTGGTGGTGCAAATTTATAAAAAAAATCATCAATAAAAACAATTTAACTGCAAAGCACATAAAGAAGACGCAGAGTACAGATAGTCAATGCGGCATTTAAATATCTTTTCGCACTTTGCAGTTAAGGGATAACTTATTTTACCAGAATCGGTTTCCCTAATCCGACTTTTTCAAGATCATTGAGTTGTGTTTTGGCATCGCCCGCTACCACATAATACATTTTTGCAGGGTCAATATATTTATTTGCCAACTCAAGGACTTTATCGGTTGTAAGTCCCTTTACAAAGGCTTCCTGCTGCTTGATATAATCTGCGGGTAAGCCATTCATTGCCATCGTGTTCAGCATTGCGAGAAGACTTCCTGTTTTCTCGAAGTTGCGGGCATTGCTCTTTAGTAGTGCCGATTTTGTGAAATCTACATATTCCTGCGGTACGCTCTGACGGTACTTTTCCATCTCAGTCCTGAATATTGTCACCGATTCAAGTGTTGAATTTGTGCGTAC
>CAIKYB010000008.1 GCA_903831575.1 uncultured Bacteroidota bacterium | reverse complement strand
TTGACTGTGCCCCGGACAAATCCTCATTAAGAAGGGCGCTCAAGAAGCTTTTCTCGGGTTCTTTCCGCAAAGGCCTGAAATATATTAAGAATCCTTATGCCGGCGACTGCACTCCGGAAGAAATAATTGGAATAATCAATAGTTGGTTTTGCTACATATTCTTCTTCCACTTCTTCTATATATTCTTTTTCAACTTTTGGTTTTGACTTTGATTTCTTTTTGCCTCGCTTAATAACAATCACTTCTTCTGAACTATCGCTAGAGTAATCTGTTTCACTTTCTTCTATTATTTGTTTCATTTTTGCTTGTTTTTTTAATGGAGGTCTTGGCTTTGACGTGGCTTTTGGAGTGGAAATTGGAGGGGCTGGTATTTCTTCTACTTCTTCTTCTTCTTGTGATTCTTCAGAATCAAATTGAATAGTTGGCTTATTCTCCTTAAGTTTTTCTTTTTTTGCAGGCGCTATTGAAATTCCATTTTTTTCCAAAAGTGCCTTTTGTGCTTCAATTATTTTTTCTTCTTTGCGTTTCTTAATGTTTTCTGCTCGCTTCTCGGCCATCTTTTTAAAATTCTCTTTTTGTTTTTCGCTTGGAGGAGGTCTGGCTTTCTTTGGCTTGAGTAAAGGACTTTTGTCGTTATTATCGGTTTCTAAAGTATCTGCCATTTATAATAAGGCCAGAAAATAAATTGTTTAATCCATGAAGTTTAAACAATTTAAAGTATCAATCTTTGTTTCATCAATTAAAGAGCAAAATTATTCTTTAAGTAGTTTTAATATATATTATTTATTTGGGCTTATAAATAGTTTTCAATTTTTCAATTACTGCCTTGACTTCTTTCTTTGGGCTTGTCAGCATGGTAGGCATAGGCATTATCGTGGCACGTTTAATACCTGCCAATCCAGAACGCTTTATCATACTACGTGGATCCATATATACTATTGCTTAATATTTTATTTTTATTTAATTTGAAAAGGCACCTCTAACATTTGATAAATCTGCTTGGGCTTGTTTCTCTAGTTCCTTGGCACGTTCTCCAACCTTTTCTACTTGAGATGTGGCTCTGCCTGCTACTTGGCTGACTTTGCCGCTCACGTTTTGCCCTACAGTTGATAATTGATTCTTGGCTTTACCAGTTGCCATACGTGCATCGGCTCCAACGTCTTGTAATTTCTTGAGACCACTTGCTCCGCCTTTTAATCCAGCACTAACTGCGCCTAGACCTAATGAGAGGCCAGGGATAGTTCCTGCTAATCCAGTTGATTGTAAAGCATCAATAACTCTGGCACCTGTAAGCAAACCTTGTTTGACTGAACCTATTTTGCCTGAAGCAGCCACAATTCCTTTTTCAGTTTTATCCAAAACGTTTTGTCCTACATCTATTCCTTTTGCTATTCCTTTTTGAACTTGCTTCTCAACTCCTTGTATTTTCTTACCAATAGTAGATGTTGTTCCACTTATCTTTTTACCCAAAGAAGAAATACCTCCTTTCAATTTCTGTCCTAGTGATGGCATATTATAATATTTAATGAGATAAAAATATTATAATTATTAATAATTTAATTGAATGACAATACTCCAATTGCCTCCATTCAAATCTAACAAATCTAAATCTTGGTCTAATAGCCTAACTTGTAATGAAGCAAAATTTGCTACAGATGATATTTTTTCTGATAGTCCAAAACCATTTTGATATGACAATACAGAATTTTGACTTGTTGTAATTGGAATGCTTACTAGAATAGATGGATTATTTTCATCTGGATTACTGGTCTTATTATATGTTATTAAATTACTTATTTCTATAAGCACATTTCTGATTGTAAAAAAATTAACAACTAGATTACTTGTTAATGTACCGGCTACACTAGAGAACTGAAGTCCTTCTGTAAAACCCAGAATCTCAAAGCAGTTGGAACTAGATTTAAAAATAAAAGAACTTGCATTTGTAAAAGTATATTTATTAGTTGCTGAATTAAATGTAATTGTAAATCCTTGTGCTGTCATTACGCTCTGTAAATAAACTAATAAACTATTTACATTATAGTTTGCTTCTGGTATTAAAATCTGATAATTTGTTGCTCCTACAGAATAGTCAAATTTCTGGTTGATTGTATCTACATTATAAAATGTTCCTGGAATTTGTGCTGACTGAATACTAACATAAATTTCACCATCTTCAATTGGTAAAGCAGCAAAATCAAAAAGACAATTGCTAGTTCCTTGTAATTGCTTTAATGCTTGTTTTGAATTTAAATAAAGATTAATTGTATTATTTTTATTATGTATCATATATATATAAATGGAAGAAGAAAAAAAAATGGATATTGATAATTTAAACAAAGATTTAGAAAGAAATTATATGGATAGTTCTGATATGGCTACTTGGAAAATGGACTGGAATATGCTTTTATATACTCCTGAAGATGAGTCAGGATATAAATTAGATTGGAATAAATTAATTTATAATGAAGAACAGTTGGCAGAGTTTTATTTACAAAAAGCAGAGAAAATGATTCAGCCAGAAAAGTATGAATACTTATTTGAGAACCCTAGTGAAAGAAGTGCCATGGAAAAATACTATTTAAAAATGGCTGGGTATGATGTAGATGAAGAAGAAGAAACAGATGAAGATTTAATTGTTAAAAGGCTTATTGTAAATGGCATGTTGAGAGAAGCCTAGAACCATAAACGTATTTAACTATAATATAAAAATAAAATGTTTGTTTATATTATAATGCATTATTTAAGAGGTAATTTAAGTAATATAACTTTTGATGATTTTAATTATACTGATTTTAATTATACAGATTTTAATGGTACTAATTATACTGTAGATGATTATAATGAAGAAATTCAAAGTTGGGCTGATTGGTTTGCCTCTTGGTTCTGGTATTAATTTACCATAAAAGATTGTCAGCATAATATCCAGCAGAGTTTTTTATTTTTCTATCTTTATTGTGTCTTAATTTATATAATTCTCTTCTCTTATTGGCATATTCAATTCCTTTTTCTTTTATATAAGTTGGATAATCTTTGTACTGACTATCTCCTGCACTAGTTAAAAAATTTCCCTTTTTATCAAACACATCTATTTTCTTTTTTGGATTTTTACTTTTTGATACTATGACTCCTAGTTTTTCCGCTTTCTGCTTTGTATAATTTGTTATGTCATATTTGGAAGGCATATATA
>CAIKYB010000007.1 GCA_903831575.1 uncultured Bacteroidota bacterium | reverse complement strand
GTTTGAAGAAAAAAAGGAAGCATTGCAATATGAGCGGTGGCTAAAAAGTGGAGTAGGAAGAGAATTTATCAAATTGGTTAGGAAATAATAAGGATTCATATCCGCCGCGGCTGACGGCAGTTCAAGTCTGCTCCCCGATACTAAAAGTCAGAACGAAAATGAGAGCGAGAGCGATCATGAAGTTCTGACTTTTTTTTCGCTCTCATTCTGTTTCTCGCACTGTCTTCACCACCACTCGGTTAGATAATTGTCCTCCTAAGAGTACAATAGCTTAAATACTTTTTTAGTTGTTCTGACTTTTTTTATAATAACAACTGTTGTAGCATTTTTTGATAGCTATTTCCCCAAACTGAGTAGATAATAGTTACTTTTGCTAACTAATTATTTATGGCCATGTGCAAATTATCCTTAGGTGTCATCAGTTTTTTTTTGATATGCTTTGTTAGTTTAACTTCCTGCAAGAGTAATACTAAAGATCAGCAAAAACAAATTGTACCCTCGCCTGCTATTGTGGATGTAATGATTGCAGTAATGAAGCCGATGAACAATACTCTCGAAGTTAACGGTGTTGTTCTTGCGAATGAATCTGTTGAAATTCATCCTGAAGTTAATGGGAGGCTTGTTTTTTTAAATATTTCAGATGGCGCTTTTGTAAAAGAAGGGACTGTGTTAGCCAAAATTAATGATGCTGAGTTGCAGGCTCAATTATCCAAAAGTAAATCGCAATTATGGCTTGCTGGAAAAAATGAAGATCGATTAAAGAAATTGCTTCAGATCAACGGCGTGAATCAATCCGATTATGATCTTGCCCTTAATACTTTAAATAACATAAAAGCTGATATCGAATTTATCAACGCGCAGATTGATAAAACCATCATTAGATCACCTTTTAGCGGAAATCTCGGCTTAAGAATGGTCAGTCCGGGAGCTTACTTAACTACTCAAACGGTGCTAGCTACTTTGCAACAAACCAATCAGATAAAAATTGATTTTGCTGTTCCTGAATTATACAGTGGGTTGATTAAAATAGGAAATGAAGTGTCGCTGGTTGTAGGAGAAAAAGAAAATTATGCTGCTAAAATAATTGCTACAGAGTCTTCTGTAAATAGTGCTACGGGAAATCTTAAAGTAAGAGCCTTGTTACCAAAAGGCAATATAAGGCCAGGCACTTTTGTGAAAGTTCAATTGAAAGAAGGAGAAAATATGCAGTCTATTATCGTGCCTACTAACGCTATTATTCCGGATGCTACATCAAAAAAAGTTGTTGTCGTAAAAGATGGTATTGCTGAAATGGTAAAAGTTACTACAGGTATTCGTTCCGCTTATGGAGTTGAAATTACTAGCGGGATTGCTGTGGGGGATTCCATTGTAGTTACTGGCATTTTATTCGTGAAGCCCAAAAAACCTGTAAAAGTAAGATCGTTAAAAACACTAGAGGATTTTATTAATCAATAGATAACAGCCATTCATGAACATTTCATCATTTTCCATCAAACGGCCTGTATTCGCTATAGTACTCAACATTGTAATCGTGTTGTTTGGTATTGTAGGGTATACTTTTTTGGCTGTTCGTGATTATCCAGCTATTGATCCTCCGATTATAAATGTAACGACTTCTTATGCTGGTGCTAATGCTGATATTGTCGAAAGCCAGATTACAGAGCCGCTTGAAAAAATAATCAATGGCATTCCTGGTATCAGGTCTATCAGTTCTTCCAGTGCTAATGGTAAAAGCAGTATTAATATTGAATTCAACCTAGGTGAAAGTCTTGAAGCTGCGGCTAATGATGTTCGTGATAAAGTCGGGCAGTCTGTTCGAAATCTTCCACAAGATATTGATGCAGCTCCTGTAGTAACTAAAAATGATGCTAATAGTGATTTTATAATTTTAGTAGGATTACAGAGTAATAATAAAAGTCAGATGGAATTGAGTGACTATGCAGAAAATGTTTTACAGCAAAAATTACAAACTATTCCAGAAGTTAGTTCGGTTAATATTCTCGGTCAAAAGAGACCTTCCATGCGGATTTGGACTGATCCTGAAAAGATGAATATTTACCATGTTGCATTCAGTGATATCAAAAATGCTTTAGACAGAGAAAATATTGAAGTGCCTTCAGGAAAAATTTACGGGAAATCAACAGAACTTACGATCAGAGTGCTGGGGAAATTGCTAACAGAAGATGATTTTAATAATATTATTTTAAAACAAAGTGACGAAGGAATTGTAAGACTAAAAGATATTGCTAAAGTAGAGATTGGTCCCGAAAATAATGAATTCAGTTGGAGATTAAATGGTGTTAATGCAATTGGAGTATCAATAACGCCACAGCCCGGTGCGAATTATATTAGAATTGCAGATGAGTTTTATAAAAGAATTGATTTGATTAAAAAAAATCAGCACAATGATATTCAACTCACTACGTTGATTGATAATACACAACTGGTTAGAAAAAGTATTCGTGAAGTGGCTGATACTTTGTTGATTTCTCTGAGCTTGGTGGTATTGGTCATATTCTTTTTCTTCAGAAATATTTTGATTGCAGTTCGCCCATTAATTGATATTCCTATTTCTTTGATTGCTACTTTTTTTGTTATGTACTTTGCTGGTTATAGTATCAATATACTCACACTACTGGCGATAGTACTTGCAACTGGTCTTGTTGTCGATGATGGTATTGTTGTTACAGAAAATATTTTTCGAAAGCTGGAAGAAGGGCTACCTATACGTAAAGCGGCTATTGAAGGCAGCAAGGAAATTTTCTTTGTGGTAGTTTCTACTTCTATTACATTGGCTGTTGTTTTTCTTCCTGTAATTTTTCTACAGGGTTTTGTGGGTAGTTTGTTTAGAGAGTTTGGTGTGGTGATTTCTATTGCTGTGCTTATTTCTGCTTTTGTTTCGCTGACTATAACGCCGGTATTAAATGTTTTATTAAATAGAAAAAAAATAGGGCATGGTAAATTTTATGAAGCAACTGAGCCATTTTTTAAGGGGATGGAAAATAGGTATAAAAAAATATTAAATGGGTTTTTGAAATTGAGATGGGTAGCATGGGTAATTGTTTTTGTTTGTTGCGGATTGATTTATTATTTAGTCAATGCCTTGCAAAGTGAATTAGCTCCTATGGAAGATAAAAGTACGGTGAGATTTATTTTGAGTGGTCCAGAAGGAGCGAGTTATGATTACATGGTAGAAGCAGGCAATGAGTTTATTAATTATGTTTATGACTCTGTTCCTGAAAAAGATTTTGTTTTTGCTGCGATTCCGGGATTTAATGGAACAGGAGTGAATACTGGATTTGGAAGATTGAAATTATCAGATCCTGAGAGCAGAAGTCTTACTCAGGCAGAGATTGCTAAAGATATCTCTTCAAAAACTTCTCGATTTAATCAATTAAGAATTTCGGCTGTTCAGGAACAAACTATTTCTGTTGGATTGAGTTCAAGAAGTGCGTTGCCAGTTCAGTTTATTCTTCAAAATCTTGATTTCGAAAAATTAAAAGATTTCATTCCTAAATTTCTGGAAGAAGCTAAAAAAGACAAAACATTTATTTCACCTACAGTAGATTGTAATTTAAAATTCAATAAGCCGGAATTACAAATTTCAATTGATCGATTAAAAGCAAGAGATTTGGGTGTGAATATTGCTGATATCGGAGAATTACTGCAAGGTGCGTTTAGTGGCAGAAGGCTGGGCTATTATATTAATAATGGAAAACAATATCAAGTTATAGGTCAGGTTGAATATAGAGACAGGCAAGCTCCAAAAGATATCTCAAAGCTTTATGTAAGAAATAGTCGTGGTGAAGAAATTCCGTTGATTGCAGTTGTGACAATTAAAGAAAGTTCTAATCCGCCTACTTTATTTCATTTCAATAGATACAAATCTGCTACTATACAGGCAGGCCTAGCCGAAGGAAAAACGATTGGCGATGGAGTAAAGGCGATGCAGCAAATTGCGAAAAAAGTACTTGATGATTCCTTTCAAACTGAGTTAAGCGGTCCCTCGAGAGATTATGCTGAAAGTAGCAGTAATGCTGGTTTTGTGTTCATGCTTGCCTTACTGCTCATCTATCTTGTATTGGCTGCGCAATTTGAAAGTTTTAAAGATCCTTTGGTCATTATGATAACAGTTCCATTGGCGTTGGCTGGTGCCATGTTGAGTTTGTGGATGTTTGATCAGACCATTAATATTTTCTCAGAAATTGGCATGATTATGCTAATAGGGCTAGTTACTAAAAATGGTATTTTGATTGTAGAATTTGCGAATAAAAAAAGAGCATCAGGTTTGAATAAAAAAGAAGCCGTACTTATTGCTTCTCAACAAAGATTACGTCCTATATTAATGACAAGTCTTGCTACAGCATTAGGTGCATTGCCTATTGCCATGAGTCTGGGAGCAGCCAGCTCAAGTAGAGCCCCACTGGGGATTGTGATTGTAGGCGGGTTGCTTTTTTCTTTAGTATTAACCTTGTTTGTGATTCCTGCTATTTATACTTTTATCAGTGGAAAACAGGTGAAAATTGATAACGATTCAAATGACTAATATGAGATTTCTTGCAGTTTTTTTTTCGATTTGTTTTTATTCATTTGCGCAAGCACAGCAGATGAGTTTGAAGGATGCAGTAAGCATAGCATTGAAAAAAAATCTTGATATTCAAATACAGGAAAACAATACGGAAATTAGTCGGATAAATAATAATAGGGGGATGGCTGGAGGGCTTCCATTGGTAACTTTTAATGCCACAGACCAGAGAAGTGTCAACGATGTTAACCAGAAATTGAACACCGGGATAGAAATTAATCGTTCAGGTGCATATTCAGATGCCCTCAATGCAAATATTATTGGTAGCATGCTTTTGTATAATGGCTACAGGGTTGTAGCAACAAAAAAAAGACTCCAAGAATTACAGAAACAAAGTGAACAGTTTTTGATTTCGCAAATACAAAGTACGATTGCTGCTGTCATGATCAAATATTATACAGTTGTGAGAGAGCAATCTTATGTCAATACATTGCGGCAAAGTATTGAAGTTTCTCACAAACAATTAGAATTAACACAGACAAAGAAGTCTATTGGACTTGCAAGTGATGCGGACTTATTTCAATCACAGATTGATCTTAATACCAGATTAATGGAGCTGCAATCACAACAAACCATAATAAGACAATCCAAAGTAGATCTGGCTAATTTATTGGAAATAAAATCTGATACTGCCTATGATGTTTTTGATACTATTGTTATTAATGAAAATATTGTACTAGCAGACGTATTAAATAAATTGACTTCCAATGCTGAAATTTCTTCACTTGATAAACAGATAAAAATAAACGAGTTTTTAGAGACAGAAGTGGCAGCAGAAAGAAGGCCTTCTTTAAGATTGAACATGGGATACGGTTTCGGGAATGCTGAAACTACTGGAGGTCAATTATTGCTAAATAGAGTTTACGGACCATCTATAAGCATGGGCTTATCCATTCCGATATATAATGGAAGTATAATAAAACGCCAACAACAGATTGCTCTTATCAATACCCAAAATGCCAGATTGCAAAGAGAAGCAGTATTGCATGATCAACAGGCCGCTGCAGTAAAAACTTTTCAGTCCTACACTAATGCGATCGAACAATTGAAAACACAGCAAAATACTTTTGAATTATCAAAGCAGTTGGTCAACATAATTCAACAGCGTTTTCAGTTGAATTCGGCAACGGCTTTGGAAGTTAGAGAAGCTCAAAAAAGTTTTGAGGAAACGGGTTTTCGGCTTTTGAATTTACAATATGTAGCTAAGATCGCTGAGGTAGAATTGCAAAGGGTCTGCAATAAATTGAATTGATTTGTTTTAAAAAATGCTCACTTTTTCATATGAAAATTACACTTAGTCAATTAAAAATATTGATTCGAAAAGTTTAATTTTTTTATAAATTCCAATAGGTTTTTTATTTGCCCATCACATTTTTTACATCCACCAAAACACCTAGTGCTTTACGTGAGTTTTTATCAATGGCAAGTGCTTTGTTTGCAAAGTTGATTGCTTTTGTGTATTCTTTCAATTGGAAGTTTACGGATGCAAGATTTTCAAGGGTTATTAAAGAATTCGGGTCATAGCCATTTGCTTTTGTTAAACAAATTATTGCGCTGTCCAATTTTTGTTTGAAAGAATAGATATAAGCCATATTATTTAACAAGATGGGGTTGTTTTCATTGTAGCCCATACTTATGGTATAAAATTCAAGAGCTTTATTTATATCTCCTTTTATATTAGCTTCATATCCTTTGAAAAAGAAAAGGTCACCTAAATTTTTTCTGGGAATTAAATCTTCTTTATTAACCTGGTGTGCCATCTCGTAATATTTCTGTGCGCTGTCATACATGTTGCTTTTTTGATAAATCACCCCGAGATTATTCATGGGCATCACATACGTAGGGTCGTATTGTATTGCTTTGAGGTAGTTGATTATCGCATTTGTGGTGTCTCCTGACTTTGCATAACAGATGCCCGCATTATAATACGCTTGTGTATTTTTCGGATAGATGCTTATGCTCTTCGTAAAATGGGCTACTGCTTTTTTAAAGAAATCAGCTGCTTCAGCGGGGTCTGTTGTTTTTTGTGCGGCATTTAAATATTCTGTAGCAATGCTATATTGGGTTCTGCTGCTATTTGGACAAACCTCAATGCCTTTTTCAAACAATACAAGATTGTTTATCCAGTCCTTGGATCTGTTGTTCGATAAAGCTGAAAAAGAAATAATAATTGCAGTCAAGGTTAAGATAAAAGCAGTTTTATTTTTTCCTGAACAGCTTTTTAAATCTATTTTAAATAGTGTCGATGTTATCCAAACAACAAAAAGTACAAAAGCAAAAGATGGGACAAATAGAAAGCGTTCCCCAACATTGGCGCCATTAATAATAAAGAGGTTGTTTGTTGGAGAAGAAGCAAGGAAAAAGAAGAAAATGCAAAATGACAAAATGGGCATTTTGCGAAAACGCCATATTGCGAATACTAATAAGGATGCATAAATCAGTAATCCTGCCCAAGCCGACAAACTTGACCATGTTACGATAGGGATTTGGTTATAGGAATAATCCCAGCTTAATGGCCATGGTATAAATATTAGTTTGATATAGTAAAATAAAATTTGCGATTTAGTGGCTGTTATTTCAGCAAATCCTTTTGTTCTATATAAAATATTGTCGAGCATTGGATCGATAATATTTGTAGGAGCTGTTCCAATTGCTTTATATCTCATGAGCATAAAAACTGCAGCTATAATAGCTAGAGCAATAAAATATTTCAGGGCGATTTTAATGTCGTTCTTGATAAGCATGTAATATGCCAATGGAATAATCAGCAAGAATGCAATGGCACTTTCTTTAGATAAAATCGCCATGAAAAACAAAAAAGTTCCCATTGCAAAAGACAAAAGGGAAACATCCTTCTTCTCCTTTTGAGGAATGAAAAACAATAGCGCAGAAAATCCGAAGAATGCAGCAAGCAGTTCGTCAGCACTTTTAACGCTTGCCACTACTTCCGTGTGGATAGGATGCGCGATGTATAATAGGATGATGAACATCAAGATGAACTTGTTCCATGAAGGGAAGAGTTTTTTTAGTAAAGTAAATAATACAAAGCTGAGTAAAATGTACATTAGCACATTTACTAAATGTGCTGCTGAAGGGGAATTGTCAAAAAAGATTTTTTGCACGGTGAAAAACAAAAGGGTTGCAGGTCTGTAAGGTTGCGTTCCCGTGGTGCCGTCAAATTGGTTCAAGCTTCCATAGCGGAATATTTCTCCTATTCCTTCCATGCCCTTTTGCACAGATTTGTGTTTTACATAAAACAAGTCGTCATCCAGTGTAAACTCATAATTTAAGGTGCTTCCGTATAGTAATACAATCAAAATAATAAATACGAGATAAATCAGTATGTTGTTTTCCTTTGTAGGAGCAACTATTTTTTGAGAGGTGGGCTTCTGTACCAAAGGGGTTTTCTTACTCATGGTAGAATATTTTTTCAAAAATACAATAAGATTTCAAAGGAACATTTTCTGATTAATGGAGAAACAGTTTGGCCGAAAAAAAAACTTTCATTTGCATTATTTGTTTAGCATAACAAAATGCTTAATTACAATGAGGGGGCAACTTTTTGAATTCATAAATAGAAAACTGCTAAGATTTAAATAATAGAAATCTTAGCAGTTTATTTGAATTACATTTCTGAAAAAAACTTATGAAAGTAGGGGATGGTTTCAATTCCTTTATAATAATTAGCTACATCATATTTCTCATTTGGGCTATGAAGATTATCGCTGTCTAATCCAAATCCCATGAATACGATTTTTATTCCCAATTCTTTTTCAAATAAGGAGCAAATAGGAATACTTCCGCCTCCACGAACGGGTATTGGTGTTTTTCCAAATGTAGCTTCCATTGCCATTGATGCTGCCTTGTAGGCATTGCTGTCAATTGGAGTCATATATGGCTCGCCACCATGGTGTAGTGCAGCTTTAACGGTAACGAATGGGGGAGCGATTTTAATAAGATGATTGATGAGTAATTCAGTCATCTTTTCTGATATTTGATTAGGGACTAATCTAGCTGAAATTTTTGCAAATGCTTTTGATGGCAAAACAGTTTTAGCGCCTTCGCCAATATAGCCGCCCCAAATTCCATTCAATTCCAGTGTTGGTCTAATGCCTGTTCTTTCATTTGTAGTAAATCCTTTTTCTCCCCATAATTCTTTAACACCTAAATCTTCTGCGTATTCTTTTTCATTGAAAGGTGCTTTTGCCATTAATTCTCTTTCAGCCGTCGTTGCCACTACAACATCATCGTAAAACCCTGGAATCGTAATGTGATTATTTTCATCATGAAGAGTAGCAATCATTTTTGCCAAAATGGTAATTGGATTAGCTACGGCACCACCATATACACCACTATGTAAATCGCGATTAGGTCCTGTAACTTCCACTTCGATATAACTTAATCCGCGAACGCCGATATCAATACTTGGAGTGTCTAAGCTAATCATTGCACTATCACTAATAAGAACGCAATCTGCTTTTAATAATTCTTTGTTTTCGCCAACGAATTTTCCAAGGTTAGGAGATCCTACTTCTTCTTCACCTTCGATACAAAATTTAACATTGCAGCTAAGCGTTCCCGTTTGTACCATAGTTTCGAAAGCTTTTACATGCATATACACTTGTCCTTTATCGTCGCAACTTCCTCTTGCATATATTTTCCCATCTACTATTGTAGGGTCAAATGGATCATGTTTCCATAATTCCAATGGCTCTGCAGGTTGGACATCATAATGTCCATAAACTAAAACGGTTGGTTTTGATGGATCAATCATTTTTTCTCCGTAAACAATAGGGTGCCCTATAGTTGAATAAATATCTACTTTGTCTGCACCAGCTTCGAGTAATCTTTGCTTAATTGCATCAGCACAACGAATCATATCATCTTTGTGTTCCTTTTTTGCACTTACGCTAGGTATTCTAAGTAATTCAAAAAGTTCACTTAAAAATCTGTCTTTGTTTTTTTCCTGGTAATCTTTCCAAACTTGCATTTTGATTTGTTTTTTTATAAAAAATTAGTGTTACAAATGTATGTATTTGCATTAGATAATCTGATCGATTGCTATAAAAAGAAAAAACATCCAATTCCTTGAATGTTTTTTCTTTTATGGGTAATGTAACTAGTTAAGCTCCTAGGAATCCTCTAAGTAAATGACTTTGGGATGTTTCCCTTAATTTCATAATAGCCTTATCCTTTATTTGTCTCACTCTTTCTCTTGTGAGGTTATATCTTTCTCCAAGATCTTCTAAGCTAATAGGATGATCCACTCCAATTCCAAAAAAGTAGACGACAACTTCTCTTTGTCTTGGGGATAATGTTTTGAGCGACCTTTCGATTTCGATATTTAAAGAATCATTATTTACAAGTTTATTATCAGTTTTCACAGCATTAACGTTTTCAAGCAAGTCCATTAATGTGCCATCTTCGCCTTCTGAAATAGGCTGATCAACACTTATATGTTTCCCTCCTACACTCATTACCGCTGATACTTCTTCGGCTGGTATATCCAGGTATAGTGCTATTTCTTCTGAAGTAGGAGGTCGTTCAAACTCTTGTTCTAATTGTGAGAAGGCTTTTCCCACTCTGCTGCTTAATCCTACTTTATTTAAGGGTAGTCTAACTATTCTTGATTGCTCTGCCAAGGCTTGTAATATACTTTGTCTGATCCACCAAACTGCATAAGAAATAAATTTGAAGCCTTTGGTTTCATCAAAACGCTGGGCTGCTTTTATTAAACCAAAGTTGCCTTCATTTATTAAATCTGATAATGATAATCCTTGATTTTGGTATTGTTTTGCTACAGAAACAACAAATCTTAGATTGGCTTTTGTAAGCCTATCTAATGCTTTTTGATCTCCTTTTCGAATGAGTGCTGCTAGTTGGGCTTCTTCTTCTGGTCTAATGAGCTCAACTTTTCCAATTTCCTGTAAATATTTTTCAAGACTGTCACTTTCGCGATTAGTAATTGATTTCGAGATTTTTAGTTGACGCATGGTTTGGGGTGTTAGGGTTGATTAAAAGAAAATGGTGAACTATACCTTATACATAACGAATTTTAATGCTTTTATTGTGTGCGGTTAAAAATATTTTTAAATCCCATACGTAAATTTTGAAGTGAATTACTATTGAATTCAATAATAAATTAAATAAAAGTCAAAAAAAGTCAAGTATTTATTTTGTTACGTCGATTAATTTTCTATTATTGCAAGAATAAAAGAAATCAATAAATTTAAAAATGAGTAAAAAGCTATTATATACATTAGAATACCCTGTTAGATGCTCTCCAAGTATTTTATTTGAATTTTTGAGTAATCCTACCGCTATGCAAGAATGGTTTGCAGACAAAGTAGATGAGCGTGAAGGAGTTTTTACATTTTCATGGAATGAATCAGAAGAAAAAGCTGTTTTACTTGAAAAAGAGCAAGATAAGTTTATTCGTTTTCGTTGGAACCATATGGCGAAAGATGAGTATTTCGAATTCAGGGTGGATAGGTCAGAAGTTACCAATCAGACTATTTTAATTATCAAAGATTTTGCTGAAAAGAAAGATATAAAAGATCAAAGCCAATTATGGGAATATCAGGTTAAAGATCTTTTTCACCGTTTGGGATCATAAGAAATACGCTTCCGGTTAATACTATCATTTAATACTACTTTCCAAACAATACCTACCCAGCTTGACTTTTTAGTTATTAGTGCACTTCAGCCGCTACTTTTTTATTATTTTTCCTCATACAAAGTTTTCAGTTGTTTTGACTGATTAGAATGAGTTATTTTTGTTTTGTTAGTCATGTCATTACAAATGATTAATTTCAAAATTGTCTGCAGAAAATTAAACTATGGTAAAAAAAATAGACAAACTTATTCTGAAGTCTTTTATTGGACCATTCATCATTACTTTTTTTATAGCATTTTTTGTGTTAATGATGCAGAGCTTATGGAAGTATTTAGATGATCTTGTAGGTAAGGGTTTAGATTTTATTACTATCGGTCAATTTCTTTGGTATGCCAGTGCATCCTTACTTATGTTAGCCATGCCAATTGCAATTTTGATTTCTTCCATAATGACATTCGGAAATTTAGCAGAGAGTTTTGAATTGGTTGCAATCAAGTCTTCAGGAATTTCTCTATTAAGATTCATGCGTCCTATTATGTGGGTTGCCATTTTTTTGTGTGGGGTTACATTTCTTTTTGCTAATTATGTTATTCCATATGCCAATTTAAAATTCGTTACTTTATATAGTGACATTTATGTCAAGAAGCCAGCTTTTGATTTGAAAGAAGGTGTGTTCTTTACGCATATTCCCAATTATGCTATTAAAGTGGGTAAAAAAGAGGCAGATGGAAAAACGATTCGTAATGTCATTATTTATGAGCAGAATAATGTTTTACAAGACAACTGCATCATTGCTGAAAAAGGCGTTATGAATATTTCAGCTGATCAAAATTATTTAGAGTTTAATTTAGAAAATGGGTACCGATATCAGGAGAAAGGAAACTTTATGGATACTTCTACAGAGTTTACTAGACTTGGCTTTCAGCATTTTAAAAAATTGTTTGATTTAAGCATATTGCAAAAGCAACAAACAAATGACAGTATTTTTAGGAATAATTATAAAATGTTAAGTGCCCGTCAGCTAAGTAAAAATATAGACTCTTTAGAAAGGGATAGGTCGGTAGTGCTGAAGAAAATATCTGGTCAAATAGCTACACTTTTTCAGTATAGTAATATTCCTGAACGTATATGGAAAAAAGCAAGTGCTCAACCCATTTCTAAAACATCCGTTAAGATTATTCCTGATTCCGTTCTCCCATTTATAAATTCGCTAGCGTTGAATAAAATGAGTGAAGCAAGAGCTGTGTTGCAACAAAACATGCAGGAACGTAAATTAAAAGATGAGGATATAAATTATCATAAAATAGAATGGCATAGAAAATACTCTTTGTCCTTAGCCTGTCTAGTATTGTTATTTATTGGAGCACCATTGGGAGCCATTATAAAAAAAGGGGGCTTAGGAATGCCGCTTGTAACTGCAATTGTTTTCTTTCTCTTATTTCATTTGCTCAATATGTTTGGCGAAAAGTTTTCTAAGCAAATGATGGTAACTCCTTCCTTTGGTATGTGGCTTGCTATAATAGGGTTGACTCCGGTAGGAATATTTTTAACATATAAGGCCATGCATGATTCTCAATTATTCAATAAGGATGCCTACATTCGTTTCTTTGTAAAGATCAAAATGTTATTCAAATAATAATTTCAATCTTATGGAAAGTAAAAATAAAAACAGCAGAAGAAAGTTCTTAAAATATGGATTGGCAACTACAGCAATGGTGGCTGTTGGCCTGGAAGGTGTATCCAGTTTGTTTGCATCCAATCATAATTCAACAAGCGCAATCAAGTCCGATTTGAACACCGGATTTGATCAAAAGCCACTTCCTTATCAATATGATGCTTTAGAAGATTGTGTTGATGCCATGACAATGGAAATCCATTATTCCAAACATGCCGCAACTTATGTGAAAAATCTAAATGATACAGCGAAATTAGAAGCTGTTGACATGAGCCAATCTGTCGATAAATTACTAGAAAGTATTTCTAAGTATTCTATGAAACTTAGAAATAATGCTGGAGGACATTATAATCATGAAATGTTCTGGCAATGTATGCGCCCTAAGGTTGAAAATAATAAACCTTCCGGGAAATTATTTAATGAATTAGAAAGTCAATTCGGTGGGTTTGATGGGTTTAAAAAACAATTTACTGACGCAGGAAAAAATAGATTTGGAAGCGGCTGGGTTTGGTTGTGCAAAGACCATTCAGGCAAACTGGTTATTGGTAGTACTGCTAATCAGGATAATCCATTGATGGATATTAATGCGATGGATATTAAAGGCTATCCTTTATTAGGACTCGATGTTTGGGAGCATGCTTATTATTTGAAATATCAAAACAAGAGAGCTGATTATATTGAAAAATGGTGGTCGCTGGTGAATTGGGACTATGTTGAAAAAAGATTCAACTCATAATATCTAATTACAATCCAAATTTTAAAATATGGAAAAGAAAGCATCTGAATCCTTAGTAGTTATGACAGAATTAGTTTTGCCCAATGACACGAATAATTTCGGGAATTTAATGGGAGGCCGATTGATGTACTGGATGGATATTGCAGCAGCTTTAGCGGCGATGAAACATTGCGCGGCACCGGTAGTAACTGCTTCTGTAGATAATATATCCTTTGAAAATCCTATAAAGATTGGGAATGTAGTGCATATAGAAGCTAAAGTGACAAGGGCGTTTAATAGCAGTATGGAAGTGCATTTGAATGTTTGGGGAGAAGATGCTATTCAGCAATATAAATATAAGAGTAATGAGGCTTATTATACTTTTGTAGCATTGGATCCTAATGGGAAGCCAAGGCCTGTTAACCAGCTTGTTCCTGAAACGACTGATGAGATTCGTTTATTTGACGGCGCATTAAGAAGGAGACAATTGCGATTGATTTTAGGGGGCAAACTTAAGCCCGAAGACGCGCCTGAATTAAAAGCACTTTTTGTGAGTTAGGTATTTCATCTTTTGCACTTTTGCGATATCGTTGTGATAGGATTTAATTGTACATTTGTTGCCTTTAACAATTGCTTGCTTTAACGTTATCAGATTGATGAGTAGTCAACATTCACATAATATTTCATTCGATAATACCGAATATGCATTTGATTATAAGTCAGATAAAGAATTAAAAAAAGCGCATTTTCTTTTTTCAGCAATGGGAATGTCGCTTTTTGTAAAATTCGGCTTGACTTTTATGCCCTTGGCTATCAAGTGGAAAATTCCCTTTATAAAATTTCTAATCAGAAAAACAATTTTCAGTCAGTTTGTTGGCGGTGAAACTTTAGAAGAGACAAAGCCAGTAGTAGACAAGCTTGAGAAATATGGGGTGAATGTTATATTGGATTATGGTGTTGAAGGCGGAGTAGGGGAAGTAGCATTTGATGAATCAACTCATCAGTTTTTAAAAGTCATTGAATATGCATCAAAGCAAAAGAATATTCCATTTATCAGCATTAAGATAACTGGGGTTTCACGGTTTGGGTTACTCGAAAAAATAGATACTTTCATGTTGTCCGAAAACAGTACTGGTATTTTTGATCGATATGATCAGGCTATAAAAAAACTAGATGATCAGGAACAACAAGAATGGGGCAACGTAGTAGAAAGGCTCATGAAAATTGGGCAAGCTGCTTTTGAAAGCAATGTTGCTCTTTTGGTAGACGCTGAAGAATCATGGATTCAGGAGCCGGTAGATGCACTTGCTTTTAAAATGATGCAGTCTTTTAATTCAAACAGCTGTATTATTTATAACACCTATCAATTGTATCGTCACGACAGACTTGATTTTTTGACATATAGTTTTTCGCTGGCCGAGCAGCATCATTTTATTCTTGGGGCAAAGCTTGTGAGAGGTGCTTATATGGAAAAGGAGCGAAACAGAGCTTTGAGTAATGGTTACAGGTCACCCATACAATCTACAAAAGAAAACACTGATAAAGATTATGATGATGCACTAGCATTTTGTATTTCAAATATTAACAAGATCGCATTGATAGTTGCTTCTCACAATGAAGAAAGCAGTTTGTATGCAGTACAATTGTTATCAGAAAAAAACATTCCATCTAATCATCCCCATGTTCATTTCTCGCAATTATTCGGCATGAGTGATAACATTACTTTTAATTTGGCCAAGTCTGGTTGCAGCGTTAGCAAGTACCTTCCTTTTGGTCCGATAAAAGATGTCGTTCCCTATTTAATGAGAAGAGCTCAGGAAAACAGTTCAGTTGCAGGTCAAACTGGAAGAGAATTGGGGTTGATTAAAAAAGAGTTGAACAGAAGAAGGGCTTGTTAAAAATGGCGGCTAACGATTTTCCAACTCAATAATTTCACAATCTTTGATATTGTCTTTATCAATCACAAACTTTACTATCGTTCTTACTTTGTGCCAGCCTTGTTTCCCTGCTGCGCCTGGGTTGATATGCAGACATTGTAATTTCTCGTCGTAGATTATTTTCAAAATATGAGAATGTCCGCTGATAAATAATTTCACTTGTTGAGCGGCTATTTTATTTTTTATGCCAAGGGAGTATCGTCCGGGGTAGCCGCCAATATGTTGAATCATTACTTTTACATTTTCACAATCGAAAGTGATATTTTCAGGGAATTGGGATCGAATATCTATCCCATCAATATTGCCATAGACACCTCTCACAATTGATTTATTGCCTAATTTTTGTAATCCTTTTTTCAATTGATTCACAAGTTCAATCGTTCCAAAATCGCCTGCGTGCCAGATTTCATCGCAATCTTTGAAGTACTCAGCAATAATTTCATCAAGAAATCCATGCGTATCTGATATTAAACCGATTCTTTTCACAAATGATTGGGTGATTGTTTATCGAACAAAAAATGTATTTTTAAGGAAAGATAAATTAAAAAAAATAATTCAAATTGCCTTTTAAAAGAAACTTCATCTATTATATTGATAAACGTTATTGGAAATATTATTTCCTTATGTTGTCTTTATGCAAAGGCTATTAATTTTCTTTGCTGGATTTTTTTATATTTTTAATTTCACCTTTTTAATTTAATATAGATGCCACATTATAAATCATTAGGCGTAATACCTCACAAACGCCATACGCAATTCAGAAAACCAGATGGTTCTTTGTATTCAGAACAATTATTTTCAACAGAGGGGTTTTCAAATGATTATTCTATTTCTTACCACACTTATGCGCCTACATTAATTGTAAAGTGTGATGATCCAATTGATGTATCGCCAATTGTAGCAGAAGAAAAGATGCTGAAGCATCGAAGCTTTGAAGGGTTTAATGTAAAGCCGGAAGCTGATTTTCTGAACAGCCGGAAGGCAGTTTTAGTAAATTCGGATTGTCATATTGTATTGGCTTCGCCACAAAAAAGCATGGTTGATTATTTTTACAAAAATGCTGATGCTGATGAGATGATTTTTGTACATGAAGGCAGTGGCGTAGTAAAAACATGTTATGGCGAATTGGAATTTAGTTATGGGGATTATATCGTATTACCCAGAGGAACAATTTATCAGATTCATTTCAATAATGACAAAAACAGGTTATTTATTGTTGAGTCTTTTCATCCTATCAGATATCCCAAGCGTTATACAAGTCGCAATGGTCAGTTGATGGAGCATGCTCCTTTTTGCGAGAGAGACATTCGTGGTCCTGAAAATTTAAAAACACATGATGAGAAAGGTGATTACATAATTAAGACAAAAAAGAAAGGGCAGTTGTATGGGATTCATTATGGTACACATCCATTTGATGTAGTAGGTTGGGATGGTTGTTGTTATCCCTATATTTTCAGCATTCATGATTTCGAGCCCATCACAGGAAGAGTGCATCAACCGCCTCCTGTTCATCAAACTTTTGAAACAGATGCCTTTGTAGTGTGTTCTTTTGTTCCTCGTTTATATGATTATCATCCACAATCGGTCCCAGCACCATACAATCATAGCAATATTGACAGCGATGAATTATTGTATTATGTAGATGGAGATTTTATGAGCAGAAAACATGTTACTCGCGGCATGATTACATTGCATCCGGCTGGCATTCCTCATGGGCCTCATCCTGGGACTGTAGAGAAGAGTATTGGAGCAAAAGAAACCAAAGAGCTAGCGGTGATGGTAGATACCTTCAAGCCTTTACAATTAACTAAGGCAGCACTGGAAATAGAGAATGAAGGATATGTAATGAGTTGGGCGGAGTAGAGGGGGGGGGGTAGTTGATTGGTTGATTGGTTTATTAGTTGATTGGTTAATTAGTTGGTAGGAGGTGAGTTTGAGACTAATTGCCGATTGAATTTTCAAATCAAATTTCTTATAATAAAAAATCCTCCGAATTGGAGGATTTTTTATTATATAGTATGCTAAAATTTATTCAGCTTTTGGTTCTTCAGCAGCAGGAGTTTCTCCTTCGCCAGAAGCGCTGTCCATTTTAGCTTTCAAGCCTGCCAAAACACCTAAGTCGCCTAATGTAGATTTTTCAACTTTTGATTGAATAGTCTTCACTGCTTTTTTAGTTTGATCTGATTCAGCTTTTCTTTCTTTAATTTCAACTTGCTTTTCTTCTTCCTTCTCTTGTTCCCACAAGCGAGTATGACTTAACAAGATACGCTTATCATTACGATCGAATTCGATAACCATGAATTGAGCTACTTCATCAGCGCCAATCATTTTTTCGTCTTCTTTCATTAAATGACGAGCAGGAGCATATCCTTCTAATCCATATGGCAATTGAATTACAGCACCTTTTTCATCTTTCTTTACGACAGTTCCTTCATGAAGAGATCCGATAGTGAATACTGATTCCAGAGAATTCCATGGATCTTCTTCAATTTGTTTGTGTCCCAATTGAAGTTTGCGTCCTTCTTTATCTATGCTTAAAATAATTACTTCAATTTCCTTGGCTACTTTAGTGTATTCGTTAGGGTTATTGAAGCGTTTTAGCCAGCTTAAATCACTGATGTGAATCATTCCACCGATGCCAGTTGCTAATTCAACAAATACACCATAAGGAGTGATATTTTTTACAGTACCCATATGGCGAGATTGCTCAGGGAATCTTGTTTCAATAGTACTCCATGGATCTTCTGTCATTTGTTTGATAGAGAGACTCATCTTACGTGTTTCTTTATCAAGTGTAACCACTTTTGCTTCATGCTCATCTCCTAATTTGAAGAATTCTTTTGCATTGATTGGTGTGTTAGCCCATGTAATTTCACTTACGTGAACCAAGCCTTCAACACCTGGCATAATTTCAAGGAAAGCGCCATAATCTTCGATATTTACTACTTTACCTTTGATGATTTCACCTTCTTTAAGATTTTCTGCTAAAGTATCCCAAGGATGAGGAGTTAATTGTTTCAAGCCTAAGCTGATACGTTTTTTATCATCATCGAAATCAAGAACTACTACATTGATTTTCTGATCCAACTTCAATACTTCTGAAGGATGGTTGATACGTCCCCAAGAAATATCAGTGATATAAAGTAAACCATCCAATCCACCTAAATCAAGGAATGCTCCGAAATCAGTGATGTTTTTGATAGTTCCTTCCAATACTTGACCTTTCTCCAATTTGCCGATAATTTCAGCTCTTTGAGCTTCGATATCGCTTTCGATAAGTGCTTTGTGAGAAACAACTGCATTTTTAATAGTTTCGTTAATCTTAACTACTTTAAATTCCATTGTTTTTCCAACAAATTGATCGTAATCTGTAACAGGTTTCACATCAATTTGAGAACCTGGTAAGAATGTTTCCATTCCAAATACATCTACAATTAATCCGCCTTTTGTTTTGCTGGTAACTAAGCCCGTAACAATTTCGCCAGTTTTGTTAACCTCAACGATTCTTTCCCAAGCTCTTGTAATTCTTGCAGATTTACGACTAAGATTCAAGTTGCCTTCTCTGTCTTCTTTTTCTACAACCATTACTTCAATAACATCTCCTACTTTAATACCGCCTGGAATGTCTCTGAATTCATTCAAAGAAATCAATCCATCGCTTTTAAATCCGATGTTTACAACAGCATCAGTTTTGGTTAAAGATTCAATTGTAGCTTGAATCATTTCACCGTCATTGATTTGTTTGAAAGTGTTGTCGTAAACACTGTCGTATTTTACTTTTTCTTCTTGAGAATAAGAAACGACATTGCGCTTATCACGACTCCAATCGAAGTCATCATGAGGTGTTTCAACATGCTTTTCAGCAACAGGTTCTTTTGTTGTCGCAGTAGCTTCAGCTTCCATAGAAGCAATTGGCTCCTGTTCTTCTGCGTTTAGTTGTTTTGAAATATTAAATGACATAAAATAATCCCGTGGTTTTTTAACGGGGCAGCGAAGGTATAGTTTTTTATGTAAAAAAACGACTGAAGTAGCCAATTTTACTGAATTATTTTCTTTGAATAGCTTTCCGAAAACTTTTGAATATTGCGCTAATAATCACCTATTGTTACCTTTTATTAGCTGTAAACTCTTCATTTTATGCCTTTTCTGAATATTTCATTTTAAAAATCCTCAATTTTATCCGAAATTCGCCATCATAAATCTTTAATAAATGGCTATTGAAATAAAAGTTCCTACAGTTGGAGAAAGTATAAGTGAGGTTACGCTGGTTAAATGGCATAAAGCTGATGGTGCATGGGCGGATAGAGATGAGGTGATTGCTGAACTGGAAAGCGAAAAGGCGACATTTGAAATTAATGCAGAGCAGGCAGGTGCTGTAAAGCAAATTGCCAAAGAAGGAGATACTTTGTCAATAGGAGATTTGGTATGTACGATTGATACTGCAGCAGAACGTCCGGCCGCTGTTGCTGAAGCCCCTAAAAAAACGGAGAACAAAACTGCGGAAGTAAAAAAAGAACCAGTTTCGGCTACAGATGTTAAGGCAACTCCTGTTGCAGCAGCTATTATTGCAGATAAAAAAATAGATAGCAAAAATATTGTGCCCTCCGGATCTAATGGTAAAATTATCAAACAAGATGTTCTTGAGGCATTGACAAATCCCGGAAGAAAGCCTGGGATGACAATGTTTACGAGAAATGAACGTCCTGAAAAGATGAGCAATTTGCGTAAAACCGTCAGCAGAAGATTGGTGGAAGCAAAAAATACAACCGCCATGCTCACTACTTTCAATGAAGTAGATATGAGTGCGGTGATGGAGGTTAGAAAAAGATTTAAAGACAAATTCAAAGAACAACATGGTGTAAATCTTGGGTTTATGAGTTTCTTTACGAAGGCCTGTACTTATGCCCTTCAGGAATTCCCTGCTGTAAATGCTTATATTGATGGGGATAGTGTTTTGTATCATGACTATTGTGATATATCCATTGCCGTTAGTGCGCCAAAAGGACTTGTTGTTCCTGTAATCAGAAATGCAGAAAGTTTAAGTATGGCAGAAATAGAATCGGCAGTAGTTGAACTTGCTACTAAAGCAAAGAATAATAAATTGACTATTGAAGAAATGACGGGCGGAACATTTACGATAACAAATGGTGGCATCTTTGGATCAATGATGAGTACGCCTATTATCAATATTCCACAAAGTGCCATTTTAGGTATGCATAATATTGTTGAAAGACCAATGGCTGTAAATGGCCAGGTTGTAATTAAGCCGATGATGTATTTGGCATTAAGCTATGATCATCGAATTATTGATGGCAGAGAATCTGTAGGTTTTTTAGTAAGGGTGAAGCAGTTGCTGGAAAATCCAGCATTAATGTTATTTGGAAAAGACCCAGTTAATGCCTTGCTGGAATTATAATCAGTTCACCTTAAAATAATAGTCCCGCCAAGCGCGGGATTTTTTCATGAGTAGATTCCATTCGTATTTAACCAGTTCAACTAAATTGATTGCTTCGTATAAGCCGGGCAATCCTTTGTCATATCATTTGAAAAAATATTTTGCGGAGCATAAAAAATTTGGCTCTAAAGACAGAAAAGCAGTGTCTTCACTTTGTTATGATTATTTCCGTTGCGCGGTTTTTTTGAACAAGCATTTTTCGGCGGATCAATCAATTTTGCATGCTTTATTTCTCTGTCAGGATAAGGAAAATGACATGCTTAAAGAACTTCATCCAGAATTAAATAATCGTATTCATTTGTCTATCCCCGAAAAGCTTTCTTACTTAAATCTGGATAGTAGTAATCTGTTTGCTTACCAGGAGGAATTGTCTCCGGAAATTGATGCTGTTTCTTATGCTTCATCTTTTTTCAAACAGCCTTCCTTATTTATTCGAATAAGGCCTCATAGAAAAAAAGTAGTCGTTGAAGCACTTCAAAAAGCATTAATTGTATTTGAAGAAATAGGAGAGGATGTCATTAAATGTACTAATAGTGCAGGGTTGGATAAGGTATTGCGAATCAATAAGGATGCTGTTATTCAGGATTTGAATTCCCAAAGAGTATTTGATTTCTTTAAGGGCATGCCGTTAAAAGCTGAAAATGAGATTCATACTGTTTGGGACACTTGTGCTGCAAGCGGAGGAAAATCTATTTTGTTATATGATCGGTTGAGTGGAAAAATAAGACTAACGGTATCGGATGTAAGAGCAAATATATTATCAAATTTAACTCAAAGACTTCAGCAATCTAGGGTTGATATTTTTAAGAAATTTATACAAAATCTTTCGTTGTCATCAGGCTTGGATAAGATGGAGAAATTCTCGATAATTATATCTGATGTTCCTTGCACCGGAAGTGGAACATGGGGTAGAACTCCTGAACAATATTTTAGTTTTGATAAAAAAAATATCCCCGCATTTGTAAAAAAACAACAATCCATTGTTTCCCATGTTATTCCACATCTTCAGACAGAAGGTCTTTTTTTCTATATCACTTGCTCTGTGTTTAAAGCCGAGAATGAAGAAATGGCAAAATTTATTGAATCGAATTCAGCATTAAAATTGATTCGCATGAATTATTTGAAAGGCTATGAATGTGAAGCGGATACTATGTTTGTTGCTGTTTTTCAGCTATAGCTTGATAAACTTTTTGGTTAGTATCTTTTCATGGTCCGCATATACTTGAATGTGGTAAATCCCTTTACTTAAATGGTATAAATTTATTTTGTTGATTGCTATTCCTGCTTCCTGCGTATAATTTTTTGTAAAAACCGTTTGTCCAATATTGTTTTGGATGGCGATCTCAATACTTGTTTTATTCAATCTGTCAATTTCAATATTCAGTGTAGTAATAACTGGGTTAGGCGAAATACTGATCTTGTCATTTTCTACTAGATTAGGGTTGCAACTAAGATCGTAATTTATTTCAGCGCTATCTATGTAATACGAAGTATCAGTGCCAATGGAAACTTTAAATTTGTAATCTGCTTTAGTAATATCCAATCCATATAAATCGTCAATATAATGGAATGCATGCAATCCATATTGATCATTATTAGAGAGGGTTGTTAAATTGCTATAATTATTATCGCTGGATAATTTCCTTTCAATTTCAATAGTCATGGTATTGTCGGTCTTGATGGAAAAATCAAGTATTCCCTTACATTGATTAAAATTAATTTGTTTTGAAAAATATTTTTTCTGAAGCATTACAAATGCTTTCTTTGAGTCTGGAATTCCATAACCCATTCTGTTATTGGGGGCGTTTGCAATAGAAGCACTTTGTTCCAGCGTTTTGATGATTTCCATATTAGAGGCTTCAGGAAATGCTTGCCAAAGACAAGTGGTAATGCCGGCCATATTAGGACATGCAAATGAAGTCCCATTGCTGAACATGGGCATTCCGGTAGAACTATTTGCTACGACAGCATCCGTTCCAATTGCTACAGCAGTAGGCTTGATTTGATTGTTGCTATTGGGCCCATAACTACTATAAGCACCAATTACTCCATTACTATCAACCGCTCCGATGGTAAATGCACTGTCTGCATCACCAGGAGTATCAATATAATGCCAGGTTTTATCTCCTTCATTACCGGCAGACACAACCATTAGTAATCCTTTCTTAGCTGCATAATTAACTGCTCTTGCACTGATGGTTTTATTTCCACTCATATCATTATAAGTGTAATCAAAAATCGAGCTGTCGAAAGTATTATAACCTAATGAAATTGAACAAATATCAACACCAAGACTGTCGGCTTTTTCTGCAGCTGCGGCAAGATTGTGTTCTTCAATCGGATATTCGGAGTTGATATCTTCGGATCTGAATAAATAGAATGATGCCTGAGGAGCTGTTCCAATAAATACGCCAGGAAGATTTGCTGCGATGGTGCTTAAGCATTTCATCCCATGACTATCGTCGTTAGAAACATCGGCTTCATTGTCAACAAAATCCCATGTGCCAAGTATTTGATTGTGGCTTCGTATACTGTCAAACGTTGGTAAAGTAGTATAATTATAGAAACCATCATCGATTACTGCAAGTTGCATTCCGCTTCCTTTAAATCCGTGATTGTGCAAAAAATCTCCCTGATGTATTTTAATTTGGCTTGCGGAAGCGCCATAGTTATAATAATCTGCCGAAGTGACTCTTGCGAAAATATCGTTACTATTGATTGTGGATGAATTCTCCAGTTCCGTTTTGTTTTTTACAGGTAAATACGATTTTGCGGCAATTGCTTGTGTTTGTTCAACAAAAGAGAAGGAATTTATTTTTGCCAATGCTTGAATATCATTTGTTGAAATAGCAATTTGATTGAGCCATTTAGATTTATTAAGTATACTCACGTTTCCGGATAGCCTAATACTATCAATATACCTTTCTGTAATGGGCAAATCTGTAGGATCAATGTTAATACTGTATTTAAGGCGTCTGTCGATTGCCCTTTGCGTCAAAAAAAAAGAGGGATTATTTACAGTACAAGAATTGAAATTTTTATTTTTGAATTTTACAATATACCTGCTCATTTGGGCATTGGTGCTAATGCAAGTAATTAAAAATAAAAAAAACGTTGAGATCTTGATCATTAAATTTTAGTTGACTTTTCTATTTAGTATCATAAGCCCATTTAACCCAGGTTGCTCCCCAGGTAAAACCTCCTCCAAAAGCGGCGAGAATGATATTATCTCCCTTGTTTAATTTTTTCTCCCATTCCCAAAGACATAATGGAATAGTAGCTGCGGTAGTGTTACCAAATTTCTGGATATTAATCATGACTTTTTCTTTAGGCAAGTTCATTCTATTAGCCGTGGCGTCAATAATTCTTAAGTTTGCTTGATGAGGAACCAGCCAGGCTATATCATCGGCTGTTAGGTTGTTTTTCTGCATCAGTTCATAGCTCACATCGGCCATTCCTTTAACTGCAAATTTGAATACTGTTTGCCCTTCCTGATAAATATAATGTTCTTTAGCCATTACCGTTTCAACGGTAGATGGTTTTAGAGATCCGCCTGCTTTCATGTGTAAGAAATTTCTGCCGCTGCCATCACTTTTTAAAATGCTATCCAAAACACCAACTCCTTCTTCGTTTACTTCAAGTAGCACGGCACCTGCTCCATCTCCAAAGATGATACAAGTCGTCCTGTCGCTATAATCTACAATCGCACTCATTTTATCTACACCTACCACTATAATCTTTTTATATCTTCCAGATTCAATCATTGAAGTGCCTAATGTAAGAGCATAAAGAAATCCTGAACATGCAGCGCTTACATCGAAGCCAAATGCATTTTTTACGCCTGCTTTATCACTAATGATATTTGCTGTAGCGGGAAAAAACATATCTGGAGTAACGGTAGCACAAATAATACAATCGATCTCATCTGGGCTGATGCCACGTTTTTTTATCAAATCTTTGACAGCTTCAGCCCCCATGTCACTACTGGCAAGGCCTTCTCCTTTTAATATTCTTCTTTCATCAATGCCGGTACGAGATTTTATCCATTCATCATTGGTATCTACCATTGTTTCAAGTATCTTATTTGTCAACCTATATTCCGGGACATAGGCACCAACAGCTGTAATTGCAGCATTAATTTTTTGCATCATTTATGAGTTTATCATTTTTTAGGAGTTGTAAAATTAACACAAAAATCAATCAACTCTTTTTAAATGCTATAGATGGCAAAATATCCTTATTTTCGCTAATAACAGAATAGAAAAATATGTACGCTTATTTACAAGGAAAATTTAGTTATAAAAGTGCTACTCAGGTTTTTTTAGATGTAAATGGTGTTGGATATGAAGTCAATATCAGCTTGAATACCTTCACATCTATTCAGCAACTGAATGAAGGCAAACTTTATACTTACTTACAAATTAAAGAGGATGCCCATACTTTGTTTGGATTTTTCGAAAAAGAAGAAAAGGAGATGTTTCTTCTTTTGATAAGTGTTTCTGGAGTGGGAGCATCAACTGCAAGAATGATGCTTTCATCGATGAAAGCTGATGAAGTAGCTAAGGCCATCATTCAAGGCAATGCTAAATTACTTGAAAATGTAAAAGGGATTGGAAAAAAAACGGCTGAAAGACTTGTACTTGAATTAAAAGATAAAGTAGGCAAACAAGCCAATAATTCTAATTCAATGCCTAACTTTGCCCCTAGTATAGAACAAGATGCTGTAATAGCATTAACCGGATTAGGAATATCAAGAGGTCAGGCTGAACAGGCTATCCAAAAAGTCATTCGCATAGAACCTGATATTATAATCCTTGAAGAATTAATAAAAAAAGCATTAAAAGCCATTTGACAAAATTCTACATTAATCGTTTCGCTGAATGTTGCTTCACAGAAATTTACATCGTATTTTTTTGAAAACGTTTGCCTGCATTATCATAGCTAGCATTGTAAATGTTATATGTGTAAAAGCCAATCCAGTTTTTAGATTATATGCTATACATGATACAGTAGTTACTCCTTTGACGCTGCATTATCCTCTTACAGACAGACGTGGCGATAATCTATCCATAAGTAACCACAATACTTTTGATTTATTCAAGCCCTCTAATCTTACTGATTCTATTGTTTATGACATTGACTCTAGAAGATATCTAGTTTATGAAAAAATCGGCAATCGCTTTTTCAGAACGCCAGTGAGTTATTCTTTTAATGAATACTGGAGCATTAAAAACAGAAAAGCAGAAGTTGATTATTTCCAAAAAAGAGCGAATACTACAAGTATCTTAAACAGAGGTAAGTATGTTAAGCCAAGATTAAATCTCACTGATAATCTTTTCAATCGTTTGTTCGGCACCGGAAAAATAGAAATTACGCCTCAAGGCAATGTTGATATCACAGCTGGTTATCAGGGTCAAAGGATTGACAATCCTACTCTTCCGGAGAATGCAAGAAAAAGTGGAGGATTGGATTTTCAAATGAATGCCCAACTCAATGTAAATGCGAGTATTGGAGATAAATTGAAGTTTCCTATAAATTACAACACACTCGCAAACTTTGATTTAGATAACCAACTAAAATTAGATTACTCTGGAAAGGATGATGAGATTATGAAAAGATTTGAAGCAGGGACCATAAATTTCTCTTCAAAAGGAACACTTATTCCAGGTGCTCAACAACTTTTCGGATTAAAAACACAACTTCAATTTGGTAAACTTTTCATTACAGGAGTGTTGGCTAATCAGAAATCTCAACGTCAAAGTGTGAATCTTCAAGGAGGCTCTTCAGCAACTCCATTTGAAATCAAAGCAGATGAATATGAGGAGAACAGACACTTTCTTGTTGGGCAATATTTCAGAAATAATTACAACAAGCTGATGTCAAATCTTCCTGCAGTGATTTCGCCGATTCAAATCCTGAGGATGGAAGTTTGGGTTACTAATAAAAATGGTACTACCACAGAAACAAGAGATGTGGTGGGGTTAGCAGATTTAGGTGAGTTTAAGCCCTATTCACCGAATATATCTGTTCTTTCAAGTTTGGATATTCCAAGCAATACAACGAATGATTTATTGACTAATATTTTAGGTCAATCTAATTCAAGAAATTCAGCGTTGATTTATAGTAACCTACTTAATTTATCCCTGAGCCCTGTTCAGGATTTTGAAAAGACTTTTGCAAAAAAATTAGATTCTACCCAATATACCTACAACAAGCAAATCGGAATGTTGTCTTTAAGTCAGCCCTTACAAACGGATGAGGTTTTAGGTGTGGCTTATCAATATTCTTACAGAGGTAGAATCTATCAAGTTGGTGAATTTTCTCAGGATGTTCCTCCGGACAGCGCATCATCATCACAAAAGGTTTTGTTTTTAAAATTATTAAAAGCTACTTCTCAACGTCCTTCATTACCAATATGGGGATTGATGATGAAGAATGTTTATACCATTGGGTATGGTACACTATCTCCAGCGGATTTCAAGTTGGATGTTTTATACCAGGAACCAGGGTTGGGATCTAAAAGGTACCTTCCTTTTGGAGACAAAAATCTCGGTTCTCCCATAATATCTTTAATAAACCTTGACCGATTGAATAGCCAGTCTGACCCACAGCCAGATGGAGTATTTGATTTTGTGGAGAATTTCACTGTAGTCTCACAATATAGTAGAATTGTGTTTCCTGTATTAGAACCTTTTGGTAAAGATTTAGCGAATCAAATTTATGCTACAGTGCCACTAACGGCAAAGGATACGTTGTTTTATGCTCTGTATGATTCCATTAAATCCACCGCACAGCAATATCCTAATTTGAATCGATTTGTTTTGAAGGGAACGGCAAAAACTTCAGGAACTTCTGAAATCAGTATTGGGTATAATATTCCAAAGGGGTCAGTAACGGTAACGGCTGGAGGAAGAACGCTGCAAGAAGGTATTGATTATGATATCAATTATGATTTAGGAACAATCAAAATGATTAATCAGGCGATATTGAATGCAGGATTGCCTGTACAAGTTAATTTTGAAAACAATGCAAATTTCGGAATGCAACAAAAGAATTTCTTGGCATTAAGACTGGATTATTTAGCGAAGAATACTGCAAAAGAACAATTAACTATTGGCGGTACTATCGTAAGATTAGGAGAGAGACCATTCTTCACGAAAGTCAACTATAACGAAGAGCCCATAAGAAATACCATGTATGGGCTGGATGTAAATTACCGGAAAGAAACACCAAGACTAACAAAAATTTTAGACAAGCTTCCTTTTTACAGTACCACTGCATCTTCCAGTGTTAATACTTATTTTGAAGGTGCTTATTTCAAGCCTGGCCATGCTCCTCAAATTGGAAGAGGCAGCAATGGAGTAGTTTATATTGATGATTTCGAGGGCAGTAAATCAGGAATAGATTTAAGATTCCCCGCAATAAGCTGGGCATTGGCCTCAACTCCTGCTCATGCCACACCAAAAGGATCTAGCAATGAATTATTTCCAGAGGCCCTATTAAATAATAATTTGGATTATGGAAAAAGCAGATCCAAATTAGCTTGGTATCAAATAGAACAAACCCTTCAACAAATAGATGCGCCCAATAATCCAATTGGTGATCGAAATGAATTAAGTGATCCGCGGGTAAGAGAAGTTTATCAAAAAGAAATCTTCCCTCAAAAAACTACAGGATTTGGCGAAAGTCAATTGACAACTTTTGATTTAGCCTATTACCCTCATGAGAAGGGACCTTATAATTATGAAAATTATAAACCAAAGTTAACTGCTGATGGAAAATTTCTTTCCGGGGCTCCCAATTTTGGTGGGATTATGAGGAGTCTTGACCAAACTGATTTTGAAACAAGTAATATTGAGTTTATTGAATTCTGGATGCAGGATCCATATATTTTACCTCAATATAATGCTTCAACTGGAGGAAAATTATATTTCAATTTGGGGAATATTTCTGAAGATATTTTAAAGGATGGAAAAAGATTTTATGAGAATGGTTTGCCAACTCCAAATATTCCTTCATCAGTGGATAATTCAGTTTGGGGCAGGGTGCCGAGAAATCCAATACAGGTAACAAATGCTTTTAGTAATAATCCAGATGACAGATCCTATCAGGATGTTGGATTGGATGGATTCAGTGATGGTGATGAAGATACTGCACGTGCTGTTTATTTGAATCAATTGGCAACTGATTTCGGTACAACTTCAGTAGCTTATCAAAATGCATTAAAAGATCCTTCAAGTGATGATTATAAGAATTACAGAGATGCAGGATTCTCCGGAAGCGATGGTATTTTGTCCCGGTATAAAAATTATAATGGGCCTGATGGAAATTCGCCAATTTCTAACGGTGGTCAATTTTCTTCAGCCGCAACACTATATCCTGATGCAGAAGATTTGAATAAGGATAACACTTTAAATGAAACCGAAGAGTACTTTCAATATGTAGTGGATATTAAACCAAAAAACGCTACAGAAATGCTCATTGGTAATAATTTTATTGTTGATAAAAAAGATGTAGCAGTCAGCTTAGTAAATGGCACATCTAGAAATGAAACCTGGTACCAGTTTAGAATTCCAATAGGAAGCTATGATAAGAAAATTGGAAATATTCCTGATTTTAAATCAATAAGGTTTGTTAGAATGTTTATGACTGGTTTTGAAGATGATGTGGTTGTTCTTAGATTCGGTTCCTTACAGCTGACAAGAAATACCTGGCGTAAATTTCAATATAAAATAGATTCAACTGGAATTTATTCGCCTACATCTTCAACATCATTTAATGTGGAAGCTGTTAATATTGAAGAGAATGATAGCCGATTGCCATTACCTTACAGAACTCCAAAGGATATAGAGCGTGCACAAACTTTAAGTAATAATGGTGTTAATTTACTCCAGAATGAACAAGCTTTGAGTTTGAGTTTCTGTAATTTGAAAAAAGGAGATGCGAAAGGAGTTTTCCAAACTTTTGCAAACAGAGATTTGAGGAAATTCGGAAAGTTGTCTATGTATATCCATGCAGAACAATCTCAAAATCCTGCAAACACTATTTCAAATAAAGATTTAACGGCAGTGGTAAGAATAGGTACAGATTTTGTAGGCAATTATTATGAAATAAGAATCCCACTTACTTTAACCCCTTTAAATTCTGGGCTGAATCCTGATACTGATGCTTATAATGATTCATTATGGAATCCTTCCAATTCGTTGGATGTGGATTTAGAGCAATTGACAAAAATAAAACAAGCCAGAAATCTATCAAGCACTCCACTTGGTCAACTATTCAAACAACTTCAAGCTAACGGTCACACCTATTCGGTAATTGGTAATCCAAATTTAGGTGAAATCAGAGGCGTTTTATTAGGTGTGGAAAATACAAGTTCAACTGCACCAACTGGTTCATGTGGTCAGGTTTGGCTTAATGAATTAAGACTTTCGTCTCTGGATGAAAGGGGAGGATTTGCAGCATTGGGAAGAGTAGATATTAATTTAGCTGATTTAGGAACAGTATCTCTTTCTGCAAATATGCATACAAAAGGATACGGAACGCTGGAACAAAGAGCCACTGAAAGATATCTCGATGATTTTATTCAGTACGACATTGCAACAAATCTGGAGTTAGGAAAATTGCTCCCTAAAAAAATAGGGTTGTCCATTCCTTTTTATGCGAGCTATACTCAATCAGTGAGTACGCCAGAATACGATCCCTATGATTTAGATATTAAGCTTAAAGAAAAACTAAGTACTTCTCCAAAGTATCAACGTGATTCTATCCGAAATAATGCTATTGATTTTAATTCTGTAAAGACGATCAACTTTACCAATGTCAAGAAAAATAAAACTAATGGGAAGTCTCCAAAAATTTATGACATAGAAAATATCGATGTTAGTTACTCCTACATTAAAACAAAAAGTCACAACCCGCTGATAGAAAGCAATGAAGTTACCAGACATCGTGCCGCACTTGGGTATAATTTCTCACCCCAGCCCAAATACTTTGAGCCCTTTAAAAATATTTTTAAAAAATCTAAAAATAAATGGGCTGCTTTAGTTAAAGATTTCAATATTGGCTTCATGCCTTCTCAATTGAGCTTCAGAGTAGATATGAGTAGGCAGTTTGGCGCAATACGTCCAAGAAGTGTTGGGGAATCGAAATATGCCATACCTGAAACTTATGATAAGTATTTTACCATGCAACGTGATTATGTGATGCGTTGGAATTTTACTCGCTCCTTAAATTTTGACTTCACAGCTACTAATAATTCCAGAGTAGATGAGCCAGCAGGAAGAATTGATAACAAAGCTAAAAAGGATACTATTTGGAATAATCTACTAAAAGGTGGAAGAAGTACAACGTATAGCCAAACTGCAAATTTTTCTTACACAGTACCAACGGCTAAAATTCCTATATTGGATTACACCACAATGAATATAAGATACCAGGCCGTGTATAAGTGGATTGGCGCTTCTCGCCTTGCGGTGAATCTTGGTAATTTCATTGAAAATGGCCAACAGAAAGAAGCTACAGTGCAATTTGATTTTAATAGGCTTTATCAAAAGTCTAAATGGCTTCGTCAATTAGATCAACCTTCAAATATAGAAGATAAAGAAAAATGGAGAAATAGAATTACTAAAATCACTGATTCTGTGTTAACTAAATCTGGGAAAAAAGTTTTAAAAACAAGAAAGATAATCGACAAGTCTGCAGTGCCTTATCTTAATGGAGGGATGAAAATATTTGGAAAGTTGTTGACTAGTTTGAAACAGATTAATTTCTCTGCTTCAGAAAATGCAAGTACAAGACTCCCTGGCTATACAGACAGCAGTCAATTTTTTGGACAGAATTTTAGAAGTTCAGAGCCTGGTTTCGGTTTTATTTTGGGAAGGCAGCCAGACACGAATTGGCTCAATCGAAAAGCGGCCGCAGGTGTATTTACAAGGGATAGTTCTTTCAATGCATTGATACAACAAAACTTAGATCAAAAGCTCACGCTAACTGCACAATTTGAACCGTTTCGCGATTTTAATGTAACTATTAATTTCAGTAAAAGTTTTAGCAAAAATTACAGTGAAACATTTCGTTTTATTGATACTTCATTAAATGGCCAAAATCCAGATTTTAAACATCTTAATCCACTTGCTGGTGGAGGATTTGATGTTTCTTATGTTGCTTTTAAAACATTGTTTGCCAAGTTTGATCCCAACAGGATTTCTGAAACCTTCCTGACTTTTCAGAACAATAGAGCAATATTGTCAAAGCGTTTGGGTACAGAAAATCCTTATAGCGCAAGTCGTCCGGTAGGAGCTGATGGATTTTATTATGGTTATGGAAAGTATGCAGTAGATGTATTGATCCCTTCTTTTATCGCGGCCTATACAGGTCAAGATCCAAACAAGGTGGCGCTATTAAAACAATCGAATCCTAATCTGAAAGCAAATCCATTTAAAGCAATATTGCCAAAGCCAAACTGGAAATTAGATTACAATGGATTGAGCAAAATAAAACCACTTGATAAGATTTTCACTTCCTTTACTTTAAGTCATGGTTACACAGGGAATCTTAGTATGAATGGATTTACTTCGGCCTTACTTTACCAGGACGTTTCTCGCTATGGTTATCCTTCATTTTTTGATACCACATCAAAGAATTTCATTCCTTATTTCTTAATTCCTAACGTTACTATTCAGGAACAGTTCTCTCCATTAATAGGAGTGGACATGATGTTCGTAAATCAAGTTCAAGCGAAGTTTGAGTACACAAAAACCCGACAATTGAGTCTGAGTCTGAATGATTACCAATTAAGTGAAGTGCGTACCACAGAGTTTGTATTTGGAGCAGGATATCGTAAAAAGGGGTTGAAATTATTTGGGGGGTTAAGATTGCCTTCGTTTTTAAGCAAGAATAAATCAGGAAAACTGGATAACGAAATCAACTTTAGAATAGATTTTAGAATCAGAGACAATGTAACTTCCAATAGCAGATTAGATCAGGAAAGTAATTTTGCAACAGGTGGAAGTAAAGAGGTTACAATCAGTCCAACGATAGATTATTTCTTAAGCAATCGTGTCAATATTAAATTGTTTTATGATCGCAGAAAAGTGAAGCCGTATATTTCATCAAGTGCTCCTACAACTAATATTCGTGCAGGCATTCAAATCAGAATTTCGTTGACACAATAATTATTTTGTATTGCTGTTGTTTGTTTTATTCGGAAACTTTTTTTGGCGAGAAAATAGCTACATAACCACAAAGGTCTTTTTTTCTTTTCTTATTTACCTGAAGTACTTTAATCATATGGTATTCGGATTTTGACGGAATTATTCTAGCAGTGATTATATTTCCTTCAGCATCTTTTGATAATTTTTTCTCATTAAAAATCTGGTCCTCTTCCCAATCATAAATTTTTACTTCGTAAAGAGTTGTATTTGCATCACCAATAAATACAAACTGATAAGGAATGTTTTTTCTTAATGAAACAATGATGGGCATTTCGTATCCGCTTTCCATTGTTACACTTGCTTCTTTTGCTACATCGTATCCATTTTTTGAAAAAAATATTTTAATGCTATCCGCCTGATGAGATATGTATTCATTTTCACAAGGTTTCTGCGCAATAATATCCTGGCAGAAACTTTTGTGTGTAAAGGCAATTAGTAATGACAGCAGTAGTATAATATTTTTTGTTTTCAACAGCTTAAATATTTTTATGGTAATAATAGGTGCCTGCTTGTTGGGTACAAGTAATGATAACTTCATTGATACAAACATGGTCTGGGAGTGTAGCTGTGTAAAAAATAGTATTTGCGATATCTTCTGCTGTCAATGGTTTGAATCCCTTGTAAATAGCGTCAGCTTTGGATACATCACCTTTAAATCTCACCAATGAAAATTCTGTTTCTACAGCGCCTGGATGTATAGCAGTAACTTTTATGCCATATTTCAATAAGTCAATGCGCATGGATTTACTAATGGCGTCAACAGCAAATTTGCTGGCGCAATAAATATTGCCATTTTCATAGATTTCTTTTCCTGCAATTGATCCGATATTAATAACATGCCCTTTTTTCTCTTTTATAAAATGTGGCAGCAGTGCCTTGGTGATATAGAGCAAACCGTTTACATTAGTATTCATCATAATCTCCCAGTCATTGATATCAGCAGTGTCAAAACTGTCGCGCCCTAAACTTAACCCAGCATTATTAATCAGTGTATCAATGGCTTTCCATTCAGCTGGCATACTTTCAATCGCATCAAAAACCTCTTTTTTATTTTGAATATCAAAGCAAAGTGTATACACCTTAATGTTATACTCAGACTCGATTGTGGTTTTTATTTTCTCCAGTCTTTCTTTTCTTCTGCCAGTAATAACGATATTGTAGCCAGCAGCTGCAAAAACAGTTGCACAAGCATTTCCGATTCCAGATGTCGCCCCGGTGATCAATACAATTTTATTCATAGTTGGTGTGTTTAATAGAACTGATGTTGAATCCACAATTTAATTAAAAATGACTTACTGTTACCATGATTTCTCGCATGAATAGTCAATGAAATTGGACAAGAGTAATCCCGTTTTCATTGGTTGTTCTAACATGCCCATATGTGCACTATTTTTTAATATTTTGATAAAGGAGCAATCGGGCATTCTGCTTTGCTGAATACTATGTTGTATTGGAATTAATTTATCAAAGCATCCTGCAACAAATAACATCGGTTTTTTAAGGTTCTTTAATAAGGTGCTTTTATCTGTTCGATGGATCATAGCTTGATAATATTGTAAAAGCGTTTCTGCTGAAATGCTGCCTCCATTTAATAAATGTTGTTCTATTTCAATTTTAGATTTTTCTTGGTCTGCATACAAGTCGGGTATGATTGTTTTCAAGAAAGCTTTAGCTCCATGATCTTGAATAAAAGAAATAGCTTTCTTTCGGCTGGCTATTTTCAATGCATTATCGGCAAAGGCAGTGGAATGAAAAACGCCTAAGGCTAACAAGTAGGTGGAAAATAGTTCCTCATAGGCCAATGTGATATAGCCGCCCATGCTGTGTCCTATTAAAATGAATTTTTCGATTTTTTCAGCTAAAATAATAGCATGGATAGCTTTTGCAAAATCTTCCATTGAAATCTCAGCATCTTTCCATTTTTCCGACAATCCTGATCCTGGTAAATCAGGCGTAATGATGCTGTAGTTTTTACTTAATGCTTCAATTTGATTAATCCAAATTTGAGAGTCTTCAGCAAAGCCATGTAATAGCATTACTGCCGATCCTGTTCCGCAAATCGTGTAGTGTAGTTTTTTATTTAAGTAGGTGATTTCTTTATGAGTCATTACATCACTTTCAATGGGTATTAGGATTTACTTCTTTGGTAAGATCTTAAGCCAATTAATAAAACTATCGGAATAAGTGCACTATTTAATTCCTGTGGAAGTACTAACCATACTAACAATAAGGCAGCCATCAGCATACTTGTAAATAAAAAGTATTTTTTCGCAAAACTTTTTTTACTGAAAATTAAAAAAGAAGCATACAAATGCGTTGGCAATGCCCAGCACAAATTGAAATTATTTTTCGTCATGCTGTGATCTGTAGCGCACCACATCAGTATCAATAATACGCCAAGAATACCGATAGTAAAAAAGAGCATAAAATCAAAATAGGGGAGCATTTTTTGAATTGCAATATTTTTAGAGAGACTTAAAAAAATAATGAAGAGTAATAGTAAACTAAAGCAATTCATCGGAGTGGTCCAGTCTTTTTTCTCTTCATTTTTTATTGGTGAGTAAAGCGTTGTTTTTTCTTTTACCAATAAAATATTTTTGCAGCTGTCGATAGTGGTCATGAGGTTGTCTGGAAGAAACTGTTGTTCGCTTGCAGTCATGATTTTATCAGTGGGCATTCCGAGTAAAATATCTATTCCCAGTTCACTCCATTTCTGACCGCCTTTATCCAGGTATTGATGGATTGCATTTCGGTAGGTTGTGCTTGCAGGCATTACCAATGGAAGTAGGGGCTTTGGGTATTTTTTATTTGAAATTACATCACGAAGTCTGGTGGTGCAATTGTCTAAAAAGAAATCGTATTTGTAGTATTTGTTTTCTTCTTTTAAGTTTTCCTTCAACGCTTTTTGAATAGCTATTTTTTCATCTCCAGTTAACTGAAGTATTTGTTCTGCAATACCTCTGTTTTCCAATGTGTAAAATGCTAGGAAGTCCTCCGTTCTTTCAATACTAACAAAATAAAGAAGTTTACCTCTGATGAATTTCAAATAGAATCCATTATCATCAAAATTGAACGTTCCATAATTATAGATGTAATCTGTAACGTTGTTGCTGTCGATTATTCTTATCGCACTATGTCCAAATATGGAATAGAGCTCTTCTCCTGGAGTACATGTGAGTAATGAAATTCTTATGCGGGAACTGTCTTGAGAAAATATTTTTTGACAATTAGAAAAAAGAATTATGGCAAAAATGATAATTATCCTAACTGTTTTCTTCATGTGTATTGAATAATCTATTAGGTAGCTAAATTACAACGAATTGTTGATTTGATTAGGCTATTTATATAATCATCTGCTATAATTTGGTGCTTCTTTGGTTATAAAAATATCATGGGCATGACTCTCACTATTTCCGGCCTGGGTAATTCTTACAAACTTTGATTCTTGTAACATACTGATATTTGATGCCCCACAATAGCCCATTCCTGCTCTTAGTCCACCTGTAAATTGATGGATGACTTCTTTTACATTTCCTTTAAATGCTACTCTTCCTTCAATGCCTTCAGGAACGAATTTTTTAGTGTCCTGCTGATTTTCTTGAAAATACCTATCGCTGCTTCCTTCTGCCATTGCACCTAATGATCCCATTCCGCGATATTGTTTAAATTTTCTTCCTTCATAGATGATAGTTTCTCCAGGGCTTTCTTCTGTTCCTGCAAAAATATTGCCCATCATTACAGTAGTTGCACCTGCTGCGATAGCTTTTACCAAATCTCCTGTATATCGAATGCCGCCATCGCTGATGATTCCTATTTTTTTGTTTTTCAGTGCTGCTGCAACTTCCATGATTGCCGTTATTTGAGGCATTCCTGTTCCTGCCACTATTCTTGTTGTACATATTGAGCCTGGTCCAATTCCAACTTTGATGGCATCTGCGCCTGCGTTTGCTAAAGCTAATGCGCCCGCTCCGGTACCTACATTTCCGGCAATAACTTGCATGGATTTAAAACTCTTTTTTATTTTTTTAAGTGATTCAATAACTCCCATCGTATGTCCATGAGCACTATCCAAACAAATAATATCAACACCTACATGATACAATGCTTCTACTCTTTGTAAGAGGTCATCAGTAATGCCAACTCCGGCACTAACAAGCAGTCTTCCGTAATTATCTTTAACTGCATTAGGGTGACTTTTTAATTTAAGAATATCTCCAAATGTGATTAACCCCACTAATTTCCCTGATTTATTTACAACAGGCAATTTTTCTATTTTATTTTTTTTAAAAATCAGTTCTGCTTTTTTAAGATCGGTTCCTTCAGGTGCAGTAATTAGGTTTTCTTTTGTCATAACACTACTCACTTTATTTCTAAGATTGGTTTCGAATCTCAGATCGCGATTGGTTAAAATGCCAAGAAGTTGTTGTTCGGAATTTACAATAGGAATTCCTCCAATTTTATTTTCGTTCATCAATCGAATGGCTTCTCCGATTGTTGAGTCAGGATGAAGTGTAACAGGGTCGATGATTAATCCACTTTCACTTCGTTTTACTTTTCTAACCTGATCGGCTTGCCTTTCGATACTCATATTTTTGTGTAATACTCCCAATCCACCTTCCCTAGCCATTGCAATGGCTAATGTAGCTTCCGTAACAGTGTCCATTGCAGCACTTAGTATTGGTGTATTCAGTTTTATATTTTTGGTCAGCATGGAACTGAAGTCTACATCTCTTGGCAAAATCTTTGAATAAGCTGGTACAAGCAAAACGTCATCGAATGTCAAAGCGGTTTCAATTATTTTTTTCATTGTGATTATATTTAAGTAAGTAACATTTATTTTTTCAAAAAAAATATCATTCCCATTCTATTGTTGCTGGTGGCTTTGAGCTAATATCAAAGACGACTCTGTTAATTCCTTTTACCTGATTAATTATTTCATTAGATATTTTTCCGAGCAAATCAAATGGGATTGGATACCAATCTGCTGTCATGCCATCAATGCTTTTTACAGCCCTAAGTGCAACGCAATTTTCATAGGTTCTTTCATCGCCCATTACCCCAACACTTTTAACAGGCAATAGAATAACACCTGCCTGCCATATTTTATTATATAAATCGGATTCTTTAAGATTCTTAATAAATATTTTATCTGCATCCTGTAATAAATCTACTTTTTCTTTTGTCACGCTTCCAATAATTCGGATAGCAAGTCCAGGTCCAGGAAATGGATGCCTTTCAAGAATATTATCTGGTACCCCAAGGCTTTTACCAATATTTCTTACCTCATCTTTAAATAACAATCTTAAAGGCTCAATCATTTTAAAGTTCATTTTTTCAGGAAGTCCACCAACATTGTGATGTGATTTTATAGTAGAAGAGTGTTCACCAACAGATTCAATCACATCCGGATATATAGTGCCTTGAGCAAGGTATTTGATGCCTGTTTGTTTTTTTGCTACTTCTTCAAAAATGTCAATGAAAGTTTTGCCGATTATCTTTCTTTTCTGTTCAGGATCTTCTATATTTTCAAGATTTTTATAAAACAATTGCTTTGAATCGATACCTAGGATATTTAATCCCATTTCTTTATAGGAGTTTAGTACATCTTCGTACTCGTCTTTACGAAGCAGACCATTATCTACAAATACACATACTAGATTTTTGTCAATGGATTTATGTAAAAGAGAGGCAACAACAGTACTGTCTACACCACCACTTAGTGCCAATAATACCTTATCGTTCAAAATAGTTTTTCGTAAACTATCAACAGTATTATTGATAAAATTATCGGGAGTCCATTCAGATTCTATTTTACAGATATTGTATAGAAAATTGCTTAGGATTTTCTTTCCGCAAATGGTATGGCTAACTTCAGGATGAAATTGTAGGCCGAATATATTTGTGTTATTTATTTGGAAAGCTGCAACAGGAATATCATCGGTGGAGGCTATTACATTGAAATTGTCGGGCCATTCAACAATAGAATCAGCATGTGACATCCATACTTCTTGAATTTGATCAATCCCTTCAAATAAATTGTTACTAATAATTTTAATTGTAGCTCTTCCGTACTCTCTTATGGTTGATGGGATTACTTTACCACCTTTTAGGTGTGTTATTAACTGACTGCCATAACATATTCCAAGGATAGGAACTTTTGAGGCAATATAATCAATATCAACTAGATAAGGATTTTCGGCTGTTACTGAATTATTACTCCCCGACAAGATCACCGCTTTAATATCATCAGTTATCTCAGGGCATTTATTAAATGGGTGAATCTCTGAATAAATATTAAGTTCTCTTACTCTTCTGGCAATTAACTGGGTGTATTGTGATCCAAAATCAAGGATAATTACTTTATTCATATTTTTTCAGTTAATTAGTTATTCAAATATTTAAAAGCGTTATTGCCTATATCTTTTCTGTAAAAAAAATCATCTGTTAGATTCATTGAGTCAATATAAGTATAAACTTTATTTCTTGCTGTTATTAAATTATCGTCAATGGCTACTATTACGGCTACTCTTCCTCCACAAGAAATGAAATTTGTTTCTTTGAAATAAGTGGCAGCATGAAAAATAAGTATATTTTTATTTTCCGGGAAGAATATATCATGACCAATAATTGGATTTTCAGGATATCCTTTTGAGGCAATTACTACACCCAAGCATTTACTAATTGGGAAAATAAGATGTGAAGTAAATTCTTTTGATTCATCCAATAAGTTAAGGATAGTTTCAACCAAGTCGATGTCGAGAATAGGAAGTAATACTTCGCATTCCGGATCACCAAACCTCGCATTAAATTCTATTACTTTAATACCATCCTTAGTTTGCATCAGTCCTGCATATAAAAAGCCGGTGAATGGGATTTCAATTTCCTCTAATTTTTCAATTAAAGGAGTTACTACGTTTTTTATGGCTTCTTCATAGCAATTGATTTGTGGCATATCGCTATAAGCACCCATTCCACCAGTATTTGGACCCAAGTCGTTATCAAATGCTCTTTTATGGTCTTGGGAAAATGGTAGCGCAATGAATCTATTTTTATGAACTAAACACATAAAAGTAAATTCTTCTCCTTCTAGGTATTCTTCTATGACAACTTTCTTTTCTCCATAAATATTTTTATTTAGGAATAAATCTAATGCGCTTTTCGCCTCCTCTACATTCATTGCCACAACTACTCCTTTACCTCCAGCCAATCCATCATTTTTAATAACAATAGGCGCTCCTTTTATTGTTACATAAGACATTGCTTCTTCATAATCACTAAAGGTTTTATAAGCTGCAGTTTGTATACCACATTCTTTCATAATATTTTTTGCAAAGTCTTTGCTTGATTCAATTTGTGCAGCTTTTTTTGATGGGGCAAATATTTTAAGTCCGTTAGCAATAAATAAATCAGCAATTCCTAATTCTAATGGTTTTTCTGTCCCAACAATTGTAAGGTCTATTTTTTCGGATAAAGCAAAATTCAATAATCCATTGATATCATCTTCTTCAATATCAATAATGGATGCAATTTTGTTGATAGCATGGTTTCCTTTAGCTACAAAAATAGTTGACACGAGTTTGCTTTGGCTGCATTTCCATGCTAAGCAATGCTCTCTTGCACCTCTGCCTATTATTAAAATTTTCATTTTTAATGTTTAAAATGTCTGACTTCTGTGAATACCATGCTGATTCCTTTTTCATTACAGGCATCAATTGAGTCTTGGTCTTTTATCGAGCCACCGGGTTGTATTATTGTTTTTATTTTATTTTCAGCACAACTATTTACAATATCATTAAACGGAAAAAAGGCATCTGATGCTAATACACACTCCTCGAGATTTATGTTTTTTTCTTTTGCCTGATGAATAGACTGTTCAACCGCACGTATTCTGTTGGTTTGTCCGCTGCCTATTCCAACAGTTACAAAATTATGAACAAGAACAATGGCATTTGAAGTACAATGTTTTACAACTTTTTGAGCAAAAATCAGTTGAGTGATTTGATCTTTATTTGGCTTAACATCGGTAACAAAATTAATTTCGTAATCATTGACAGTATCTCTGGTTTGAACTAACAAACCTCCATCAATCGAAATGACATTCTTTGAATTAGAAGCGTATAATTGAATTTTAATCACTCGTACATTTTTCTTTTTAGAAAAAACTAATAGTGCTCCCTCTTCAAAATCCGGAGCAATTATCACCTCTAAAAAAATATCATTTAATAGTTTAGCAGTTTCTATTGAAACAGGAGTATTAAAAGCAATAATTCCGCCAAATATAGAAACAGGGTCTGCTGCATAGGTTTTTTGAAAAGCAACTAAATCATTTTCACCACAAGCAACACCACAAGGGGTATTGTGTTTTACTGCACAGCAAACAGGTTCTGTAAATTCATTAACTACGTTTAAAGCAGATTGAATATCTCTGTAATTATTGTAGGATAATTCTTTTCCTTGAAGTTGTTGCCAATTATTTAGGTTAGGTTGTTTAGTTAAATCAGCATAAACAGCAGCTTTTTGATGAGGATTTTCTCCATATCTCAAAATTTCTTTCAATTGGTAAGTATGGGTTGCGTATTCTGGAAATTGTTCTTCATTTAAAAAATTAGCAACAGAGGCATCATATGCAGCGGTTAAATTGAAAACTTTCGCAGCTAATTTTTTTCTAGTAATTATAGTTGTTTGTTGATGAGTAGTAATTTCATCAATTACAATTGCGTAATCATTAATGTCTGTTAATACAGTTACATCAGTATAATTTTTTGCAGCAGCTCTTAGTAAAGATGGCCCTCCAATATCAATAAATTCTATCAACTCATCATGAGATAAATTTTCCTGTTGCTTTTTTACAAATGGATAAAGGTTTACAATTACGTAGTCCACAGCTATGATTTGATGTTCTTCTGCTGTTTTTTTATGTGTCTCGTTATTTCTTTTAAAAAGTATGCCGCCAAATAATTTGGGGTGAAGGGTTTTTACTCTTCCATCCAGCATTTCTGGAAACAAAGTATATTCAGTAACATCAGTCACAGGAATTTTTTTATCCTGTAGGTATTTCAATGAACCTCCAGTAGCTAATATTTCAATATTATTATCAATCAAACAGGTTGCTATGGATTCGATATTCGTTTTATCATAAACACTAATAAGTGCTTTGTGTTTTTGCATACAATATTTTTATAGATTCAATTAATATATCTTTCTCTATTTCGTGTATTTTATTTTGTAAAGAATCAGCGGTTTCATTTAGATCTACATTGCATTTTCGTTGCAAAAGAATAGAGCCTTCATCAATTTTTTCTGTTACGAAATGTACCGTAGCACCAGATTCTTTCTCCTTATGATCAATGACTGCTTGGTGAACTTTTAATCCATACATCCCCTTGCCGCCATATTTGGGCAAAAGAGAAGGGTGTAGATTAATCAATTTATTTTTCCATGACTCGCAAAATGTTTTATTAAGAATAGACAAGAATCCAGCAAGTACAATGTGAGTAATATCTTCTTCTTTTAAAGTAGCTTCTATTTGAGTATGCCAATCAGCTTTTTTGTTGATTAATAGCGTTTTTAAATTATTGTTTTGTGCTCGTTGATTAGCATAACAATCTCTATCAGCAACAACTACACCAATAGTAATGCCATTCAAAAACTGACTTTGAATATTATCTATTATACATTGTAGATTACTTCCATTTCCAGAAACAAAAACCGCCAAACGCATTAGTTGATGATAATTTTATTTAAAGAATTATTGATTATTTCGCCTAAATTAAAAGCAACAAAATTGTTTTGTTGAATATGATTTAATACATCTTCGTTTATATTTTTTTCTATAACGATGACTAACCCAACTCCCATATTGAATGTGCCATACATTTCTTTTTCTTCGATCTTGCCTCGCTCTTGTAGCAATTTGAATATGGATTGTTGTGGTATATTGTCTTTGTAAATATTTGCACAAAGTGATTCAGGAATAATTCTGGGAACATTTTCGTACAGACCACCACCTGTGATATGTGCAATGCCTTTTATGTTGAATTTTTCTACCAGACTATTGATGATATTACTGTACAAAGCAGTAGGGGTGAGTAATGTTTTCCAGATGTGCTCATCATTAAAAATTTCTTCTAAATCCGGAATCAATTTTCTTACCAAAGAAAATCCATTGCTGTGTAAGCCACTCGAAGCTATTCCAATAATTACATCGCCTTCATTGATATGGGCTCCGGTGATGATGTTTTCTTTTTCAACGATTCCCACACAAAAACCTGCAACATCATAATCCCCACTTTTATACATGCCCGGCATCTCGGCTGTTTCACCTCCAATGAGCGCTGTGCCTGTTTGCTCGCATGCCAAAGCCATCCCTTTGATAATCTCTGAAGCCTCAAGAGCATCTAGTTTCCCACAAGCCAAATAATCTAAAAAGAATAAAGGTTTAGCGCCATGACATGAAATATCATTGGCACACATGGCAAAACAATCAATTCCAATCGTATCTAATTTCTTTACTTCCAACGCAATTTTAATTTTAGTTCCCACGCCGTCTGTTCCTGAAACTAATACAGGGTTGTTGTATTTTCCTAACTCGTACAATGCACCAAATTGCCCTAACTCAGTTAAAACATTTTTATTGTATGTTTTTTTTACCAAAGGCTTAATTAAATCAACCGTTTTATATCCTTCTTCTTTATCAACTCCTGCGTTTTTGTAGGTTGTCATAATTTTTATTTTATTATTTACGCGTTGACGTTAACATTTGTTTCTAGTTTTTCATTTCTGTTCACTGGATATTTTTCTGTAAAGCATCCATAACAGTAGCCTTCCTCATTCAATAAATCTTTTAAGTTATCCATAGAAAGAAAAGTAAGACTGTCAACTCCCAAATAACATTTTATTTCTTCCTGAGAATATTTAGCTGCAATCAAATGTTCTTTCTCTGGTGTATCTACTCCTAAAAAACAAGGTGCGATTATAGGCGGTGATGCAGAAACAAAATGTATTTCTTTAGCGCCTGCATTTTTGAATATATTGACCAATCTTTTACTTGTTGTTCCTCTTACTATAGAGTCATCCATAATGATAACACGTTTGCCTTTTATTTCACTGACAATAGGATTCAATTTTAGCATTACGGTCCGTTCTCTCATTTCTTGTGAAGGCGAGATAAAAGACCTCCCTAAGTATTTATTTTTCAAAAGTATTGGACGGAATGGAATTCCGGATGCATTAGAATATCCAATAGCCGCAGGCACTCCAGAGTCAGGAACCCCAATCACAACATCAGCAACAATTTTTGATTGTTCCCAAAGTTTTTTTCCTGACAGTTCTCTAAATTTATAGATGCTATCACCTTCCAGCATACTGTCTGGTCGTGAAAAATAGATGTATTCAAAAGAGCAAATAGCCTTTTTTTTATTTTTTTGAATATCAAATGAATGAATACCATTACTATCAATAACGATCATTTCGCCTGGTTCTATTTCTCTGATAAATTTAGCGCCAACAGCATCTAATCCACAAGTTTCGCTGCTGACAACATAAGTCTCGTCAGGCATAACTCCTAGGGATAACGGACGAATTCCATTGGGATCTCTAAATGCTATTAGATTGTCTTGAGTTAATAATACACAACTATAGGCTCCTCTTACTTGTTCAAATACTTTTTGTACAGCTGTCTCGATTCCTTCTTTAAAGTATTTTTGAATAATTCTCAACATAACTTCTGAATCAGAATTGTTTGAAACAAATCCAATTCCTTCTGATTCTAATTCTTCTCTGAGGATTTTACTGTTTACAAGATTCCCATTGTGAGCAAGTGAAATAAATACTTCCCCAATATCATTAGTTGTGTATAATGGTTGAATATTTCTTTTACTTTGACCACCAGCAGTACTGTATCGGGTATGACCAATTGCTGCATTTCCTTGATATAAGGGGGGATTTTCAACCAAGGCAAATGCTTCAATCACTAATCCCTCTTTTTTAAAAGAATAAATTTTTCTGTTAGTTAAAAATGAAATTCCACAAGCTTCTTGCCCGCGATGCTGTAATGCTATTAATCCAAATTGCATTAAGGAAAAAGTATCAATTTTATTTCTAGCATATACTCCAAATACTCCACATTCCTCATTCATTTTATCTTTTATCATCGGCGGTTATTTTTTTAGTCTCTGAAGAATTTCAATATAAGCTTCTCTTACATCTCCCAAATCTCTTCTAAATCGATCTTTATCAAGTTTTTTTAAAGTATTCTTATCCCAGAATCTACATGTATCCGGACTGATTTCATCAGCAAGTATGATGTTTCCATCTTTATCTTTTCCAAATTCTAGTTTAAAGTCAACTAGGAGTATATCTTCTTTTAAAAAGTGTTCTTTAAGAATAGTGTTTATTTTTTCTGTAACAGATAAAATATATTTAATTTCTTCGTAAGTAGCAGCACCAATTGCCACTGCGTGATGTTCATTAATTAACGGGTCACCCAATTCATCTTTTTTATAACATAATTCATAAATGATATTTGGGATTTTAGTGCCTTCTTCAATGGCTAATAGTCGTGCAGTACTTCCAGCTAGAATATTTCTGGTAATAATTTCAAGAGGGATGATGTCGACTTTTTTGCAAAGCTGTTCTCTATCACTTAATTTTTGAATGAAGTGGGTTTTGATATTTTGTGATTCGAGATAATCAAAGATTAGGCTGGTTATTTCGTTGTTGAGTGTGCCTTTGTCTTGAATAGTGCCTTTCTTTTGAGCATTGTAAGCAGTTGCATCATCTTTGTAATGAATAATTACATAGTTGGGATCATTAGTAGCGTGTACTTTTTTTGCTTTTCCTTCATAAAGAAGTTCTAATTTTTCATAATTCATAATTCTAGATTTTTTTCATTAATTAATTTATTTTTCATTTCTTGTCTCATTGTGGTTAGTCTCTTTTGGAGTTCAGGATATTTAATACCTAATATTTGAGCTGCTAGTATACCTGCATTATAGCCTGCATCAATACCAACTGTAGCTACTGGTATAGCAGGGGGCATTTGTACAATTGACAATAAAGAATCCAATCCATTAAGTGCTGCATTAATTGGTAAACCAATTACAGGCAAAATAGTTTTACTGGCAACTACTCCAGGTAAGTGTGCTGCAAGGCCAGCTGCGGCAATAATAACTTCATATCCATCATCTTCAAGTTCTTTAAGTGTTTTAGTAAGTTCTTCAGGTATTCTGTGCGCAGACATAGCAAATGCTTTATAAGGCACTTGAAGTTCATTTAATGCTTTGGCAGTGCTTTTGATTTTATCAGCATCATTTTTACTGCCAACGATAATAGCAACTTTCATTTTTTTAGGTTTATTTTATAAGAAATAATTTACGCCGTTTTTGAAAATATTGTGGTATCCTACTTTAGGAATATTATGATATCTCCCATCTTTCATTCTTTCTGGATGAGACATTCTCCCAAAAATATTTCCATTTGTATTTAATAATCCTTCTACAGCATAAATACTGCCATTAGGATTAAATGGGAAAATATGGGTGGGATTATTATGCTCATCTGTATATTGAGTTGCAATTTGATTTTGATTTATGAGCTCTTGTAATGTAGAGTCGATACTATGGAATCTGCCTTCCCCATGTGATACGGGAATAATATAATTTTCATCCTTCATTCCCTGTAACCAAGGAGAATTATCATTGATTACTTTTATGTTTACCATTGTTGAAACGTGTCTGCCTATTGAATTGTAGGTTAAGGTTGGAGAAGAGGGAGTGCAATCTGAAATTTTTCCGTAAGGCAATAATCCTGATTTAATAAGTGCCTGAAAGCCATTACAAATGCCTAGCATTAGTCCACCTTTTTCTAAAAAAGCATGAATGCCATCTTTGATAAATTGATTTTTAAGGATATTAACAATGAATTTCGCTGATCCATCTGGCTCGTCACCTGCACTAAACCCGCCACTAAAAACAATAATTTGAGAATTAAGAATAGCCTCTGTAAATAATTTTATGGATGTTGAAATAGATTGCTCACTTAAATTATTAAAAATCAAGCTGCTCGTATTTGCATTTTCTTTTTTAAAAGCATGAGTTGTTTCATATTCACAATTCGTACCTGGGAACACAGGCAAAAAAACAGTAGGCTTGCCAAAGCCAATATTTTTAATTTTTTTAGAGGGGGTAGTAATTTTCGGGATTTTAACAGAATGACTATTTGTAATTGTAGGGAATAAATTTTCAAAGGTATTACTCCAGGCTGAAACAGCTTCCTCTATTAGAATTGGCATTTGGTTAAACTCCAGTAGAGAGGAGGAATTTGTTTTGCCAATTAATTGGAAATCCGGATCTAAGAGTTCTTTTGATTCTATAATTATACTTCCTATACTGAGTGATAATAGCTGTAAGTTAGTAGAGATTTCTACTCCGATTTTATTTCCAAAACTCATTTGCGCAATTGCAGATGCTATCCCGCCATCTTTAACATGTTTTGCAGCAACTATTTTTCCTGATTTAATATGCTCATATATTTTACCCCAGGATAATTTTAATAATTCCCAATTAGGAATTTTTTTCTCATTTGCAGGAACACGAAACAAGTAAATAAAATTATTCGCTGACTTAAATTCAGTAGAAATAAGCTGAGTTGCTTTTTCTGTAGTAACGGCAAAACTTATTAATGTAGGAGGCACGTTCAATTCTTTAAAAGTACCACTCATGCTGTCTTTTCCTCCAATTGCGGCAGCGCCGATATTAAATTGAGCTTCAAATGCTCCAAGTAAAGCAGTGAATGGTTTGCCCCATTTTTTCGGATCGTTTTCAAGCTTTTCAAAATATTCCTGAAAACTTAAATAGACCTTACTATAATTTCCTCCTGCAGCAACGAGTTTACTTATGGATTCAATGACAGCATACATTCCACCGAGGTAAGTATTTGCTGTAGTGAAGGCAGGATGGTATCCCCAAGAAGCAATGCTTAAGGTTTGAGTCGAATAATTTTCATCACATATAAAATGAGCAGAAACATCAGAAGGAGTCAATTGATATTTACCGCCAAAAGGCATTAGAAAAGTATTTCCCAGTACAGTGCTGTCAAAGTGTTCAATCATTCCTTTTTGTGATGCAACTTCTTTGCTTGACAAAACAGTCAAAAAATTGATTTTATCAAAGGGAACATTATCATTTAGGTATTCTCCATCTGCATTTGCAATTACATTCGCTTTTTTTACAGCACCATTAGTATCCAGAAATGAACGTTTTAAATGCAGCATCATGTTGTCATTCCAGTGCATTTTTAGCGCATCTTCATTTGTGATCGTGGCAACATGTGTAGCTTTTAGATTTTCAGCTTCAGCATATTTAATAAATGAAACGGCATCTTCTTTGGAAACAACCACAGCCATCCTTTCCTGTGATTCGGACAGTGCTATTTCTGTTCCATTTAATCCTTCGTATTTTAGAGGAACATGATTTAAATTTATTTCAACACTTTTTGCAATTTCTCCGATCGCCACGCAAAGGCCGCCTGCACCAAAGTCATTACATTTTTTGATGAGTTGAGTTACTTCATTTCTTTTAAACAATCTTTGAATTTTCCTTTCAGTGATTGCATTTCCTTTTTGAACTTCTGATTGCATAGTTGCAATAGAATGTTCATTATGTTGCATTGAAGATCCAGAAGCGCCGCCAATACCGTCTCTTCCTGTGTCGCCGCCAATCAACAAAACAACATCTCCGGCTTGGGGATCTTCTTCTTTTACATGTTCTTTTTTAACGGCAGCCATCACAAAACCACATTCGAATCTTTTTGCTTTGTATCCTTCATGAAATATTTCTGACACCAACGAAGTGGCTAAACCAATTTGATTTCCGTAAGAGCTGTAACCCAATGCAGCTTCTTTTGAAATTTTTTGTTGCGAAAGTTTAGAGGCGATTGTGTTTTTCACCGGTTCAACAGGGTTGCCTGCACCGCTCACTCTCATTGCCTGATAAACAAATGCCCTTCCGCTTAAAGGGTCTCTGATCGCACCGCCGATACAAGTGGCTGCACCACCAAAGGGTTCAATTTCTGTAGGATGATTATGCGTTTCATTTTTAAAGAGCAACAACCACTTTTCATTTTCTCCTTTCACATCCACATCAACTTCAATGGTTGCGGCATTGTTTTCTTTAGAACGATGATATTGTGGAAGTTGGTTTTTAGAAAGAAAATATTTAGGTAAAATAGTGCCAAGTTCCATTAAGGTGATAGGTGTATTTTCCTTTCCAACTTCTTTTTTTATTTTTCGATACCTGTTAAAAGTATTTTCTATTTCATTTTTATAAGCACCTTCAAATTTGATATTGTTGAGGTGTGTTAAAAAAGTAGTGTGTCTGCAATGGTCACTCCAGTAAGTGTCCAATACTTTTATTTCTGTAATCGTTGGATTTCTTTTTTCTCCGATAAAATAGTTTTGAATACAAATCAAATCTTCAATATCAATAGATAATCTGTTTGATTTCAAAAACGATTCTAACACAGATTTATCAAAGTTGATAAAGCCATCTATTGTCATTACTGATGCGGGTTCCTGTACCATCGGCTTTTCAAGCAACAACAAATCTTTTTCTCTCGAATCAACGGTATTGATTAAATGTTTTTTTATGATATTGATATCCTCATCATTGATTTCGTCAAGTCCGATAACTTGTGATGTTTGAACATAAGTGTTGTTATGTTCCAGCAATAATTGACAACACTGCATAGCGGCATCGGCTCTCAAATCAAATTGTCCAGGTAAATATTCAATAGCAATGATTTGTTTGTGTATAGGAAGTTCAAACAAACATTCTTCAATAACAGGATCGGTAAAGACAGATGGGATGATGATTTTTAATTCTTCATCAGTAGTATTGAAAATATCGTAAGTAGAATATACTTTGATTTTAGCGGAAACGCCCAATTGATTGAGCTCACGTTGAAGCACATCAGTTTTTACATCAAATCCATTTTGTTTTTTTATGTAAAGACGTGTGTTCAATGGTTTGAGTTTAACACACAAATGAATACATAGGCATTGCCTAGAGATGCATTCACTTGTAGTAGTTTATTTATGGTAAACTGTAGAAACGCTCAGCCGTATTATGAGCATATACAAGTTTTATTCCCCAAAATTAAATTGGTACGCAAAAGTATTGAAAACGATTTGACTTCCGAAACTCAAAAGCCAAATAGTTGAAGATTTTTTTTATTTCAATCAACTTTTAAATTTCATAGTTATCATCATCTAATAAAATCAAGATGTACAACAGATGGAGAAAAGTATTTTTGATAGGGAGCTCCGTTTATTTCAGACTCGTCCTTAAAACATTTATATTTATTATATGTATAGCAGCTCTTTTTTGAAGGGATATCATTAAAAAATATCGCAATTTCTTACTGCTGTTAAATATTTTTCTATTTCAATCTCCGGTTGAGTTGATGCATATAAACCTCTGCCTATGATTAAAAAATCGGAGTGTAATTTTTCTATTACAAATTCAGGAGTGTTGTATTGCTGGCCTTTATCATCTCCCTTGCTTGCTAAATTCACACCAGGCGTAAATTTCAAAAAGGGTGAATCCATTTCAAAAGTCTGACAAACTCCGCCAATCACATCCTTGTATTTATACAAGAATTTTTTACAGTTTTCCATATACTGCTTATCTGTAAGAGTGCCTTGGCTCGACATTTCAATGATAGGAATGAGCCCTGGTTTTTTTTCGGTATCCCAGTCCTGTATTGCTTTTAATGAAGCTTCTCCTGCAATCAGATGTATGGTAACCATATCAGCCCATGAGGCAATGGCGTATATGCCTTTACTCAGCTGAAGGAGTTGAGTGCTCCCAATATCAGCAAATTTGCGGTCCTCGATGATTAAGAAGTTATGCTGTTGAGCAATAGATTTCAGTTCAGTAATAAATTCGGGAGAGAAATCCGTAATGATATCCACATGTAGTTTAACCGCACAAATTCCATTTCCAACTTTTGAAAGGAAATCTAATACCTCGTTACACGTAGTTAGGTCAACAGAGGCAATTAAGTTACTTTTTTTAATATGCGCAATATCTAAAAGTTGCTGCCCGATTTTGTTGGGGTGAATTTTAGAGAGCTTCTTTTTGGGTTTTACAAATTCAGTTGTGATTTGCGAATCATGGATAAAGTTCAAAACATCCTGATATAGTTTTTCTTCAATTTTTCCTTCATCAAACAGAATTTTAATTAAGGAAGAAATCGTAAATAAAGATTGTACTTGATATCCTTTTGCTTTTAACCTGTCGCTTCCCCCTTGTTCTCGGTCAAGTACTACCAATATTTGCGCAATCACTAATCCTTCGCTTTCCAGTTCGTTTATGGTTTCTAATAAGCTTTCTCCGCTTGTAATCACATCTTCAATCAACAATACTTTATCACCTTTTTTGAATTCGCCCTCTACAATTTTTTTAGTCCCATAATTTTTTGCTTCCTTTCTTTTAATCAACATCGGAAGATTTGTATTCATTGATACGGCTGTAGCCATCGGAAGTGCAGCATAAGGTACTCCACAGATTCGCTGAATCTCTTTGCTGATATGCTTTTCAAAAAATACAGATAACTCAGCAAGTATTTTTGGATAAGAAATAATGTTTCTTAAATCAATATAGATGGGAGATTTTTTCCCGCTTTTTAAAGTGAAGTCGCCAAACTTTACACATTCAATATCTACCAGTGATTTTAAAAAAGAGGAAGTGTTGTTCATAATTATTTTTCTTCGGTTTAAATTTCATTAAGTTTTCCTTTGAAATCATTGATGCTATTGTATCCTTTAACTTTCATGATTTCAGCAAGTTCATTACTAATTCTTTCAAAGCATGTTTTTCCTTCTTCCCACAATGTAGTGCCGATTTGAACCATACTTGCTCCGCAGAGAATATGCTCAAAAGCATCTTGTCCGGTTTGGACGCCACCACATCCAACAACATCAATGTTAGGGAGAAGTTTATAAAACATTCTTACATTGGCAAGTGCGGTTGGCTTGATATACAATCCACCAATTCCACCGAATCCATTCTTGGGTTTGATAACAGTTGATTCTGTAGCAGTATCTATCCACATTCCATTGCCAATGCTATTTACACAACAAACATAAGCCACTGGAAATTTATTCAATACATCAGCCATCGCTTCAAAATGTGCCATATCGAAATAGGGCGGTAATTTTACGGCGATAGGCTTTTTGCAAATAGTAAAAGCTTGATTTAATAAGGATTCGGTAGCATCAAAATCATAACCCGTTTGAGGTTTACCTGGAATATTAGGACAAGACAAATTGAGTTCAATAATTTTTAGAGAATCGGATTCATTTGCAATTTTAAGTAATTCAATATTTTCATTTTTTGTTAGCCCGGCAACTGAGAGCATAATGAGTTTATCAGTTATTGCTTGATTTTTCTCAATAAAGTCGAGGTAATATTTGATTCCGTTATTGGGCAATCCCATAGAATTTATACTGCCATAAGGAATAGTGGCATATCTAGGTTTGGGGTTTCCTTCTCTGTATTCGAGCGTACAACTTTTAGTAACTATTGCGCCAACGCCTTCATTTAATAAACCATCAAGTTCATCAAGATTAGTACAATGCACACCTGAAGCGTTCATTAAACAGTTTTGTAATTCAAATCCGGATAATGTGGTAGATAGATTCATTTGTTTTCTTCTAGATGTGGTATTTAAAATTAAAAAAATAAAGTTGTTTATTTACTATTCGCCTCTCTCATTTCGTATGCATTAAATGTATTTTTCAATAAAGCTGCAATAGTCATCAATCCTACGCCTCCAGGCACAGGTGTGATGTAAGATGATTTAGAAGCCACATTTTCAAAATCAACATCTCCTTTAATAGTAAATCCTGATTTTTTACTTTCATCTGCTACTCTGCTGATGCCAACATCAATTATAACTGAATTTTCTTTAACCATATCTGCAGTTAAAAAACCTGGCTTCCCTAATGCTGCAATAATTATATCTGCCTGAAAACAAATTTCTTTTAGATTTTTAGTATGACTGTGACAAAGAGTAACCGTGCAGTTTCCATTCGGAATTTGCTGACTCAGTAATATACTCATGGGTCTTCCTACAATATTGCTTCTTCCAATTACAACGGCATGCTTGCCATTGGTTTCAATATTGTAATGAGCCAACATTAGCATCACACCATATGGAGTAGCCGGTATAAAAGTAGGAGAGCCCTGAATCAACTTTCCTGTGCTCATCGGATGAAATCCATCCACATCTTTTGAGGGATTGATTGTGTTGATGATGCTTTCGTTGTTGATATGTTGGGGTAAAGGCAATTGAACTAATATACCATCAATCTTATTGTCGCTATTTAATTCTTCAACAACACGGATGAGTTCATCTTCAGGTATCGTTTCTTCAAAACGTAAAGTAGTACTTAAAAAACCGATATCGTCGCAGTTTTTAGTTTTGCTGGCAACATAAGTTTCGCTGGCTCCATTGTTGCCCACAATTACCGCAGCTAAAAAAGGAAGTCGTTTACCTTGCTGTTTTAGCAAATCAACTTTTGACTTTAAATCATCTTTGACGCTCTGCGATACAATTTTGCCGTCTAATATTTGCATGAATGCAAATGTAAAAAACAAAGAGATATGAATTTGATATTTATGAAAGAAAATCTCTGTACCAAAAGCCAGATTCTTTTATTGTTCTTTTTTGTGTTTGATGGTCTAAATGTACAAGGCCAAATTTTGGTTTATATCCTTCAGCCCATTCAAAATTATCTACCAGTGTCCATACAAAATAACCTTTTATGTTGGATCCTTCTTTTTTTGCTTTTAATAGTTTATTCAGATGATTTTGTAGGTAATCTTTTCTGAGTAAATCAAAAATTCTTTTATCTTTTAAGTCGTCATCAAAAGCAGCTCCATTCTCGGTTATGATAATTTCTTTTACATTTTCGTACTGCTCTATTTTTTTAACTGCTTTATAAATACAGTCTGGATGAACTTCCCAATCCATAATGGTATGATGAACAAATCTCTGACTAGCTTTTACAATATTTGCCTGTAAGAAAGGTTGAAATGGAACATATTTGATGAGCTCTCTGGTGTATACTTGTAAACCAATAAAATCCATTTTAAAGCTAATAAGTTCCATGTCATTAGGTTTAATGAACTTTTCAATTCTATTTAGAATGGATAAATCAGCTAATGGATAACCTAGTCCTAATAAAGGTTCTATAAAAAGTCTGTTTAAAAGTGCATCAACTTTTTTTGTTGCATGATGATCTTTTACATTATCGGTGTTATAAGGTTCAAGATAAGAATGTGAAAATGTAGTTCCAATATAAGGATTTGGATGTAAGGAACGAATGATTCGTCCTCCTGCAGCCTGGCACATGGCAGCATGGTGAACAGATGCTATAAAATTATTTAATCCCCTTAGACCCGGTGCGTGAACGCCTAAAAAATAACCAGCTCCTGTAAATACCATGGGTTCATTCAAGACAATCCATTTAGAAACACGATCTCCAAAATGTTTTACACAGCAAGTAACAAATTCAGAAAACCAATTGATAATATCTCTATTTGTCCATCCACCTTTTTCTTGAAGTTTTTCTGGCAAATCCCAATGATAGAGGGTAATCCATGGTTCAATGTTTAATTCCAAGCACAAATCAATCACTCGATTGTAGAAATCAATTCCTTGTTGATTTATTTGTCCTGTACCATTAGGGAAAATTCTAGACCATGAAATGGAGAATCTAAAATTGGGAATTTTTAGTTCATAAATTAAATAAAGGTCTTGTGTAAATTTATTGTAGAAATCACAAGCGATATCGCCATTTTGATTGTTGAATATTTTGTTTTTCTTTTTGGAAAACACATCCCAAATGGAAGGCCCTTTTCCATCTGCAGTTATTGAACCTTCTATTTGGTATGCTGCTGTTGATACACCCCAAAAAAAGTCGTCGCCAAAATCTTTTCTATTCATTTTATGTTTACAGGGATAGCTTTGAAATGATTTTTTCAAAACTATTTTCTTTTAATTTTTTTAGAGAATCAATATGATGTCCCAGGGTATTTTTTCTTCTGATTTTTTTTGTTGAATAGGTAGTTAAAATTTTATCGATTATTTCCTCAGTTTGATCTTTAAATTCAACTGAAATAGCTTGTTCATTATTTATCCAATTTTCGATTTTTGGCAGATGTTTTTTCTTTAAAGATTTTATAACAGGCACGTCCATTTTCTTTAGGGCAGCTGCATTGCATTGCTGTTCGTATTGGCCTTTCATAGGAATGACCAACAATTTCTTTTTTAAATACAGTGCCTCTGCAGGAGTTTCAAATCCGGCACCACAAAGCACACCTATAGCGTTAATCATACTCTTTACAAATCCTTCGTTGCTAATTGGTTGTATCTTAATATTATCTTGTATAATTGTTTTTTTGTTGTGCTTTGAAAAAACTTGCCAGTTTACATTTTTTATTTTGCTTAAAATCTTTAATATTTTTTCATCTCCGTATGCAGGAAGATAAACAGTGTAATGCCCTGCATTTTTAGGATTTGAAGTTCTGATTTGATCTCTGATTACTGGAGTAAATATGTTGGTATCATATTTTTCAAAATGAAAGCCATATGAAAAATCTACGGGGGCATAATATTTCAAAACTGCATTCCCTAGAGGGTCTTTTATCTTGGGTTTGGGGGCATTTTTATTGATTACAGCAGACTGGTGACTCAAGCCAATGCAAAGTTTATTATTCATTCTGCATGCCCATGAACTGACAGGTTCAAAGTCACTGATTACTAAATCGTATTCTTCTACGGGAAGTGATTTTATCTCTGCATAAAGATTGACAATGCTACTTTTTTTATAAGTGCTTATTAAATCAATTCCTCCCTTTTTACCAAAAATAAAACTAAGCCCCTTGAATTTATATTTTACAGGAAATGGTAAATCAACATCTGATTGAATACCACTGATTAATATATCAACCGATCCTTTTTTCATTAAAATCGGAATGATTTCCAGAGCCCTGCTCACATGACCATTTCCGGTGCCTTGTATTGCATACAGTATTTTCATCTTTTTTAATTTAATATGTTGAACTCATTTAATAAAGAATTAAAAAGGATATCATTGTTAGGTTCCTCTTTGTCGTTATCTATTTCTTGATCTCTAATGAAATCGTTGTGATCAAAATGATAAACAGACCATTTACCTTGATTATATTCCAAGGAAGTTAAATTTTCTATCCAATCACCACTGTTTAAATACAGGATTGAACCTTTTGAATTTATTATTTCTCTAATCTCTGGTTGATGAATATGGCCGCATACTACATAATCGTATTTATTGTTAATCCCAATTTCTGCAGCAACACTTTCAAAATCGTTAATAAATTTTACAGCACTTTTCACACTGTTTTTGATTTTTTTGGAGAGAGATAATTTCCCTTTTTGGAAAACATTTTCAGAAATAAAATTTGCAAATTTGTTGATGAGTATCAATGTATCATAGCCGTATGCGCCTAACTTTGCAAGCCATTTACTATGTTTCATAGTGACATCAAAAACATCTCCATGAAAAAACCATGCTTTTTTGCCATTGTCTAAATCAAGAACCAATTTATTTAGCAATCTAAGACTTCCAAGTTTTAATCCAGCAAACCTTCTTAAGGTTTCATCATGGTTACCTGTGATGTAATATACTTTTACTCCTTTGCTTATTAAGTTTAAGAAATACCTAATAATTTTCATGTGAGATTTAGGCCAATATTTTTTATTAAACTGCCAAATGTCTATAATGTCGCCATTTAGAACGATCACTTTAGGTTTAATTGACTTTAAATAAAAAAGCAACTCTTTCGCATGACAACCGTATGTGCCCAAATGAATATCGGAAATAACTAAAATTTCAACTTTTCTTTTTGGGATTTTAGATGGCATAAAAGAATAAAGATTATTTTATGCTGCTTGAAAAAACAACGTTGATAAAAGAGATCGTAGAATTAATTATAAAATTTTGAAATAAAATGCCAGCGTGTGTTATTTTACTTTTCATACAAATAATTTTACTCAAAGAAAAGTATACAATATTAATACAGTGTTTTTTATACATTATTTTAATGTTAAGCCATAAAACATGTTTCAATGATTCCCCAAAAATAAAGTTTACAATTTCTTAACATTAAGGTAATTTATACTTAACATTGAAAAATCTCTATAATAGCTAAATCTATCTTGCTTTGCACAAAGTTTTTTTATGAATAAAAAGATAGCACTATCCATTGTTTTCTTCTTTTTTTTATTGTGTATTTCCTTTGCTCAAAAAGCTAAAATAACTGGAAAAATTTTGAGTAGTAAAACAGGCGAACCCCTTATTGGAGCTACAATATCATTAGATGGCAAGAAAAAAGCTGCTCAGTCGGATCAAAATGGGTATTATTCAATTTCGGGGTTAGAAAAAGGTGTTTACACTTTGTCATGTACTTATGTTTCTTATTCAAAGAAATCAATCTCGGGAATTTCATTAAAAGATGATGAAGTGATTAATCAGGATATTGTTATGGATAGAGCTAGTGATATGAGTTCGGTAGTCGTAAAAAGTTCTTCTAGTTCTAATAAACCGAAAGAAACGGTAAGCTCATTATTGATTGCTCAAAAAAATAGTGCGAGTGTAAGTGATGGAATTTCAGCAGAAACTATAAAGAGAACACCCGATAAAAACACCGGAGATATTTTAAAAAGAGTAAGTGGCGCAAGTTTGCAAGAAGATAAGTTTGCTGTTATTCGTGGTCTTAATGACAGATACAATGCAGCTTATATCAATGGAGCACCATTGCCTAGTTCGGAAAGCGACAGGAAGGCCTTCGCTTTTGACATCTTTCCTTCTAATATGCTAGATAATTTGATTATTTACAAAACGGCTACACCCGATATGCCTGGAGAGTTTGCTGGGGGTCAAATTGTAATCAATACGAAAGGAATTCCATCAGAAAATTTCCAATCGTTCACCATTGGAATGGGATATAATAGTTTAGCAACTGCACATCCTAGAAAATATTATGAAAACGGACAGTGGGATTTTTTAGGACTAGACAATACAAGAAGACTGTCATCTACTTTTCCTGATATGAACACTATGAAGGCGATGAGTTTAAATGATAGAATTTCGATTTCAAGAGGCTTTGCGCCTAAGAATTGGGGGGTATTAGAAAAAAACACTCTGCCTAATACTACTCTTCAATACATCATTGGTAGAAATTATCAGAGACATGAAAAAGATTTTTTCGGAATGTTGTTATCTGCATCATATAATAAAACATTCACGAGAAATGAAGGAGTCAGAATTTTTTATGCTCCAGAGTATGAGAATCAAGCTCAACGTGTGTACAATGAAGAAGTGTTTAACACTCAAACCTTGTTAGGATTGATTGCTAATTTTAGTCTTAAACTGAATAACAACAATAGCTTAAGTTTTAAAAACATTTATAGTGTAAATTCTGAAGACAAAATTACTTTCAGAAATGGACAGGATGATATTATCATTGACGCCAACAGATTCACAAAGTCAACTGTATTTAATTTCACAAGCAATAAAATATTTTCTACCCAGTTAATTGGTGAACATTATCTTCCAGTTACAAAGCTAAAATTAAATTGGGTTGCCTCTTATTCTGATATTGTAAGAGACATTCCTGCATTGAGAAGAATGGTATATGATAGCATTGGTGGCGTTTCTTTTTCTGAAGCTAAATTATTTAACACTAATCCTGTTGATAATGATAATACGGCAGGACTTACTTTTTATTCTACCAATAAAGAACAATTAAAGAACATAAAAGCAGACATCTCTAGAGCATTTAAATTCTCCAAAGATTTTCAATCTACCTTAAAAATTGGAGGGTACTATCAAACAAGAAACAGAATGTTTAATCCAAGGCTATTGGCATTTTGCAATTACAATTCAAATACTTTTGATAGAATGTTATTGCGTTTGACTCCCGATAAAATTTTCAATAATATTGGAAATCTTGGTCAGGGCAGAACGGGATTTGCATTGAAAGATATTACAGAGATGCGTGATGCATATGTTGCAGAAACAAATTTGTTTGCTTATTATGCTATGGCAGATCAGCGTTATAAATCAATAAGATTAATTTATGGTTTAAGGGTAGAACAGTTCAATCAGAAATTAAATGCAGATTATGATCGCAATACACCGGTGAGAATAAATACAGATAAAACAGATGTATTGCCATCATTGAATTTGGTGTATTCTATCAATACAAAACAAAATGTAAGATTGTCCTATTCAAAAACAGTGAACAGGCCAGAATTCAGAGAGTTGGCGCCATTTTTATTTCGTGATTACACCATAAAATACGCTGTTTTTGGAGATACAACTTTAAGGAGGGCATTAATAGAAAATTATGATTTAAGATATGAGTTCTTCCCTGGTAAGGCACAATTGCTATCTGTTTCAGGGTTTTACAAAAAATTCACAGATCCCATTGAGTTAATATCAGTTACCAACCAGCCTCAAACATTGTCGTACAGAAACACTCCTTCTGCAACAATTCTTGGAGCTGAGTTTGAAATAAGAGCCTTGCTTGGAAATGTAATTAAATCAGCGAGTTCATCTTTATTAAATAAGTTAACAGTTTTCAGTAATTACACAATAATAAAATCAAAAGTGAATTTACAGGTAACAGATACTACTAACTATTATTATAAAGAAGGGCGTGTAATGCAAGGGCAATCACCTTATGTAATAAATGCTGGGGTTACTTATCAGGATGATGATAAAAATTTCTCTTCAACAATTTCATTCAATAGATATGGTCAGCGTATATTTTTAGCAAGTAATGGAGATGCGTTGCAGTCTGGAGAATTGATAGAACCCAATCTTTGGGAAAATGGTAGAACTCAGATAGATTTTCAGATTACCAAGTCTTATCCTAAAAAGAGTATTGATTTAAAGTTAAACATCAAGGATTTGCTTGCACAGAAGCTTGTTTTCTTTGAAGATACCAACAATAATAAAAAATATGATAAGGGAACGGATGCGTTAAGGTCTTCTTCATCTTTTGGACGTGTAATTACATTTTCATTGACCTATAAATTTTAAGCCCCCCAGGGGGTGTCCGGAGCCCCTGATTAAACATGATGAAAGTATTTTTTATAAAATATAAAAGCCAGTCATAATCACGCTCGGCATTACAATTTTAAACATCATATTTGGGTTTGATCCAAGATTTACAATTATAAATTTGTTGTGGCTATTCGTATGAAAAACATTTTGGTGCTTTGTACTGGAAATAGTTGTAGAAGTCAAATTGCTCATGGCTATCTAAAACATTATTTTAATGGGGAAGCCAATATATATAGTGCAGGTATAGAAACGCATGGCCTCAACCCTAGAGCAATTATGATAATGAAGGAAGATGGGATTGATATCAGTAATCATACTTCAAATCATATCGATGAATACAAAGAAGTTGAATTTGATTATATCATCACTGTTTGTGATCATGCCATGGAGAGATGTCCTGTTTTTCCAAGCAAGGCAATAAAATATCATTACAATTTTCCAGATCCTGCAAAAGCAACTGGGGATGAAGAAACAATCATGTCACGGTTTAGGGTAGTCAGAAATCAAATTAAGCGTTATTGTGAGGATTTCTGCATTTTGGGTCTCCGGACACCCAGAGGGAACACGTAACATTACCTTAACAAATACATAAACTTACCTTAACAATTTCTAAAAACTTTCGTAACATTAGCTTCTGATATTTGCACTGCCATTATTAAACCGGCGTAAATATTATGAAAAAGTTTTTATCACTCATCGCAATCTTGTTAGTTGTAATAACAACAAACGCGCAAAGCCCATTCTTTCAGGTGGTTAATTACAGAGGAGCTTTCGCTCCCGCACCAGCTTCTCCTTGGACAGAAGGTTGGACAAACTGGGACCCTCAACATGTTGAGTATCCTGCAACAACAGTTACTATAACTGGTAACATCACTTCAAGCACTACCTGGACAAGTGGTAACACTTACTTAATTTCAGGGTTAGTGTACGTAAAAGGAGCAACATTAACTATTCAGCCAGGTACTATCATCCGTGGCGATGCTACTGTTGCTAACTCTTCTTTAATAATTACTAAAGGTGCAAAAATTAATGCTGTGGGAACATCTTCCAATCCGATAGTTTTTACATCAAGTAAAGACACGGGTTCGAGAGTAAAAGGCGATTGGGGTGGTGTAATTATATTAGGAAAATCTACAGTTAATAAAGTTGGTGGCGTTGGAAACATTGAAGGGATAGCAATTTCAGGTGATACTGAATATGGTGGTGGAACTTCTCCGGATGATAATGATAACTCAGGTAATTTAAAATATGTCCGTATCGAATATGGTGGTTATGTTTTTAATACAGATCAGGAAATCAACGGATTAACTATGGGTGGCGTTGGTAGAAATACAATTATTGATTATGTACAATGCTCTTATATCAATGATGATGCTTTTGAATGGTTTGGAGGTACAGTAAACTGTGCTCACCTTGTTGCTTATAAATGTTTAGATGATAATTTTGATACTGATAACGGATTCTCTGGTTCAGTTCAATTTTGTTTGGGCGTTAGAGATCCACTAATCTCTGATCAATCAGCAAGTTCAACTTCAGAAGGTTTCGAATCTGATAACGATGCAAATGGTTCTACTAATACACCTCAAACCACTTGTGTATTCAGTAACGTGACTGATATATCAGGTTTTTTAGGAACAAAAGATCCATCATTTCTTACAAATACATCTTTTAAGTTTAGAAGAGGGGCACGTATTCGTAGGAATTCAGGCATTAAAATTTTAAATAGCATTTTGATGGATGCTCCTTATGGTGTGTTCATTGATGGCTCCGCTTGTCGCGCAAACTTACAATCTGGCGTAGCAGTTTTTAAAAACAACATCGTTGCAGGTAATATTCAGGCTGTTGATCCAACAACAACTGGTTACGCAACAGTAAAAGATTCTTTATTTTCGGCTTCTAAGTTCAGCAATGATTCGTCTGTAACTACAACAGGAATATTAGGTAATCCTTATGATACTTTACAAAATTTTACTGCTGATTATCGCCCAGATTCAGGTTCATTAGCTGTATCTAATGTTAACTTTACTGATGCAGCGTTTAATAATCGTAAAATCGTAATTACTTCTTCATCTTTTATTAAAGAAGTAACTTATCGTGGTGCTTTTGCTCCATCACCTTCTATAATGTGGACTGATGGATGGACAAACTGGGATCCAAAACATACAGTGTATCCTGCACCAACGGTTACGGTTAGTGGTAAAATAACAAGTAACACAACTTGGACAGCCAATAATACTTATTTGATTTCTGGTTTAGTTTATGTTGAATCAGGTGTAACCTTAACGATCAAGCCAGGTACTGTAATCCGAGGTGATGCTACAGTTTCCAACTCATCTTTAGTTGTTACTAAAAATGCAAAGTTAAATGCCATAGGAACAGTAGATAGCGCTATTGTATTTACATCAAGTAAAGACACTGCAAGCAGATCTATCGGAGATTGGGGGGGTGTGATTTTATTAGGAAGAGCATCTTATAATGGAGTAGGTGGTGTAAGCAATATCGAAGGTATCGCTGCATCAACCAGCACTGAATTTGGTGGTGGGGCTACTCCTAATAATGATGATAACTCAGGTACTTTAAAATATGTTCGTATTGAGTATGGCGGATACATCTTCGCAACAGATAAAGAAATCAATGGTTTAACTATGGGTGCTGTTGGACGTGGTACTACTATTGACTACATTCAATGTTCATTCATTAATGATGATGCATTTGAGTGGTTTGGTGGTTCAGTAAATTGTGCTCACCTTGTTGCTTACAGATGTTTGGATGATAACTTTGATACAGATAATGGTTTCTCCGGTTCAGTTCAATTTGGATTAGGAGTAAGAGATCCGTTGATTTCAGATCAATCAGCAAGTTCAACCTCAGAAGGATTTGAGTCAGATAATGATGCTGCAGGTTCAACTAATTTACCTCAAACCAAAGCATTATTCACTAATATCACTGACATCTCTGGATTTAGAGGAACAAAAGATTCATCTTTTCTTACTAATACATCTTTCAAATTTAGAAGAAGTGCTCGTATCCGCAGAAACTCAGGTTTAAAAGTATTCAATAGCATATTAATGGATGCTCCTTATGGTGTATTTATTGATGGTACCCCATGTCGCGCAAATCTACAAAGTGGAGTTGCTAAGTTTAAAAACAATTTAATTGCAGGTTCACTTTTTGCAGTAGAACCAGGCACATTAAATTCAATAAGAGACTCTTTATTTGGAAGTGGTACAGGATTATTTAAAAATGACTCTTTAACTACTACTACAGGTGTTTTAGTTACTCCATATGATTACTATACTCCGGATTATCGTCCAATAATTGGCGGATTAGGTACACTAAACGCTGCATTTACTGATCCGGCATTTATTGGTTTAATTGCACCATGCGATGGTGTTAATGCCCCAGGAACAATGACAGGCGTTTCTAATATTTCAGGATGTTCAAATGCTCAAACTTATAGCATTCCTGCAATTGTAAATGCTTCATCTTACTATTGGAGTGTACCAACTGGAGTTACTATCGTTTCAGGTCAAGGTACAAGAACAGTTACCGTTAATTTCTTATCAACATTGTCTGCCACTTGGACAGGGACAATTTCTGTTGTTGGTAAAAATGATTGTGGTAATAGTTCTGTTGCTGCTACAAAGACAATAAAAAAAGTAACATTAGGAACACCTGGTACAATAGCTGCGCCTACTTCTTATGGAACTAACGTATGTACTTTAGTAGGAAAAGATACAGCAATCAATTATTCAATTACTGCTTTAGCTGGCGCTACAAATTATGCTTGGACAATCCCGGCAAATACTACAATTTTTTCTGGTCAAGGCACCAACTCAATTACTTTGAAATTCTTATCTGGATATACTATTGCTACAGTAGGCGATACTTTACGTTTGGTAGTAAGTTCAAGTTGTTCAACAGCCCTAGAAAAGAAATTAGCTATAAAAGCTGTTTTACCAACTGCTCCTGCTGCAATATTAAACGAGACAGGTGGTACAGCAACTACTGTAGTATGTACATTCGTTGGAACTGGAACAAAGATTAGATACGCAGTTAAAAAAGTAGCTACCGCAACATCATACAACTGGTACTTTAAGTCAGGCGCAAATACTTTAATTACTCCTGTTGTAGGTGTTGATACAGCAGTTGATGTAACATACTTATCTGGATATACATCAGATAGCTTGTTTGTTAATTCAGTAGCAG
>CAIKYB010000006.1 GCA_903831575.1 uncultured Bacteroidota bacterium | reverse complement strand
TACGTTCTTTTGCTATGAATTTGTTACGAATTTCAAAAAATGGAGTTCATAATTTTCAGGCGCTTATTGAAAGATTTACTGACATACCAAATTCTTTAGTTTTCATGCTTCGTCAAGTTAGTTTTTTATGAGAAAGCCGTGTATATAAGGGCAACAGCTGTAAATACTACTTATGAAATGAAAACATCTAAGCATCACACATCTATGCTAACAAGCAAATCATCAAAAGATTCAAGTGAGTGTATTGGCAATGCGTTTAGAAATTATAACGATGATGGCGATTACACTTATGGCGACACAAAAGTCGTTCAGCTTAAAGGTGAAAATTACGCCATTGTTTCAAAAATGCCATATAACCCAAAACTTGTATCGTATCTTGCCGACCACAACATTGATCAAATTTTGTTTTTTACCGAAGTTAATGAAGGAACATCGGGGAAAAGTCGTGTTGAAATTTGGTATAACCCAGATGCTGTTTTTGGCAGCGGTAAAATAGAACTCGCTAAAACGATTGTTGCGCCTTGTGTTTGAGGTTATGAGAATGAAGCAAAAAATTATTTTAGGAATAATCGCGGTCGTAATAATCGCTGGGACATTTTTTCTATTCAGCGATCATACTTACGAAGATTGTATTTTGCATAATATGAAAGGCGTAAAAACAAATGATATTGCCACAGCAATAAAAAGTGCTTGTCGAGCAAAGTACGGACACTAAAAATAATGAGTGAAGATACAACTGTCTTGTGTGGTTTTTCAGCTTTTTTTATTGCGGCTATTTTTGGCTTCTTGTATTTTTCGTCCCCCCATCATATAGCGATTTCAGAAGACGGCGTTATTGAAAAGCCAATAGACAAGGCTATGGCATACGTTCAAAGTAAAAAATTTTGGAAGAATCAATTACATAAAATTTCAGAAGAAATTGACGCTGAAAAAAGCAGTATTCAATATGTAGAAGAACGCGCCCAGGCAGGTAGGGAAGAAGATGCAAAGCACAATTATTGCGACGAAGAAAAGTGCGGGTATGGAGATCATGACGATGAATATGACGACGGATATTTTTGTGTAACTCAATACTGCAAAGTTTTCGATCCAGAGATTCAAGAGAAAATTTATCAGCTAATAGATGCCGAAAGCGAAAAACAAAGAGTTAAAGATTTAGCTAAAAATAGAAAAGAGCATCTTGATGAAATAGCGAGATTAAATAATTTGTATTTGATTGCTGAAAAACGCTCGAAATAATTTAGGAAAATAAAAAGGAAAAACTATGAAACTTTCTTGGCTATGGATTATCGGGATTTTTTTAGCTATTTTGTTTTTTTTATCGAAAGATAATAAAAACTTATCTGCTAACATTTCAACTTTTAAAGGATATTCATGTACCGTAGATTGTTCGGGGCATGATGCTGGATATAAATGGGCAAAGAAAAAGGGGCTAACCAATCCTGATGACTGTCATGGAAATTCAAATTCATTTATTGAAGGTTGCCAAGCATATACAGCGGAATAATTAAGGCTATGCGCCATCATCGCACCTAAAAAGTTATAAATGTGAATTTGCTTTATGCACGTTATCACAACACAAAATCCCCGATGACCAAGCTACTCACGCCATTGAGTTGAATTGAAAACTCTGGCTTGTTGTCGGCGTTGGTGCTGCCGTAGAGGATGTGCGTCGTTACATCAAAACGTAATTGTCCCGTTGCATCAGTTTTGCTGAAGGCTTGGCTTGCAATGAATTTAAAGGCTTGGTCATCTGCCAGTTTTGTATTGGCATCGATGGCAGAAAGATCGATTTTGTCTTTTTCGCTGTGTTTGAAATCGGTGATGATGTCGCGGGTTGTTGCTGTTGTGCCAGAATCTTTGACGCTGTTGAATTTGAAAATATCTGC
>CAIKYB010000005.1 GCA_903831575.1 uncultured Bacteroidota bacterium | reverse complement strand
GGTTGAAAAAAGGGGAAAAAGGGGAAAAAGAGGAAAAAGGGAAAAGTTAAGTTAAGTCAGTTAAGTAAAATTAAGTATTAGTATTTTTCTTTATTAATAAAAAATTCAAATTTATTATTAATTAATTTATTCTTCTTCTTCCACATCTTCAGGTTTTATTTTGAAACCAATAAATCCTCCTTTATAACTTTTACCAGTTTCATCTTTTCCCATTTTTGATAAATCCTTATCATATTTAAAACCAACTCTATTTAATCCTTCTTTTATTTGCTTTTCATTAAATCCTGAAATAGACATTATTACTTTTAAAGATGTTCTTTCATTTTCATCTGTAATACAATTATCATTAAACCATGTACCAAAAGTATCATTTTTCATTTGTGTTTCCTTTGTATCATTTTCAAATTGTAATGGTATAGAAGGTAATTTATTTTTATAAAATTTATTTGCATAATCAATAATTATTTCAAATACTTCATTATAATATTCATTTTTAATTTTATCTCCTAGATTAATATCTGCTATAAATTCTAATTTATCAGGATTTTCTTCTTTTCTTTTTCCAGTTCTATCAAAATGAGAACCATATGATACTTGTATATATCTATTATAAACAGCAGTTTCTTTTGCATCTATATTTGGAATATGATTTGTTAGAGTCCATAATTTAAACATAATATCAATTATTTCACTTGTTCCAAATAATATTTCATTTTCTACTTGAGACCCTTCACCAATTTGTTTCATTATTTCCGCATTTGATTTTTTTTCATTAAATTCATCTAACCAAACTAAACGCTTTCCTTTCATATTTACTAGTTGTTTATGGATTTTCTTATTTCCATCTTCTAAAAATGATTTATCTGTTTTATAAACATAATTTGGTAATAAATGGCTCAATATATCAAAGAAGAATGTTTTACCATTATCTCCTGCGGATTTACTGGTTTTATCAACACAAAAGTATAATGATTTTGCTAGATGAGGAGTACCAATAAAACTGAAACCAATCAAAGACAGAAAATATTCCAAATGTTCTTTATTATTATTTAAAATTTTTAATAATACATTTTTTACAAATTGTTTTTTTTCCAAATTTGCTGGAGTATAATCATAACGTATAGTATCAGTAATATAATCTTCTGAATAAATTCCATGGCGAAATTCTTTTGTTTCCAAATTCATAATTCCATTTTGAAAAGCCAATTTATTTGGATTATTATCTAGTTTTTCTTCAAATGTATTATCAGTAAGCAAAGTTTTTAAAAACCTTGTAAGAACATTTAAAAATCCACTAGATGAAATTGTTTTATAACTTTTCAAATATGCTTTTGATTTTTCAATTAATTTATCTTTTAAAGCCCCTTCTGCAGTTGAAATTTGAAACACAATTTTTTTATTACTTTCATCAATATATTTTCTTAATTCATTAATAATATAATAACTGGGCTCTTTTTGTTGTTTCCATAATTGTTTATCAGTAAGCATAAACCATTTTTCATTACAAAGAATTAATTCATTTTTAAGAGTTTTTGAAATAATGGTTGCTACTTTAAAAGAATCATCTAGGTCATCAGCATTAATATAATAAATATTCCATTTTTCAACCCATTCTTTATAAACAGTTAGATTTGTTCTTTTGGCAAAAGTTTCAATCCAATAAATAGGTACATTTTTACATTTCATAGTATCCCACATTTTAATAGCATCATCTTTCCAATTATCATCTACCAATTTAAGAAATTCTTCTTTTGTTGAATTAGAATGGCACCAGCCACAAATAGAAACCCAATCATTTCTTTTATGTCCCTTATTTCCAATTTTAAATAATAAATCAATATGTTTATTTTCTTTTGATTTTTCTTTTTTATTTTGTTCTTGTTGTTCTTCTGAAATAAATTTTGGATTTTTAATTACCCAATAACCACAACCCCAACCTTTACCACATTTATTACAATAACTTTGATCTCTTATAGTAGCATCAGCATCACGATTAACATAAAATTGTATATCTTGTTTTTCACAACAATAATCAGTATCTAATTTTTCAGTTCTTCTAATATATTCAGGTTCATATTTTTTCTCTTTTTCAGTATTATAATTTAATTCAACAAATTCATTATCAAAGCATGAAGTAATAATTGTTTGTTCTATTTTTCCTTCTTTTAAAATAAGAGGTCTTTTTTCATTTGGCTTACTAGTATTAATACATCTCATTTTTCTATTTGTATCATAAATAGAAATGTCAAACAAATTATCTGTTTCATTAATATAATCAAATATATTTTCATTTCCATCATATTTGCTTTTTACTGCATTATTCAAAGTAATCACAAAATTTTTAATAGAACTTTTTGTTGCTTTTACATTTGATACAAATAATCTAACGGAATATTTAGATTGGGTCTCATTATAATTTTTAGAATGAGAAGTAGCCATAGCGATATTAGGCTCAATTTTTAAAAAACTTTGTAATGATTCATAAATATATTTTTTACATTTTTGTTCTACTATTTCAATAATAGATTCATCATATTCTTCTTTATTTAATTTATAATCAAAATCAACATAGAACTTTTGTAATTCATTTTCATTTTTTGTAATTTCAAATGTAGGCATTTTTTGTTCTAACCTATTAATAAAATTAGAGGCATCACATGTAAGAAATTCTTTTGTTTTATCCCAAAATAAACTGTCAGTAAAACTAATGGAAGGAGTCATTCTATATATTAGATAAAGAAAATAATTTTTAAGTAATTAT
>CAIKYB010000004.1 GCA_903831575.1 uncultured Bacteroidota bacterium | reverse complement strand
TAATATCCTTTTTAATAGTTCAATTATCTCTATTTTTTTCAGTTGGCGCATGTTATGTGATAATTAAAATGAAAGTAATTGCTTATAACACCAAAATTGAGTCCGTTAAGGAATTTCTTCAAAAAAATGCCGTTTTTTGGATTATTTATTAGTACAATTGAGGACATTGAAAACATTTATACAAAATATTTTAAAAGTTAAAATTTCATTTCAAGAAAATGAGCCACTGGTTTGACTCTTGAGCAAATTGAAAAATTAAAATCATCATGAGCAAAATTCTAGAAAATCCTGTTGTCATTCCTCAAAGTGGTTTTTCAGTAGATGAACTTCTAATACTTAAAAGCAAAATCTAAAGACTCTTTGTTGCCTAATTAGAGTTTACCCTAGATATACACCTTCACCCTCCCCATTTCTCCGTCCGTTTAGTGTCATTCCTCAAAGTGGAGTTCAGTGAATTGTCAAAGTCTAGTTCAGTAATATAATAATAGCTAAAATATCAAAGCTTTTTAGTTATAGAGTTGTATCACGTCCGTGCCGCTATGTTGCCAAATAGCATCTTTCTAAAATCTAAACAATTTTAACCGTCGATCCCTTCTTTTATTGCACTACGTCCTCCTGGTAAGTATCGATAGAGAGTAGAAGGATCAACTTTTAATCTCTTAGCCGCTTCTTTGACTGTAATTTTCTTATTTTTTAGCAAAGCCTTAGCTGCTATTAAATCATCACTCTTCAATGAAAGTGGTCTTCCTCCTGTTCTACCCATATCTTTAGCAGCTTTAAGTCCTGCCATGGTTCTCTCTTTAATTACACCACGTTCAAACTCAGCTAGCGCACCAAATATATGAAAGACTAACCTTCCTCCTGAGTTCGTAGTATCAATGCTTTCAGTAAGTGATTTAAATCCAATTCCTTGTTTCTCTAGTTCTTCAATTGTGTCAATTAGCTGACGGAGTGACCTGGCTAACCGATCAAGTTTCCATACCACTAAAGTATCATCCTCATTAGCACGCATATATTCTAATGCAGCTTTTAGTTCAGGACGATCACGTTGTGCACCCGAAGCTTTCTCCATAAAAATTTTTTTGCAACCAGCTTCTTGTAGAGCATTTATTTGTAATTCTAAGTTTTGCTCTTGCGTAGAAACTCTGGCATAACCTATTAACATTTTCCCTATTTTTTCTTATAACTCATAAAAACTATACATTTTAAGATGTTTTATTTCAAGAGATAGTTTTAAGATAAAAATCGGGTAATTTGGCAATGTTTTTTACAATTTTTTACTAGTGGCAAATAGCTCTTTAAAACCCTCGTTTTAAAGAGACACTGAAACAGTAATATTTGACATTTATGAAAGATAAAGGTGTAAATAATTAATTATGACATAAGTATCATAATATGATATAATTCAATATTCTCTAAGAATATCAGGAGCAAGAAGACTATGAGTGCTATACGTACAAAATTAGGTGAAGGTGGTAGAGTGATCATTCCGGCAACGTTTCGCCAAAACCTTCATCTAGCGGCAGGTGATGACCTTATCTTGCATATGCAGGAAGATATGATTTATATTACCACTCCTGATCAAGCCTTACACAAGCTACAGGCAAAGGTAAAAAACTATGTCGACACCACTGGTGAGCATATATCTCTTGTTGATGAATTAATAGCTATGCGCCGTTTAGAGGTTGACCTGTGAATAATACTGTACTTGATGCTTCAGCATTACTTGCTCTCATTCAACAAGAACAAGGAGCAGAAATAATAAAACCTCTGCTAAAGTTTTCGGTCATGTCAGCGGTAAATATTGCTGAATGTTTAACTGATTATATATTGAGTTTGAAGGTAAGTATTAAAGAATTTAATTCCTTGGATCATGTTTAAGTGGTTATATATCTATTATATAGTTGTTATGTAGTAGATATATAACTTAATCAAACCTTTTTATTTATATATTCCGCAACTACCCTGACTATAAAACTTGATCTGTTTCCTTCTGTTGGATGCATTTTTAAATAAGAATTTAATTGCTTATAAAATGAATCAGACATAGAGATCATACGACCTTTATATTTATCTTTTGAATTTATTTCTTCTAATATATTTTCAGAAGTATCTTCTAAACTGATAAAACTTTGTTCTGTATGAGATATTTTATTAGGATTAGGTATAGATTTTTTTTGTTGTGTCATAATTTTACTATCTATATACAATACATATTTAAGCGTTATATAACCACTATTTATTTATATTATAATGTTGTCTTATAATAGCAACTATTTCTTTTGCGCATCCTTCAATTTCACTTACTGCTTTTTCATCACGAGGTGAGCATTCTATTACTCCTCTTCCACTCTTTATAGAATGTTTGAAAGCTACTCTTTCTTTTATAGTAGACTCTAAAATGTAGTC
>CAIKYB010000003.1 GCA_903831575.1 uncultured Bacteroidota bacterium | reverse complement strand
TTCCCCTTCACCAATTAATATAAGTTTGAAATCCGTCAATTGAACTAATGCCCTAATTGCAATATCGTGTCCTTTTCGTTCAGTCAACCAACCAACTGATAGAAGCCATTGACCACTATTAATTCCTAATTTGTCACGAGCAAATGCTTTATTAATAGGATGAAACAAGTTAAGATCAACCCCATTTTGTAGAACATAAATAGATTTTGGATTGACACCCAATAATTTGAGTTGATTCGCTAGTGCTTGGCATACAGCTATAGAAGCATTGGTAGTCTTAGCAGCCCATTTAATAAGAATGCGAGGGATGATATATTTTGGTATCAGGTTAATATCTGTACCTCTGGCGGTTATAACTAATGGTTTTCTGAAAATTTTTGAAATAATTGCTGCTGCAACCCCATCAGGGTAGTAATAATGCGCATCAATCAAATCAAATTTGTATTCTTTATAGATTTTAATTATAGTCGGTAGGCAAAAAAGAGCGATTAGAAAAGGGACAAGACTCATTCCAAACTTTGGAATGATTGGATATCGTGGATATTCGACAAAAAAATTATGATAAAAATCTTTTGAGGGTGTTCTAGCAATTTGTGCCCATCGCCCAAAAAAAGAAGAGGTGGAAGGAAACCATGGAACTGGAGCAACAACACGAACTTCAATTTCGTTAGTTTCAATCAAATGCCGTAACCTAGTTTCAACAAATATTCCATGAACTGGTCGTGCTGAACTAGGAAATAAAGTAGAAAACAATAAAACTTTAATGGGCCTTTTCATTACTTCTGTAAATTGGTAAATATTAATTGTTTAGCAACATTTTCAACTTTCATAGCATTTCCTGTCCAAGTTAATTGTAATTTATCTATAGTATCTCTCGCACCATCCCCAATCTGATTACGCAGGGTTGGATCAGAACATAGTTTGTTTAGTGCAGATTCAAAAGAACTAGGTTGACTAGTATTGAATAGTAGTGCATTTTTTTCATTTTCAAGTATTTCACGTAAGTTTGGCATATCTGGAGCTATTATAGGTTTAGCTAGTGCCATATATTCGAATAATTTGAGTGGCGATGCATAGGAAACAACAGAAGGTTGCAAGGCAATATCAAATGAAGCAATGTAATTAGGCACTTTATCCCTAGGTATTACACCTGTAAATGATATTCTTGACTCTAGTTTTAATGATTTTGCTAAGTTTTCCAATTCTAGTCGTGCAGGTCCATCTCCAACAATTAGTAAATGAACATTATAATGATTGTTATTCTTCATCCAATATAAAACTTTATCCATTCCATGCCAATCTCGAACAAATCCAGTAAAACCGAGAATTAGTTTATTTTGCAGACCTAATTCAAATTTAGCCAGATCTTTTGAGATGTTTTTTGAAAATTTAGATAAATTGATACCATTTGGGATGACGTGAATTCGATTTTTCGGAACACCATAAGCCTCAACATAGTTAGCTAAAACATGTGTAACAGGCAAAACGATATTTGCAGATCGCCAAACCTTTCCTTCGATCCAAGCTGCTAACTTGGGAAAACTGAGACCTCCATGTACACTACTTTCTTCGGCTAGGGGAGAGTTTA
>CAIKYB010000002.1 GCA_903831575.1 uncultured Bacteroidota bacterium | reverse complement strand
TACCGCCGCTAATGCTGCATGTAGTTCCTATTCATGGAATGGGATTACATACACCACAAGTGGAACTAAAACCTGGACAGGAACTAACGCTGCCGGTTGTGACTCAACAGCTACATTAAATTTGACGATTAAACAACCAACGATTTCAAATGCCTCTGCATCTGCATGTATTTCATACTCATGGAATGGAACTACTTACACCACAAGTGGTGCAAAGACCTGGACAGGAACTAACGCTGCCGGTTGTGACTCAACAGCTATATTAAATTTGATAATTAAACAGCCGACTTCATTTACACAAGTTGTATCCTCATGCAGCTTTTACATATGGCATGGCAATACATACACGACTTCTACCAATTCTCCAATATGGACAGGAGTGAATGCGGCAGGTTGTGATTCACTAGTTACATTAAATTTAACGATCAAATTGCCTTCCTCATCAACCGAATCGCCGGTATCTGTTTGTAGCTCCTATTCATGGCATGGAATTACTTACACCACATCAGGAACGAAAACTTGGATAGGCACTAACGCTGTGGGTTGTGACTCTGTTGTAAGTTTAGATCTAAACATTAAAGCAACAACATCATCAACAGAACCACCTGTTTCCATTTGTGAAACTTATAGTTGGCATGGAAGTAATTATAGCACATCGGGAACGAAAACTTGGACAGGCAATAATGCAGCAGGTTGCGATTCTATTGTAACCTTAAATTTGACAATCAAAAAAGCTACAAGTAGTATAACCAGCATGGGTAAATGTCCAAATGAACTTCCTTTCGTTTGGAATAGTTTAACTTTCAATAACGCTGGCTCACAAACTGCAATACTTACTAATGCTGCAGGATGCGACAGTTCTGCTACTTTAAATTTTATTATTAAACAACCAACCTCCTCTACACAGATTGTAAGTGCATGCGGAAGCTACTCCTGGCATGGAAACACTTACAGTTCTTCAACCAATACCCCAACATGGACAGGCACTAATGCTGTAGGTTGCGATTCTGTTGTTACATTAAACCTGACAATTAAACAAGCAACCTCATCAACAGAGGCACCTGTTTCCATTTGTGAAAAATATAGTTGGCATGGAAGTACTTACAGCACATCGGGAACGAAAACTTGGATAGGCACTAATGCTGTAGGTTGCGACTCTATGGTTTCCCTTGCTCTTACCATTAGAAATAGTACAACCAGCTCCATCACGATTGATACAAGTTCGTATTCCTACACTTGGAATGGAACGACCTATAATTACAGTGGTACGTATACCTTTACTGCTACAAATGCCGTTGGTTGTGATTCTACTATTACACTTCATTTAACTCTTCCATCCATTTCTGTTATATCTCCAAATCCAACAACAAATGGAAGATTTAAAGTAAACTTGAATGCATTTAAAATGGACGATATTCTTTCAAGGAATGTGCAATTAAGTATTTATGACGAGTCTGGTAAAAAGATTTTGATTCAAAAATTAACAACATTGGTAACTGAAATTGATTTATTGAAAAATGCAAATGCTATCTATTTTATCAGAATTCAATCTGCTGACAATAGTATAAAGTATTCAGCGAAAGTATTGAAGGGTAATTAAAAGAACTCCTTCACTTAGTAAAAGGCCATAACAAAACATAAAATTTGTTATGGCCTTTTACTTTCTAAATAAAAAGAGTAATAATCCGTTATTTTATATTCTGTAAACATTTTTTTAAATAAATAGATCTACATTAGTCTACGTGTGGGAAGTAATTTGTAATCTTTACAACTATGAAGATCAGTCCTACTTGCATTGCTTAAGTAAGAATCGAATGGAGGCTTTTAATTAAATCCGTAATCTTGTTGACTATTCCCTTTTCATAATCATAGAATATCAAAAGCATAATTGTAACTATTTTCTTTTCCCAGTTATTTAATCAAAAAAATATACGGAAAAAGCAAAATTACCTTCGCCTTGGTACGAACCAAGTACCAACAATGTTGACCACGAAGGAACCTTAGAAAATAGAGATATGAATGGTATTTGCTTCCAGAGCAAATACAGGCCGTGCTCCTAATATAAAAGAATTGTTTGCTTTTACTTTTGGTACGTACCTGGTACGAACCATGGTAAGGGGCTGGGTTTATAAAAGTGTTTGAGCACCTTTTGAATTATACAATGAATACTTGGAGTTACAATCTGTTATTTTTTAAGCAGTTTAAATACACAAAACCAAGTATAGGAAGTGACAATATATTCAACCTGTTAAGAGTGTAAGCAGAAATAAAATCGAGATGCAAAATAGCAGAAATGCCTCTTATGGTACCACATGCAAAGCAATTTTTATGCGTAATCATTCTAAATAAACAAAAAGTAAATTTATCGTTAGATTTATAATCAACAAACCAAAAAGCAATAAGAATGATAACCAAGAAAAGTCTTACAGCATTATTTTTTATATAGCGGATTGCCGTTACCATCTCTAAAGCCTCCAGTTAGTATCATAATAAAATCTATTAAAGCCCATATTCCACAGCCGCCTAAGGTTAAAAGTTGAGCAACTCCTATGCCTGTTTTCTTTGTGTAGAAACTATGTACACCTAATCCCCCTAAAAAGAAACACAAAAGCAAAACAGTTAACCAATCATATCTACCCTCTGGAGTAGCGCCAAGCATAGAAGTTTCCTGACTAACGTTATTGGTAGGAACACCACACTTGATACAGATTACAGCCTTACTATCAATTTGAGCACCACAATTGGAACAAAACATAAATAATTAATTTTAAGTGAAGATAAATAAATAATCATAATTAATTCATAGATAGAGGCACGGCGAGTAGTATATAAAAATAAATCGGGCCTGAATATTCAGGCCCGATTTATTTTTATTGTGAATTCCGCTAATCTTTCTTTATCTCACCATATAAACAATATATGGACTTGTATACCAAGCTCCGCCATTAATACGTGCTTGCATTTTCAAAGTAATTGTACCATCACAACTAGAAAATGTACCAAGGTTCGCATTACCACTGAAAGGTCTAAGATCAGTTACATCTCCACCTAAATCAGCAAGTCCGGATTGTGTAACAACCTTAACTTTTTTATTTAAAGCATCAGTCCAATCCATTGTATAAGTTACATCAGGCCAGCCATAATCATATACATTAGAAACCACTAAAGTAGCAGTTGTAGCTGTTAGTGCAGTTATGGTTGCAGTAGTTGGAGCAGTATAAGTATAAGCTCCAAGCCATGGCGAATTTTCTGTAGTATTTGCATAATCTCCTTCCAAATCGGCTAACACTACAGGACAATCTTTACGCATGATAATGTAAAAATATCCTCTGTAATAACTTGCAGGAATATCATCACTGCTAATTAAAACTTTTACAGTATCAATTCTTGAGCCATTATACCCTGCATATAATCCTGTTATTGAAAGTGTATCAATAACTTGTCCGGCAGGAATTGTTATTGAAGCTGGTCCATCAAATTGAACACCATTTACAGCAGTAAGTGATTCATAAGTAAATTGAACAGTTCTATCTTGATTAGAAACAGTTGTTATGGCAATTGGTAATTTGTATGGGTCTTGTGTAGACTTTACAAAATAAGTTCCAATGGAATCCGCCGTGTTGAATCTTGCAAAAGCAGGAGGTGTAATACTCTGGTCTACTGCAACATTATTTTTTTTACAAGCCATTAAGGTTGAAATAACTGCAACGAAAATCCAGATAAATTTGAGGTTGATATTTTTTTTCATACTATTATTTATTAGCGCTTAAAAATTATTTGTATTATGGATTTTGGTCGTTTGCAGTCATACTAGAATTTGCATCTAGTTCTCTTTGAGGAATTCTCATTAAAAATCTTGGCTCAAGTGGAGATGTGGTATACACAGCTGGGTTGTAATTCGGTGCGCCGTGGTTTCCTGCACCTGTTGCACGATTTAAACCTTGACCCAAACGTTTGATATCTATCAAAGAAAATCCTTCTCCCCACAATTCGATTCTTCTTTGAGTTAATATCTCATTAATTAAATCTTGACCGCTGAATGAACTTGCTGAATAGTTAGGATTTCTTCCTGAAGTCACAAGCATGGACTCAAGAACTGATCTTGCTTGAGCATCTAGACCTTGACGAGCTAAAGCTTCCGCTTCAATAAGGTACATTTCAGAAGCTCTCATGTAAAGATAATCTCCAGCCCAGCTAGCAGGATCAGGAAGTTGATGTTTTACTTGATTGTAATCAACATTTGGATCAGATCCTGTTCCAGGTGCTGTCCAACATTGCTTTCTTACATCAGAAGCTGGTATTAAATCATAAAGTTCTGCAGTAATTTTTTTCTGGCTACCTAATGCTGCATATCCCCCAGCATTCACATCCATATGAGAGAAGAAAGATGCATATATAGTAGCATTTACATCGTCTATATAAGAACCCCACATCCATTCAGGATTATCAATAGAAGAAAATGCATTTATTGCAATATAAGAACTTGCATCCATTAACGGATAATCTAAAGCAGCAAGATGAGCTTTTGCAGCTGCAGTCGACCAGTCTTCCTGAATTAATGCAACTCTTGCACGGAAACCTCTTACCACATCTACGTTCATATTGTTTTTTGAAGCACGTGGTTTACCGTCCAATAATGTTTCTGCTGCTCCAAGATCAGCTATAATCTGATTATATACATCCTGAACGGTTCCTCTTCCTTTACCTTCAGTTACGTCAGTTACATATAATGGTACACCTGGCTTGTTCTCACCACCTTTGTAAGTTTGTTGCCAAAGATTTACAAGATTGTAATAAGCATAAGCTCTAATTCCTAATACCTGACCTTTAACATTTTCTTTGTCATCGTTGGTAGCGTCAACTACTCCATCAATAACAGCAAGTATTTTATTTGATTGTTTGATCAAATCAAAGTAAAAAAACCAAGTATTATCACATGTACGACCACTAGTTTTTCTACCCCATTCTATGTATTGATAGACTGAATTATACCAACCATATCCTTGGGTGTGGATTACCATATCATTACCCATTAAATCAGACTGAAGATCTACAGTTTTTTGTCCATATTCATCATGTCTGCCGCTTCCGTTGGTACTGAAAGCAAACAATTCTTTATTTTGACCATCAATAGCTGCATAGATAGCAGAGATTTTACTGTTTATTTCTTGCTCAGTAACAGCATTACTTGGTCGTGTCTCTAAATATTCTTTGCTACATGCAGAGAAAATAAGAGCAGATAAAACAACCGCGCTGAATAAAAATATCTTTTTCATGTTTATGTGTTTTATATTTTATTATTTAAAATTAACTGTAAGCCCTGCCGTAACAGTGCGGAATGGTGTATAGGTAGCATCTGATGTTCCAGTGAAAGAACGTTGTGGATCCATACCTTTTTTAGCTGTAAATAAAATTGCATTATCGCAATTTACAAAAACAGTAATTCCTCCAAGAATAGAATTCTTCTTGCTTTGAGGAACAGCATAACTTAAAGTAACATTTTTTACATTCAACCAAGATCCGTCCATCAGAAATCTAGTAGATGCTCCTTCTTGAGCTTGAGCTGTTTCACTTTCTACTCTAGGCACGACTGTAACATCTCCAGGATTTTGCCATCTTTGAAGAATATCAGTACTCCAAGCAGTTCCTGCAGCACCACGATGCATGAGTGATGCATAGTTCCCGTCATAGAATAATGAGCCATATGCGAAAGTTAACAATACGGACAAATCAAATCTTTTATAATTGAAAGAGTTGCTAATACCACCAGATATTTTAGGAATAGCTGATCCATGGTAATAATAAGTAGCCTGATTATAAACATTAGTCACTTTTTTACCGGTTATATTTCCTGATGCGTCTAAAATATCTTTATAATATAATGCATCACCAGTTGAAGCGTCTACACCAGCATATTCTGGCAACCAAAAATCATAAATGCTATGATAAATAGACAGTTTTTTTGTTCCGGTAACGATTCCTGATACTGTAGGTTGTCCTGGAGGTAATTTAGTAATCTCATTCTTAAAGCTAGTTAAGTTAAGGTCAACTCTCCAATTGAATTTCTTTTTCATAATAACATTGTACCCTAACTGTACTTCAAGACCAAAATTTCTCATCGTTCCAACATTCTTGGTAATACTTGAATACCCAGTAGAAGCAGGAAGAGGAACATCAAACAACAAGTTGTCAGAAACTTTATTATACAACTCAATGGTACCAGAAAGTCTTCTTTTAAATAAAGAGAAATCAAGACCTAGATTAGTAACTTTATTTTTCTCCCATAGTAAATTTGCATTTGTCGCAGTAGTTGGAGGGCTATAACTTCCTGTTCCGGTAGCATAGTAATACGATCTATATGGATAATAGTCACCAATATCTTCATTTCCTTGTTCACCATAACTAAATCTTAACTTTAAATCATTAACCCATTTTACATTCTTCATGAATTTCTCTTGTGTAATTCTCCAGCCTAACCCTATTGAATAAAAATTACCCCAACGAACTTCGTCACGGAATCTTGAAGATCCATCAGAGCGGAAACTTGCTGACAATAAATATTTTTGATCGTAATCATAATTTAAGTTAGCAAAATAACTTTCTATTCTATGGTTATCCTCGCTTGAACTTGCAGGAGAATTAGAAGCAGTACCATTATCCAATTCAGTTTGTCCTGGATAAAGGAAACCATATTTATCAGCACTTAAAGAATTGCCTTTGAATTTATAGTTTTCATGACCTAATAATAATTTCACATTATTAAGACTCAATTGTTTTGTCCAAGTCAATACTTCATTAGCTGTCAAAGACAATTGTCTAAAAAAAGATTTTGTTGATCTACCACCATTACCAGGTACAGTAGGTGCTGCATCTCCGTATTGATTATTTTGATAATCTGTAGAGTAGACATCTGATAAGTTAAGACCTAAAGTAGTTTTAAAAGAGAAATCTTTTAAAAATTTTATTTCTGCATAAGTATTTAAATTACCACCCAAAAGATCACTATAATTTTGATCCAATTCGATTGTTCCTCTTAAATTTGATCTAGGTGCATATGGTCTTGTACCCATTTGATCAGGTGTACCAAAATCTAACATGGGTTGACCACTAGCATCTGTAACAATAGCTCCGGTAACTAAATCATGTTGATAAACAGGATAAATAGGGCCCATTTCTCTTGAATAATAGAATGGATTACTTGTAGCAGTACCTCCACTTAAAACTGAAGTTTGTTTAGTTACAGATCCATCCAGATTAATTCCAGTATTCAACCATTTCGTTGTCGCAGAGTTTACATCCAAACGGAAATTATAACGCTTAAACCCTGAATTTCTAACAATTCCTTCTTCATCAAGATATCCTGCAGAAAAGAAATAATCCATATTGTCACTTGCACCAGATATGCTTAATGCAACGTTGGAGCGATGTGCGCGACGGAACAAAGCATCTTCCCATGATTCATTCCATAATAATTTTGCATTAGGATCTAATTTTCCAGTAACTGGATCAACTAGACTTCCGCCTGGAACATTATATGCATTATAAACTAATCCATTAGGACCAGTTAAACGATCAGAAGCTGCAATTCCAGCATCTGCAGGAGTTGCTCCTTGAGTAATATAACTATTACGATAGGCTTCCCAAAAAGTTTCGTAATATTCTTTTGGAGCTAATCTATCGTATTCAGGAATACCACGAGTCATAATGCCCTGACGAGCACTTAAGGTAACAACCGCTTTTCCTTTTTTACCTTTTTTTGTATTTATTAAAATAACGCCATTAGCAGCACGAGATCCGTATAATGCAGCAGCAGCAGCATCTTTCAAGACTGTAACTGACTCAATATCATCACTAGAAATAGCTTCGATAGATCCATCATAAGGTACACCATTCAAAACATATAATGGTGAACTGCTTGCATTTACAGAACCGAATCCTCTGATTCTTATGCTAGAACTGCTTCCAGGCTGTCCACCACCATTGGTAGCGATAAGGCCTGGTATAAGTCCTTCAAGCGCTTTAGTTACAGAAGTAACTTGTTGCTTTTGAAGAGATGCTGAAGTAATAGTATTTTCAGCTCCTGTAAAAGCTTTTTTCTTAACTGTTCCGTATGGAACAGTAACAATAACATCTCCAAGGTCTTCAGCCTTAGGTTGCATTTTTACATTAAAATTTCCGCTACTTACAGCAACTTCCTTTGCATCCATACTTACAGAAGAAAACTGTAATGTTTTAGCATTTTCAGGAACAGTTAAAGTAAATACTCCATCAGCATTTGTAGAAGCGCCTATATTAGTGCCTTTTACCACAACTGAAACATTAGCCAATGGCTTACCGTTAGCATCAGTTACAATACCACTCACCTTTTTTTGTGCAAAAAGACTAAGTGTCGTAAACATTGAGGCTAATAAAATTAATACTACTTTTCTCATGTGCTTAATTATTTTTTGTTCACAAATATAACTTCTATTTAACAATAGCATAATTTTTTTTTAACAATAGCATAATTTTTTTTTTTACAATAAATAATTTTTGTATATGATACTGAAATAACAATGAAAAAGCCATTATTAAATCAAATTACTTCTTAAACAAAGTCAATAATACTGGCAAAACAATTAAATTAGTAAGGGTCGCCGTCAATAAAGTAACTGATGTTAACCATCCTAAAGCAAAAGTGCCGCCAAAGCTGCTTGCACAGAACACAATAAAGCCAACTGTTAATACCAATGATGTATAAATAATACTCAGCCCTGTTTGTTGAATCGTAGATTTAATAGCGATTTCAACATTATGATTTACTTCAGGAAATACTTGTCTGTAATTCACTAGAAAGCGAATCGTTATATCAACTGCTATTCCAAGCGCTACGCTAAAAACCAATACCGTAGAGGGTTTAAGCGGAACCCCTACCCAACCCATTATACCCGCTGTAATCAATAAAGGGATTAAATTGGGAATTAAGGAACAGATTAATATTCTAAAAGAGCGAAACAAATACAGCATACAAATCGCAATAAGTAAAAAAGCCCAAAAAATGCTTTCCTTTAAACCATTGATAATAAACTTGCTGCCTTCTAAAAACGTGATACTTGTACCTGTTAAGGTGACTTTATAATGACTAGAATCAAAATAACGATTCGCTTTTTGCTCAATGTCATTTAATAAAAGAGGTAATTCTTTTGTGCCTACATCCGCCATATTTACGCTAAGTCTAGTGTAACGCCTGTCTTTGTCAATAAAAGCGTTGAGCATTTTAGCGAAATTGTTTTTTACTTTAGCATCTTTCCCCGGCTTAAGATATTCACCAACAAAAGCGCCATCAAAAGAATTCGGCATCAAATATTGAGTAGCATCATTATCATAAAATCCTTGTTTAGCAAATTTCAAACCCTCTGCAACACTAAGTGGACGATTCATTTCTTTTTTACTGGCAATATAATTGGATAAAGAATCTACCTTTTCAAACACTGATAGCGACTTCATTCCTGAAAGCCCATGTTTTTTCTTTGTATCAATAACGATTTCAAGCGGCATGATCCCTTTGAAATGCTGTTCGAAAAATTTCAAATCGGTATAGATTTTATCCGTCTTGGGCAAATCATCTACTATGTAGGTAATGGTTTTTAACCTTAATACGCCCAATATGGAAATGATTATTACCAAACAGGTCAACAGCATTATTGATTTTTTGTGACCGAAAACCCAGACTTCCACTTTTGCCAAAAATAAACCGACCCATTTATTGTCTAAATATTTTAATTGTGTTGATCCCGGTGCTTTTGCATAACTCAATACAATAGGTAAAAAAAGAAAGGAGATAAAAAAGATCAGCATGATACTAATTCCTGCAACTACGCCAAACTCCTTTAATACGGCGCTTTTTGTTAGTGCAAATACAGCAAATCCAATGGCTGCAGTAATATTGCAAAATAGCGTTACTACTCCCATTTTACTTACCATATCCACTAACGCATTATTTTTTCTTTCGGATAATGAAGTCAACCCACTATTTAGATAAGAAGTATGAAATTTATTGATAAAATAGATACAATTGGGAATGCCAATAACCACAACTAGCGAAGGAATTAATGCAGTTAATAAAGTAATTTTATACCCACATAAATAAATCACGGCAACCGTCCATACTACACTAATCAACACTACACTCAGTGAAATAAATGCGGTGCTGATGGAGCGGAAAAATAAAAATAAAATCAATAAACTCAAGCCAAGTGATGCAAAAAGAAACAACTTCATTTCCTTCTGAATGCGCTCTGCTACTACAGTTCTGATTAATGGTAAGCCGCTCAAATGTGTTTCAATGCCGGTTGTACTTTTATACTGCGCGGCAATATTCATAATATCCTGAACCACTTTAACTCTTGCCGGAGAATTTAAAATGGCTTTATTGATTTTAACAGCCATTAAATAAGTAGATGAATCCTCATTGTACAACATGGTCTTGTAAAAAGGAAGATTAAAGAACCGAGATGCTGCACTGTCAAGGCTTTCCTGACGTTCGTAATGATCTGCAAATATTTTTTGTGGCTGCAATTTTTCTACAATACTGTCTTTCTCCAGAATTACCGCCATCGGTACGCTTAAAACTTCTTCCACATGTGGAACATGCTTTACCTCGTTTCCGAATTGTTGATAATGGCTAAAGTGCTCTTTTTCAAAAAAATGCTTGGTCTGAACACCAATAACCATCAAATTGCCATCGTCACCAAATAGCTTTTTAAAAGAAACATAATCTTGATACTTAGGGTTATCTGTAGGAATAGCACGGGCAAATTCATAGCTCAGTTTGACTTTAGCAGCATAGAATCCCATCAATATGGTTGTTGCCAATAAAAAACACAATAGTATAAATCTGTTTTTTAATACCCATTTTGCCAAACCTTGCCACATAATGTTATAATATTGGTGATTATTTTGTTTTAATATTCTTGCAAAGAAAGTTTATTTATAAAAAACGACAAGATATAAATTGAAGTTTGTACTGAAAAAATGATACACAAAACTAAAGGCATTGTTATTCGAACAATTAAATATGGAGAAACAAGTATTGTTGCTACCATTTTTACCGAATTGTTTGGGATGCAAACATATTTAATAAACGGAGTTAGGAAACAGCAGAAAAAGAATGGGATGGGCATCATGTTACAACCTTCAGCCATCCTGGATTTGGAAGTGTATCACAATGACATGAAAAATATGCAACGGATCAAAGAATGTTCCTGGGCTGCTGTTTATCAAAATTTATTGAGTGATGTGGTTAAAAACAGCATTGTTACTTACATGCTGGAATTACTTTTAAAATCAATCAAACAACCAGAAAGCAATGCTGATCTATTTTCTTTTTGTGAAGATGCCTTCCTAAATCTTGATGTTGCAGAAAAGAATATCGCCTCCAATTTTTCACTTTATTTTTCGCTGCAATTGCCCCATTTTTTTGGATTTAAAATTCAAAGTCCAGATCCTAAAAAAATGACTTCCGTTGAAATTTATCTTGATTTGGCAGAAGGCTTTTTTTTAACAGAAAAACCCATTCACCAGCATTTTATACAAGGAGAGCTGGCTTACAAAACATACGAACTCTTAATGGCAATGCATCCCAATGAACTCGGTGAGATTAAATTAAACAAAGAAACAAGAAGAGCGCTGTTGATGAGCTATCAAACATATTACAGTTTGCATTTAAACGACTTTGGACAAATGAAATCTTTGAAGATATTGCAGGAGGTGTTGGGGTGAGGAGGGGGTGAATTTTGTTGAAGGGGGTGAATGTTGTTGAAGGAGTTGAGTGTTGTTGAAAAGTTGATTGGTTGATTGGTTGATTTGTTGAGAGGTTGATTTGTTGAAGTTGGTTGAAGGGTTGAAGAGGTTGATTTGTTGATTTGGCTTTGCCGCTTTGCTCCCTTGCGATCTTTGCGTGAAACAAAAACTTTAAACTTCCAAATTCACAACACTTTCATTTTGAATTAAAACAACTCCTGGCGTCTTCCCCTTTTCAAAACTTCCATACTTGTCATCAATTTTCAATGCCTTAGCACCATTACTGGTAGCCCATTTCAGCATTTCAGATAAGGAAAGATCAGGATACGCTTTTTGTAAAGTGTTGATTTCTTCAAGAATAGAGAGTTGGTCATTCGAAGCCAAACTATCCGTTCCTAAAACAATATTACATTGGTTACGAACAAACAAATTGATATCAGGAAGTTTATTACTGATATACACGTTAGCGTTAGGACACAAGCAGAAATACAAATTTGAAGATTCCTGATTAAAAATAATTTTTGCTGCCGCTATATCCTCTTCATTTGTAAAAAGATTATGAACCAGAATAAGTCGGTTTTTTGTTTTGAAATAAGGCAGAAAATGGCGTAAACTACTCTCCCCTTTTGAATCAAAAGAGGATGTGTCGATATTTAGTTGATTATATAATTTTAAAAAATCACCGGACTTATTTTTAAACCATTCGTTTTCTTCCTCCGTTTCCTGGTTATGCATTGTGATAATTTCATTGCCATAAAAATGAGTGATTTTTTCTAGCAAGTCTGTTGATACGGAATAAGGCGCATGTGGAACGATAGAATGATGTTCAAGTTTTTCTGCAAATTGATGGTACAAGTTTTCAATAATTGAAAAGCGTGGTGTTGCGGCATTTTTTGGAAATCCACTGGCCTCAAGAAAATTATGATAATAAAGATTTTTCTTACTTTTTTGAGTGATGGTATGGTTTGTATTGCAGATATCACCCACTGCAACAATGCCATTTTTTTTCATCTCTGCTTCTGCATTTTCAATGGCTTCAAAAATTGCTGACTCGCTGGATTTTCTACTGTCAACAATTTTCATTACAAAATCAACCAGACCGGTATGTTTTGGAATAATGCCCTTCATGTGAGAAAGCTCAAGATGACAATGAGCATTAATAAACCCTGGAGATAAAATGCCTTCCTGCCATTGAATATCATCACCGGCATCAATTTTATTCACAATGTCGATTATGGCACCTTTATGATCAAGAATAAGCACGTTTCCGGCTGGCAAAATCTCATAGCCATTAAAAATTTGAGGTGCTGATAATTTTCTATACAAAATGATTGGTTGATATCATGTAAATTTGCACGCTTTGATGGAGGAATCCAATTTTTTTCTCCATCAAAGAAATGAATAACAAGTTGAGCTTAATAAATAAGTTATCACTTGAGGATTATAAAATTACGATATGTTAGATAAACTTGATGCGATAAAGGCAAAATTTGATAACCTGGGCGTTGCGCTTACGAATCCTGAGATTGTAAGAGACAATAAAAAATTCAGCGCAATGAGTAAAGAATACAGAAGTCTGGGGAAAATTGTTGATGTAAGGAATGCTTATGTGAAATTGCTTGACGATATTGATTTTAATAAAGAGGTTTTAAATGGCGAAGATGATGAGATGAGAGAAATGGCAAAATCTGAATTGCCCTCAATGGAAGAAAAGAAAGAGTTATTTGAAAAGGAAATTCGCAATATGCTTATTCCCAAAGATCCTTACGATGAAAAAAATGCCATTCTGGAAATCAGGGCTGGTACCGGTGGTGATGAAGCTTCTTTATTTGCAGGTAATTTGCTCAGGATGTATTTAAAATATTGTGAAAAGAAAGGATGGAAAACAAGTGTATTGAGTGAAAGTGAAGGTACTGTTGGAGGCTACAAAGAGGTGCAGGTAGAAGTTGTGGGAGATGATGTATATGGGACATTGAAATTCGAAAGCGGTGTTCATCGTGTGCAGCGTGTACCCGATACCGAAGCCAGTGGAAGAGTACATACAAGTGCCGCAACTGTAGCCGTAATGCCGGAAGCTGAAGAAGTAGATTTCGAATTGAAAGAGAGTGATGTAAAAATGGAAACTGCAAGAAGTGGTGGTGCAGGAGGACAAAATGTAAATAAAGTAGAAACCAAAGTTTTCCTAACGCATAAGCCTACGGGCATAGTTGTGGTTTGTCAAACAGAAAGAAGCCAGTTGGGCAACAGAGAAAAAGCAATGGACATGCTTCGTACTAAACTATATGATGAGGAAGTACGAAAAGCGGAAGAAGCCATTTCACACAAAAGAAAAAGCCTGGTGAGTACCGGTGACCGAAGTGCAAAAATTCGCACATACAATTATCCGCAGGGAAGAGTTACCGATCACAGGATTGGTCTTACCGTTTACAATCTCGATACCGTTTTGAATGGTGAAGTACAAGAATTTATTGACGCTTTACAATTTGCAGAAAATGCAGAAAAATTGACTACACAACAATAAAATATTTCATTGGAAAAGGCAAACAACAGAAGATCATTTTTCAAAAGAGACGGACTTGATAACAAGGCCGAAATGAGTTTTATCGATCATTTGGAAGCTTTGAGATGGCATATTACGAGGTCCGTAATAGTGTGGTTGGTGATTGCTATAGCTTTATTCATGAAAATAGACTGGATATTTGATCACATCATTTTCGCACCTGCTGAATCAGATTTTATTACTTACAGTGGGCTTTGTAATCTCAGTCATTATTTAAAATTAGGAGATGCGCTTTGTATGCCTCCTGTAAATATTCAATTACAGGGAAATACAATCAGCGGGCCTTTTATGTCTGCAATTTCTATTGCGATGATTGGCGGATTAATTGTTGCATTCCCCTATTTATTTTGGGAGTTGTGGAAATTTATTAAGCCGGCATTATCGCCAAAAGAACTAAAATATTCTCGAGGTAGTATTTTTTGGGTTTCCCTTTGTTTCTTTCTAGGCGCAATTTTCGGTTATTTTTTATTGGCACCATTTACTTTTAATTTCTTGGCCAACTTCACCCTGGGAACAAAAGGCGCTTACAAATACATGCCTACTTTAGATGATTACATCGATACACTCAATGATATTATTTTAGGATGTGGTTTATCCTTTGAACTACCGATCTTAGCTTACGTATTGGCAAAAATTGGATTGATTACTGCTGGATTCTTAAGAAAATATCGCAAGTATGCCTTCGTAATTATTTTGATTGTAGCCGCCATTATAACTCCTTCTCCAGATTGGACAAGTCAGATTATTGTTGCAGTTCCGTTATTATTGCTTTATGAAATCAGCGTCATCATTGCAGCAAGAGTTGATAAAGAAAATGAACAGAAAGAGAAAGAATGGAGTTAGGAGATTGGAGATAGTGGATTAGTTGATTGGGAAATTTGTATTTGTTTGTTGTTTGAGTCTATATTTTTAATTTTTCACTTTTTAATTTTGACTTTATCATGAATACACTTGACTTAACAAAGCCCATCGCGATTGGATCTGATCACGCTGGTTTTAAATACAAAGAGCAACTGAAATCATTCCTCGCCAGTAAAAACTTAATCTGCAAAGACTTTGGTACACATAGCGACGCATCTGTAGATTACCCTGATTATGCACATCCAGTTGCAACAGCAGTAGAGAATCAAAAAGCTTCTTTTGGAATTTTAATTTGTGGCAGCGCGAATGGAGTAGCTATTACTGCTAATAAACATGAGGGAATAAGAGCTGCATTATGTTGGACAAAAGAAGTTGCTGTCTTGGCAAGACAACACAACAATGCGAATATTATTTGTTTACCTGCAAGATTTATAAGTGAATCAGTTGCCGAAGAATTAGTCGCTGTATTTATGGAAACTTCCTTTGAAGGTGGTCGACATCAAAATAGAATTGATAAAATTTCTTGCTGATAACGATAACATATAAACGCAATTTTAAAATCATGAGAAGAATACTTTCCTTTACTCTTTTTATTTTTATACAATCAATTGTTGCAGCACAAATCAACCCTGCTGCTACATACGCTTCCCTTGTTTCAGCTACTGAACTAAAAAAACACCTTTCAGTTATTGCAAGTGATTCAATGGAAGGAAGAGAAACAGGTACAGCAGGTCAAAGAAAAGCAGCAGCATACATAGAAAAGCATTTTAAATCTATCGGACTTCAACAAGTCCCTTCCCTTAATGGATACCAGCAATTCTTTCCCATAAAGCAAGATTCGATTCAGCAGGTCTCTTTTTCCGCAGCTAATGAAGAAGCTGTTTGGGGAATTGATTTCATTTCGCCAGTAAGTACTAATGAAAGCGCCTTGTTTAGAAGTAATGATCTTGTTTTTGTTGGATATGGAATTGAAGATGACTTATATAGCGATTATGAAAACCATGATGTTAAAGGAAAGGTAGTAGTTTTTTTTAAAGGAGAGCCTCAGAAAAAAGGCAAATATTTCATCTCCTCAGACGGAAGCGCTTCAATATGGTCTGATGGCGGAACAGGGCTGATTACAAAATTAGAAATAGCTAAATCGAAAGGAGCTGTTGGCGCTTTAATCATTGACCCTTATCAACCTAACTTTAATTCACAAACCATTAAAAGAAGTAAGAAAACAAGTCTTTACTATCCTACAGCCATAGACGAAAGTAACAGAATAAACTTTGTGTATATCACTCATGAATACGCAATGAAGATAATTGGAGCGGACTTTGAACTAATACTATCCGTTGTAAAAAGAAAAGAATTATTAAACAGTATTTCACTTTACAAAAATATCGCTATTGCATACAGTTATAAAAAATATGCTGAAGTTATCAATGCATCAAATGTTATAGGTGTAATAGTGGGATCAGACAAAAAAGATGAATATGTTTTCCTTACAGCACATTACGATCATTTAGGCATTCAAAATGGCGTGATTTATAATGGGGCAGATGATGATGGAAGTGGCACGGTGACTGTATTACAAATGGCTACCGCCTTTGCAAAGGCAAAAAAAGAAGGGAATGGACCAAGAAGAACAATAGTATTCATGACCGTTAGTGGGGAAGAAAAAGGATTATGGGGAAGTGAATACTATTCCGATAATCCAATATTTCCATTAGAAAAAACGTCTGTTGATTTGAATACAGATATGATTGGGAGAATTGATACAGAAAGAAAAACGGCAGATTCCTTGAATTATGTTTATGTAGTTGGACATGATAAAATAAGTTCTGAATTGCCATTAATAAATGAAGCTGCAAACAAAAAAACAACGAAATTAGTTCTTGATTACAAATTTGACGACCCTAAAGATCCGAACAGAATCTACTATAGAAGCGATCATTATAATTTTGCCAGAAAAGGAATTCCTGTATTATTTTTTTATGATGGTATGTTGTTAGCAGACTACCACCAACCAACTGATGATATCGAACGCATCAATTGGCCTTTATTTGAAAAAAGAGCACAGTTAATTTTTTATACAGCTTGGGAAATGGCCAATAGAAATGAAATGCTGAAGAGAGATAAGCCGTTGCCCAAAGGGTCGAGATAGATAGTTGAATGGTTGATTAGTTGAGTTTGCTTAACTAATCAACCATTCAACCAAATTACCATCCTAGTACCCAGGCAAATATCAATGGCGCAACAATAGTAGCATCACTTTCTACAATAAACTTAGGTGTATGAATATCTAATTTACCCCAAGTGATTTTTTCATTAGGAACTGCACCTGAATAAGAACCATAAGAAGTGGTAGAATCGCTAATCTGACAGAAATAACTCCAAAAAGGAACATCATGCCATTCTAAATCCTGGTACATCATTGGTACTACACAAATTGGAAAATCTCCTGCAATTCCACCACCTATTTGAAAGAATCCTACTCCTTTTCCAGAAGAATTGTTCTTATACCAATCAGCCAGCCAAACCATGTATTCAATACCACTTTTCATCGTGGTAGCTTTCATTTCATTTTTAATTACATAAGAGGCGAAAATATTTCCCATCGTGCTATCCTCCCATCCCGGTACTACAATTGGAATGTTTTTTTCTGCAGCCGCCAACATCCAACTATTCTTAGGATCAATTTCATAGTACTGCTCCAACACTCCACTCAACAACATTTTGTACATGTACTCATGAGGAAAGTATCGTTCCCCTTTATCTTCAGCATCTTTCCATAGTTGATGAATATGTTTTTGTAATCTTCTGAATGCTTCTTCTTCTGGAATACAAGTATCTGTTACTCTATTGTAATGATTCTCCAACAAATCCCATTCATCCTGAGGACTCAAATCACGATAGTTAGGAACTCTTTTATAATGTGAATGCGCTACCAGGTTCATGATATCTTCTTCTAAATTTGCTCCAGTACAACTGATTATCGCTACTTTATCCTGACGAATCATTTCAGCAAAACTTAGTCCTAATTCAGCTGTACTCATCGCCCCAGCAAGAGTTACCATCATTTTACCACCTTCCATTAAATGAAGTTCGTAGCCTTTAGCAGCATCCATTAAAGCGGCTGCATTAAAATGACGATAATGATGTTGAATGTATTGAGAAACTGGTCCTTTTTGCATAATGTTGAATTTTGATTGGCAAAAATAAGTTATTTCGCAACTCTTGATGTCAGAATTATTTAAAATTACTTGACAATGCAAGGGTTAAGTGTTGCTGATTTAAAATGCTAAATCACTCAACTATTCCTTATGTCTAACAAAAAGACCTCCTCAAATTAATGAGCAGGTCTTCAAGTAGTATTGTAATTAAATAGTCCAAGCTGCCCTAAGGCAACCGGAATTATTTAAAGCTTCTTTATTTAATCGGCTTGATTTCATCAATCAAATTCTTTGCTCCTCCCAATTTGTCTATACACCATAATACATAACGTACATCCACACAAATTGTACGATTCAAATCCTTATCAAAAGCAATTTTATGACTTAATGCTTCATAGTTGCCATCAAATGCCAATCCTATTAAGTTACCATTACCATCAATAACTGGACTACCACTATTCCCACCCGTTATATCATTGGTTGTGATAAATCCAATCACCAAATCATTTCTAGTTTTGTCTATATATTGACCAAAATCTTTCTTCTTGAATAATTCCACTTCTTTTGCCGGCAAATCAAATTCGTAATCACCAGGCACATATTTTTCCATAATTCCTTTTGCAGTAGTAATGTAATCACAGAAGATAGCATCTCTTGGTTTGTAACTCTTTACATTACCAAAACTAACCCTCATGCTGAAGTTAGCATCGGGATACATTTTAGCAGCTGCAATTGGATTTCTTTCCATAATTCCTTTTAAATAACTTCTTCCCAATTCATTATTTCGATTTACAAAGGCTGTATACAAAGGCGCGTACTTATTGTTGTAATTTTTAACAAAAGATGAAGCAAAATCAAATGCCATATCGCTTTGTAAATTTGCTGCCGTTGGATTAGCAACAAATGCAGCCCATCTGTCATTATCTAAAATCATAGTTTTTGCAAAAACCTCAGCTGCCCATTTTTTATAGGTAGCTTCATCTTGTAAATCGCCATAGGCGGCAATTTTATCAAAACTTCCCGCTGGATGCTGGTCCTTTTCTATATCTGAATAAAAAGACTTTGCCACTGCGGCTAAAATATTTTTATCGCTTGGCATATCTTCAGATTTAATAAAATTCTTTCTTGCCGCATCTGCAGCATCTACTGCTTTTTTAATGTCTTCTGCTGAAGCACCTGATTTCAAGAGGACTTGCTCAAGCGACATTAATGAAGAGGCAAATGATGATAAGGCAGATCCCAAAATACCCTCTCTCAAATATTGACGGTGCTTGCTGTAAGGAGTCCAGGTTGCATAATTTTTTGCATATTCCGTAAAAATATTTTCAAACTCAGCTTTACCTTTTGACCAATTTGAAAATTCATTTTCAAACTGTTGCTTTTGACCATAGGTATTGAACTTTATCAACTGCTTAGTTTCTCCATCAAAAAATTTCCAATAGTTTGCAATACCTGCATAATCAGAAGCTAATTTCAATTTCACCGCAGGATCTTTAATCATTTGCTCATGCATATATTTCAAACGCATGTCTCTTAAAGCAACCAATGCGGGATTCTCCACTTCGTTTTTCAATTTAATGCCATAACTAGTTTCATAGCGATTTGTTCCTCCAGGATAACCATAGATCATAGCGTAATCACCATCCTTGATTCCTTTTATGCTCACAGGCAAAAAATGCTTTGGCTTTAATGGAACATTCTCTTTATTGTATTCTGTTGGCTTGCCATCTTTTGAAGCGTAGACTCTGAAAATAGAAAAATCTCCTGTATGTCTTGGCCACTCCCAATTATCCGTATCTCCTCCAAATTTCCCTATGCTTTCGGGTGGAGTTCCAACCAAACGTACATCTTTGAATGTTTTAAATACATACATAATGTATTGATTGTCTTTAAACATGCTGTAAATTCTTCCTGAAAGTCCGTTTTCCTTATCCACTACTTTATCTGTAATGCCTTTATAAACCTCTTGTATTTTTTTCACTCTGTCAGCCCAAGCCAAACCTTTTAATCCGGCTTCAACTTCTGCAGTAACATCAACGATTTTTTCCAAGAACTGAACCGTGAGTTCAGATTTAATCTCCTGGTCTTTATTATAGGCGTAAAATCCGTCTCTTAAATAATTATTCTCAACGCTACTTGCAGATGCAATTGCTTCATACCCACAATGGTGATTGGTAAAAATCAGTCCCTGATTGCTTACAATTTCTCCAGTACAGCCCCTTCCAAAAATAATAATAGCATCTTTAAGGGAAGCTTTATTTATGGAATACAATTGTTCTTTGCTGAGTTTTAATCCTCTTTTTACCATGTCAGCGTAAACTTGTTTTCCAAGTAACATGGGTAACCACATTCCTTCGTCAGCTTTGGTGGTTAGCATACTGGCTATCAGAAATACTGATAAAAATAATTTTTTCATTTTTTGCTTTGGTTTTAAGACGACAAACCTAGCCAATTTTAATAATATTCTAACAGCAAATTTTTGAATTCCAGCGATACACCTAAGTAAACATTTGGTTGTAATTGGGTTGGATTAAAAATTGAGGCTAATAAAGGTTGATTTTGGGGTTTAAAGGAAGATTTTGATTTTGCAATATTGCGAATACGTCAATAAGGTAACCCACTATTTTCGCCGAAATTTATTTAGTACCCCATTAAAAAAATTCACTAAACAGGTATAAAACCCTCGAATAATCAAAATCAATTGGACAAATAATAAATCAAACTCATGTTACATGCCGATTAGCCGATCAATAATTTATATTTGCTTACTTTTAATTATCCAATAAATGGCCATTTTTGACATCAAATTACCAAAAAGCATTGCGCGGGCATTGAACATTCCGGTTAGAGATGCGCGGCGACAACAGGTAAGGGTGTTAAAAAAACTACTGAAGAAAGCTCGATTTACTCAATTTGGTCAGAAATATCTGTTTGATGAGATTCTTTTTAGCAAACATCCGGGAAAGAAGTTTCAACAATTGGTCCCTACTTATAATTACGATAAAATTTACAAAGACTGGTGGTACAAAACGGTAGATGGCACTCCTGATGTCTGCTGGCCGGGTGTGATTAAGTTTTTTGCATTAAGCAGCGGCACCAGTGATGCAACCAGCAAGTTTATCCCCGTTACAAAAGAACTTATCAGAAGCAATACCATAACAAGTTTCAAGCAGTTAATGAGTCTAACCAGATATGAAAATCTGCCTAGAAATGCCATCGGGAAAGGCTGGCTAATGTTGGGAGGAAGTACGCAATTGCAAAAAGGCGCTACATACTATGCTGGTGATTTAAGTGGCATTCAGCAAAAAAATATTCCGTTTTGGTTTCAGGGGCTCGGTCTTTATAAGCCCGGCAAAAAAATTGCACGTGAAAAAGACTGGACGAAAAAAATTGACGAGATCATAGAAATGGCGCCGACCTGGGATATTGGCTTTATCGTTGGAGTCCCCGCATGGCTTCAGATTTGTCTGGAAAAAATTATAGAGCGTTATCAATTGAATAATATCCATGACATCTGGCCTAACTTATCATTTTATGTACATGGTGGTGTGGCAATGGAGCCCTATAAAAAAGGATTCGAGAAGTTATTAGGCAAACCGATTCTTTATATTGAAACCTATCTGGCAAGTGAGGGATTTCTGGCTTTTCAAAGTAGACAAGATACAAGAGGAATGCAATTGGTACTCAACAATAATATCTTTTTTGAATTTGTACCCTTTGATGACAATAATTTTGATACCGATGGGAATATGATAGAAGAGCCTGAGGTATACATGATACACGAAATAGAGGAAAATAAGGATTATGCCATTCTAATCAGTACAAATGCAGGAACATGGCGCTACGCCATTGGAGATACCGTGAAGTTGATTGACAGAGAAAGAAATGAAATTATCATTACAGGCAGAACGAAACATTTTCTAAGCTTAGTTGGTGAGCATCTTAGCGTTGACAATATGAACAAAGCTATTGAAATGGCATGTGAAGCACTCAATATTATCATCCCAGAATTTACGGTTGCGGGTATTCCTCATGGGAATTTCTTTGCACATAAATGGTATGTTGCTTGTAATGATGAAGTTGATGCGACTAAACTTGCAACTATTATCGATGAGAAATTGAAATTGCTGAATGATGATTATGAAGTAGAACGCAACCATGCTTTAAAAGCAGTTGAAGTAGAAGTGCTTGTAGAACATGTTTTTATGAACTTCATGAATGCCAAAGGAAAAGTTGGTGGACAACATAAATTCCCCAGAGTATTAAAAGGAAAGATGCTTGAAGAATGGCAAAATTATTTAGCAGCATCAAAAAAAGATTAACCGTACAATTCAAATCATTTAATGACAGACGCCATTCTATCTGGATTCTTGCTTGGATTAGCACTTGTTCTCTCTGTTGGTCCCGTTATTTTTACCATAATCAAACTGCGACTCAACTATGGATTAGCGAGCGCATTTTATTTTATTTCCGGAGTTTGGCTTAGTGATTTATTATGGATCATTACTGCAAATTTTTTTGGTGGATTACTCGGTGAAGTAATTGCTTTTAAAAAAGAAATCGGAATTGCCGGAGGTGTATTCCTAATCCTACTAGGTGCTTTTTATTTATTTTTTAAAAAAAATAATCCAAGCCAAAATATTAATTCTGGAATAAAAATCGCAAACACCACTCATGCAAAATTGTTCTTAACCGGCTTTTTAATTAATACGCTAAATCCTGGAGTAATTGGACTTTGGTTTGCAGCCACTACAAAATCATTGTCAAATACATTTGAAGAAAGAGTAGTTATTTTTTCGATTTGTATATTTGTGAATGTGACTTCAGATATGCTGAAAATAAAACTTGCAGGGAAATTAAGAAATAAGCTGAATGAAAAAAACATAGCGATCATTAATAAAATAGCAGGATTCATCTATGCTGCTTTTGGATTAGTTATATTAATAAGTGCGATTTTTCATCAGCGGAGATAGCTGAACATTACACTTAAATTCATTTGAAGAGTAAACAATGGGTAAAAAAATAAAAAATAATTTCTGGAGTATAGTTAAGAAAATCTTGCTCATTCTTTTTTTTAGCCAGCTTGCATACATCATCATTTGCAAATGGATAAATCCTCCAATCACTATTACACAAATGATGAATCTTGTTGAAGGAAATGGGCTTCAACAAGATTACATTAGTTATGATGAAATGAGTGCCAATATTAAACTTGCAGTAATGGCCTCTGAAGACCAGCAATTTCCTGATCATGATGGATTTGATATCAAGGCGATAAAAAAAGCCATGAAGTACAATAACAAACATCCCAACAAAACCAGAGGCGCATCTACAATAAGCCAACAAACGGCAAAGAATGTTTTTCTTTGGCAGCATGGTGGATTCTTTAGAAAAGGATTAGAAGTTTATTTCACTTTCATGATTGAATTAATTTGGAGTAAAGAAAGAATTTTGGAAACTTATTTAAACGTAGCGGAAATGGGAAAAGGTATTTTTGGTGTGCAAGCTGCAGCCAGAGTCTATTTCAACAAAGACGCGAAAAACCTCACGAGAAAAGAAGCAGCCATGATTGCAGCTTGTTTGCCCAATCCCAAAAAGTTGACCGTGAAGCCTGCATGCAGATATGTTTTATTAAGGACACCCAGAATTATGAATCAAATGAATAATCTTCAAGGCGATCCTGATATTGATGCTTTATTGAAATAATTGCAGGATGGTATTTTTTGCTGTTGCTATTCGTTCCTCAAAATTGCCGTTAATATTTATCCAGGGCGTTTGCTGTTCTATCATCAATTCTTTATAATACTCATACAATGTTGCTCGGATTTCACCATCCGGATATTCTCTTAAATCATCCTTAACCCATGGTATGTCAGGTTCACACAATAAATACAAATCATATTTTCTTGTTACTATGGTATTTAATATCGAAAGGTCACATTTATTAAAAACAAACTCACTCCAAACTTTCATCACATACATATCCGTATCAATAAATAGTAGTTGATTGGAATTGGTAGAAGTACTTTTTGTATTTATTAAATTATTTATAGCATCTTCTTCTTTTTTGATTTGACCTGCTGCAATTTTTATCAAATCTTCATGAGTGTACTCTTTTCCGTTAGTCAACAAATATTCTCTTGCATATTCTTCTACAAAAAGTGTATTAAAATGATTGGCCAGTTGCTTACACAAAGTGGTTTTTCCTGTAGATTCAGGGCCAATGACAACAATCTTTTTTATTTTATTTTCCAAGCAGGGTTTTTTTGTAGTATTTTTTTATGAATAGGACAATTCGTTACATGTGCGCCTGGCAAGTACCCAGTGCTCATTAAAAATTCATTTACAATTTCTCCTCCTACAAACCGAAATGTTTTTTTGAAAAGCTTCGTCCACTCGTCTTTTGTTAAAGGATGATTATTGTCAATCCATTGTTTAAAAGAACCAAATTGCTTTTGTAAAATTAAAATCGTTTTGGCATTTTCTATCGCTGCATTTATTTTTAGCTTGTTTCTAATAATACCGGCATCATTTAATAACCGCTGAAAATCTTTTTCTTTATAATTCGCTACTTTTTTGATGTCAAAATCGTGATACGCAGATCTGAATGATAGTTGTTTTTTAAGAATCGCAGTCCAACTTAATCCGGCTTGGTTTATTTCCAAAATCAAACGGCAAAATAACTCTTTATCATCTTGAATAGGAAAGCCATAATACAAATCATGATAGGTTTTATGAAGTAGTTGATTTTCTCCTTTCATGAATGCGATTGCCTGACAATACGATGAAGGTTTTTCCATAAATTAAGGAGTACTAATTTTTTGTTTCCATTCCCGATAACCAGATACCGCAAGTAGTAAAAATAGGATGTACATAAATGTAAAAAGCATAAACCCTTTGTAGAAATTAAGTGGGATAGCCACGATATTTGAAATTATCCATGCGATCCAATTTTCCATTTTTCGTTTGGCCATCCACCACATAGATACAACTGCAGTTGAAGAAACCAAAGAATCCAAAACGGGCGTATTGCTGTTGGTAAGCTTTATCAACATAAAATAAATAAGTGCCCAGAATCCAAGAAAAAATACCAGCCCGATATTCCATTCTTTTTTATTGCACCAACTGATGGGATAAGTGAATGTGCTGTTTTTTTTCTGCACCCAATTGTACCAGCCATAAATACTCATGATGAAATAATAAATATTAAGAAGGGAATCGGCATATAATGGAGGGTTGGAAATAAAATAGTAGATATAAGAAGCAAGTAACACTCCAATTATTCCTGTTGGATAAACCAGGATGTTGTTTTTCTTAGCATACCACACACTTGCAATTTGCAGAACGGTACTTGCCCATTCCTGCCAGCGAGTCTCGATTATATTTTGAGTAAAGCTTTGCCAGATTTCGGTTGCTGTCATGAAGGATTAAGTTAGGAGGAAATGAGATTTAGCAGAGATTGATGATTGATTCAGCATTCAACAACCATTCAACCACTTTTGTTTCACGCAAAGCTCGCAATGGAGCAAAGATGCAGTATTAAAAATTAACTAAGCAACTTTTCAACAACATTCAACCACTTTTCAACAACCATTCAACCACTTTTGTTTCACGCAAAGCTCGCAATGGAGCAAAGACGCAGTATTAAAATTAACTAAGCAACTTTTCAACAACATTCAACAACCTTTCAACCACTATTCAACCACTATTCAACCACTATTTTTTGCCACAAAGGCGCGAAGACAATACTACTCAGCTTCAGCCACCACTTCTTTTACTTCAGGTATCATTCTTTTCATCATGCCTTCAATTCCTGCTTTCAAGGTAATCATTGAAGAAGGGCAACCGCTACAGCTTCCCTGTAACATTAAATTTACTTTTCCATCTTCAAAACTTTTAAATTGGATAGCCCCTCCATCCATTTCAACAGCAGGTTTTACATAATTTTCTAACAACTCTTTAATACGTTTTACAACATCATTATCATCTGCACTTATTTCATTACTACTCTCTGATTTCATTTTAACAACCTCTTCTTCATTAACCACCATTTTACCTTCCTCTAAATAGTCTTTAAGAAACTGCTTCACCGTAGGAATCATATCTTGCCAATCTTCAGTCTCAGAAGTTTTTGTAAGTGTAACAAAATTACTTGCTATAAAAACTGCTTTTATAAAAGGGAAGCTGAATAATTCCTGTGCTAATGGAGAAGGCTTTGCACTTGCCTGATCAGGAAAATCAATGCTTTTTCCCGGATAAAGCAACTTGTTTGCCACAAATTTCATTGTTTCCGGATTAGGAGTCATTTCTGTGTAAATGCTGATAACGGTATTTCCTGTTTTAATCATAATGCTATTTATTAGAAAGCAAAAATAAACTATAATACTGAATAGGATTTTAAAAACGAATAGATTTCACGTTTACCCACTTAAGTTTTTCTTATTTCGGAAGTTAGGACTATTTGTTTTTTAAGTTGCTAGCCGCCTGATTCGATAATACTCAACTTAGCGTAATTGAGCATTATTTTCTTTTCACCATTAAGATCAAACAGAATCGTTGCAATGGGATTATGTGAAGCGCCTTCCAGTTTCATGACTTGTCCGAAGCCAAATTTCTGATGTTCAACTTTATTTCCAACTTGTAATTGACTGGTATCACTTGGAATAAAGTTTTCCGATGGTACATGTTCTTTGGTTTGTGGACGTGCCGCTGGAATATTAATTACAGACTTTGGTGGTGGTGGTTGCTTTTCTGCTGCATTACCAAAGCCTCGTCTCATGCGATCGAATGCTGATGATTGTCCCCAGCCACTAGAGTTATTATTTCTTGCAGTGCTTCCAGCATAACTTTTATCTAAATAAGATTCATTAATTTCTTCAATAAATCTGCTCGGTTCATTTTGTTGTAATTGACCAAAACGGTAACGGGCATTCGCATAACTTAAGTACAATTTCACTTTTGCCCTTGTGATAGCCACGTAAAACAAACGTCTTTCTTCCTCGAGTTCTTCTCGTGTATTTATAGACATGGCGCTGGGAAATAAAGTTTCTTCCAGTCCGCCCAGAAACACAACAGGAAATTCTAATCCTTTAGCGGCGTGTATAGTCATCAGTTTTACAGCATCTGCATTTTCTTTATTATCATCAGCATCAGTTAATAAAGCAATTTGCTGTAAATAGGTCGCCAAACTTTTATCTCCTACCTCACCGTCTTCTTCATTCATTGGCGTCTCGGTAAACTCTTTAATGGAATTTAATAATTCCTGAACGTTTTCGTATCGGGCAAGACCTTCGGTAGTTTTATCATTAAATAATTCTTTAACAATGGTGGTACTTTTACCCACTGTTACGGCAAGATCATATGCGTTCTTTTTGGGGAGTTCACTTTGAAACATTTGTATCATGGTTACAAAGCCATCTATACTTTCAAGAGTGCCGCTTTTAAACCCATGTAAAGCTGCATTAGAAAAAATCTCCCATACACTAACGTTATTATTGTTTGCCAGCAGAATGGCCTTATCTACAGTAGTTTTTCCGATGCCTCTGATTGGATAATTGATCACTCTTTTCAACGCTTCTTCATCTCCCGGATTAACGACCAATCTTAAATAAGCAATAAAATCTTTTACCTCTTTTCTTTGATAAAAGCTCATGCCACCATAAATTCGATATACAATACCCATTCTTCGGAGCGATTCCTCGAAACTTCTGCTTTGAGCATTTGTTCTGTATAAAATCGCGAAATCTTTATTGAAAAAATGGTGACGTAGTTTTAATTCCTGTATTGCATCGGCAACCATTTTCCCTTCATCATTGTCGGTCATGGTGCGAACGAGCTTTATCTTATCTCCTTCTGTATTTTCTGTAAATAATTTCTTTTCAATCTGTCCTTTATTATTGCTGATAATTTCATTGGCAACATGAATGATTGTTTTAGTACTTCTGTAATTTTGTTCAAGCTTCACTATTTTAATTTCATCATAATCTTTTTGAAACTGTAAAATATTTTCAATAGTTGCCCCTCTGAAACTATAAATACTTTGTGCATCATCACCAACAACACAAACATTTTCATGCATGGCTCCCAATAATTTTACAATTTCGTATTGCGAGGTGTTGGTATCCTGGTACTCATCAATCATGATGTATTTAAACTTATGCTGGTATTTACTCAAGGACTCAGGAAATGTACTTATTAGGATATACATTTTAAAAAGTAAATCATCAAAATCCATTGCGCCATTTTTGAAACAACGTCTGGCATATGCTTTATAAATAGCTCCAATTTCAGGTCGATTGGATCGGGCATCTTCCTGTTGTAACAACCCATCATTTGCATATTCATCAGGCCCTACTAATGCATTCTTCGCCATTGAAATACGATTATATACAGTACTGGGTTTATAGTGTTTATCATCAAGATTAAGTTCTTTGATCACTGCTTTTAAAACAGATTTTGCATCATCGGTATCATAGATGGTAAAATGAGCAGGATAGCCTAGTTTGGGAGCCTCTGTTCTTAAAATTCTGGCGAATACACTATGGAAAGTTCCGATATATAAATTCCTGGCTTCACTTCCTCCTAAAATCCTTTCAATACGCTCCTTCATTTCAGCAGCAGCTTTATTTGTAAAAGTGAGTGCAAGAATATTGAAAGGGTCGACACCATTCGCCATTAAATGTGCAATCCTTGTTGTTATTACTTTTGTTTTTCCGCTTCCAGCACCAGCAATAATCATTACGGGACCGTCTTTATGCAGTACCGCCTGGCGTTGCGGTTCATTCAAATCATCTAAATAAGTGGGCATGGGGCAAATGTACGAATAGCATTATTGGGAACATATAGTGTGAAGAAATATATTTATACCCTAAATATTTGTTGAGTAACTATTGTACTTTTTTAGTAATTTGGCAAACAATTTACCCAAAGTATGAATAGAAGTATACGTCGTTTTGCATTTGTCTTATGCGTGTTCGCAGTAAGTTTTATTTCGTGTAAAAATGAAAATGCAAATGCTTATGGAGGAGCAGGAACACTTCCTACAAATTATATTTTCATTCTTGATAATGGATTTTCTCCAAATTCACTTCGTATAGCCAATGGATCTTCTGTAACTTTTGTGAACAATTCGAATTCTACCCATACCATTATATCCACTGACTCCTTAACATTAGTGACCACGCCAATTGCTCCGGCTCATGATTTTATTTACAAAAAATATTTTGTAGGTGTAATCAACTACCACTGTGTAGAACATCCTACAGATATGGGTTCCATAGAATTCACTCCCTAGTTCAATAAAATTTAATGCGGGAGGTTACTTTTCCGAAAAAAGACTTTTGCTAACTATTAATAGTAGCTGTACACAATAAAATGTTAAGAATTACGCTTATAGTGTGTATCAATTGATGAAAGTATCTGCAGAGAATGATCACGTATTTGCATCTACCCCTTAAAGTTGGTTTTACTTCAATGATATATTTAATCAAATAGATATTAGACTTATTTATAAAAAAAATTATTTAAGATTTTGACTCTACAGGACAAAGAAAAGCCCCGATATTGGTCGGGGCAATTCTATTTTGTATCAGAATCAGATGAGTTAAATAATAAATCACATTGATCATTAATTTTATCCGACTGCTTTTATAGCAATAATCTGAGTTAGCATCCCAATAAATAAACCCGCGTAAATATCTATTGCAGTATGACTTTTAAGAAAAAGCCTCGATGCGCAAACTAATCCTATTATCAATAAAAGTAAAGACAATGGCCAGGACATTAACATTGACCCATTATACGCCAATAATAAAAAAATACCCAACCAGCCACCTAGCCCTATGGCATGCATACTTACTTTAAAATAAATATTTGCCAATAAAGCTGCTGATGAAGAAAGAAAAAGTCCGAATATATAAACAACAAGTACAGATGGGTATTGAGATTGCTCCTTAAAAACAGTGTAGGCCCAGAAAAAAAATATCCCGCAAGCCATATATGGAATAATACGGTCTTTTTGTGTCTTCAAAAAAATAGAATCAATAAAACCAACAGCTTTTAATAACAATACACTCATCAATGGAAAAAATAACAGATTGAGTACAATAATAATTAAGGTGCTTTTTTTTGCTGCATCAGAAAATCCAACAAATGCAGAAGGATGAATATAAATTAAAAAAAATGCTACATAAAGTGGAATAAATAATGGATGAAATAAATAAGAAAACAATTGTGATAAAAATTGTAAAATAACAGATGGCTTCGTTGAAATTTCTGAATTATTGATGTCCTGATTTGATGCTGTTATCATAATTTATGCGTATCTGCTTTTATAAATTTTTTCTTAGTCTGGCTACTGGAATATTAAGTTGTTCTCTATATTTAGCAACGGTCCTTCTGGCAATATTATATCCTTTTTCAATAAGCATTTCGGTTAATTTTTCATCACTATGTGGTCTTTTTTTACTTTCTGCTGTAATAATATCAGTCAATATCTTTTTAACTTCTCTCGTACTTACTTCTTCGCCGGATTCTGTTTGTAAACTTTCACTGAAGAAAAACTTGAGTCTATAGGTGCCGAACTCTGTTTGTACAAACTTACTATTTGCTACTCTACTAATAGTAGAAATATCCAATCCGATTTTTTCAGCTACATCTTTTAAAATCATTGGACGCAAATCGGTTTCATCTCCCGTAAGAAAAAAATCATGTTGGTACTTCATGATAGCTTCCATGGTATTCAACAATGTTTCTTGTCTTTGTTTGATAGCATCGATAAACCATTTTGCTGCATCTAATTTTTGTTTGATAAAAATTACAGCCTCTTTTTGTCTTTTGTCTTTATGATTCCCTTTGTCATAATCTCTCAACATGTCTCTGTATCCTTCACTGACTCTCAAATCCGGAGCATTTTTGCTATTCAAGGTCAATTCTAATTTTCCTGCATTATTAGTAATAAAGAAATCGGGCGTAATATAATTTTCATTGGAAGTAGAAGATTCAAGAAGACTTCCAGGCTTAGGACTTAATTTGACAATTTGATTAATAATAGCTTTAAGTTGGTCGTCGGTGAGATTTAATCCTTTTTGAATTTTATCGTAATGCTTCTTGGTAAATTCATCAAAATATTTTTCGAGCACTTTGATGGCAAAATCAATATCAATTGAAGAGGCTGCTTTTCTTTTAAGTTGAAGTAATAAGCACTCCTGAAGATTTCTTGCGCAAATTCCTGGAGGATCAAATTGCTGAATCTGTTGAATGATGCTATTTATTTGTTGCTGGTTCGCTTCAATGTTTTGTCTGAATGCAAGGTCATCAATCATAGCATTCACATCTCTTCTCAAATAGCCATCGTCATCAAGACTGCCGATAATTTGTTCTGCTATAATCTGTTCCTCATCATTAAGTTTTAATAAGCCCAGTTGCTGTAACATGATCTCATTAAAACTGGATTCCGCTTTATGTGGAATAACTCTATTATCGTCTAATTCAGGATAATTGTCGTCTCGTAATTTGTAATCTCCAACTTCATCATCACTTTCATGAACATATTCAGAAATATCAATGTTATCATATTCCTCTTCACTCCCATCAGGTTCTGCATCTATGTCCTCGCTATTACTAAATTCATCTTTGATATCAAATTCATCTTCAAATCCTTCATCCACTTGTTCCAAAGCAGGATTTTCTTCTAACTCTTCTTTTATTCTCTCTTCCAACTGGGCTGTAGGAACCTGCAACAATTTCATCAATTGAATTTGTTGTGGTGAAAGCTTTTGGAGCAATTTTTGTTGGAAAGACTGTTGAAGTGCCATTTTTATTTATACTACCTTTTTCTATTCTGAATTAACAAATGTATTAAATTTTAAAAGGGTAAAAAAGTTTATGGCAAGGAGAATTCCACAAAAGATTTACTTCAACTTTGGTGTAGGTGCTGGTTGTTTAAAATAATTCAATCTTAAAGAATCGCTCCATCCATTGAGATTATTCTCTAAAGATCTGCTGCTATAAAATACCATACCCTGTACATTCGGTGTATTTCTTATCTTTTCAATTTGTTTGGGCAATTGTGATTTTTCTCTCCAGGCTTTGTTGGATCCGGCTCTGTAAACACCCAATCCTATGTAACAGTTTTTCCCATAACAATTTTTACTCCACCAATCGATTAACACTGCGCAATCAGCTTTTTTATATCCAATTTCCCAATACAATTGTGGTGCTACATAATCTACCCAGCCATTTTTTAACCATAATAAAACATCCGCGTACAAATAATCGTAATTCGTTGGGCCAGCCTGTGTTTGACTTCCTCTTGGATCTCTATCTGCATTTCGCCACACGCCAAATGGGCTAACACCAAATTGACATATTTTATTAATCTTTTTAATTGATAAATATAAATTAGAAATAATTGAATCAATGTTACTTCTTCTCCAATCATCCAGCTTTAAACCATTGCCGAATTTCCTATATGACAAGCCATCCTGAAATTGTTTTCCTGCAATAGGGTAAGGATAAAAATAATCATCGATATGTATTGCATCTACGGGATAACGAGTAACGATATCCTTTACAATTTCTATTACATAATTTTGACAATCTTTATTTCCTGGATCAAAATATTTTTTCTCCCCGTAGTTAATAAACCATTCTGGATGCATCTTAGTAATATGCTGATCTGCTACAGACGACTTATTGATATTATTAATGGCTCGATAAGGATTTACCCAGGCATGAAATTCCATACCTCGTTTGTGCGTTTCAGTTATCATAAAATCAAGTGGGTCGTAATATGGAAAGGGTGCTTGTCCCTGAGTGCCTGTTAACCATTGACTCCAGGGTTCCAAAGAAGATGGATAAAATGCATCTGAAGAAGGTCTCACTTGTACAATAACCGTATTGATTCCGTTTGTTTTGTGGTAATCCAATAGTCTTACAAAAGCTGCTTTTTGCAAGTCACTGTTGGTAGTGGGAAAATCAGGCCAGTCTATATTGGCAATTGTAGCAATCCAGACAGCTCTCATTTCAGGTTTCACAGTGTCAGTTTGCGAATATCCAGTTATCAATAAGATAGAGAAGAAAATAGTGAATATTATTGCTTTCGGAATTTCATATGTCATTCTTTTAAGAATTTTTATATTTTATTAAATTATTGAGTGTCTGTTTTAGAAGCGTCGTTAATAATATTCATATGATTTGAATTATTTAATATAGCAAATTCATTGATGTAAATTTTTACTAGAACTAAAAAATAACTAACTAGCAGCGGACCGAATATTAAGCCAATAAAACCAAATAAATTTAGCCCAACAATAACACCTAGTACGGTAATCATAGGATGCACATTTCCTATTTTTTTCATTAATGTGATTCTGGCTACATAATCAACATTTCCGGTAACAATAAAACTATAAATCGTTAGTCCTGTTGCCGGCCAATCTAATCCTATTGCATACAAATAAGCTACCAATGGCACCCAGATAATCATCGTACCCACCAATGGAAAGAACGCAAAAAGACCGGTTAGGAAGCCCCATAATGCCCAATCCTGAATACCAAAAATCCAATAACCAAACGCTGCGAATAGGCCTTGGATGATACAAATTACAGGAATACCAAGCGCATTTGCCATCACCATCATCTTTGTTTCTTTCGCTAACAAATGAACGTTTGAAGATTGTAAAGGAATAATTTTACGCAGATAATTTTCAGTTTCTTTACCACTAACCAAAAGATAATAATAAACAAAAAACATCATCAACAGATTGGTAAAGAGAACAGCTGTGCTATTCAATAATTGTGGAATGAAGGATGATATTTTTAAAGAAATCGATTTGGCATTTTCTGCTGTGAGCAAAGAAATACCAGTTTGTGTTTTGATTTTTGTTGCTATTATTTCTACACCTTTAATGATATTATCCTGCTGATCGGCAATAGCGTGAATTTTTGGCGAAATTAATTCTATGCACATATAAACGGGACAGGCAATTGCAACTATAAAAAAGAAAATCATCAACAATGCTGTAAGCCCTTTCTTCCATTTATATTTTTCTATTAATCGAAAATAAAATGATCTGCTAAGAATATATAAAGTAATGCCTCCCAAAAATCCCGGAATAAAAATAGTAAGTTCTGCAATCAATAATGTTGCGATAACTACAATCAATAACAGTAATAGAATCTGTCTGAAACGTTCATTGAAATCTTGAGTTGACATGTTAAATGATTTAAAATTGATCAATCTTTCCAAACAGATACTCCTTCGCTGCAATTCGCACAAATATCAATATTCTTCCTGCTTTTCATTAATTCTGCACGAAACTGTCTGTAATTAGTATTATACCAGATTTTTTTGAAGGATTCATTTTTGAGATTTCCCAATTGATGCATAGCGTCTTTATCAAAACAACAGGGTACAACCAAACCATCCCATGTTATTACATTGGCATGCCAGAGTTTCCAGCAGCGATTCGCAAGTTTGTTTTTTGGACGATAGCTGCCATCTTCATTTTTTTTGTAGCGGCTAAACTTATCCGTTACAGGTATTAATTGATTAGGATCTTTTTCATAATTATAAATCTGTGCAGTTTTAAATCGCACTTCATCAACACCTATTTCTATAGCCAATTTCTTGATGTCTTCTATTTGATGTTCATTAGGTTTTACAACAAGAAACTGAAAAAAAATAAAGGGCGTTTTACTATTTAATGCTTTACGCCATTTTACAATATTTTTAGCACCTTCAATTACCTTATCCAGATTTCCACCTACACGATATTGCTTATATACTTCCTGAGTGGTTCCATCTATTGAAATAATCAATCTGTCTAACCCGCTCTCTACTGTTTTGCGTGCATTTTCGTCTGTCAGATAATGTGCATTGGTAGACGTAGCAGTATATATTTTCTTTGATGATGCATATTTTACCATTTCCAAAAAAGCAGGATTTAAATAAGGTTCACCTTGAAAGTAAAAAATTAAATACAATAAATGCTGATGAATGTCATCGATGGTTTCTTTGAAAAAGTCTTTTTCGAGCATGCCTGTAGGTCTGGAGAATTCTCTTAATCCACTTGGACATTCCGGGCATCTTAAATTACAACTTGTAGTTGGTTCAAATGAAATAGAGATGGGCATTCCCCATTGAATGGGTTTAGAAAAAAAACGAGTAGCATAAAAGCTAGCTAAAACCTTGATGGCATTCCATGCCCTTAAGAAAGTAAGTTTCCTTAATAAATTAAATGTATCGTTGCGGTTTATTTTGGGCATCCTAGCAAAATTAATGGTATTTTTATAGGAATAATTAGTTTGTATCCTGCGTTTGTCCTGAATAAGAAGTTAATGTTTTTCTTTCCCATGAAGAAAAAGAACCTTGAGCTGTTGAAGCAGATAAAAAACGCCTCTGGAAGTTGGATTTACACGCTGCTTCCCTCTTTTAATGTTGAATGACTAATGAACTATTAATTATGGTTAACTTAGACAAATGGGAATGGAAGATGAAACAAGACATTTTTTGGTGCAAATTGCAAATACAATATCCCTTGTATTGCTTTGGATGATGGTTAATGTGTTGTTAGGGATTTATATTGGACTAGGTTTTTTCGAAGGTTCTCCCACTTGGAAAAACATTTCTTACTACTCTTTATTTATTCTCTCTTTTATTCTCTTATTCCGACACTTGAAAAGAAAATGGAAGTTTTAATTAACTACTATGATCTGCAATAATCAACCACTTCCCTTTGATCTTTTGTAATAACAATGTGAAATGTCCCTGAAGATTCCCTGCAGTTCTCGTTAGGTGCCATTTACCAATTACGTGATAATATTTTCTAGATAATTTTTTAATATTAATAAGGGTGAACGATAATTTACCCATTGCTGCTGTATCTGGATAGCCGCGTTTATAATTATTAAGCGTGTTTTTCCAACCATAAGTCACACCGCTTTTTCCTATAAACATCAGTGAATCACTTTTCCAATACGTTTGCATGAACCCATCAATATCACCATTGTTCCATGATTCGTCCTGCGTTTGTAAAATAGAAATAATTTTATTTTCTGTATTATTTTGTGCAACTGAAAAAATCGAAAATAAAAGTGACGTAAAAAATAAAAAAAGATTCTTCATGGTTGTAATATTATAATACTGGGAACTATTTCAATTTATTAATGCTTATGATGCGGAGAGTGGCATTTGCTTTTTTTCGATAACTTATAATTTTTAAAATGTGCACTAATGATAAAAAGTACAGCTAAAGTGAGAAAGATATATTCGTAATTTAAAAAAAACTGTTTTGTAATTAAAAAAATAAAGCCAATTGAAAAAACGATTGCAGGCGAATATTTATGGTGATGTCTTGTGTAGCCATGGTATAATGAATATGCTCCTACAAAAAACGCAACGCCAATCATACTCCATTCAAAAATGCCATTGTGGTTTACCTTTATACCCAGCAAAGGTAACAGTGGCGCTATTATTGGCAATATTCCACAGTGAATAGCACATGTGATAGAAGTAGCAATACCCAAACCATCCCAATTGATTTTTATATTCATGTGTTAATATAGTTTGTTTTTGGTCACATGGAATAGCCTTTATTATTTTCTCCGATTGTTATTGAGCTTAATCTTTATGGCTATTTCATTAGTATACGAAGATACCATTTTGCAATATGGTTGCAAATTATTTTTAAGTAAAAATCAACCTTGAAAAATGATACTTAACTTTGAAATCAAATTTTTGATATGGAAAAAAAGAAATGGTGGATCTATATCACATTCTTTGCGATATTGTTAGCTGCATTTTACTGGGCGATTTCAGATGAACATCCATTTACAGATGCTAAACTTGCCGTAATCAATCCTGCTGTTCCCTTTTTCAGTTTTACAGACCAAAATGGAAAAGCTTTTTCTCAAAAGAATACAGATGGTAAGGTATATGTTGCGGAATATTTTTTCACTACATGCAAGGGTATTTGTCCGAAGATGAATATTTCGATGCGTCGTGTTTTTGATACTTATAAGGATGAGGATGATTTTCTTATCGTATCCCATACTTGTATGCCCGAAGTTGATAGCGTAGCGCTTATGAAAAATTATGAGCGAAAAATGCTCACTGGTATCATTTTGAAAAACGATGATGGTTCATATAAATTATCACATCAAACAGCAGATTCGAATAGCTCCTACACAAATAAAAATTGGTTTTTCGTTACTGGAAAAAAATCGGAGTTATACAAATTGGCGCGGCAAGGTTACATGATTGATAATGGGAAATCCGATAGCACACAAAGAATTGAAAATCAATTTTTACATACCCAGTTTTTTGCTTTAGTAGATCGTTATGGCAGGGTTCGTGGTATTTATGATGGATTAATAGAAGTGGACATTCAAAAATTAATGACAGACATTAAGGCGTTATTAAAAGAAAAAATTGATCACACTAGATTTATGAATGGATTTAGCAACAGCCCCAATTAAATAAAATGATCGCAAAAAGTCTTGACCTGCTTAAAAAAAACAATCTCAGTAAAACAGAAAGCAGAAAAGGTATTCTTGATTTATTTCTTCATACAAATGGAGCACTTGCTCATGCTGATATTGAGAAAAAAACAGCTGCTGCATTTGATAGGGTAACTGTATATCGCACTTTACAAACATTTGTAGATTATGGTATTATTCACCAGATACCGACAACAGACAACACCATTTTATATGCACTTTGTAAAGACGATTGTGAAGCAGGTCATCACCATGATGAGCATGTACATTTCGTTTGCAATAAGTGCGAAAACACTATTTGTCTTGATGATGTCATTGTTCCAAAGGTGAAATTGCCCAAGGGATTTCAGCCTTCTCAAGTAGCAATGGTTGTAAGAGGCGTTTGTGTTGTTTGCAAAAATTAATTTGAAAAAACAGCTCCCTATTCAGGAAATTTATTCATTTCACTTTTTACAAATTCCATTAATACTTTTATTTTTTCCGGAGAAAAATCAAATGTAAGTCCTGCAGATGTATATAATTCAGGCAAGGTTGTTGTACCGCCTAAGCTTAATGCATTGCAATAATTATTGATAGCTGAATTTTTATCTTTTTTAAATTGCATCCACATTCCAATTGCTCCCAATTGAGCAATCCCGTATTCTATATAATAAAAAGGAACTTCAAATAAATGTAATTGTCTTTGCCAGCTATTCGCTCTATACAGTTCTAACCCGCCGTAATCAATAACATCGTCTTTAAATTCATTTACTATAGTTTTCCACGCGTCAGCTCTTTCCTCATGTGTATGAGAAGGATGCTGGTATACCCAATGTTGAAATTTATCAATCGTTGCGATCCAGGGGAAAATAGTAATGACTCTTTCTAACTGATGCTCTTTCGCTCTATTCAAATCTTCCTCATTATCAAAAAAGCTTTCCCAATAATCCATACTAAACAACTCCATAGACATGCTGGCCACTTCTGCAATTTCCATAGGATATTCCTTGAAGCCGCTAAGTTCTAAGTGATGAGCCAGGAAAGAATGAACCGCATGGCCGCCTTCATGGACCATTGTAGTAACGTCATGCATTTGTCCGGCAGCATTCATAAAAATAAATGGTGCGCCGCTTTCAGCTAACGGACAATTGTATCCGCCGGGCGCTTTGCCTTGTCTGCTTTCTAAATCGAGATGTTGTAATTCCTTCATTTTAGAAAGACAATCAGCAAAAAAAGGATTTAATTTATTAAAGCAATCAATTGTTTTCATCAGCAGGTCATCACCTGTTGTGAAGGGATGCAATGGGGTAACGCCTTCAGGTTGTGCCTCCAAATCCCATGGGCGTAATTGATCAAGACCAAGAGCAGCTTTTTTCTTTTTATAAATTTCATTTACCAGCGGCAGAACATGCAATTTCACTGCTTCATGAAACTGAAAGCAATCTTTCTGGGTATAATCGAAACGACCTAATTCTTTAAATCGGTAATCACGATAATCCTCAAAGCCAGCATTTTTAGACTCCGTATTTCTTATAGCAACTAACTTATCAAACAATTCATTTAATTTCTCTTTATCCTCCAATCTTCTTTTTTGAATCTTTTGATAAACGGATTCTCTCAATTTTCGATCCTGGCTTTCTAAAAATTTTCCGGCCTGTTGTAGCGTGTACACTTCTCCGTTTACTTCAACCGTCATGGCACCTGTTATTTGTCCATACTGTTGCTGCAAAACAGCCAATTCAGCTTGTAATGGAATATTTTCTTCCCTAAAAAGTTCAATACTTTTCTTGACGTTACGTAAATAAGTAAAATATTTTTTATTGTCGAGTTCTTTCAAAGCAGGGGCTTGCAGTAGTTTTTTATTCAAAGCATCTGCATAAGGCTGGATATTGGGCTGAATTTGCAGACAGAAATAATTGAAAGACTCTTCCAAATCTTTGTTCTGTGTATCGCAAGTCATTTTTATTTGTCGCCAGCAAGCATCTTCACTTACAACAGCTTCGAGCTCACTTTGGTCTTTTAACCATTGTTCTAATTTTTCTTTTGTAGAAATATCACGATCCAATAACTCTTTAAAATGCGGCTCCAGTCCATTCCAATCACTAACATTGAAATCAGATGGCAGATAATTTCTTTGGATTTTTTTAATAGCTGCTGAGTATGTCATAGAAAAAAACCGCCTGAGGCGGAATTTATGTTATTAATAATATGGTATGTAATCTTTGTTCATTATGCCATTTTCCTAGGCGTATTTATTTTTTTGGGTGGTGCACTTTTTACTGCTGCTGTTTTTGGTGCGCCGCCTTTTCCTGCCGTTGTAGTTTTCTTTTCTACTGCTTGTTCAGTTACAGCATCTTCGCCAGAAGCATCTGATAATTTAATTTCAATATTGTTATTATTTAATATTTCCATCCATTTTATCATCTTCTTCATATCACTTCCATACACTCTTTCAAAATCCATATTAGAATAGACTTTTTGAAAATATGACTTTACGTCTTTAGCATTATTTGCATCAGGCATTTTTTCATTGCTATTTTTCATTGCAATAAAAACATCCGATAAATTAACATTCTCACTCATTGTAAAAACCTCGATGCTTTCCAAATGAGAGAAAGTATGTACTCTATTACTTACAAATTTGGTACTTTTGTCGTCCAGAGAACGAACAATGCCGCCATCTGCTTTCGAAGAAACCAATTCAAACAAACCGCTAAGCCCGGTTACAGCTACTAACTTGTTATAATCCATAAAAAAATTTAGGTGTGCAATATAATTCTTAAATATTACATAGCCCATTTCAAAAAATAAAATAATTACAAAAAAACAACCTCATATAAGAATACAAATCAACATGACAAAAATCATTACCCCTCTATTTATAATGTTATTTTTCGGATTCAGCACATTGGCACAAAACATAAAAATTTATGGTGTTGTTACTGAAAAATTCAGCAATTCTCTAGTTAATGGGGCTACAGTGCACTATTATCTTGAAAAAGACAGTAGCAAAAACAACACAACAATCACTAATAATAATGGAGAATTTGAGATTTTAAGTCCTCCTTCCGGAACGATTCATTTAAAAATAACTTCCATTGGATATAAAACCATTAAAAAGACTATAAAAATAATTGAACAAGCTGAACAAAATATTGGAACTATTATACTGGAAAAAGGAGGCAATGAGTTGGAAAATGTAACCGTGGTGTCAAAAGGCGCGGCAATTGTTCAAAAAGATGACACTTCTCAATATAATGCTAAACAATATCAAGTAAACCCTGATGCAACAACAGAAGACTTAGTAAAGAAAATGCCCGGCATTACTATTGATAACAAAGGTGCTATTACGGCACATGGCGAACAGGTAAAAAAAGTAACTGTTGATGGTAAAGACTTTTTTGGAGATGATGCTACTTCTGCTTTAAAAAATATTCCTGCTGTAGCAGTGGATAAAATCCAGGTTTTTGATAAAATGAGTGACCAGTCGCAAATGACTGGAATTGATGATGGAAATTCGCAAAAATCAATCAACATCATTACTAAAGCAGGCATCAATAATTCACAATTCGGTCGTGTATTCGCAGGCGTTGGCACAAACAATACTTATAGTGCTGGTGGGAATATGAGCTTTTTTAATAAAGACAGAAGAATTTCTTTAGTGGGTAATTTTAATAATATCAATCAGCAAAATTTTGGTTCTCAGGATTTTTTAGGATTAACTGGAAGCAAGCCATCAACTGATAACAATAGGTTCCGTGGACCTGGGGCACCTGCTGAAAGTTTTAGCATTGATTTGACTAGTGGTATTAGTATTACAAACGCTATTGGCATTAATTACAGTGATAAGTTAGGGAAAAGAGCAACTATTGCAGCCAGTTACTTTTTTAATGAAACAAGAAACAACAATCAGTCTGTTACCAACACAAAAATATTCGAAGGCAACCTCAATAATTATAAAAGAGGAGATGCATTTTCTGATAACTTTAATCACAGAATCAATGCCAGAATTGAATACAAGATTGATACCAATAATATGCTTTTCGTCATTCCGAACATCAGCTTCCAATCTAATAAATATAATTCTTCGGGTACTGCTCTCAGTTATATTAATGTCGACGACTCTTTATCTAACTCTAATGCTTTAACGGGGAAAAACAAAGACGGTTATAATATTAAAAACAATTTATTATTTCGACATTCTTTCAAAAAGAAGAACCGGATATTTACAATGGGTTTTAATACTGCATTCACCAAAAACAATGGCTCAACTGATATCTATGCAGATTATAAATTCTTCGATTTAACTGGCAATCCTCCAACCGATTCGCTTCAACAACAATACATCGATAATAAATCAAATGGCTCAACCATTGGAGGAAGCTTGACCTATAATGAACCTGTCGGTAAAAAAGGAAGAGGTCAGTTTCAATTTGAATATAATCCATCTGTACAAACAAACAATGCTGATCAAAAAACTTTTGGTTATGATGGACAAGCCTATACAAAATATGATTCCACATTATCTAATCAATTTCAAAATAAAATTGTAACACAAAACGGAGGTGTTACTTATAGGTTTAATAGAAGTAGAGACGAGCAGTTAGGCATCAATATTAATTACCAACAAGCACAATTTAGTAGTGAGCGCATTACTCCAAATAGTATTTTATTAAAGCGCAGCTTCTCCAATTTTATACCTTATGCTTACTGGAGAAAAAAAATAAATAAATATGCTAACATTAGAGCCTTTTACAGAGCAAATGTCAACTTCCCTACAATTACACAATTGCAGGATGTTTATAATTTAAGCAACCCTTTAAATATAAGCATTGGAAATAAAGAGCTCAAACAATCACTAACGCAATACACTGGAAGCCGTTTCAGCTATACAAATACCAAAACAAACAAAAGTATATTCGCGAACTTCTTTATTCAGAAATCTGACAATAATATTTCTAATGCTACTTACATCGCAGCAAATGATTCCACACTTGAAAATGGAATTATCCTCAAACAAGGTTCACAATTATCTAAGCCATTGAATCTTGATGGATATTTAATGTTTCGTTCATCTTTTACTTATAGTTTGCCAGTAAAATGGATTAAGTCAACAGTGAATTTAACTTCGAGTATGGTTTATACAAAAATGCCTGGTATGATTAATTCAATTTTGACATCCACAAACACCTATCTGTATAATCTAGGTTTGGGGTTTGTAAGTAATATCAATGAATATGTAGATTATAATATTACCTATAATGCAAACATCAATAAAGCACAAACTGTTGGCGGAACATTATCAAACAATAACTATGTTAATCATAACATCAATGTGGCTTTTAACTTACTAAGCAATTCAGGTTGGTTTGTGCAAAATGATTTCAATCACCAAATCTTTAAAGGCCTTTCTGCTGGTTACGACAGAAATTTTACCTTGTGGAATGCAGCTGTTGGAAAGAAATTCTTCAAAAATAAAACTGGTGAAATTAAATTGTCAGTTTTCGATATCCTAAAACAAAATCAAAGTGTAAGCAGGACAGTTACTAATACTTATTTGGAAGATTCCAGAAGTGAAGTGTTACAACAGTATTATATGTTGACATTCAGTTATAATCTAAAAAACTTTGGTAAACCAGCTAAATCAGAAGCTAAAGATGATTTTATTCCAAAGGTTGGATATCCCTCTAGTTACTAATTATAAAAATAATGATGATACAATTTATTAAACAACTATTTGGATTAGCTCCAAAAACGAATTATTCAGAATTGATAAAGAATGGAGCTATCATTCTAGACGTTAGAAGCAAAGGTGAATACTCATCTGGATGTATCAAAGATTCAATCAATATACCTGTTGATCAGCTGAGAAATAATCTAGGAAAGTTGAAAGATAAAAACTTGCCGATAATAACATGTTGCGCTTCTGGAATGAGAAGCGCTTCGGCTAAAAGTATTTTAAAAAGCGAGGGATATATGGAAGTTTATAATGGTGGTGGTTGGATGTCTTTGAACATGAAGATATGAGGTTGAGGGATTTTGTTGACTAAAGAAAATTAGCGTTAGGATGAAGAAACTTTAGTGGGGAAATTGCTATGTTCATTTTGGGTATTCGTAATATTGCAATATTGCAAAATCAAAAAACAGACACAACAAACTATGGGCGCTTCTAAAACCAACTTCTTCCCTCCTGCTCAAAAAAAAATTGCTGCTCTTTGCAAAGCTTTTGCTCACCCGGCCAGAGTAGGCATTGTGGAATATATAATTACGAATGAAGAATGTATTTGCGAGGAGCTAATAGGGCTACTTCCACTTTCAAGAGCCACCATATGGCAACATTTTCAGGTTTTATTGGACGCTAATATTATTTGGGGAGAGTTCAAAGAAAATACATTTAGTTACTCTTTACATAAAGACAATATAGTGCGAGTAAGAAACTATTTTAATTTGAAATTTAAATTAAGTCTAAATTCAAAATAACATGAAGTTCTTTTTAATTAAATACAAAAAGCCCATTGTAATTACAATGGCAATTATATTGCTCAACATGATTTTTGGTTTTGATCCAAGATTTACTATTATGAATTTATTATGGCTGTTTTTTTAAAAAATATTAAGTAAATTATGCAATCTAAAGCCACCACAATTGATGCCTATTTAAAAGAGTTGTCTGAAGAGAGAAAAGACCCGATTGAAAAACTAAGAAAATTTATTCTAAAAAATTTATCCAAGGGTGTTGAAGAAAATATCAGCTACGGCATGATTGCTTATTGTGTGCCGCATAGTATATACCCTAATGGATACCACTGCGATCCTAAACAACCACTGCCTTTTATGATGCTTGCGTCTCAGAAAAATTTTATTTCATTGTATCACATGGGTCTGTATGCTAACCCCGTATTAATGGAATGGTTTACTCAAGAATATGCACAACGAGTAAAGGGCAAATTAGATATAGGCAAAAGCTGTATCAGATTTAAAAAGCCCGAGCAAATTCCATTTGAGTTAATTGGTGAGCTAGTCGCAAAAATGAGTGCAGATGAATGGATTGTTTGTTACGAAAAGAACCTGCAGAAAAAATAGTTTAAAGAGATTTTAATAAATTATTTATTCTCTCCGTTAATACTGCTTCTTCTGTAAAACCTCTTGCTATCATGTGAAAGCTTGATTCTTTAGTTTGGATAAATACTGTAGGATACCCCTCTACTTGTAATTGCTTTACTAATGAAAATTCATATTGGGCGTTGTCTTTATATTCTTCGCTTGATAATTTTTCATAAAAAGCATCTTCATTGATGCTATACTTTTCTAATAGATGGCGATAGGCTTCATTGTCTGTTAAATCTCTTCCTTCATAATGGAGTGCATATTGTAAGTCGGTAGCAAATTCTATAACTCTGTTAGGATAATATTCCTTAAAAATACACATCGCTATTGCTGGCTTTTCGGAATTAGGGTACCAGTCACTTTCATCGGCATTAAAAATATGCCACAAATAATCTTGTCCGAATTTTTTACCTGTGGTTTCTTCAACTCCTATGTATGCTTTTGCAATAAAATCAGCACTAACCTTGATGTGTACAGGTTTTTCTGGCAGTATCATTCCTCCACTCAGCACTTCTACATCAAGTTGATCTTTAAATGTATGAGCAATATTAGCAATCACATCACTAAAGCCGTAACACCAGCCGCAATAAGCATCATAACAATAAATTAAAAGGGGTTTGTTCATCTGAGTAATATTAATGCGCTTCTAGCCAATTAAGTCCTGATCCTAATTCTGCATCCGTTGGAACATCATTGGGTAATTTTAGCGCATGCTGCATACAATCTATTATAATGGATTTTACGCGTTCAATTTCTTCTTTTAAAACATCAAATACCAATTCATCATGTACTTGCAAAATCATTTTAGATTTAAGACCTTCTTTTTTAAAAGCATCGTGTATTTTAATCATGGCCAGTTTAATCATATCTGCTGCCGTACCTTGTATCGGAGAATTTATAGCATTTCTTTCTGCAAAACCACGTACCGTGAAATTGGCAGAAGTAATATCTTTCAGCCAGCGTTTTCTGCCCATCAGCGTTTCCACATAACCGTTTGCCTTTGCAAAAGCAATAGTATCATCCATATATTTTTGAATATTTGGAAATTGCTTTTTATAATTATCAATAATCTCTTTTGCCTCTGCTCTGGATATGCCTAAATTTTCAGCCAATCCGAAAGCGCCTTGTCCATATATAATGCCAAAATTTACGCTCTTTGCTTTATAGCGCATTTCTTTGGTTACTTCGGATTCCTCAACATTAAACACTTTTGCAGCAGTTGCCGTATGGATATCTTTTCCCGTTTTAAATGCTTCGCACATGTTCTCATCTCCGCTTATAGCTGCTACGATTCTTAATTCGATTTGAGAATAATCTGCAGAAAATAAAACATGGTTCTCATCTCTTGGAATAAAGGCTTTCCTGATTTCTCTGCCTCTTTCTGTTCTTATTGGGATGTTTTGAAGATTGGGATTATTGCTACTAAGCCTACCCGTTACTGCTACTGCCTGGGCATAGCTTGTATGAACTCTTCCTGTTTTAGGATTGATCAACAAAGGAAAAGCATCGACATAAGTTGATTTAAGTTTTGTCAACTCTCTAAAGGTGAGAATATCGTTGCATATTTTATGTTGACTGGCTAATTTAACCAAGACTTCTTCACCTGTTGCATATTGCCCTGTCTTTGTTTTCTTAGCTTTGGGGTCTAATTTTAATTTATCAAACAACACCTCTCCCAATTGTTTTGGTGAGGCCAGATTAAATCTTACACCCGCTTGTTCATAAACCAATGCTTCAGCATGACGAGCATCTTTATCCAATTCTTTGGAATAGGAATGTAAAAAATTCATATCTACTTTGATGCCTTCAAACTCCATGTCTGTAAGCACTTTTACTAGCGGATTTTCAACTTCATAAAAAACCTTATCGACATGATTAGCTAATATCTGCGGTAAAAAAATATTTTTGAGTTGTAAAGTAATATCTGCGTCTTCTCCGGCATATTCCTTAACTTTTTCTATTTCCACATCTCGCATATTCCCTTGGTTCTTTCCTTTTTTTCCAATGAGGTCTACAATATGCACGGGTTCATATCCGAGATATTTTGCACTAAGTACATCCATACTTCTTTTTCCTTCTGGCTCTATCACATAATGCGCGAGCATGGTATCAAAAAACTTTCCTTTGATTTCAATATTATACCATTTTAATAGTAGCAAATCATATTTGATGTTTTGCCCAATCCATACTTTGTTTTCATCATCAAACAATAATTTAAACTTGTTTAATAATGCAATACAATTGCTTCTATCGGCGGAACAAGGAACATAATATGCTTCACCGGCTTTAACTGAAAAGCTCATACCTACAAGATCTGCAAGATTAGCGTCAATATTGGTAGTTTCTGTATCAAAACAAATTTCTTCCGCTTTTTCAAGCTTAGCAATTAAGTCTTTAATTTCATTTTCGCTTGCTACTAATTGATAATCGTGGTTTGTATTGTTGATGTTTTTGTCAACAACAGTGTAAGATGGTTCTGATTTTTCTGATGAAGCACTTTCCATTAATGGAGCTTCCACTGCATTGCCAAACAAATCCATCTGTCCATTTGATTTTTGAACAGACTTGCTTTCTGTAGTTGTTTGAATTTCTTCCCCTAATATTCTTTTTCCTAATGATTTAAATTCAAGTTCTGTGAAAATTTCAGTTAGCTTTTCTTTATGTAATTCTTTTAAACGAAAATCTTCTTCGTGAAAAGTTACGGGCACATTTATAATAATAGTCGCCAGCTTTTTACTCATAATGGCTTTTTCTTTTCCATTTCGAATCTTTTCACCAACAGCACCTTTGATATTGTCTGCATCGGCTAATACCTTTTCAATGCTTCCATATTCTTTTAACAACTTTGCAGCCGTTTTTTCTCCAATACCAGGAATACCAGGAATATTATCTACCGCATCACCCATCATTCCCAACATATCTATCACCTGGTCAACATTTTCAATATCCCATTTTTTGCAAATTTCTTCAGGACCAATAATTTCGTGTACACTTCCCTGATAAGGAGGCTTGTAGATTTTTATTTTTTGAGAAACTAATTGACCATAGTCTTTATCAGGAGTAACCATGTAAACATCATACCCTGCTTTTTCGGCTTGTTTGGCTAATGTACCAATGACATCATCGGCTTCAAATCCATCCATTTCTACAACAGGAATATTAAACCCTTCGATTATTCTTTTAATATCGGGAATGGCTGAAATGATATCCTCTGGAGCTTCTTGTCTATTCGCTTTATATTCTGCAAAATCTATGTGGCGTTCTGTAGGAGCATGGGTATCAAAACACACAGCCATATGAGTCGGCTTCTGGTTATTTATCAAATCAATTAAGGTATTGGTAAATCCGAATTGGGAGTTGGTATTCCTTCCTTTACTTGTGAAACGAGGGCTTCTGATTAAAGCATAATAGGCACGAAATACCAATGCCATAGCATCTAACAAGTACAATTTTTTCTGCATAAATATAAAAGTAAAACAATTGGAGGAAAAGGAATAAGGAATTATTATTTAGGGTGGATAAGGCGAGCTTTTTAGGTATTATTTTAATAATATAAATGCTTAAATATAAATAATAGATTGAATTATTGTGAAATGATAGATTAGAGTTATTTTCGTAAAAATTTATTTTATGATTCGTTTGATTAAATTGTCTCTTAGTATAATATCTATTGCATTATTTATGACCTCTTGTGAAAAGGAATTAAGCGAAGAGAATGGAAATTTTCCAGGCACGGGTATTGACACTACAAATAATGGCGGTGGTGGAACATCTTGCGGAGTCCCTTCCAGTCTTTCAGGAAACTCAACAGTTTCAGGTGAAGCTACTATAAGTTGGTCGGCTGTATCTGGAGCATTATCTTATGCTGTTCAGTATAGAATTTATGGCACTTCAAATTGGACTTTTGAGTCAAGTGCTACAACTTCAATAACAATTACAGGATTAAACCCTTCAAGTAATTACGAATTTCAGGTGCAATCAATATGCGGAAGTGGTGCTAGCGCTTTTTCTTACTCAACATCTTTAATCCCTTCAGGAAATGCAACAAGTTGTGATGTTCCATCTGGATTAACAGCAAGTACGATTACATCAACTGGCGCGACCTTAAATTGGACAGCTGTAACAGGTGCATCTTCTTACAATGTACAGTATAAAGAAGTTTCAGCATCGAGCTGGATAAGTACATCTAGCAGTACAACTTCCGCAACAATTAATGGGCTAACAGCAAGTACCGCATACGAATTCCAAGTGCAAACAGTTTGTTCAAGTGGTGGAAGTTCCTATAGCGCATCCTTTACATTCACTACTACAACAATAGTCTTGCCTTCTGTATGTAAAGCTTGTTCTTACCAGCCTTGGTGCGATGGAAGTTCTTATAATTATATTGATACAACCGATGGGGTTCCTGGGCCTGTTGCAGAAACGATTACAATTTTGGGAGACACTATGATTGGCAGTGGTGGTTCCATAATGCATTACGACTTAACACTTACAAATGCGGGAGATACGGTGTATCACAATTGTGATAGTATAAATCAAATAAGTACGCTGATTTTGAAGATTAATCAAGGTGGCGTTTCAACTCAAGTCAAAAGTGTTTTAATCAAATCAAATCTTCCCGTTGGAGGAACATGGACAGAAACAGCAACAGTCTCTGGTCTTAATATTTCAATCAATTATTCCATCTTAGCAAAAGCAATTAGTAGAACTGTTCCAGCTAATACATTTAATGACGTTATTAAGGTTCGTCAGACGATTTCTGCAACCATAATTCCTGGCTTCCCTGCTACACAGGTTTCACAAGTAGATTATTATTATGCAAGCGCGGTTGGTTTAATTGAAAGCTTAACCAATTCAACTTTCCCAGGAAGTGCTCCTTCTGTAACACATCGTGTTCTTCAAAGTTATCATATTCCATAAAAATTCATCTCATAGCCCACGGTTTAAACCGTGGGCTATTTTTATGCATTCATATCTTCCAGCTTTTTCTTCATTGCAAACATTTGGTCTCTCAGCCTTGCGGCTTCCATAAAATCAAGTCCTTTTGCAGCTTTTTCCATTTGCTTTTTTGTTTGGGCTATGGCTTTCTCCAACTGAGGAATGGTATTGTATTCCATTTGTTCTTCAGCAGCTAAAGATATTTGTACATCCTCATTTTGTAAAGCATAAGGGTTTGATGGGTCGTATCCTTTTACGTCCAAAACACTACCCTGAGCGATAATCTGATCTTTGGTTTTTTGAATAGTTGTAGGAATAATTCCATGCAAGGTATTGTGAGCAATTTGCTTCTCTCTTCTGCGTTGCGTTTCATCAATAGTCTTTTGCATACTTGCGGTAATTTTATCTCCGTAAAAAATCACCAGCCCGTCTGCGTTTCTTGCTGCACGTCCAGCCGTTTGCGTTAGACTTCTTTCGTTTCTTAAAAAGCCTTCTTTGTCTGCATCCATAATGGCAACTAAAGACACTTCCGGCAAATCCAGTCCTTCTCTTAACAGATTTACACCAACCAATACATCAATAACACCCAAACGTAATTCTCTGAGAATTTCTACTCGTTCTAAAGTATCCACATCACTATGAATGTATTTTGATTTTACATTGATGCGTTCAAAATATTTATGCAGCTCTTCAGCCATTCGCTTAGTTAGAGTAGTTACTAAAACACGATCGCCTTTGATAATCCTATTGTCAATCTCCTCGAGTAAATCATCAATCTGGTTCAGCGTTGGCCTTACTTCTATTGGGGGATCTAATAATCCTGTTGGTCTTACTACCTGCTCCACCACAACGCCACCACATTTTTGTAATTCATACTCGCCAGGAGTAGCAGATACAAAGACGGTCTGATCGGTGATGCTTTCAAATTCATTGAAATTCTGCGGGCGATTATCCATTGCCGATGGTAATCTAAACCCGTAATCAACCAGTACTAATTTTCGACTTCTGTCACCGCCATACATCCCGCTTATTTGAGGAATCGTCTGGTGACTTTCATCTATAATCGTTAAAAAATCTTTTGGAAAATAATCAAGCAGACAGAAAGGTCTTGTGCCTGGTTTTCTTCTGTCAAAAAAACGAGAGTAGTTTTCAATTCCTGTACAATAACCGAGTTCGCGAATCATTTCCAAGTCGTAATTCACGCGCTCAGAAATTCTTTGTGCTTCCGTGTACTTCCCGACATTTTTAAAATAAGTTACCTGAGCTGCGCATTCATCTTGTATGTCGCTGATTACTTCAGCCATCATGTTCTTTGGCGCGAGATATAAATTAGCGGGGAAAATTGCGGCATTTTCAACATTGCCAATTCTCTTCCCTGTTGTCAATTCTAAGGTCTCAATACTTTCAATTTCATCACCAAAAAAAGAAATGCGATAACCAAAATCTACATAGGGTAAGTTAATGTCGATAGTATCACCCTTAACCCTAAACGACCCTCTTTCAAAATCGCCCTGGCTCCGATGATAAAGCGAATTAATTAATGCATGAAGAAACCCTTGCCTTGAAATAATTTGTTTTTCGTGGATTCGAATAATGCCATTTTCATATTCCGTAGGATTACCCATGCCATAAATACAACTCACACTTGCCACAACTATAATATCTCTTCTTCCGCTTAACAACTGTGCCGTGGCTTGTAATCTCAATTTGTCTAACTCTTCATTAATACTTAAATCCTTTTCTATATAAGTATTCGTTACAGGCATATAGGCCTCTGGCTGGTAGTAATCGTAATAAGACACGAAATAGCCTACGGCATTCTCAGGGAAAAATTGTTTGAATTCTCCATAGAGCTGTGCCACAAGGGTTTTGTTATGTGTAAGAACAAGTGTGGGGCGTTGCAGATTTTGAATAACATTAGCCATGGTAAAGGTTTTACCACTTCCTGTAACACCCAAAAGGGTTTGATATTTCTCTCCATCAAGGATGCCTTGGGTTAATTGCCTAATTGCTTCGGGCTGGTCTCCGGCTGGATTATATTCTGAAAAGAGCTTGAAATTCATGGTTTGTATTAATGATTGATAAAATTAGACAAATATTTATTGTTTTTTAATTGCAAAGAGAAAGAAGAGCGCTGAGGGTTATTTCAACTTAAAACTTCTGCCTTATCTCTTTTACTCCTGTTGTCTGCGGTGAAATAAAAGTGAAATAATGTATCACCCCTCTACAGATTTCACAAACTAATTACATTAAACCCTTGCCAAGCCGCTTAATAATGTTACCTTTGCGCGTCAAAAAACAGCAGATTTTGCTGTTAGCTTTATAATGTAAGCCGTATTCGCTCACTTTCAGCTAGAAGCAAAATCCAAAAAAAACTTATATGAACATTCGCAACATCGCAATTATTGCCCACGTAGATCATGGTAAAACAACTTTGGTGGACAAGATTTTACACGCAACTAAAGTTTTCAGAGATAATCAGGAAACTGGAGAGTTGATTATGGATAGTAATGATCTTGAAAGAGAAAGAGGCATTACCATTTTTAGTAAAAACGTTTCTGTAACCTATAAAGACGTTAAGATTAACGTTATCGATACTCCTGGTCACTCGGATTTCGGAGGTGAAGTAGAAAGAGTATTGAAAATGGCTGATGGTGTTTTATTACTGGTAGATGCTTTTGAAGGCCCTATGCCTCAAACACGTTTCGTACTTCAAAAAGCACTGGCATTGGGTTTGCGCCCAATTGTAGTTATCAATAAAGTTGATAAGCCAAACTGTCGTCCTGACGAAGTGCATGATGCTGTATTTGAATTATTTTTCAACTTGGATGCTACAGAAGAGCAATTGAATTTCCCTACCATTTACGGAAGCAGCAAAAATGGCTGGATGAATACTTCCTTAACAGAAACAGATAATATTCTTCCTTTACTGGATGCGATTTTAGAGTTTGTACCAGAGCCAAAAGTAAATGAAGGACCTTCACAAATGCAAATTACTTCATTGGATTATTCTTCTTTCTTAGGAAGAATTGCAGTAGGAAAAGTTGCACGTGGAAGCATTAAAGAAAATCAGCAAATCGCATTAATGCAAGCTGATGGATCTATTAAAAAAATGAGGATTAAAGAATTATATGTATTTGAGGGAATGGGGAAAAAGAAAGCAGAAGAGGTTGTTGCAGGTGATATTTGTGCTGTCGTTGGATTGGATGACTTTAATATCGGAGATACCATTGCAGACATTGAAAATCCGGAAGCGCTTCCAGTAATCAGTGTAGATGAACCAACAATGAGCATGTTGTTTGGAATCAACAACTCTCCTTTTTTCGGTAAAGAAGGAAAGTTTGTAACCAGTCGTCATCTTCGTGATCGTTTGTTTAAAGAAACAGAAAAAAACTTAGCCTTAAGAGTTGAGGACAGTGATAGTGCGGATAGCTTCTTGGTATTCGGTCGTGGTATTCTTCATTTGGGAATCTTAATTGAAACCATGAGAAGAGAAGGATTTGAATTAACCATTGGACAGCCTCAAGTTATTGTAAAACAAATTGATGGTGTTAAAAGTGAACCTTTTGAGGTATTGGTAGTTGATGTTCCTGCAGAGTTTAGTGGTAAAGTAATTGACTTGGTTACACAACGTAAAGGAGAAATGCTCGTAATGGAAACCAAAGGAGAAATGCAGCATTTAGAATTTGAAATTCCTTCAAGAGGCTTAATAGGATTGAGAAGTAACATGTTAACCAATACAGCAGGAGAAGCGGTAATGGCACATCGTTTTCTGGAATACAAACCATGGAAAGGAAATATTCCAGGCAGAAATAATGGCGTATTGCTATCAAAATCAACTGAAAGAACAACAGGTTATTCTATAGATAAATTACAGGAAAGAGGAAGATTCTTTGTTGATCCAGGAGAAGATGTATATGCAGGTCAGATTATTGCAGAGCATATCAAACCAGGAGACTTAGTAGTAAATGCTACTGAGCCAAAAAAATTAACGAATCACCGTGCGAGTGGATCTGATGATGCGTCAAAAGCAGCACCAAAGATTTTGATGTCTTTAGAAGAATGTATGGAGTATATACAACAAGATGAGTGTATTGAAGTAACGCCAAAAAGTGTTCGTTTGAGAAAAACTATCTTAAATGAAGATGATCGCAAGCGTGTTTCTAAATCAATGTCACAAGAGGCATAAGACATTCATCTGGTTAAAATAATTTTAATTCATCAGCCCACGGTTTTAAAACTGTGGGCTGTTTTGTAATTTGTAATTACCTTTACAGCGTGAAAAAAAAGCATCTCCTTTTATTAATTCTTGTACTGATTTTTGTGCTTCCAATGTCTTCGGAAGCGCAATGCTCCATGTGCACAAAAACAGCTTCTCAATTAGGTGAAAAACCAGCCTTGGGATTGAATAATGGGATATTATATTTGATGCTGGCACCTTTCGCAATTATTGCAGTGATTGGGTGGAGATGGTGGAAGGGGGAAAGAGAACGGGATAAATGAATTTCTATCAGAGTTTATATAGTTTTTTTGATAGAAAATTTTTTATTTAAACAAGGGTTAACTCGAGGGTACGATACTTTATATAGTCAAGATTATTAACCATCAAATTAGTTAGTTTTTGTATGAACTACCATATAATGATACAGGATAAATTCATTGACTCCTATATTGAAGACATATATGATATCAACGAAGAAAAAAATAATTTTTTTTGGATAAGAGGAAATAAAGGTGATTCAAAATATTTGAATACAACCAAAACCATTGAATACATTGGCAATAACAAAACAGAAATCCTCGACAGATTAAAATGCATCGATAAAAATGATTGTGTGTTTGTTCATTGGTATGATTCATTTATTGCAGATATCTTAATGAATATTGAGAATCGATTATTTGTCATGATGTGGGGAGGAGAGTTTTATGAATTGCCAGAATTATATCACTCCAAATGGGTATTAGACAATTTAACTTACAAAAAATTCAAGTATCCAGAACACCCTCAAAAACAAAAATCATTAAACCCAATAAAGATCTTGAAAAGATTAAATTGGAAAAAGAAATTAAAAAAGAATCTACCCGAAGAGTATGAAAAAAGAAATAACCAAATAGGCAGGATTGATTATTTAGTTTGTATGGAGGATGATAATGAAGAAATAAAAAAGATAAACTCTCTTTTCCCAAAATTTAAGGCCAAACACGTTTTTGGATTTTATGATCAAAACCTCAATTTATCCGTTAAAAATAAAAAGGATACTAGGACGGCATTAGGTAGTGTCAATATTCTCTTTGGAAATTCAGCGACAGAATCCAATAATCATTTAGACGCTTTTACCATTCTGCAAAAAATGAATAATGTAAATATTTACTGCCCATTATCTTACGGAAGTGATAAATATAAAAAGTACATCATAAAAGAGGGATATAAATTTTTCAGAAAAAATTTTTTTCCAATTATAGATTTTCAATCAAAAGAAGATTATGTAAAGCTGCTGAATAAAATGGATGTTTTGGTAATGTTTCATAATAGGCAACAAGCACTGGGTAACATGATTATAGGAATGGGATTAGGCAAACCGGTATTTATAAAAGACAACAACGTTTTAAAAACTTACTTCAATAAAATTGGAGTTACCACTTTTTCGTCAGATAAAATAAGCATTGAGTCAATTAAAGAAGCTATTTTAATTTCCGAAAATAACAAAACAACAAACATTGAGATTTTGAATTCCAAATTATCCAGAGATGTCAGACTTTCTAATTTAAAAAATTTGATGACAAATTATGCAAAATGATTTAGCTCCTATTGTTTTATTTACCTACAATAGACCAATTCATACTCAAAATCTTCTTGATTCGCTTGCAAGCAATCCTGAATCACAAAACAGTTCTTTATATGTTTATATTGACGGTCCGAAATTTGAAGCAGAGCAAGACACCTTAAATAAAATAAATAATGTTGCTACTATTATTGAAAAAGAAAATCGTTTTAAAGAGATTATTATAATTAAACAAAGTGCTAATAAAGGATTAGCTGCTTCAATTATAGAAGGAGTAACATATGTAGTAAACAAACATAATAAAGTTATTGTTTTGGAAGATGATTTGATTTTGTCCAAATTTTTCTTGGCGTATATGAATGATAGTTTGACTAGATATGAAAATAACGATAGTATTGCTCAAATTGGTGCTTGCAACTTTTTTGCATGCGGTGAAAAATATCCCAACTTTTTTTTTCTCGCAATGTCAGAATGCTGGGGGTGGGCTACTTGGAAAAATAAGTGGTCTCATTTTAATCCAAATGCAATAGATTTACTTGAGCAGTTAAAGGAAAAAAAACTTGAAGTCAGGTTTAACGCATATGGATCATATAATATGATAGGGATGCTTGAAGATCAAATTTCAGGAAAAGTTAACTCTTGGGCCATTAGATGGCAAGCGGTTTGTGTTTTAAATAACTGGTTGACGTTATATCCTAATCCATCATTATCTCAACACATTGATTCCAACGAAGCTACACATGCAAAACTGAACATAGCACCGCCGCTTTTTGAAGTTTCTCCGAATTTTGAAGATACTAATATAGTTGAAGATAATAATGTGGTTGAAGCAATGAAAAAAGGATACAGCAATAGTGGAGATTATTATGGCAATCCTGTCAAAAAGAAATTAAAACTATTAAAAAAAATTAAGTTGTTTTTTAAAAAAAAGAAAGAAAGATTTTAAGTTTTCTATGAAATACTTTGCTACATTATTTGATAAAAACTATTTGTCAAGAGGAATAGTTCTTTACAATTCTTTGAAGTCAACCGAAATTGATTTCAAAATGCATATACTTTGTTTAGACGATTATACTTACAATTATTTTACTGAAAGAAAAAATCAGTATCAAAATTTAGAATTAACCTTAATTGAAGAACTTGAAAGGTATGATACTGAATTGTTGGGAGTTAAGAGTTCCAGAAAGCCTGTTGAGTATTATTTTACCATGAGTCCTTGCTGGCCTTTATATTTATTAACGAAATTTAACCTCCCACATATTTGTACACTAGACGCAGATATTTTTTTTTACAGTTCACCAAAAAATATATTTGATTACCTTAATGAATATTCAATCATTATTACTCCTCACAAATTCTCTCCAGAGTTAGTTAATTTAGAGAAGTATGGTAAATTCAATGTAAGCTTTCAGATTTTTAAAAATGATGAGATTGGTTTTATTTGTTTGAATAAATGGAGAAAAGAGTGCTTGTCTTGGTGTGAGGATAAATTAGATATAGAAAATAAAAGATTTGCCGATCAGCTATACCTTGATTCTTGGCCAAATGATTTTAACAATAAAGTAAAGATTCTTGATGATAATTATAGTGGTATTGCGCCATGGAATATTAATAAATATAATTTAATAAATAATGGGCGTGGCCAATTAGTAATTGATGGAACACCCTTGGTGTATTATCATTTTCAACATTTCAAAATTCTAAACCAAAATTATGCAACTAATGGATTTTGGCTTTATGATGTAAAAAGTACCAATTCTTTAAAGAAACTCTATTTTAACTATTGGAATGAAATTAGAAAAATAAACACCGAGTTGTTTTTGATTCAGGATGAAACATTAAGGCTGGACCTCAAGAAAAAGATTATTTTAACTATAATTGAAGACCGGAAAGTATTTGTAAAATATTTTAATAGATTATTTATCTTCAATGCTAAATTGATTCCTAAATTTATCAGGAGTCTAATTAAAAAAATATATGCCTAAGTTATTAGCATTAAATGAATATAAAGACCACAGAGGTTCTTTGTCGGTAATTGAAAAAATATTGCCGTTTGAAATAAAGCGGGTATTTTATATTTATGATGTGGACGAATCCATTCGAGGTAACCATAGGCATCACAAAACAATACAAGCTGCTATCTGTATAAAAGGAAGTTGTATCATAAGTAATGATAACGGAATTAATAAAGAGGCTTTTCTTTTAGATACTCCTACTAAATGCCTAATACTTAATCCTGAAGATTACCATAGTATGCATAATTTTACAAGCGATGCCATATTATTGGTTTTAGCATCTGAACATTTTGACTCCAAAGACTATATCTATGAGCCCTATTGATAACTTGATTGAATATGAAAATCTTCAGAAATTAAATGCGCCTTTCATTGAAGAGTTTAAAGATAAATCTGTAACCTTTTATGAGAGGGGTTGGTATATTCTTGGTAATGAAGTGAAATATTTTGAGAATGAATTTGCTCAAAACATTGGAGTCAAACATTGTATCGGAGTAGCTAATGGATTAGACGCACTTATCCTTTGTTTGAAAGCATTTGAATTTAAAAAAGATAGCGAAGTAATTGTGCCATCCAACACTTACATTGCAACAATATTGAGTATTGTGTTGGCAGGATTAAAACCTGTTCTTGTTGAGCCACGAATTGAAACATACAATATCAATCCCGACTTGATAGAAAAAAAAATCACTGGAAAAACAGTTGCCATTATCCCTGTTCATTTATATGGGAAAACATGTGAAATGGATTCAATAAATATAATCGCGAAAAAATATAACCTCAAAATAATTGAAGATTGTGCTCAAGCCCATTCTGCAAGTATTAATAAAAAACAAGTTGGCACTTTTGGAGATTTAAATGCATTCAGTTTTTACCCAACCAAAAATTTAGGGGCACTTGGAGATGCTGGTGCTATTACAACAAATGATGACGAGTTGGCAGAAAAGTTAAGGGCATTAAGAAATTACGGTTCAGATAGAAAATATTACAATAAATATATAGGAATAAATTCTCGGCTTGATGAGATACAGGCATTATTTTTAAGAATTAAATTAAGATCACTTGACAAAATAACTTCTCATAAGCAACATTTGGCAAGCATATACATGAGTCACCTCTCCAATGATTTCATTAAACCGATAAAACAAAGTGGATATGAAGATGTGTTCCACATTTTTAACATAAGGTCTAATAGAAGAGATGAATTAAAGCAGCATTTAGAAAACTTCGGAATAAAAACAGAAATTCATTATCCGCTTGCTCCTCATTTACAAGAAGGATATAAAAATATGTGGGTCGAAAATTTTGCTATTTCAGAAGAGATTCACAATACAACTTTAAGTCTGCCTATTTCATTTTTTCATACAGAGGAACAGATAAAAAAAGTATGTGAGGTTATTAATAACTTTTAAATTAAAGTAGCCTTTTAATATTCTTTTATGAATTTATACAAATTTATAGGGGTACCAACTTCTTTTATTTTTATAACAAGTTCATTTTTGTCTATATCATACATCCGTTTGGATTTTATTAATTGATACGCTTTTTCAGCAAGTAAACATGATTTTTTTTCTTCATTTTTATTACTGTTTCTCAATATAATATTACTTTTCAATTCTTCTATTCCCGATTTTTCCGATGCAATAGTTGGAATAATTGGGATCTCACTACTGTTATTCCTAAAAGCCGGCGCAAGCATTTGTCGAAGATTTCTAATAAAAATATCTGCCCCTGGTCTATCTGCTTTATTCACCACAAAAATGTCAGCAATCTCCATTAATCCTGCCTTCATAGTTTGAATTTCATCCCCGGATTCAGGAACAAGAACAACAATTGTAGTATCCGCCAAACCAGCAATTTCAATTTCGCTTTGTCCTACACCTACCGTTTCAATAATGATATAATCAAATGCTGCAGCTTTTAAAATATCTGTAATCTCAATAATTTTAGGATGGAGTCCGCCCATTGAACCGCGGGAAGCTAAAGAACGAATAAAAACATTTGGATTGTCAAACCACTCACTCATTCTAATTCTGTCGCCAAGCAATGCACCAAGATTAAAGGGAGATGAGGGATCTACACAAAGTACAGCAACTTTTTTACCATCAGCAACAAACGAACCGATCAAAGCATCTGTAAGTGTACTTTTCCCAGCACCAGGGGGGCCTGTTATACCAATAACTTTACTCTTATTATCTTGAGGCAAGGACTGCATAAATGCTTCATACCCTTCTACTTCATTTTCAACCAATGAAATACAACGTGCTAAAGATTTAATATCTCTATAATCAAATTGCAGGAAGTGGCTTTTTTGCATCGTTACACAAAGTAATGAAAATTATTAGATCATATTATGCTTGATTTTAGATTAAATTTGCAATCATAAAAGATTAAACAAATGCAATCTGATATTAGTTGCTCTCTTGTAATTGCTACATATAATTGGCCTGAGGCATTAGAGCTTGTTCTTCAAAGTATATTAAAACAATCTGTGCTTCCACTTGAAGTGTTAATAGCTGATGATGGATCTAAAGAGGAAACAGCCACTCTTATAAAAAAATACCAATCCATATTTAGTATACCATTAAAACATTTCTGGCATGAAGATGATGGCTTTAGAAAAACAATCATCCTCAATGAAACATATAGAAATGCATTGGGGAATTATATTGTTCAAATAGATGGAGACATTATCCTTAATAAACATTTTATTGAGGACCATATTAATAATGCAAAGATTGGCTATTTCATAAAGGGTAGCCGTGGTCGACTTACAAAAGAAAGAACTGAACTATTGTTTCAAACAAAAAACATAAACTTGAATTTTCTTTCAAAAGGATTAAAATCGAGAATAAATGCAAGTCGTTTACCTTTTTTAAGTTTCTTGTTTTGGGGTAGCCCTAATAATTCAAGAAATATAAAGGGTTGTAATTTTGCTGTTTGGAAAAAAGATTTTATTGCAGTCAATGGTTACAACAATGATTTAATTGGATGGGGTCATGAAGATATTGAATTGGGAGAGCGATTAATAAATAGTGGTTTGAAGAAAAAGCAATTAAAGCTTGTAGCCGTTTGTTTTCATATTTACCATAACGAGTACTCTCGTCATAATGAAAGCAACAATCTTACAATATATTTAAATGCAGTTAAACAAAAAATTAGCGCCTGTAGAAATGGATACCAAAAACTCTAGCAATATCCTTACAGGAGGCAGAAGAACAGTCAGCAATATCAAGAATACAAATCCTCTTGTAAGTGTAATTACCGTTTGTTATAATGCAGAAAAAGATATTCGTAATTGTTTGAATAGTATTTTAGAACAACCCTTCAGAAACATTGAACACATCGTCATTGATGGTAACAGCTCAGATAAAACCATCGCCATTCTTTCGGAATTTAAAGACAAAATTGAATTCTGGATTTCAGAAAAAGACACCGGCATATATAATGCTATGAATAAAGCTATTAACTATGCTCATGGAGAGTGGATTATATTTTTAGGAGCTGATGATACTTTGTTGAATGGATTTGCGGAAATGACAACATTCTTAAAAGAAAAAAATACTGTTTACTACGGGGATTATATTTCAGATACTAAACGTTATGGAGGTAAATTTAATTCATACAGATTAGCAAAGGCAAATTTTTGTCAGCAAAACGTATTGTATCCAAGTATAGTATTTAGTAAATACAGATTTGATGAAAAATATCGAATAAGTGCTGATCATCTTTTAAATATGCAATGTTGGGCAGATAATGATATTAAATTTCAATACTATCCTGTTATTATTACTGATTTTTCTTCGAAAGGGATTTCTAGTTTACAAATAGATGTAGCTTTAGAAGCAGACAGGGATTCCATGATTAAAAAATATCTTGGGTACCTCGTTTTTTTAAGATATCAACTAAAATTGTTTAAAAATAAATTAAAAGGACATTCATAAATAAGCAAAAAAATGTTCCTGTTGCAGTTTTTATTTGATTTAAAACACAAAAATAATTAATCAATGACAACCCTCTGCTTCGATTTCGGTAATACTCGATTAAAAGCTGCTGTTTTTAGTAATGGTACTTTTGCAGAGGAAATCACCCTACTTGATGATAGCCTTTCAACCATTGAATTGCTTTTACAAAAGTACAATCCATCAAAATCCATTCTAGCTTCGGTTATCAACCATGATGTAAAAATGGAATCTCTTTTGGCAAGTAATACAAGATTTCACAAGATTTCCCATACAAGTGCCTTCAATTTTACAACGTCCATTTCCAAACCAGAAACTATTGGAGCTGACCGGCTTTGTCTTATTGCAGCAGCTGTAAATCTCTTTCCCAAACAAAATAATCTTATTATCGGATTAGGAAGTTGTATCACGTATAATTTTATTAATCAAGGGCAGCAGTTTATGGGCGGAAGCATTTCACCTGGAATGGACATGCGCTTTAAAGCCATGCACGATTACACGTCAAAATTGCCCTTAGTACAAAATGAATCGAATTTTCCATTTATTGGCTATGATACCAAAACAAATTTACAATCTGGGGTTGTTTACGGAATCATCAATGAAATAGAGGGTTTTGTTGATAAATACAGTCAAAAATATGGCAACTTTAACGCTGTATTAACCGGGGGTAATGCCGACTATTTTGCCAGTCAACTTAAATGCAAGATATTTGCCGACAAGTATTTTTTATTTAAAGGATTGTATGCACTTAGTGAACTTAATAACTGACACATTTAAGAAATGTTTATTCCTATTAACATTGTCCTTAATCGTATTTAGCAATGTAATGGCTCAAGACAATTCACCGCTTTCTAGATATGGAATTGGAGACTTATCCCCTACCCAAAATATTATAAACAGAGCCATGGGTGGCGTATCTGCCGCATATGCTGATTTTGGATTATTGGGATCACCTCTTCATATCAACTTTGTTAATCCTGCGTCGCTTGGGAATTTGTCAAACACAAAAAGCTTTTCTAATGTGATATTTGATATAGGGGCTGAAGTGGATTCAAGAACATTGAAAAGTACCACTAATACCGAAAAATACAAATCAAACAACACCACAATTTCCTATCTACAAATTGCTTTTCCCATATCTACAAAGAAAATGGAAAAGAAAGGAACTACCTGGGGATTAGCCTTGGGCCTCCGTCCTGTCAGTAAGATTAATTATAAGATTGAAACAAATGGAAGATTGACAGGGGTTGATAGTATTAATACCCTCTATGAAGGCTCTGGAGGTTTGAATCAAGTCAATTTGAGCACAGGGATAAGGAAAATTGGAAAAGGAGCTTCTCACAATGAATTTAGTGTTGGAGTTAGTGTTGGTTACTCTTTTGGATCAAAAGATTATAGCACAAAAAGAACATTAGTTAACGATACCGTGAATTATGCCAAATCTAATTACGAAGTGAGCAGTAGATTTGGAGGATTATTTATCAATACCGGAATTCAATACCAACTCAATACCCAAAATAGTGGAACCTGGCGTTTTGGAGCTTTTGCAAATCTTCAACAAAAACTGAATGCAAAACAAGATGTTATTTTTGAATCGTATGGTTATGATTATACGGGAGATATCGCAACGATTGATAGTGTAGCCGGAGTTAAGGATAGCGTTGGAAAAATTGTTATTCCTTCAACTTTAGGTATCGGCTTAACTTACCATTCGAAAAATAATAAATGGTTAGTTGGTGCAGATTTCGAATGTTCTAATTGGGGATCTTCTTATCGTTTTTATGACAAAACAGACAAGGTGATAAATAACTGGACCATGCGTGTTGGTGCAGAATATTATCCTGCAAAATTCAATGCTGCAAAAAATAATTATTTCAGTTATTTAAAATATCGCGCCGGTTTTTATTTTGGCCCTGATTATATCAACCTTGACGAAAAAAGAAATAATTATGCCGTAACTGCAGGGGCTAGTTTTCCTTTATCGACCCCAAGATATATTCAAACAAGAGGTGAATATGTTACCCTTAATACCTCATTCGAGATTGGAGCACGTGGAAATAAATCCTCTGCCAGCTTCCATGAAAATTTTGTAAGATTCAACTTTGGCATTTCTATGAATGCTCGTTGGTTCCAAAAAAGAATTTACGATTAATCCTGATTTTAAAATGACGTTTTTTACTATAAATAATAAAATTATTACAGCTCTAGTTATGGGCTGTATTTTTTTATACAGTTGTGAGAATGATGCAACAAAAGTTAAGAGCCTAAATAAAAAACAAATTGGAATTGAAGAAGCCAAAAACATTATTCTCAATTACACTATTGGAGGGAAAGCCAAAGCGATACTTACAGCTCCGCTGATGCTGAATGTTCAAGACTCTATTCCTTATGTGGAGTTTCCGAATACCCTTCGTGCAAATTTTTACAATGAGGCTGAGCAAATAGAAAGTAAAATGAGCGCTCACTATGGTAAATACAAACAATACCAAAGCAAAGTGTATTTAAGAGATAGTGTAATGGTAATCAACATGGGGAAAGGTGATACACTATACTGTGATGAATTGTACTGGGATCGTAATCGAATAGGAAGTGAATTTTATACCGATAAGCCTGTTCGTATCAGAACAAAAACTGAAATTATAAATGGAAAAGGGATGGAATCAAGTCAGGATTTCAAAAATTGGCGTATTCTGCATTCCGTAGGAACGATTAGTGTTCCCGCTTCAAAGTTTCCGAATTAGAAATTCAAGAAAATCTGCTAAAGAAAATTATGTTATAACTAAAGAATGTTTAGTTATTTAACTTTTTTCGTGATTTTGCATATTCGCAATATTGCAATATCGCATAATCAAAAAAGAGATTGTTACTGTTTTTTAAGTTTCGCTATTAAAAACTCCATATTTCCTCTAACCAGAGATAATCTAACTTTCTTTAGTTTTCTTCATTTAACTTAGCGCTCTAAATTAAAATTAAAAATGGAATATCGTCGTTTAGGAAAATCTGGTCTGCAAATCAGTGCCCTTTCTTTTGGAAGCTGGGTAAGCTTTAGTAAACAAATTAATGATAAAACGGCTGAAGAGCTGATGAGCATTGCGTATGACAATGGCGTAAATTTTTTCGATAATGCTGAAATTTATGCGCTAGGGGAAAGTGAAAAAATGATGGGGCGTGTAATCAAAAAAAAGAAGTGGGACAGAACATCTTTTGTCGTTTCATCAAAAGTATTTTGGGGATGGAGAGGAAAAGAAAACAAACCAAACCAAACAGGATTAAGCAGAAAGCATGTAATTGAAGCATGTGATGAAGCACTGAAAAGATTGCAAGTTGATTACTTGGATTTATATTATTGTCATCGGCCTGATAAAAATGTTCCAATACAGGAAACGGTATTAGCCATGAATCATCTCATACTGCAGGGTAAAGTGTTGTATTGGGGAACAAGTGAATGGAGTGGCGTTGAAATTATGGAAGCGCATCGTGTTGCAGAAAAATTCAGATTGATTGGACCTACAATGGAACAGCCTCAATATAATATGTTTGAACGCGAAAAAATAGAAAAAGAATATTTAGATATTTATAGAACGGTTGGCATGGGCACAACTATCTGGAGTCCACTTGCATCCGGATTATTAAGCGGAAAATATAATGATGGCATTCCTAAAAACAGTCGCTTTGCATTGCAAGGTTTTGATTGGTTAAAAGATCGTTGGATGGTTGAAGACAATCTAAAAAAAGTAAAAAAGATTTCAGAGTTGGCCAATAAACTTGGTGTATCAACCGCAGCATTAAGTATTGCATGGTGTATTAAAAACCCAAATGTAACTACAGCCATATTGGGTGCCACTAAAAAACAACAACTCTTAGAAAATTTAAAATCCCTAGACATTGTTCCGATGCTTACACCGGAAGTAATGGAAAAGATTGACGCGATATTAAAAAACAAACCTAAGCTACCTGATTTTTAAGATGAGCAAAGTTATTTTATACGGCATACCTAATTGCAATTCTGTAAAAAAGGCAATGGATTGGTTAAATAACCATAAGGTTGATTTTGTTTTTCATAATTACAAAAAGGAAGGCATTGATATCGATAAATTAAAATCCTGGGCAGTACAAGTGGGTTGGGAAATCATCTTCAATAAAAAAGGCAGTACCTGGAAATTGATTGCAGATCAGTATAAAAATTTGAATGAAAAAGTTGCAATAGATATTATGCTTACCCATAACAGCATCATCAAAAGACCAATTATTGAATTGGGTAAAAAACTACTTGTTGGATACGATGAAGTTGCTTTAGCTAATTTACTCCAACAATAATTTTATTTCAACAATCCTTCCGGAACAGATTTTTCCAATAGATATTTATAAATAAATCTTGTCTTTAAATTTTGAAAGTGCAGATTTTTATTACCGGGCCATCCATGACGACCGCCGCTATAAGTCATAAACTCAAAGTCTTTCTTTAGATCCTGTAGCTTGCTAGTTAATTGAATACTGTTTTGCAGATGTACATTCTCATCTACAATGCCATGTACAATTTGCAACATACCTTTGTATTTATCAACATAGTTCAACACATTGCATGTTTTATACCCATCCGGATTATCTTTTGGAGTTCCCATTAATCTTTCTGTATAATGCGAATCGTACAATGTCCAGTCGATTACACTACCGCCAGCCATACCATAAGTAAAGACATCTGATCCATAAGTCAAGGCATAACAGCTCATATAGCCACCATAACTAAATCCGGTGATGCATATTTTATTCGAGTCTGCCTGACCGTTAGCAATAAGCCATTTTACCATAGTTGAATAATCTTTCATTTCCCAGTAACCCAGATTGTGATACATATAATTCACTCCTGCTTTACCAAAATGTCCGCTGGCTCTGTGATCCATCGCAACTTGAATCAACCCTTCTTTTGCATACCATTGTTGTGTACCGGTTAAACTCCAGCTGTCCCAAACTGTACCTGCATTAGGACCACCATAAATTGAAATGAGTACAGGATATTTTTTTCCTGGTTGCATATTAAAAGGCCAGATAACTTTCATTGGGAGGCTGAACAAACTATCATCACTCATTACTCTAATCATTTCAGCCTTTGCAAGTTGCGTCTGTTCAAAAAGAGTATCTTTTGAATCAACAAGTTCTTTAATTATTTTTCCTTTGTTGTTAACCAATGTCATTTTGGTTGGTGTTGCTGCATTACTATAAGCAGTTACAAGATAAGAAGCCTCTGTTGACAGACTTATCGATGTATGATTAAAATCTCCGAAAGTTAATCTTTGTAATTTTTTGCCATCCAAATTAATCCTGTAAAAATCTTTTCTCGCAGTATTTTCTTTTCTCGCAGTAAAATAAACGACATTGTTTTTTTCGTCAATGTAGTTCAAATCTGTAACCGTATAATTTCCTGTATTGATTGGATTAACTAGCTTTCCATTCATATTATAAAAATATAATTGATCATATCCGCTAGCATCACTTCTGTAAATAAATCCTTTCCCATTATTTAAAAAAGTGATTCTCTTTCCTTCATCATCCAAACTCACCCAGGTTTTTTGTTCTTCAGTAAGGAAAATATTTTTTGATCCTGTTGCAGGATTAACCTCCCATATTTTCAATTGATTTTGTTTCCGGTTCATCCATTGCACCAACAACGTTTTCCCATCAGGTTTCCAGTAAGGCAATCCAAAATACTGATCATCATGCTCATTAAAATTGGCCCAAACAATATTACCCCCCGTTACTGCAACAATGCCAACTTTCACTTCTGGATTAGGATCACCCACTTTCGGATACCTGATTACATCCACATATCCATGTTGTCCAGGCGCATCTGTGATGGTATAAGTAGGCACTTTCGAATCATCTGATCTAAAGAAAGCGATGTTCTTACTATCGGGACTCCACCAGAATGCACGATACTGAGAACCACGACCTAATATCTCTTCCATGTAAACCCAGCTCGCATAACCATTCAATATTAAATCGGTGCCATCATTAGTTAACTGCGTTTCTTTTTTTGTGGCAATTTCTAAAGTATAAAGATTATTTTTTTTGGTATATGCTACATACTTATTGTCGGGACTCATCGTAGGATTAATCTCTTTAGCCGAATCGTTGGTGAGTTGAATGTCAACATCTGTTTCTTTGATATACAGATCATTTCCTCTCAGATAGACATTGAAAGCTGGAGTTATTTTAGGCATCATTTGCCCTTTTGGTACATTTTCTTCCTTACCTGTTGTTGCATCAACAATAATTTTATTTCCTTTTTTTGTCATCACAAAACGATGGTCATCCAACCAAATTGGCGACTGTGGCATATTGACTATGATTCCTGAGAAATCATTTTTGAAATACTGGGTGTTGGTCAATGGTTTCTTCTGTGAAAAAGCTGTAATTGTAATGATTACAAAGATTGCAGTAAGTAACTGTTTTTGCATATAATTCATGATTAAAATGAATGGTAAGATTTAGTATTTTGTTTTTTTGGGGATTAGGAATTGCATATCATAATTTGACTTTTGACCAACAGCAATTTTTTTTCTAGACTAAATATTAATAAAAGAAACGAACGATGATTTTATTGAATTTCTATTCTTTATGTCACCCTTCTAGGGTTTTACTTGACTTATTTTTTCCAGTTAAAAATATTTCACCCCTACGGAGTTGTCATTTGTAAAGGCTGATTGAATTTAATCATCTAAAAACAAGTTGAGTCAATTAAACCTTTGAAACAAGAAACATTAAACAACTTTAGATATTCTCCGGCCTCATCATTGGAAAGAACAACACATCCTGAATACTATGCTGGTTCGTCATAAGCATACATATTCTGTCGATACCAAAACCGATTCCGCTTGTTGGTGGCATCCCATATTCCAATGCTCTTAAGAAATCATGATCAATAAACATAGCTTCGTCATCTCCTCTTTCCATCAGCTTTACTTGTTCTTCAAAACGCTCCCGTTGTTCAATCGGATCATTCAACTCAGTATAGGCGTTGGCTATCTCTTTACCATTAACCATCAATTCAAAACGCTCTACCAATCCTGGTTTGCTGCGATGCTTTTTTGTTAGCGGGCTCATCTCTACTGGGTAATCTGTAATAAATGTTGGTTGAATATAATTGCCTTCACATTTAGATCCGAAAATTTCATCTATCAATTTTCCTTTACCCCATTTTATATCTGCATGTATTCCTAATTGTTGGCATACATTTCTGATTTCATCTTCATTCATTTCGCTGATATCAAAACCTGTATGTTCCTTAATCGCATCAAACATCGTCACTCTTTTGAATGGTGCTTTGAAACTAATTTCTTTATCTCCAACAGTACAGGTTGAGGTTCCATTTACTGCAACAGCCGCTTTCTCCAGCATTTGCTCTGTTGTATCCATCATCCACTCATAATCCTTATACGCAACATAAAATTCTAACACCGTAAATTCGGGATTATGCGTTCTGTCCATTCCTTCATTTCTAAAATTTCTACTGAACTCATACACCCATTCAAAGCCTCCTACAATCAATCTTTTGAGATATAATTCATTGGCAATACGCATGTACATCGGTACATCTAAAGCATTATGATGTGTAGTGAATGGTCTTGCTGCTGCTCCTCCGGGAATACTTTGTAAAACAGGGGTGTCAACTTCAAGCGCACCTCTTTCATTTAAAAATTCACGAATGGCATTGACAAGTTTTGTTCTTTTTACAAAAACTTCTTTCACCGCAGGATTCACAATCAAATCTGCATAACGTTGTCTGTATCTGAATTCCGGATCTGTTACTTCGTCAAACGCTTCTCCATCTTTTTCTTTCACAATAGGCAAAGGGCGCAATGATTTAGTAAGAATGGTAAATTCTGTGACATGAATCGATGTTTCTCCTGTCTTGGTTGTAAAGACATATCCCTTAATACCTACAAAATCGCCGATATCTATTAATTTTTTCCAAACATTTTGAAACAATGATTTGTCTTCATCAGGACAAATATCATCTTGCTTAATATAAAATTGAATTTTTCCGGTGCCGTCCTGTAACACAGCAAAATTGGCTTTTCCCATATCGCGAACACTCATGATGCGACCAGCAATGCATACATCAGCAAAGTCTGCCTTATTCTCTTCGCCTTTATAATTTGCTTTGATATATTCCGCTGAAATATTGACTGGATACAATGCTGCAGGATAAGGATCAATTCCTAACTTTTCCAGTTCTGTTCTTTTTTCTCTGCGAATGATTTCTTGTTCAGATAAATGCGGTGTGCTCATAACCTATTATATAGTTAAATTTTGAAGCACAAAGTTAATTGAACTGCCGCAGCTATTTAATATTTACTAAAATAAATTTATGCTATGGCTAGTAGAATTTGCCAGGCTTCATAGACTTTCCCTTCATGGAGTAATGCTTTTGCATAAGTGTGCAATTCTCTCTCCATCTCATCTGGATTTAAAGAAAAATATTGAATAATTTGTTTTAAGTTATCGTCATTAAATGTTGCATCTACAAAAGGCAATTCATTTACGTTTGCTAATTGACCCAATTCATTGCCATTTAATATAGTACTTTTTCTTATGGATAAAGGCAAAGCATCAAAACCGATTCCTAAATTCATATTTGGTTTTTCAACTTCGAAGATTGTTGACGCATTTGCTCTTGAATACCAGTTACCTCCTAATCTTCCCACCAAATCCAACTTTCTTTGATCAATTTTATTCTCGTCATTTAAAATGGATTCGTCAATATGCATCATCAATACTTCAGCAATAACAAGATTTCCAGCCCCACCTTCAGTTCCTAATGGAATAATCTGGTTCACTTTACATTCTAATTTTATCTTGCTTTCCATGACCATTGGCGGGGTTACTAATGTAGCTTTTTCTTGGGTAAACCCAGCTTTTTCAAATTCGTTGGTGCTTTTTGGATATTCACAACTGGCAAGAGACATTTGATGCAGCATATCAAAGTCCACTATATTGATAACAACTTCAGGAATGTCAATTACATTTTCTAAAGTATGTTTTGTAGAGTTGTCTCTTCCTCTTCTTGCTGGCGAAAAAACAACAATAGGAGGATTGGAAGAGAATAAATTAAAAAAACTAAATGGACTCAAATTTACATGTCCTTCTTTGTCAATTGTGGAAGCAAAGCAGATAGGACGTGGCGCAATGGCATGTTGCAAATAATTTTGAATATCTACAGTTTTTAAATCTGATAGTTTTAGTGATAGCATGGATTGTATAATTAATTTTTTGAAAAGTTGGAATATATAACCAAAAACTACATCATTAAATAAGCTTCTTCAACTTCAAAATCGAAAAATCGCTTTCTTCTTTTACAATAGTATTGGAAAGTTTTCCTAATCCATCAATTTCCATTTCAACCACATCTCCAGCTTGTAACCACTGCTCCTGATAGTTAGGATTATTTAATTTACCCGTTCCATTCAATTCTAAAAAACAACCCGTTCCAACAGTGCCACTTCCTATCACATCACCAGCGTATAAATTAACACCATAACTACATCTTTCTATAATCTCTGCAAATGTCCAATCCATATCGCCAAGATTTCCCTGACTTACTTGAATGCCATTTACCATACACTTCATATTTAAATTCCAACTCTTTCCTAAATGACCTTCTTTGCAAGGAATTTCATATTCTTGCAATTCATCCAAGGTAACCAACATAGGGCCAATAACTGTTGCAAAGTCTTTTCCTTTTGCAGGACCAAGGTTTAATAACATTTCTTCCATTTGCAAACGCCTTGCACTCATATCATTCATAATCATCAATCCAGCAATATAATCATCTGCATCAGCTGCTCTAATGTTTCTTCCTGAACGATTGATCACAATAGCAGCCTCTAATTCAAAATCTAATTTTTCAAAATGATCGGGCATACAAAGAATATCACCCGGCCCTTGAATACTATTGTGGTTGGTAAAATAAAATATGGGATACTGATCAAATTCTGGAATCATATCTACCTTACGGTTTCGTCTGGCCGCAGCAACATGCTGCCTGAATGCATAACCATCTCTGCAACTTGTAGGATGTGGCACAGGAGCTAGTAAATCTACTTCGACTAAAGCAGTGCCAAAAACAGAAGGAGTCATGCCATTTTTGATTTGCGTCTCCGCAGCTAAGGCAAGTGGGTATACATCATCCCAATAATTTAAAAACATGGCCATGCTTACGGGCAAATCAGCATGCAGCGAATCTGTGTCATATAATTTTCCATCAACAATCATCGCCAATTGGGCGTAATCTTCTTTTAAATAAGTAACAAGTTTCATACTATTGTTTGAGGAACAAAAGTAACATTCTCCTTACAAGTAAAAAAGGAATTATTAAATTTAAAAACTGAGAGAAAACTATGTATTTTGAAAAAATTTACAACAAAGGTCAGGCACAACTTTTTAGAAACCAATATCTCGAATATCTCACCAAAACTCATCCTCTTGTAATTTGGAGCTTATATTTACCAATAATAATACTATTCTCCTACTATACAGTAAAAGTAGAAGGATTTGGCGCAACAAGGACATTGATCTTGTTTATAAGTGGAATACTATTCTGGAGTTTTACAGAATATATTTTACATCGATTTGCCTTTCATTATGAATCGAGTTCTGAAAGAACAAAGAAATTAATTTATCTGTTACACGGAAACCATCATGAATACCCAAGAGATAAAGAACGTTTGTTTATGCCAGCATTACCAAGTTTAATTCTAGCGTCATTTTTTTTGTTTTTATTTTATTTTATTATTGAAAAAAATGCGTTTGTCTTTTTTCCTGGATTTATGTTAGGATACTTGCTTTATGGATCTATACATTATGCCATCCATGCCTGGAATCCACCATTTAAATGGATGAAACCATTATGGAGAAACCATCATCTTCATCATTACAAACATGCTGACAAAGGATTTGGCGTAAGCAGTACTTTATGGGATCTTGTTTTTGGAACGATGTACGATTTAAAAAAAGAAAAAGAAGATAAAGTGGAAGTGAATAAGCTACTATATTAGTATTTATTTTTTACCACTTTTCTTCATCACATGCTGATTTTTCATCTGTATTTTTCATTTCTGATTTTAATTTCAATTTTTGAAATTGTCTTTCAATAATCAAGGAAGCGATTATTCTACCAGCATCTTCGTTAGGATTTTCCTTCAATAAGGTTTTTAGTTTGACCTCGCTTACATCTATTCTGTAAAGCAATTGAACCAGTCTTTCAAAATTAATCAGAATAAGATTATTGATTTCCGCGGCCAATTCACTTATCAATTTTGCATCAGAAAGAAGATCCAAATGGGTTATTGAAAAAACTTTTTCAAGAGATGTTTTTTCATTATTGTTTTCCGTGGAATGCATCATACAATTTAAGGCTTTTCCAACAGACGTAAAACAAAATTATATTTAGTTGAAGCTTCTAATTCAAGGTTCTTTATGTTTTTGGTAAATACAGCAAGGTGGGGATTAGTATAAAGCATTCTATTAAAACGCTTAACAGATTTTATTTGTGGAATAATTTTACTAATCGATATGGTAAGCTTTATTCATAAATTAATACGGGCGTGCAAAAAACAAGAATTGAGTAGAATTATTTTCAACTATTTGCATATCGGAAATATCGACTGCCCCATCGCCGGTACAATCAGTAATATAATAGCCAAAATAAAACTGAGAAGCATCATTTTCTATTGGCTGCATATCGAAAATATCTACCCCTCCGTCTAAATTTAAATCTCCGGTTAAAAAAGCAAATTTATTATTCCCCATATTTTTCATGGGTAAATTAATGCCATTAGAAAACGCTTTATTTATATTAGTGGTAAAATCATACCTATTTGTTGCGCCAATTGTAACAGGTAATGCAGTCCAAGTTTCCAAAAAATTTTTATGTTTTATTGCAATGTAATAGGAATTGCCATAGGTGGCAGGAGGAAAACTTGATGATACAGATCCATTACTATGAAGTAATGCTTTTACAGTATAGTCGGGATAATTATTACTCAAATGATTTGATTTCCATAGATTAATCGATATGGTATCAGTAGCATCATTTACAGTGCTTAACCCTAAATCATATAAAGTAGTTCTCATGAATCCATTGCTAATATAAACCCCCTCAAGAAAAAGTTTCAAAATTAAAATCGTATTTTGATTATAGGGATTTACAGTTAAATTTAATATTGCTGTGCTATCACATCCAACCGCATTAACTAATTTAACAGTATAAACACCGGTTGATGTATAGGTTACGCCATTCCAAATATAGGGCAAATTAACAGCGTCAACTGTTGCTGGACTTGTAGATGTGGTAGCTTGCTTAATCGTTAAGGATAGATACGCTGTTGAATCGCATCCAACCGCATTTGTCAAGCCCGTCTTTGTATATGAGCCACTGGCAGTATACGTTACGCCATTCCAAGTGTATGATACACAATTGGATTTATTGGTGGTGCTTGTTGATTTTTGTTTAATGGTTAATGACAAATACGCTATTGAATCACATCCGGCTACATTCGTTAAGCCCGTCTTTGTATAAGAGCCACTAGCCGAATACGTTACGCCGTTCCAAGTGTATGACACACAATTTGATATAGTTGTTGTGCTAGATGATTTTTGTTTAATCGTTAGTTTTAAGCTATCAGCTGAAGCACACCCTGAACCATTTGTATAGGTATATACATAAGTACCGCTTGTTGAATAGGTTGACCCGTTTCGGGACCAAGTATAACTATCGCAAGCAGTAGCAGTTGTTTTGTTGTGGGTACTCGAATTTATACTGAGATTTAATACTTCTATATTACAACCAGTTATTGAAGTATAGGTTCCACTTGATGTATAGGAAATTCCATTTAACGGCCAGTTGTAGCTATCGCACTGTGTTAGGGTTGTTGAATGTATTTGAGATTGACATTGATAATTAAAAAATCGAATGGCGGATTTATTATATTCACTATAAAACTGGTGATCTGCGGTAACACATCTGATTTGTTCTTCAACAACATTTTTTTGTGAAGTTGATAAAGCCGATATCACTGGGAAGTTTTGTGGTGTTGCCGCTACCGCATTCCATAATGCTTGAATATACCCAATGAAATAATTTTTAGTATTTAAAAAATTATTATTCTTTATCTCATTAAAAATTTGAGTTGATACTATGGCACTGATAATTGAATTGCGCGAGAACCTTTGATCATATAATGGAGAAGGGTTGTTAGTATGATATTTACTACACACCCCTCTTGAACTGATAGATTGAGAATTGGTTATTGCATTAGCATTCCCTGATAAACCCATTGTACTGTTATTATCGGCACCTGCTAAGCAAAACATGGTTGGTGTGGTGGTAATATTTACAGCACCCCCTGTTGCTCCGCCAGATGAACAAAAAGCAATTGAAGCTTTTAGGTTAAAATAGTACCCGAAAGAAATTGAAAAACTTCCTCCATTACTTTGTCCTAATGTGTATCTATTCATTCCTCTGTTTGTATAGCCACGATTATAAAAAGTATCGGTAATTGCTTTTAGATTTGCGAAATCAACATTAAGATTACTGTCTAATGTACTGGCATCCCATCTCAATGAACCATCACCGTTAGTATCAGTATTTAAAGTTTCCTCTTCAGATTCAGTAATGATTACAGCAAAACCTTCTGCTATTAAATCTTTAATAAGGTTTTTATTTTCCTGGTTGCCTGTCCAGGAAGAAGTAGATCCGTTAGAACCATGAAAGAGATAAACAATACCCTTGTGATTTGCAGGAAAGACATAATACACATCTTTTAAATTAATTTTTCCCCTTATCTTCTCAAATACTAAGGTGGAATTAACCGTTTTAAAATTTGCTGTAAACTGTAGATTACTGGCAGGCATTACAAAGTAAGAACGCCATTCATTATTGCCACATATTAAAGTAGAATCTCCAGACCAATAATCGAATGTTTCATTTGTTGATGAAGCTCTGCTCCAGATAAAAACAGAATCGCCTTGATGAAAACTTGTTGCATTAGAATAACCCTGATTTACAGTAACGGTATAGGTTGTTTGGGCAAAGGATTTTACAGCAGCAAAAAAAATGCAAATGATTATTAGTAGAAGATGTTGATATGTTTTTGTATTTTTTATACTTATAAATTAAGGTGTCGGTTGACCAATATTAGTATAATCCCACACTCTATCAAGTGACAAACTCCATTGTTCTGGATCCCAAGTTGATGTTGGGGTTGAGATAGATGATTTTCTTTTAATTGTTCTGTTTCGCGTATCATTTTGCCCTGCTATTGTCCAATTTATATTATTTCTTGCGCTTGAGACTCCGCCATAATAAGTAGCGTTTACTCTTGAGACGAGTGGACTTCCAAATACATCAATAATTTTATAACTATTTCCACTTAATACATGAGTGCCGGCTGCATCTTTTTTAAGTAGTGCTATAGCACTGTTTCCACTTAATTGTAAAGGAATAGATGCATTTGCATTTAAAGTACTAGCTGTTCCCCAAATTACATTATAGGGTAATTTGCTTTTATCAGCACCATTAGATAAAATGATGTAACAATATTTTGCAACTACATTCCCACTTAAGATTAAATAATTTGCAGGATCTAAAAAGCTCCAAGAAGCTAAGGTCCCAGAATCAGCAACTGCCTGATAGCCGATTGCATAATCGCTTAAGTTAATATTCGATCCGGTAGGATTATATAATTCAACATAGTGATTTCGGACTCTTGTACCATTAGGTATTGAATCCGTGAAGGTTGCCGTACTGATTTCAGAAATCAATAAGTTTGAAGACGTGTCGGTGGCAGATGTGCTAGTTAAACTCATCCAACTAGAACCATTGTATCCCTGCCACTCGCCTTTATTGCCACAGTTAGTGCAATAAATCATTAATCCAGCTGCAGGATTTGAAATGGCATTTCTTTGTGCATAAGTCATACGAGGTGGAAGAAATCCTTTTGCGCTATCTTTTACTTCCAAGGCGGCGCTTGCATCTGGAGTAATTGTCCCAATTCCAATATTTTGTGCGTATGAAATGCTTGTAGCAAAAACAAACAAAATAAGTAACAGTTGAACTTTCATTTTATTAGCATTGATGTTATTCATTAATTCAGATTATGATGATACTTTATTTTTTAATGACTAGAATTTTTTCTGATGAAATTCTCCCATCAGGTTGTATGATTTTTAATAAATAGTTGCCCGAAGTAACGCTCGCCGGCAAACCGATTTTTATTGTTTCATTTGATAATGATAAAATATATTTTTTTTGAAGCAATAATTTACCCAATGTATTCCATACAGTAATTTCATATGATCCTAATAAACTATTATTAAAATTGATATTAATTGAATGATCCGCTATTGGATTTGGATAGATTAAATAATAACCTCCGCTGTTTATAGGATCAACTTTTACAATCTTGCTATATTGTATTTGTCCATCATTACTGAGGGCCTTTATGCGGTAATAATTTACAGATGTCTTTGCATTTAAATCATTAAAATAATATTGAAAACCTAACCCATTATTACTTATTGGTTGCTGCTGTCCTACTTCAATGAAAGCTACAGCATCCTCGCTACGTTCAACCACATAATGATTAAGATTGATTTCATTAGCTGTTTCCCAATTTACGGTTGCTGTTTTATCTTCATTTCTTAAGGCATCAATATTAATAATTTTTACAGGCACGACCATTGATTGTTTAAAAATCATATAAAACCGATCTGATGCAAAAGATTGGGTATCTGTTGTAACTGAGAAAATAATAGTTGAAGGAGTAATTAAATCCACAATCGTATTGGCATGTAAATATTTATCAACTAAAATTCCTTCCAAACCTATACTATTAATATAGGAAGGAAAAATATCAAACTGGTAGCTTTTTTGTTTCAATCGATTAAGATTAAAGAATAAGGTATCGCCAGCTTTAAGTTCGTTTCTTCTTTCAACAACCAATGTTTTATTTCCTGTTTGAATGGCTATATTTTCTTCGGATGAATAAATTTTTACTGCATCTAACATATCTATGTTGTTGGAGTACGTGGAATCAAAATCAAACATAATACCATCTAACAATACAGATGAAGTAGTATCAAATGATGATAGTTTTATTTCCAATCTTTCTGACATCCCAATTGGAGGTCTGGTTACCAAAGCGCTTGATACAACTTTATTATTTTCGGCAAATTCAAGAGTTCCATTACTTCCGCTTGCACTTATAAAAAAAGCTGAACCTGATTGAATATTTCCAACAATATCATTTGTTAGAAAACTTCCTCCTGCAGGAGTGATGTGATAAGTGCCATTGCCATTTGCAGTAAATGTCTGGTATCCTCCATATCCATATGCCGAATTTGGTCCTGTTGTTAATTTAGGATCCCAGACATAAAATAAATTTTGCACACCTCCAGCTCTCGTTATTTTTGAAAAATCAATTGCAGAGGCGTATGGATTGGACACACATTCAAATTTGTTACTCACTACATTAATTATTGCTGGTGCATTTCCTACTTGTTGATACAAAGAACCTGTTGATCTCATAATTGTTGCAGTTGCACTCTGGCCTATTCCCGTAATACTTCTATCTCCTCTTACAAAAACCATGTATCCTTTTACGTTAGCTATATTATTGTTAGTGCTTGCTATGCCATCCCATGTCGAATTTGTAGCATTGTATGATTTGATGCTTGGACCTCCAGAAGTGTAAGCATCAAATCCTAAACTTGTAGCACCAGAAATATTACTAGTAAGTTGTGTTCCATAACCAGCATGTAAATTTTCATTTGGAGTAGATGCATTCTCCTGCCAAGCCTGACGAATTGTTTGTCCGGATGTAGGAACAGCTAGTAATTGCCAGGCCTTGGTATGATTAGGTATATATCTTTCAATAGTTGTGTTTCCTAGAATTTTATTCCCACTATAAGAACCATTCGAAGTCATGTCTGCGACACAAGCAGTATTTGAAGCAGTAGAAGCAATGGTTAAATTGCCATTAGTGCTAAGTGTTACATTACTTGCACCAAAATCCAATACTCCTGAGATTTTTAAAGTATCATTTGTTCCTGATAAAGAAATGCCATCACTATTACTCAATTTTAAGTTCTTTACAGATTTATTTAAAAAAAAGCTGCCCGCTATCGATTGTGCTGATGTTCCATTTAATTCAAGCGATCCATTAGTCACATCTATAGCACCGCTATTATTTATAATTGAATTGCTGATTTTTAAAAGCTGGTTGTTAACATTGACTAATGTAGAGGGTTCAAGCGTTATATTTCCAACCTGACAAGTAGATACGATATTGCCATTTGCTGGATTAGCGACTTTTAAATTAGGAATAGTATTACCATTCATATTAATGTTCTGTGATGCCGATCCATTAAGATATAAAGTTCCTTTTCCTACTACACTATAATTACTCACAACATCTTGTTGCTTTACAAATAATATGGAGGTGGAATCAATGAATAATTTTGAATTGTTGATATATAGCTGCGCTTTCACTACAGATGTGGTGAGAGTTAAAAAAGTCAATACAAGTATTTTACTTCGATATAAATTATTCTTAAAATCCATTAATCCTGTTTACTTTTCTAGTCTTTCAATTTCCTTATTAATTTAACACATGATTTTGTATGAATCAATATGCAGAAAACCTATGAAAGATAGCACTTAATTTTAAAATTTCTAATTACGGAGTTGGAAGTCCTACATTAGAATAATCCCAAAGTCTGTAGCTACTTATTAACCATTGCGAATTATTTGAATCTGTCCCTTTACTTAAATTCCAGTCGGTAGTTGGATTAATAACTGTCGACTTTCTTTTAAACGTATTATTTCTGGTATCAGTAACACCGCCTGTTGTCCAAATAAAATTATTACGTACACTAGAAGCGCCAGTGGCAGTTGATCTTGGAACAAGTGGACTTCCAAAAACATCAATTATAGCATAAGTATTCCCGCCTAAAGTATGCGTTCCCGCGGTACTTTTTTTCAATAAAGCAATAGCACTATTTCCACTTAATTGTAAGGGTTTGGAAGCATTGGCTGTTAAAATACTCGACGTCCCCCATGTAGTTTGATGTGGTATATTCACTTGGTCTGCGCCATTTGATAATATCACATAACAAGATCTTGTATTGATATTCCCACTAAGAATTAAATAGTTGGCAGCATTGGTAAAGTCCCAAGCTGATAATGTTGTAGTATCACTAACCGCCTGATAGCCAATAGCATAATCAGATAAATTAATACTTGAGTTTGTTCCATTATATAATTCGACATAATGATTTCTTGCTCTAACAGCTCCTGCTACAAGTATAGAATCTGTATTAATTGCTGTAGAAATTTCTGAAATTAATAAGTCAGCATTTACAATTGAGGTTGAAAACTGTACTTCTGTTCCATAAGCGGTACCAATTATATTGGTGGCATATGCTCTTACATAATAGGTCGTGTTTGATAAGAGTCCAGAAATATTACTAATAAAAGTCCCTGTTCCAGCTCCATCAGAAGTTTTTGTTGGACTTGTAATATCTGGATTCGGAGAAGTGCTCCAGCATATACCCCTTTCCGTTACTGCTTGTCCGCCATCATTAATAACATTTCCTCCACCGGTTGCTGAAGTATCGGTAATTTGTGTTAATACGCCTGTTGTAATTGTTGGTATGGTTGGAGGTATTATTGTTGGAAATGAAAGGTTACCGTAATCCCAACCTCTATCTGCTGAAACCAACCATTCTGAATTTGTTGATGTTGTCCCTCTGCTTGAATTCCAATCTATATTTGGAGAGGTGATTGTGCCTTTTCTTTTAAAAGTTCTGTTGCGTGTATCCAACTCTCCTGCAATACCCCATGCATAATTATTTCTTGAGCTGCTACCATAAAAAGATTCTCTGATTACTTGAGGACTTCCAAAAACATCAATAATTTTATAATTTGAACCATTCAATACATGACTTCCGTTAGGATCTTTTTTTAATAACGCTATTGCACTGTTTCCACTTAACTGTAAAGGTTTGGATGCATCCGAAGCACTTGTGCTTGTTGTTCCCCATGTAATATCACTTTTACTGATAATGCTATTGTCTGCTGTTGGAGAAGCAATTACATAGCATTTACCAGTTTGAATTGTTGTAGTTAATATAAAATAGTTGGCAGGGTCTGTAAAGTTCCAGGGTGATACTGTTATGCTATCTGAAACAGCTTGATAACCGATAGCATAATCAGACAAATCTATGCTTGCGCCCGTTCCATTATATAGCTCTATGTAATGATTCCTTTTTGACCCAGCATTTACATCTGTGTTTATAGCTGTTGATACTTCCGATATTAATAAATCTGAAGACTGAGAAGAAACAGGTATAAAATCTATTTTAGATGTACAGCTAACTATTAAAAGTATTAAGCTTATTGAATAAATAAATCTTGATTTCATAATGACTATATTTTTTACATTAATATTTGAATGGCTAAATTTCCGATTTTATTGGTTGTGGTGATGATACTGGATGTCGTTTTAATCTGAGTAAAATTTAGTCCGATTTTTACAGCATTATTTTTTATAAATTTATTGACGCCTCCAGATATCCAGGTCTGTTGTTGAACCAATGAAGATGCTATATCAAACTCTGGAGTAACAGCACTGTATCTTCCATCTATTGCCCATCCATTCTTAAACACGTAGGATGTTTGCAAATTAAATGCTTTGCCTAAATTGTAGTATTGGCTTGCCACTTCTTCTGTGAGTTTGTTATACGAAACAACAGTTGCATATAATTCTTTACCTGAAACTGTTCCGCTCATATATTCTCCTACTAAGGCAAATCCTTTGTATTTGAAAATGAAGTCAGCTGCTAATTTTCTGTAGTCTGGATAATCTTCTGCTCCATCTTTGTTATAAATACCTGTTATCGTTTGATGATCAGTTCCAATTACACTAGATGCTTTTTTATTGATGCTGGCAGCAACACCCAACGCAAATTTTGGTTTTGCTTCTCTGTAAATATCTTGCGCAATGAAAGCATTATTTTTTATAAAGTCCCCTAAAGGCATAATGTCAAGTCGTCCGCCATATTTAAATCCTAAATTAGGTTGTGAAGAAAAAAAGTTTTGACCTTCTCCTGTAGTAATAGAAACTGAAGGATATATTCTGCACTTTTTTACACTGAAGTTTGATTCTATAAACAATCCACCTTCTCTGGTAGCACCAACAAAGTTTTGCATCAATCCACCATAAACAACGCCATCATTTGATTTTCCTGCAAGTGTTTGTCCCATGTATTGAGCATAACGTTCGTCTGCTAATGCCAAACGGTTGTTGGTATTCGTTTGCTTTTGTCCTAAAATTATTTTCGCTGATTTTTTATAAACAGAGAATCCAACCCATCCTTCCAAGATTGGAGAAACGCCAGTGAGGTCTGTAAGAATACCCATCGACATTTTATCTTTAAATCCGGATGCCGTAAATGCAATCCTTACCATATTCAAAGACAACCTGTTTGTGTTCGTTTTGGAAACAGAATCAAATTGTGAAAATTGAAACCCCGATTGAACAGTGGTTAACAAATTCATTTTTGTTCCTTCAGCTTTGCCTAAATGCAAAAATGTTCCTTCCCCATTAATATAGATTAATGAAGAATCCGTTTGCATGAGTTTACTTTTTTCAGTTTGTGCAGTTGCGTTTGTCAGAGACATCAATAAAACACAACAATAAAAAACTACTTTTCTTGTCATCATGATAATTTTAGAATTTATAATTGAACTGTTACCATTATTTGGGAATAATAATTACCTTTTTGTGTGGCTGTCTTCAAACTTGATTTAAATTCATCAAAACCAAACTCTGTTTGTATTTTAAGATTATTCCCAGATAAATATTTCGTAAATACCAGTGTGTAACTTTTGTTATAGTCTGCAAAATTATTAGAAATGCCATTTTCATTTAAAGATGCATAACGACATGCTACAGACCAGTTTGAAGGGAAGGTATAACCGCCCTGAATACTGAAACCATTACCTATGTTAAGCTTAGATTTTATAGAATCTTGTATTTGTGATGAAGTCAATGATGAGGCGTATTTAATATATTTGTCTTGAGTCAATGAAAACCTTTCTGTAACTCCATCTGGAACTTTAACAGTTGTTAAAAAATAACTTCCCATTGCATAAAACCCTTTGTATTTAAATAAGAAATCAGCGCCAGCTTTTGAATAATCTGGTAACAGTATTTTTTCTGAGCTGTCTCTATACAGGTATCTTCCACCGTTAGTTCCAATGGCAGAGGATATTCCATTATTATAACTATAAATGAACCCTATTACCAACTTGGGTTTTTGTTCTCTTGCCAAATCATCCATATAGCCTTCGCCACCTTTTGAGAATTTATCAAACGGTAAATAATCTAAACGAATACCATATTTAAATCCGCCGTAATTTTTTTGCAACGCAGATCTGCTGTCTCCCGTGGTAATAGATAAATAGGGTTTCAATAAATGTTTTCCGCCCAACTTGTAATTTCCTTTATACCTCAAACCAAAATCAAAAATGGCATCAAAAGCACCAGATACGGCACTTCTGTTGATGAATCCTAAGTTTTCGCCTTCTATTCGTGTTTCTCTCGAATCAATATAATCTGCTCTCAGTCCAAAATTAATGGCATGTGTAATATTTGGTTTATATTCAACAAACGCTTCTTGTAGTACCGTATTAAAAGATCTTATTCCAGTAGTTGCACTTTGATAATTTGCAGGAAAATTCAATCTTCCATAAATGTTGAATCTTTTATCAAACAGATTTGCAGCAAAGCTTAAACGAGCTCTGTTTATATCAAACGCAGCACTCATTTTTGTAAGATTCGAATTGGGAGTATTTAATAAAAATGATGTTTGTAAACTTTGGGTTAGGTTAATTCTTCCAATAGAAGATTTTAGTGTTATTCCGTCTCCTAAAATATAGCTCTTTTTTAGTTTCAACACACTTACAGCCCCTGCCGGTGCAACTGATTCTTCTGAAGATGTTTCTTCGTAACGTTCATCAAGCTGCGCTTTTACAGTATTAAATAATAATACAAACACTAAAAGTAAAAGCGTGATTTTTTTCATTTGCATATTTCTATATTAAGTAGATAATAAAAATTATTCTTGTTCAAATTCGAAGCTAGATGGTGGATTAGCCAACACCACAATTTTATTGTTTTCTACCACTTCTTTATACTTTTTTGAATCAATTAAGTTTTCATTTTTTGCAATGACTACACAAGCTACAGTGTTGCCAATAACATTAGTTAATGCTCTTCCTAAGCTCATTAAACGATCGATGCCAATTAGTAATGGTAAATATTGTGCTTGTGCCGCTTCTGGAATGAATTTCATGGAATCTAAACTAGACTTTAAAATAATCAAACCGCTTCCAGTAATCCCGCCAGCTCCTTTACTTGTTAATAATAATATTCCAACGACAGTAAGTTGCTGCATAATACTTAGATCTAGTCCCATTGCCTGAGAAATAAACAACACCGACATACCAAGATAGATGGTTGTTCCGTCCAAATTAAAACTATATCCTGTAGGAATTACTAAACCTACAACTGTAGGTGAACAACCCGCATGCTCAAGTTTGCTCATGATATTTGGCAATACCGACTCACTACTACTTGAACCAAAAACAATTAAAATTTCTTCTTTAATGTATCTTAATAATTTGAAAAGATTTAATCTGTAATAACTCATCACGAGTCCTAAGACAACAAAAATGAAAAATGCCGCAGTTAAATAAAAGGTCATCATAAATTTACCCAACACATACAACATTGCAAATCCATTTTTACCTCCTACGGTAGACAACATGCCGCCAAATGCAGCAATAGGACTTAATACGGTTATCATACCAAGAATTGAAAACAATACTTTATTAATCTTTTCAAAATTATGAGTAATCGATTTTCCTGTTGGACCAAGTTTGCTTAATGCTATTCCGAATAAAACAGAAAACACAAGCACTTGTAAAATATCGCCCTTAGCAAAAGAGTCCACCACATTAGAAGGAATCATGTGTAGGAAAAAATCGCCCCAGTTAATTTCTTTAGACACTTTTTGAATGGCGTTTGCTGCATCTGCTGCATCCTGTGGAACCCCCATTCCTGGCTTTACGAAATTAGCAACTACAATACCTAACAATAAAGCAATCGTTGAAATGATTTCGAAATAAATAAGTGCCTTACCGCCAATTCTACCCGCTTTTTTAAGATTTCCCGTTCCTGCAATACCTGCAGTTATGGTAAAGAAAATCAAAGGTGCGATGAGCATTTTGATCAAATTGATATAACATTCTCCAATCATTTTACCCATTCCGCTCAATGAAGGAAAAAAGTATCCAACCACAATACCAAGAACAACACCTAAGATAACTTGAATATATAATTGACGTAAATATTTCATCTTAATAATTTATTGTCTGTTCATAAAAAAAGAAGCAAATGCAAATTTTGACATTCCTGCATTGCTATGACCAACATTGGGAACAAATATTTCTGTCCAATTAAATGGTGTTTTTAATTCCTCAGATTTATTTTTTGCCTGATTATAAAAATATTTTCCGCGTTCAAATCTATTTCTTCCTTGCATATCTGCTTCTGCAGTTGCATTAAAATCTTTTGATTCCCGCTTGTTATCATCCATTCCCAACAATACAAAAAGTTTAGTAGAAAAAAAGGATGCTAAATTGGAAGTTGAAATCGGAGATTTTTTTAAACCAAAAGGGAAGTCAATATTATTATCAGTAGCCGTATACCAGCCCGAATTAGCAATGGCTGCTTTAATTACTCTATGCTGATTTACAAACATTAAAAATCGGTGAACAAACTGCGCACCACCTGAATGGCCATACAAATAATATCCTTTATTACTGGCTTTGGTCTCTTTAACTACATAATCAAATAGCGGCTCAATAATTGAAAAGCTCCATTTTTCCGGACTATTATATGCGTTGTTGTTATTATCATAGACATTTCCAAGATTGTAACTTTCTAATCCTGGAAAATCTTCTTTATCAAATTCAGGTGCAATTACTTTACAGCCAAATACAATTGCAGCATTAATGACGTCATCCATATACGCAGAAGCATCTCTATGAGCACCATGAAGCATCATAATGATGGGCATGCTATCTGAATTTACAGCGGGGCAGAAATAAAAAACCTTCATCGGATTTTTTAATTTTCCTCCATTGTCAAAATAAAATTGTTGTTTGCCTGAACTTGCACTCTTAATTTGTGCAGAACCGATATTAAAAATTAGTATCGATGACAACAGCATTGTTATTTTTTGAAATAACCCCATCATATATAACATTTTATGTTAATTAAACTATTTCAAAACTAATACTAAACACTCACCATTTATAACATGACGATTTAGATACATGAGGAGGCAGATTTATTTTTAAGATCATAAAAATAAATCATGCGTTATAAATAAAAAAATTAGCTGTTTTTTGTATTTAAAGAGTGATTATTTAGCAATCGTTTTATAAGTTAAATTTTATAAGTTTGTAGTAATATAAGCAATTAATAGAAAGGCTAGTTTTTAAGTATTAAGCAAAATTTCATTTAATTGAACTGTAAATAAGAATTTAGGGGGTACTAAATTTTTACTAAATGATTTATCTGGTTTCGGAAGAATAAAAAAGTTTCCGAAACGTCATAAAGCATTGATATTCTTATTTTTATGGAAAAAATAAAAAAAGGTAAAGAAGAGATCGTCTACTTGCTAAAACAAGTAGTGGAGAAGTATAAATCAGAAACTGGTATAGAAATCATTCAAAATACCAATAGAAAAAATTACGAATCTCTTGCCATAGTGTTAAGTGAGATTACCAAAGAGCTCCCTAATAGCTTTGAAGAATTAGGAACAGGCGCCTATCCAGGTGACACGAATCCGAATCCTAAAGAATATCCATATAGAAAATATGACATTACAGGCGGGCAAATTAAAGATGCATTAAATGGAATCGTTTCACATCCTCGTCCATTTCTTGTTGATGCCTGTTATATTTATTTATTTGGGATAGGACGCAAACGATTTGCTATTAATCCTACAGATATCAATTTGGTTGAGCAATCTGGTCAAGAAAAAAATGATGAAATTTTTATTATTGAAGAGGAAAATATTGAATTAAAAAAACAGCTTTCTGTAATAAATAAACAATTCACTAAAAAAGCTAGTTTATTAAAGATGGTTTTAGTTGCGTTGCTTTTACTATGGCTTGGGACTTTAGTAAATTACAAGGAAGCTAAACAAAATTGGGCGGAGGTGAAAAACGACATGAATATTCTTCCTTATCAACCCACACAAATGGAAATTGATAGTTTGGAAGGTGTTTGGTTATGTTATACAGGATCTCCGCAAGCAAGAATTTCTGATCCCAACAGGTTCCATAAAGTGGTATCAAATGTTGTAAGTATAAAATACAAAGATGGTTACTTTACATTTAACCGTTATGGCGCAAGTTTTGACCACGTTGGTTATATGCAGTTTGAATCTCCCGGCATTGTATCTATTTTTTCTAAAATAAGAAAAAAAGACAACGTTACTGAATCTCCCAGACATTCTTTATTAGACTTAAATTACAACAATGCTAATCTTACCGCAATATCAACATCCTGGAATTTTGATATTGGCAAAAAAAATAAAATAATAGGTATCAGGGAAGTATATACGAAGCTTGGAAAAGGCGGAGAAATTGAAGAAGTAATTAATGATATAGAGAATGCAAGTTGCGCATGTAAAATAATTAAATGGCATAAACCTGATAATACGCTACGTTCTTTCTATCTCAAAAATCAAATTCTTGATAGTTTAAATTCACCGGAATTAAGTTCGTTAATTGATGAGAGAAGTATTCTTTTAGGAAGACCTCAGGAAGGAATTTTATTATCAAAGGATACTACTTTCTACTGATGATTATTTTTTTGTGATTTTCCATTTGAAAGTTCAGCAGCGTTTATTGTTTCAACGTGTTTACCCATTCCAAAACGCTTATTGTTAAATACTGATTTTACAAGATTCCCTGTGGTGTTATATATCTGTAAAGATTCAATTGAAGCCGCGTTATTTGAAAAATAATGATTTTAATAAAACAAAAGATTTTCTAATGATGTTGTATTGTTGTTTGCTGTGGAGTCCATCATACCATTTAAAACTTTTCCAATACACCTAAAGAAAATAAAGCAAAATCATATTTGACTGGATCTTTTTGATCTAAGTGCTTCAATATTTCTGTGAGCTCTATGGCAGAAAGCCAGTCCGATTGATTTCTGGTAATAAGATTAAATTTTTTTGCAACGCGGAAAACATGTAAATCAAGTGGGATAATTAATTGTGAAGGTTTAATGTTTTTCCAAAGACCAAAGTCCACTCCTTTTTTATCATTGCGAACCATCCACCTCAAATACATATTTAACTTCTTACAAGATGATTTTTTATTTGGGGACGCAATATGTTTTCTTGTCCTTTTAGGTACATCCGGTAAAGAGAAAAAATAATCATAGAAACCATTAAGTCCATTCTCTATATTTTCATCCTTCTTTTTCATCGATTGTACAAATGCCGTTTCTAATGTATCATGGCTTTTATAATGGTATTTTAAAAATTCGACAAAGTACAATAAATCTGTTGTGTTGAAGGTTCGATGTTTAAATGACAATAGTTGTTTTAAATCTTTTGAAGTATGGTGCAAGCAGTAGTCGTGAGGTGCATTGTGCATTAATTGCATCAATTCCTTCGACTTGTTGATTATGGTGGTTCGATTACCCCATGCAAAAATGGAAGCAAAAAATCCTGCAATTTCTATGTCTTGTTTTTTTGAAAATGAATGCGGAACACAAATTGGATCTGACGCAATAAAAAAAGGCTGATTATACGCATCAACCTTTTTATCTAAAAATATTTTTAACTCTTCCTGCATTAATCAATCGCTTGTTTTAAATCCTCCACTAAATCAGCAGCATCTTCTATCCCGATACTCAATCTAATCAAGCCATCTGTCAATCCGTTTTTCATGCGCTCTTCTCTAGGAATACTCGCGTGCGTCATACTTGCTGGATGATTGATTAAGGATTCTACTCCACCAAGACTTTCTGCTAAGGAAAATATTTGTGTGCTTGATAAAACTTTGGTTGCAGCTTCTATGCTTTCATCCTTTAAAGTAAAGCTCAACATACCACCAAATCCGCGCATTTGTTTTTTAGCAATATCATAATTAGGGTGATCTAAAAATCCACACCAGAATACTTGCTGCACTTTTGGATGACTACGTAAATAATTCGCAACAATGATGCCGTTTTCACAATGTTGTTTCATTCTTACATGCAATGTTTTTATTCCACGCAGTACTAAAAAACAATCAAATGGACCTGGAACAGCACCACAACTTTTTTGTATAAAATACAACTGGTCTTTAAGTGATTGATCGTTCATTATTAAAGCGCCCTGAATGACATCACTATGACCACCTAAATATTTAGTAGAGGAATGCATCACAATATCTGCACCCAAATCTAATGGGTTTTGTAAATAGGGTGAAGCAAAGGTATTGTCGACACACAGTATTGTTCCGGCTTTTTTTGAAATTTTAGACACCGCTTCTATATCAGTGATATTCATCAAAGGATTGGTGGGTGTTTCAATCCAAATTAATTTAGATTTTTCAGTTAGAACAGCCGTGATATTTTCAGGATTTGTTGTGTCCACATATTTAAACTTGATACCAAATTTTTCAAATACTTTGGTAAATAATCTATAAGTACCGCCATACATATCACTAGCAGCAATTACTTCGTCTCCTGGAGATAATAATTTGATTACAGCATCCGTAGCTGCAACACCGCTGCTGAAAGCAAGGCCAAATTTTCCATTTTCAATAATCGCCAATGCTGATTCTAATGCTGCTCTTGTGGGATTTTGCGAGCGCGCATACTCATACCCTTTATGTTGACCAGGTGCCGATTGAACATAAGTTGAGGTTTGGTATATTGGGGTCATGATTGCACCTGTAGACGGATCTGGCTCCGCTCCTGCATGTATTAATCTTGTTGCTAGTTTCATTTTATCTAAAGAATAAGTACTCATGTTTTTTTATTTGTTTCAAAGATAATGATATTAAATTTTTTGGTTCAATTACTGATTAATTTTAAGATTGAACACATCAAGCCTTTTTTATCATTCCCGCTACACACAAATACCTCCAATCAAAATTATTGGCATCATGTGCATCAAGTGGGTGGGGTTTTTTTTCTAACACTTGTGGTTTTAAAATATCACGATCAACCAAACTGCGTTTTGCTTCAAAAAGATAGTCTTTCATGATATCGCTTTCCATCCACTTTTTTTGTGGAGGCTCATATCCTATTTTATCTTTCCGCCAAACAATTTCATGAGGCAACCGATTATTCATCAATTTGCGTAATATAGATTTTGTAAAGCCGTTTTTAATTTTAAATGATGATGGAAGTGAAAAAACAAAACTTACTAAATCGGCATTTAAAAAAGGCAATCTTACCTCGCACCCATTTGCCATAGCATTTCGATCGCTGTATCGAAGTAATTCTTCCAGCCCCATTTCCATTACATCAAAATACAAAATGTCATTTAATTTGGTAACAATGGGTTTATGAATGCCCTCCCATTCTCTACCTTGCATAGTGGAAATCATGTTATTGCTTAAATCCGGATGGCTCAAAATTTGATTATACGCTCTTTTCTCTAATCCAATAGAAACGTGCGGTGGAAGATAAGTTGCTACAATATTTTTCATGCCCCACTTTACTGGAATATTATTCTTTTTAAAGTTTTTCCTTTCCTGTATAAAATCCTTAAACTGCCATTTGTTTATTTTTTCCTGCAAAAACCAATGCAGATATTTATGATACCCACCAAACACTTCATCAGCACCTTGGCCATCCAGCAAAACTTTCACATTTTGTTCGCTCGCTAGTTTGAAAACGCGGTATTGGGCGTAAACACTGGAAGAAGTAAAAGGTTCTTCTTGATGGTAGATAAGCTTATCGAAATCAGTAATCAAGTCTATTTCATTTGGGGTAACTTTAAAATTATCCAATTGAAAATGTTTAGCCATTTTATCAATATGAATTTTTTCATCTTTTTCAAACCCGGGAAATGTTGCAGAAAATGTTTCGAAGGAAACGGCACTGTTTTTTTTAATAAAATGCAAAAGAGTAGAGCTGTCTAATCCTCCACTTAAGCTGGTCCCAAATGGCACATCACATCGCAATCTTCTGCTTACAGATATTGATAATAAATAATCCAATTTTTCTATGGCTTCTGATTCAGAAATAGTTCTACAGTAATTCTTGTCGATATCCCAATATTTTTCAGTCGTCAGCTCGTTCTTATGTAAGGTTAGAAAATGAGCTGGTGGCAAAGAAAGTATTTTATTGTAAAAGGTTTGAGATTTATCAGATGGGTTTTGTACAATGCCTAAAGTGAGATAATTGAGTACCATTTTTTCTTCAACAGATTTCTCAACACCTGCGGTCCAAATAGCTTTCATCTCACTCGCAAAAATAAATCTCGTTTTGTCTTTATAATAATAAAAAGGTTTCTCACCAAAACGATCTCTTGCCGCAAAAAGACACTGATCCGCTTCATCCCAAATGGCAAATGAAAACATACCGTCAAAATAATGTACGCACCTTTCTTTGTAGTAATCGTATGCCGCTAAAATAACTTCTGTATCGGTATTACTTTTAAAATGATATCCGAATTTTTGCAAGTCTTGTTTTAACTCCAAATAATTATAAATTTCCCCATTGTGAACAATACTATACCGATCTCTATAATGCATAGGTTGAACTGCTTCAAAAGAAAGATCTAAAATAGCTAATCGGCGATGAGCCAGCCCTGCAGTTTTTTTGGGATTAATCCACATGCCGCCACCATCTGGACCTCTATGCTCAAGGGTATTTGACATCCGTTTTAACAGAGGAATATTAATATCTGATTCGTAAGAAGAAATGATTCCGGCGATACCACACATCTTGTAAATATCCTATTAATGAATGCTTCCACCAAAAAAATTAAGCAAGTGGAAACGCATTTGCCACTATTTCGTTAAGGAAATGGGAAAAACCACTTTGATATTATCCCACATGATAAACATGCTGATATTATTATTGTTTTTTACAAAATAAATAGAACATGCTTCAATGCTATCCTGTAATAGTTGAACAGGAACATCTACTCTCACGACATCTTTTTTCTGATCATAAATAAATGCGCCCCAGGTATCAATTTCTTTATTGATAATCATAGTCCATTTATCTTCATAAGGAAGTGCGTACAAAGTATATCTGCCCTTTTTAATCTTTGTTTTATTTACATAAACATCTTTAAAAAACTCTATTTCTGTGGATTCGTTGGCTCCAACTCGCCAAACTTTACCATACTCTAATAATTCGCCGAAAATTTTACGGCCATTTTTACTTGGTCTGCTGTATATGATCCTAGCAATTAAAGGTTCGGTATTATTTGATTGCACTTTCAACATCGGATAGTTGTCCGGACAGTAAGACATATCCATTGGCGATTTGTCTAATGTAGGAATTTTATCTTGTGCTTGTATGAATGTGGAATGGAGAACAACAATGATAAGACTTAAACACAATGATTTCATAAAATAGCTTGGTTAAAAAATATTAATAAATTTTAAATAAAAGTTGAGTACTTTTCAATTCTAAATTTTTACAAAAGTATCGATAAGTTTTTTTTAAAAAACAAATACCACATGTCAACACTCACCATCACAACCATACAATCAAATTTATTCTGGGAAGATAAGTCTTCCAATCTGGCAATGTTTGAAGACAAAATTAAATCGATTGAAAATAAAACTTCAATAGTTATCCTGCCTGAAATGTTTAGTACCGGATTTAGTATGAATACAGAAAATTTAGCGGAAACAATGGATGGCTATACAATAGGCTGGATGAAAAGAATCAGTAGAGAAAATAGCATCATTCTCACAGGAAGTATAATTATTAAAGAAAATGATCATTATTACAACCGCTTAATCTGGATGATGCCCAATGAAACTTTCGGATATTACGACAAAAGACATTTGTTTGCTTATGGTGAAGAGGATAAATATTTTACTGCAGGGAAGAAACGATTAATTGCTTCTGTAAATGGCTGGAAAATTAATCTTCAGGTTTGTTATGATTTACGCTTCCCTGTTTGGGCAAGACAACAAAGTGAATTCAAAGATGAAACTTTCACTCCAGAATATGATGTATTGATTTATGTAGCAAATTGGCCCGAACGCCGCAACCATGCCTGGAAAACCTTACTCTGTGCAAGGGCAATTGAAAATCAATGTTTTGTTGTTGGCGTAAATAGGATTGGAAAGGATGGAAAAAACATCAACCACAGTGGAGATAGTATTATCATTAATCCTTTAGGTGAAGTGCTTTATCATATGCCAGATGAAGAAGATATTTTTACAATGACACTTGAAAAAGAAAATTTAAATGAAATCAGAACGAAATTGCCGTTTTTAAAAGATGGTGATTCCTTTCAAATTAAATCAGACTCTTAAAACTGGATTTTATTTTTTTACCGATTGAAAGATGAGCTGTTTAACCAAGGTCATTTTTTTATCATAGCCCTTTACTAAGGCCTCATAATTTGTTGGGACATAAATATCTGGCATAATGCCGCTACCCTTTTCTTTTACATGATGGAACTGTACAATTCTAAATAGTGGAATTCTAACCCTAAGTTTTGAATATGGTAATTTAAGATCAGGAATCATCATTCCATTATTTCCGTATACACCACCGCCAGTCTCTTCTCCAACTAATGTAATTCCCTTTTGACCTTTTATAGCGTTAGCAAACAAACATGATGCTGAAAAGGTAGGGCCATTAATTAAGACGTAAGTTTTCCCATTGAAATGGTTTCTCTTCTTAATGTTGTAATATTTAGATTCATACCGATTGAGGTGAAATAAAGAGTCCTTATGTTTACGTACAATAAAAAGAAATTGAAGATTGTTAATGAATTTATTTTTAAAATATTTTGTGTACGGAGAAAGCGTATTCGTTTTGGAATAAACACTATCAGCAACTTTAAAAGAAGTATTCGAGAGGTATTTTGTAAGTAAAGTTGAGGTACTTACTCTTCCACCACCATTGATGCGAATGTCAAGAATCAAATTAGGAATATAATTTTGGCGCAACTGTTTAAAAGATTCTCTGAAGAAAGCTCGCAATCTTCCTTTTGAAAAGGTATTTAATCTCATGATGGCAAACGCGCCTGTACTATCTATTTCGAAGGAACGGGATTCTTCTAATTTTTGAAATTTTGAAACAGGGACTTGCTTTATTTTTATTGCTGATACTTTCTTTAAAGTGTCGGATGCAGGATTGTATTCAGGAATAACGACTACACTATTTTTTCCTGAACTATCAATATAATTGACTTCGTAATTATTGAAGTTGCCGAATACATTCCGGAAATAATAAGGGAAATTAGAGCTCAATCTTACGTAACTAACATTAGTAGAATTACCATCTTGTGGAAAACAATCGAAGACTCTATTCTTGAGCATATCAACATTTAAACCATTGATACTTTTGATGATGGTTCCTCTTTTAAAAAATGTATCACGTAAAGACTGCTGTCTGGAAACAGCCATCGAATCAGCCCATATTTTTAAATGGTAAGGAAACGATTTAAATTTTTGTTGTTTTTCCCACTTGTAATATTTTTTAGTCATACTAACGCTTGTGTGTCCACATTTAATTTTGTTTAAAAGTGGTGAAATGATTTTCCATGCGAAATCTTGATCTGTCATACTGTCCTTTATTTCATTGAAATAGCGATTAAAATATAAATCCATACTATCTTTTGAAGTATACCAATATAATGAGGGGTGTTTTTCTTCAAGTATTTTTATCAATAGTGAGAAGTCGTTCTGCAAATTCTCTTTTGAAAGCTTTTTTGTAGGTGAATAATTTTTGATACTACAGCTGCTACCTAAAAAAAGAAAGCAAATAATAATAAGGAATTTATTTACACTCATAAAATTAACTGGCGGTTTTTGTATTGAAATGAAAGCATGTTGAAATGACCATTTCAATTAAAACAATACTGCTTAAAATTACGTTTATTTAAAAAAGAAAGCGTTAAGATTTTCAAATTGACTTATCAGGCTTAGGCGGTTTTTTCATAGTATACATTACATTATTAAAAACCTCTTTCAATTGTTCATCCTTTTTTTCAATGCTGCCAATCAATGCATAAATCAATTCTCTTTCCATAACCATTTGATTCTTGGGGTCATTGTTGGAATAGGTGTTTGTAGATAAAGCATCCTGAGGGTCAGAGAACAACTGCTCAATGGTGATGTCAAGCGTCAAAGCAATATCTTCTATCTGACTCAAGGTAACATCTGTCAAATCATTTTCAATATTGCTAATTGCAGCTTCGGACATTCTTAAAGATGCTGCAAGATCTTTTTGTTTTACTTCTTTAATGTTTCTCCATTTTCGTATGGTGCTACCGATTCTCATTCTTTCGTAGCCTCCAGCATTGTTTTTTTGCTTCATATAAATTGTTTTTAAAAATAAATGAAAAAATATTTAAGAACAAATTTCACTTATTGAAAAAAAATTACAACGGTTTATACTCGTTATTAAAAGAAGAAAAAGACGTTATAAAACTGAGGATTATAACAACGTTTAACTGCTTAATAAAATTAGTCTCTTACTAAAAGTTCTTAAGTGATTATTTCTTGATACATGAAATGGAAGTTCCAATTTTACAACATCAATGGCCATTGAAACGGAAATGCTGAAAGCCGTATAATTAGTAGGCGCAATCAAAAAAATGAAAAATGAAAAAAGTAATATTATTTGCAATGGTTTGTATCACGCATTCGGTAAATGCTCAACTTGTTAAATCAAGTGCTTCAAGTTTAACCACAGAGGCTTCTATTTTTTGTCCAGACGGAACAACACCAACGGTGTCTATTTTTATCAACAGTTTAAATTTTCACAAGCCAAGAACAAGTTGTACAGGGGGATTTGGTTTGTGTGTTAAAATGAGTGTTAGTATTTATTGCTCAAATACAACAGGAAAAAGTTACATCAAGGGGGATCAAATTTCTGTTTCAACAAAATTGACAAACCAAACTGCAGAACTACATTTTCCTATAGCCTTGAAATATGAAAAGGGTTTTGAAAAAACTGATTTATCAACTTTTGAAATTGAAGATAAATCGCTCATTTTTAAATCAGCGAAAGGAATGGAGAAATTAGTAAAGGGTGGCATCTATCCTGTATCAGTAATTGGAGATGAATTTGTAGTAACACTAAACTTATATTAATAACACCATAAAGGCAATGTCTAAAACGCATTGCCTTTATTAAAAAAATGAAAGATGAAAACAGTATGCTTGTTTTTTGTGTTGCTGACAGGATTGTTTTCCTGTAAATTTTATGCTATAAAAAAATACCAACTCAACAAGCCTTTTAGCTTTATACATAAGTCATCTTATTTAGATTTTATAATGAAAAGAAATATAGGAGAACAAAATCATTTTCTTTATCTGGATAGCGCTTCTTACGAAAGATTCTTGATGGATAAAATTCAGAAAGATACCACTGTTCTATATCTCGGTTGTTATTTGAATGACAGTACTTGTTTCTTAAAAAGTAATTTTTTTAATAAAAACATATCTTGTTCCGGAAGAATTGAAAATGAAGTCTTATCGAATTTGGCTTACAAAGAAAAGGATCCATTACATTTTAAAAAAGTACAAAAATTATCTACTTACAAAATGCACCCCCTAATAAACAACGAGGTTTTTAGTATAAATCATGACGAAAAGAGAATTAAACTTTTTCTGTTGTATTCATATTCCTATGGCACATACTATGACAAATTAATAAAGAACTTAAATGAAATAGTGAAACAAAACGAAACCGATATCAGTATGTATATTATTTGTATTGATCCATTGTATTCCTTGAAATAATGTAATGAAGAAACTACTTTTTACTTTGACAGCTAGCTTACAATTACAATTTTCAATTGCGCAGCATTTCATCAAAACAAATCAACTTGTAACGGACCCAACAGCAATCATCATAAATAACTATACTGCCATTTCATTAATCAATGAAAAGTATTTACAGGATTTTGATTTAAAAAACAGCTATACTTTTATTCAAAAAATAACTGATGAAAACAATATTGTTTATCACGTTTTATACCAAACAGATTTTTTTGGAACAATAAATTTTATCTCATTGAGTAATGATCTTTGGGGGATTTTCAATTGCAACAAAATTGGATTACTTTCATTTTATGCTTGCAATCACAAAAAGAGTAGTAACAATTTTTCCATGGAAGTAATCGACAATGTCATAAACTGTATTTTGGAAAGATTAAATCATTGTACTTCAGAAAAGTAATTATTTATTAAGGTGATTCCAGCCTTGAGCAATAAGTTTATGCTTATTTCCACCTCTTGTAATAAGATGTTTTCCTTCAGATTCAGGTGCGATATAACCAATAATTGAAATCGAAGGATTTACTTTTATTTTATCATAATCAGCTTGTGCAACGGTAAATAATAATTCATAATCTTCTCCGCCACTCAAGGCGCAGGCTGTTGGATCTAATTGAAGTTTGTAGGCAAATTCTTTGGCCTCTTCATTGAACGGAATTTTATCTTCATACAAAACACAACCCATTTTACTTTGGTTGCAAATATGCAGAAGATCACTGCTTAATCCATCACTCAAATCTATCATGCTTGATGGTAAAATTTCAGCTTCTGTAAAATATTCAATAATATCTTTTCTTGCTTCCGGTTTTAATAACCTTCTAACGATATGTGCCTGTCCTTCTAAGTCGGGCTGTGAGCCAGTTTCTTCGAATATTTTTTTCTCTCTTTCCAATAAGGTCAATCCCAAAAATGCGCTTCCTAATTCCCCACTCACACATATCAAATCATTTTCCTGAGCGCCGCTTCTTTTTACAAAACTATCCGGGGCCACTTCTCCAATGGCTGTTACACTAATGATGAATCCCTTTTGAGAAGAGCTGGTGTCACCGCCAATCAAATCAACTTTATACGTTTCGCAAGCAGCATACACACCTGCGTAAAATTCATCGAGAGCTTCCAAACTATACCTATTGCTAAAACCTATGCTCAATAAAATTTGTGTGGGAACAGCATTCATCGCATAGATATCACTCAGGTTCACAACAACCGATTTGTAGCCTAAATGCTTTAAGGGTGTATAGCTCAAATCGAAGTGAATCCCTTCTATCAACAAATCGGTAGATAAAACGGTTTGTCTGCCAAAGTGATCTATTACCGCTGCGTCATCACCAACACCCAGCAACGTTGATGCATTATTGATTTCAATATTTTTGGTTAAATGTTCTATCAATCCAAATTCTCCCAGCGATGCGATTTCTGTTCTTTGATCCATTTTGCTATTTTAAAATTTATAGATGTGTTTTTTATTTTTCTCCTCTGACGTATTCCAATAACTCATTATGGATTTTTCCATTTGTAGCTAAAATATGCGGTTGATAAGGCGAATAATAATTTCCTTCAAAATCAGTTATTTTTCCTCCTGCCTCTTCCACCATCAGAAATCCTGCAGCACTATCCCATGCTTGCAATTTATGTTCATAAAAACCATCGAAGCGACCTGCTGCAACCCAACACAAATCTATAGCAGCACTTCCTAATCTTCTAACGGGAATCCCCTGGCGTATTAATTTCTCAAAAACTTGTAATGGACCATTCGGTGTATCCAAATAAGTGTAAGGAAAACCAGTTACCAAACAACTTTTTATCACTTCAGTTTTATCACTTACCTGAATTTTCTTTTCGTTCAAATAAGCGCCATAACCTTTTTGTGCAAAAAATAATTCATTCATAAAAGGATTATAAACGGCGCCTAAAATCATCTGACCTTCTTTTTCTAACCCTATAGAAATACAACAAAGCGGAATGCCATTGGCGAAATTAACGGTTCCATCAATGGGGTCAATAATCCATTTGAATTCGCTATTTGATTTTATTTCTCCTGTTTCTTCACTTAAAATAAAATGATCGGGATGAGCCAGTTGAATCACTTCAATAATGGCCTTTTCAGAGGCATGGTCAGCTTCTGTCACTAAATTATTAATCCCTTCTTTGTTGGTAATCTCAAAATCACCATTAAAATAATGCCGCAATTGAACAGCAGCAGCTTGTATGGCATTAAACAATGTACTTTTATACATGACGCAAAGATAATGATTTGGGTTTGGTTGGTTGATTAGTTGATTGGTTAACTGGTTGATTGGTTGATTTCCCTTTGTGCATTCGTGCATTTGTGGCAAAAAAGTTTTATGGTTAATTTGGGTTTTATTTGTTTCTCTTGATTTTTTTAATTTTGACTTTTAAATTTTTAATTTTCATCCTAGCAAGCTTTTCGTTAAAAAATAATATTTGATTACGGATTATTTACATTTACACTTAATTAATAACCCATTTTGAAACTTTCCATCGTCATTGTCAATTTTAATGTTAAGCAGCTGCTGGAAAACTGTTTGCAATCTGTAGTGCAAGCATGTAAAAATATTGATGCGGAAATCTTTGTGATTGATAATGCTTCTACAGATGGAAGTCAAGCATTTTTTAAAAACAAATTCTCTTCTGTACATTTTAAATGGAATAAAATAAATGTTGGTTTCGCAAAAGCCAACAATAGTGTTTTACCAGAAGTTTCAGGTGATTATATTTTATTTTTAAATCCGGATACGATTGTTCCACCTGATTGTTTTGAAAAATGTATGGCCTTTTTTTCTACTCAACATGATTGCGGTGCTCTAGGTGTTCGAATGGTTGATGGACAAGGAAATTTTTTAAAAGAAAGTAAAAGAGGTTTTCCTCATCCGATGACTTCTCTTTATAAAATGATTGGGTTGCATAAGTTATTTCCAAGATCAAGAAAGTTTGCCAAATATTATGAAGGGCATTTATCTGAAAAGGAAAATAATCCTGTTGCTGTCCTCTCTGGCGCTTTTATGCTATTGTCAAAAGCTACATTAAATAAAGTAAAGGGATTTGATGAGAGTTATTTTATGTATGGAGAAGATATTGACTTGAGTTGCAACATCACAAAAGCAGGTTTTAAAAATTATTATTTCGCAGATACTACTATTACACATTTTAAAGGAGAAAGCACAGAAAAGAAAAGTGCGGAATATAGCAAGCATTTTTATGGGTCAATGAAAATATTTGTAAGAAAATATTATGCAGATAACAAAATTACCATGCACTTTATTTGTTTAGGTATTGATTTCAAAAAAGCATTAAGTAATTTGAAGCGCGTTTTGTCTATCTGAATTTTACAACTCCTTGATGACATTTTTTAACTCAAAGTCAGACTGTTTCATTGTTTTGAACAATCCCTTTTCTGACAAATATTTTGCTAAATATTCTTGTTCCGTTTGTCCGGGTGTAGGAACCAAGACTGCCCGTTGACCAATCGACACCAAATCCATAATGGTGGAATATCCTGAACGGGCAATTACTATTTCTGATTGTTGCATCAGATTCGAAAGTGCAGCAGCATCCAAATAATTATGGAGGGTGACCTGTTGATTGGTTAAGGAAAGTTCTTGAATTTCATTAGGCAATCCAAGAACCAAAACAGCGGGGACTTTTATATCATCAAGTTGTGCAATGATTTTTTTTTTCAAAAATGGTTCTTTGGGGTTCAGGACCAGAAAGAACAATAGCGATTTTATATTTTTTTTCCTGTGTTGATTTTTTAAACCGGGATAACAGCCCAATGTATTTCACTGGGATTTTTGGAAATACTGTAGGATGAGATAATGTGCCAGCATAATTATCAGCTGATTCTATATCAGGAATCCAGCATTCATCAAATTGATTGATAAAATAATAATTAATTTTTCTGATAATTTTATCTAAAAAAAAGGAGCCGGATTTAATTTGCAATTGATGTGTAATAAAAAAGGAGGGAACTTTCTTTGAACAAAAACCAAATCTGTTATCACTGATTACGGCTTCAATTTTATGCAAGGCAATCATGTCGTTCAGCCAGTTTCTTTCGTATTGTATCACCTTCCACATTTTAGGAAGTTGAGAGATGATTTTTAGTAAGAACAAGTTTTTCCATTTGCCATAGCTGATGTTATATCCTTTTAAACATATGATTTTAATTTCCGGAAACTCCCTTTGCAATAAAGTTGCGATAGCCCCATCTGCAGCAATGATCACTTCTATTTGACGCTGTTGGAGTTCCTTAATTATTGGAATGCAGCGCGTTGCATGTCCTAGCCCCCAGTCAAGTGGGGCAATCAGGATTCTTTTAAATGAAAAATGATTTATAATATTTTTGGAGATTTTCAAGAAAAAACACGATAATTTAGAGTAAAATTAGTTTAAATTGTAACTTGAAGCTTATGAAACACGTAATAAAAATAATATCAATCCTTGCCGTAGCCCTTTGTTTGTTTATTCTTGGTTGTTCTTCATCCAAAAAAATATTCTGTGGTTGCCCAAATGAACATGGAATGGTAGGATACAAATAAGCGAAACTATTTATGAAAACATCAAAGAGAGATTTGCTTGTTTTATTTAATCAGGAACTCATGACTCCACAATCTATTGAAGAGGAAATGAATTGTTTGAATGAATTTTTATACAAGGTGGAACAAATTGACAATTTTGTTGGCGCACACGAATTAATTGATTTGAACGATTACAAAATAACGAGTTCTGCAGTTGAAATCAAAAAAATAATTAGCAGTAAAAAAAGGGAGTCTTTTATGTTTTTAAGTAATAAAAATTAACATCAATTCAAGGCTTGCAATGCCATTCTCAGACTGTTAATTACATCTTCAATTTCTTCTTTTTTGCAACAACCAACGCTAATTCTATACCAACTATTTTCTTTATCAGCTCCAAAAAAACTAAACGGCACTAAGGCTAACTTTGCTTTATTAAGAATATAATCTGTTACTTCTTCCTGTTTGGATATACTATTTCCATCAGCTGTTTTTTTACCCACAAGATTAAGTTGTACAGTAAGATAAATAGCTGCTTGAGGTGCAATTGCATCCACTAGAAATCCTTCGGCTCTTAGTTTTATAAAACCATTATACAAATGAATAAGTCGAAAATGAACCTCGTTTTTAAAATGATTAAAATACTGCTGTACAGCAGATTCATTGACTAAAAATCTTGCAACAGCTTTCTGTTCGGCCATTGGAGCCCATGAACCAACATGGCTATTGATGGCTTTCATTTTTGCAATTAGACTTTCCGGCCCCATTGACCAACCCACCCTTACGCCTGTTGCAGCAAATGCTTTACTAATACCATCAACAAAAACAGTATAGTCTTTCATCTTTGGTCTTAGGGAAACAGGGTTATAATGAACAGTATCACCAAAAGTCAGCGTCCAATAAATTTGGTCATACATGACAAATAGTTTTTTTGCTCCGACTGGTCTGCTTTCATTTTCAGCAATGACCAAATCACAAATCGCTTCTAATTCTTCTTTAGCAAATACCGTTCCCGTTGGATTTAAAGGAGAACATAAGGCTAATAATGTAGCGCCTTTTACATGAGGTCGAATCTGATCAGCCGTTGGCATAAAGTTTTTCTCTCTTGATGCCTCAACCTGAATGTGAACGGCTTCATTAAAATGTGTGTAATGGTTGTTGTTCCAACTTGGTACCGGATAAATAACTTTATCTCCTTTATCTACTATGCTTCTAAAGATGGCATAAATGATTGGGCGACCTCCATTTGAAACTAAGATCTCAGCAGGTGAATATTTAAGACCCTCGTTCTTTTCAATAAATGCCGCAATGGCATTTCTTAATTCTAATTCGCCCTCCGCAGATGGATAAGTGGTGTACCCTTCATTATAAGCAGCGATGATATCATTTTTCAACTCAACAGGAATAGGAAATTGAGAGGAATCAAAATCCCCGATGGTATAGTTGTATATCTTTTCTCCGGCCTTGATTTTTTCTTTAATCAATCCGCCAAGTTTTACAATTTCCGATCCAATTAAGGTTTCGGCAAGTTGACTAAATCTGTGATTTCCCGACATCATTTTTATAAACTATGCTGTAAATGCAAAAGTATTGTATCGTGTGCGCAAAACAAAAATTAGACGGCACATTCGATTAAAGATTATTTTTATTCAATAGCATGCTCTATTCCCTTCATGTAAGAAGGTGGTTTGATGATATAATTCTAATTAAAAGGGGTATTTGATGGATTATTTATTGAATTTTATAAAAAATCGTGCAAATCATACAAGATTAGGATGTGAGTCCTATCTTTGCTAGACTTTGTTAATGTCTTAACAGACAACTGGATTTTTTCTTAGCTCGATATTTTGAATCATAATATTTTTAGGCAACATGTTTAATTTAATTCTTTTTGGTCCTCCAGGCAGTGGAAAAGGTACTCAAAGTGAGAAGCTTATTGCTAAATATGGCTTGAAGCATCTTAGTACAGGCGATTTACTTCGTTCCGAAATTTCTCGTCAGACGGCATTAGGCATGGAAGCAAGAAAAGTAATGGATAAAGGGGAACTCGTTCCGGATGAAGTAGTAATAGGAATGATTAGTTCTTCTATCGATCAGAACGAAATGTCTAAAGGGTTTTTGTTTGATGGCTTTCCACGAACAGCAGCACAAGCTGAAGCTTTGGATAAATTATTAGACCTAAAAAATTCACCGATAGCCGTTATGCTTGCACTTGAAGTGAGTGAAGAAGAATTAGTGACAAGATTGGTGAAACGTGGCGAAACCAGTGGAAGAAGCGATGACACCAATGAAAGTATTATAAGAGCGCGCATCGCAGAATACCATAAAAAAACTACCGCAGTGGCTGATTATTACAGACAATTTGATAAAGTCACTTTGATAAAAGGCGAAGGTTCAATTGAAGACATCTTTAACAGTCTTTGTAAAGAAATTGATGAAAGAATAGCCGAATAGTCTAGCCCATTTGTACAGACATGCGTATTCGTAATATTGCAATATCGTATAATCGTTTACCCTCTTCATAGACAATAAAAATAAAATGCCGCTCAAATTCCGATTATTCCTATTTATCCCATAATTCCATTTTACAGCAAAAGGTTACTCCTCCTATTTTTTAGATAATAGTTTTATCTTGCCAACCGTAAACCATACGAAGTAGTTGTTACAATTGTAATAACTCAGGAATCACTTTTACATCAAATTGATAATATGTTAAAACTGGGAAATTTTATTCAGGGAAAATGGGTAGAGGGTGATGGAGAAGGGCAGCTGTTGTATAATGCTATAAATGGCGATCCAATTGCAGCTGCTACAACAAAAGGTTTAGACTTCGATTCTATTTTAAAATATGCAAGAAACGTTGGAAATCCTTTGCTGAGAAAAATGACTTTTCAGGAAAGAGGCAGAATGTTGAGAGCTTTGGCCCTATATCTGTTGGAAAGAAAAGAAAAGTTTTATGCCATAAGTGCACAATCAGGCGCAACAAGAATAGATAGCTGGATTGATATTGAAGGCGGAATTGGAAATTTATTTTCTAACGCATCGTTACGAAGAAAATTACCTGACGAGCCTTTTGTATTAGATGGTGATCCCATTGCATTAAGCAAACAGAACACTTTTATGGGTCATCATATTTTGGTTCCAAAGGAAGGTGTTGCGGTTCATATCAACGCTTACAATTTTCCAGTTTGGGGTATGCTGGAAAAAATTGCAGTAAACTTACTGTCAGGAGTACCCGCTATAGTAAAACCTGCTACCGTAACCTCTTATCTTACCGAAGCTGTAGTGAAAGAAATTATTGCCTCGGGGATATTGCCCGACGGAGCATTACAATTGATTTGTGGTAGTGCGGGAGATATACTCAATTATGTTTCATCACAGGATGTCATAACCTTCACGGGATCAGCTGAAACAGGTTTGAAATTAAAGTCACACCCAAACATCTTAAAAGAAAATGTACCCTTTAATATGGAAGCGGATTCGCTTAATTGTATAGTATTAGGCGATGATGTTAATCCGGGTGATGCAGAATGGGATATTTTTATTAAAGAAGTCAAAAAGGAAATGACAGTAAAAGCGGGTCAAAAATGTACAGCCGTTAGAAGAGTTTTTGTTCCGGAAAATAAAATAGAGGATTTATGGAAATCGATTGCTTCGGAGTTAGACAAAACTGTTATTGGAAATCCAAGCAATGAAAAAGTACGGATGGGATCTTTAGCGGGTAATGATCAGCGTAATGAAGTAAGGAATCAAGTGCAAAAATTATTGGCAGGATCGGAACTCATTTATGGATCACTAGATAGCGTGAACGTAGTAGATGCAGATGCCAACATCGGCGCTTTTTTAAGCCCTTTATTATTACTAAATAAAAAGCCATTTGAATGTGAGGTATCGCATAACATAGAAGCATTTGGTCCGGTAAGCACAATCATGCCATATAAAAATACAGCCGAGGCCATTGAATTAAGTAAAAAAGGGAAGGGGAGTTTATGCTCTTCTATTGTGACCAATAATCCTTCCATTGCAAGAGAATATGTTTTAGGCGCGGCTAGTCACCATGGAAGAATATTAGTGCTTAATAATGAGTGTGCAAAAGAAAGTACTGGTCACGGCTCTCCATTACCGTTATTGGTACATGGCGGACCGGGAAGAGCGGGTGGCGGTGAAGAGATGGGAGGATTGAGGGGTATTAAGCATTACTTACAACGCACAGCTATACAAGGGTCTCCATCAATGATAACAGCCATAAGCAATGTTTATCAACCTTATGCAAAAGGGAATGTCGGAGATATTCATCCCTTCAAAAAATATTTTGAAGAATTAAATATTGGTGATCAACTTGTTACCGAAAAAAGATTAATTACGTCAGAAGATATCAGTCGTTTTGCAGATTTAAGTGGAGATCATTTTTATGCGCATATGATTAATACGGATTTTAATGAAACCATGTTTGAGGAACAAGTGGCACATGGTTATTTTATTATGAGTGCTGCAGCAGGTTTGTTTGTAGACAGTTATGATAAAAATCCGGTGTTATTGAATTATGGTATTGATGAACTTCGATTTACAAAACCTGTTTATGCTGGAGCTTCTTTATATATCAGATTTACCTGTAAAGAAAAAATCGCGCAGGAACTTAAAGAAATCAATCCGGAAATGAGCATGCCGAAAGGATCAGATATTCCAAAAGGTATTGTGAAATGGCTCGTAGAAATGTTTGACGATACAGATGAGATGGTGGGCATCGCCACTATTTTAACAATGGTTCAAATGAAACATAAATTATAAACAAAACCGATAACGTATGATAGATCAACATCCTGATGGTTATGTAAAAAGTGTGACATCAAATGGTATAACCAGAATAGAATTTTATCATCCTCAAAGCAATTCGCTGCCTGGTAAAATTTTGAGTCTATTAGCTGAAGAAATAAAAAACGCTGGATTAATAAAAGATTCTTCCGTTATTGTTCTTCAAAGTGCTGGTTTAAAAACTTTTTGTGCAGGGGCATCTTTTGACGAGTTGCTTCAAATTAAAACTGAAGCTGAAGGGTTGGTTTTTTTTAGTGGATTTGCTAATGTCATCAATGCTATGAAAGATTGTCCAAAATTTATTATAGCAAGAATACAAGGCAAATGTGTTGGCGGTGGTGTTGGAATCGCAGCTGCATCAGATTATGCAATTGCACTAGAAACTGCGGATGTAAAATTAAGTGAGCTTGCTGTTGGTATTGGTCCTTTTGTTGTTGGTCCTGCTGTTGAAAGAAAAATAGGTACGAGTGCCTTTACAACTTTATCCATTGATGCTTCAAATTGGAGGGACAGTCAATGGGCCTTTTCAAATGGATTGTTTGCAGAATTACATAATTCACTGGAACAGGTAGACGAAGCTGTACATAAAATTGTAACAACACTTTCTCAATCAAGTCCTGATGCAATGGCAGCGCTGAAAAAAATATGCTGGGAAGGAACTGAACATTGGAATCAATTGCTTAAAGAAAGAGCATCTATAAGTGGTAGATTAATACTTAGTGATTTTTCCAGAACTGCAATAGAGAAGTTTAAGAAAAAATAAAATTAGATGAATTTAAATATCTAAAGAAGAATTGTGGATGAACTTTAATAACGAAGCTGTGTTTTTCAAGTTTAATTTTTTCAGGATATTGGAACGATGAACTTCTACTGTTCGGGCTGATAAAAATAATTTAACTGCAATTTCTTTAGAAGACAGTCCGTCTTTAATATGTTTCAATACATCAATTTCTCTTTCAGATAATTTGCTAATATCGGGAGTATCGTCATCAACGAAAACCTGTTTGGATAAGTTCTCCTGAATTTCTTTACATATAAATATATTTCCTGCAGAAACAGAAAGAATTGCTTCAAACATTTCATTTCGGTTACTACTTTTTGTTACATAACCCATTGCACCATTTTTAAGCATCCTTTTAGCAAAAGAAGGTTGGTTATGCATTGATACACCAATTACTTTAGTTCCAGGAGAGGCTTTCTTAACTAGCTTAGTAGCATCTATTCCTGAAATAGGCTGAATATTAATATCCATGATTACGATATCCGGACGCTTTATCCTTACCAATTCAATTGATTTATCTGAAGTATCATTACAAATACCTTGTACCAGAAATCTTTCATCTGAGTTTATTAATTCAGACCACATTTCAGCAACGAGATTGTGATCATCAAATATTATTATTGAAATTTGTTTGTTCATATTATAATTTTACTTTTTTAGAATGGATACGTTTTTTACGATTATTTATAATGTTTTTCAAAGGCAATTCAAAAATATAATGTGTTCCTTTGTATTTTCCAGATTTGATTTGTGTAGTTCCTCCATAAAAATACGCTCTATTTTCAATACTTCTAAGCCCTACTCCTTTTTTAACTTTATTAATATCAAAACCAATACCATTATCAAAATATTCAAGATAAAGCTTAGAAGATGTTCTTCTAAAAATCAAATTTACTGTTGAGGCATTTGCATGCTTGACAGTATTATTAAGAAGTTCTTGAATTATTCTGTAAATATTTCTTTGAACATTAAAATCAATATCACGAATGTCGGAATCATTACATTCGATTTTAAATTTCAATTTATCTATTTCTATATATTGGTTGAATAATTCTATAATAGCTTCTTTCAATCCTAAATCTATCAGAGCGGGCGGAATTAAACTTCTTGAAATTCTTCGTACTTCATTTAGCGCTTGCTCAACTTTTGTATGTGCTTTGTTAAATAATTCCGAAGTCCCCTTATCCGAGTCTGATGCCATTTGCAAAAACAAACTAGTATAAGTAAGGATATGGCCAACACCATCATGTAATTCGTTACCTAATATTTCTCGTTGTTGTTCTTCCACATTTAACGTTGCCTGCATTACTTCCTTCTGTCTTAATATTTTTTCCTCTTCAATCATTTTCTCCATCTTTCTGATATCTGTCACATCCCAATGTATGCCTATAGAACCGCGTACATTACCCTGAATGTCAATAATTGGTGATCCGCTAATTACAACATCAATTAAAACTCCATCATTTTTTTTCATCTTAACCTCATAAATAGAATCTGCTTTTTCCTTTCTGACATTAGCCACATTTTTCATGATTTGTTTGGAGACACTAGAATTTAAAAATAAGTCATACGCATTTTTGCCTTTCAGAAAGGTTAATTTATATCCTGTGAGTCTTTCAAAAGATCTATTTACCCATTGTATTTTATCGTTTAAATCAACTTCCATAACACCAAGATGCATATTTTCAAAAAGCCCTCTATACTTTTGTTCATTTTGAATTAATATTTCTTCTGCGTGTTTTATAGAATCAATATCTCTATTGTGCATTAAGATTTTTTGTCCAGCTACCGTTCCGTTTTTAATAGTTGTCATTGCCGATTCTATCCACAATAATTCCCCATTTTTCTTTTTCATTCTATACTCCAATTTTCTGGGATTTTTAGGAAGTTTTTTTAACCAGGAAAGAGTATTTAATTGAGTGAGGCATTCTTTACAAATAAATTTGTTGATATGCTTTTTTATCATTTCATCAGCGCGATAACCTAATATTCGTTGAGCTGTTGGTGAAACAAACTCAATGATGCCATCTTGATTCGTTAAGAAAATAATATCGGGAGAGTTTTGAGTAAGTAACTCATGTTTTTGCTTTTCTAGAAGCAGGTTTTGCTGTGATTCTTTCTCTTTAGTTAAATCAAAATACGCCCCTATATAGCCAGCAAATTGTCCATCTTCATAAAATCTAGGGACAGCTTTCTCTAATATATTATGATAAATGCCTTTCGCATTTTTTAAACGGTATTGAGAAATAATTTCTTTTTTTGTTTTTATGCATTTCCGCCATTGATCAATAGCAGTTTTTCTATCCTCTGGATGAATGAATAATTTATACTCCCGATAGTCTTTTAATTTTTCTAACGCATATCCTAAAAAGGATTTAGATGCTTTATTGCTATAGGTTACAATATTATTTTCATTAGAAACCCAAACCATAACTGGAACAGAATCCATGAAATTTCTAAACCTTCCCTCGCTTTCCGCTATTTTCATTGCATGGAGTTGCTCACTTGTTACATCCGTGATACGGCCACTGATAACGATATCATTTATCTGTTCATCATATTGTTTGATTATGGATTCAGACAACCAAAAACTAATTCCTGTTTCTTTATTTTTGGCCTGATATAATATATTTATACTTTCTCCTGCTTTTAATTTTTTTATTCTGCTATAATGTAATTTTGGACTTTCGCTAATTACACAAGTACTTTTTTCAATAAAAATATCCTTCATCCCCTTTCCATCAAATCCAAATATTTGTTTCCATTGATTGGTTAGGAGATTTTTTTTGTGATTTTTTTGATGAATAATGTAATACACATCAGCTGTTGACTCTAGGAAATTATTAAGTTTTTTAAAATTCTCCTGCGCCTCATCTCTCAATTTGTTTTTTTCAGTTATATCAGCACCATAAAAGTTGATGTAATTTTTCCCATCTATTTTTTTATAATAAAATAAATACTGAATGTCTTTAAAATTTAAATCAAAAGTTCCACTATCTTTTATTTTTTTTACTTGCTCGGAAAAGAATTTATTTATAGTATAGGCCCTCCCTTGAAATTGAATATGTTTTATTTCTTTTGCAGCTGGATTAAAAAATAAAATGTTGCCATTCATAGACACTCGAAAAATCGGGTTGGGGTTTTCGATTGGGAACTGGGCGATGTCCTCTAATTCTTTAGTTCTTTCTTGAACTTTAGATTCAAGCTGAAGATTAAACTGTTGTAAACGATTATTGATGACTTGGTATTCTTGCTCATTTATGGCGAAAACATGTTCATTCAATTCTCTGTCTCTTTCATAACCGGCATAAGTATTACTAATAGTATGAAGGAGTTGATTAATCCGATCATCTGTGATATTGGTGTCACCCAAATACTTTTTTATTTGCCTCTCTAAATATTGATGGTACATAAGGGTTACGGTAATTCTGCAAGAGTCGTTATCGTTATTGTTTGATTATGCAAATAGCTTCTATGTGCTTTATCTTGAGGTGCAATTTCTCCATAAGAGAAAAATCCGGCTATTTTAGCTCCTTCAGAAATATTGTCAATTGCCGCTTCCACTTCTTCTCCAATCCTATCAGATAAAACTATTTTTCTTCCGACACAGCTTACGACTATTGCCAAATTTGCCTTTACATCATTCTCTAAATTAGCGGTTGCTTTTATTCCTGCCTCTGAAGCTGCGAGCACTAGCCGGTCAAAATTTGATTTCATAAATCTAACTATTGAACCTTGAGGAAGATTTCCTGCAAACTTCATAGATTTATTTGTTTCGTCTATTGATAATATCGTTCGGACTATAAAATTATTGCTGTTTTCTGATTTTATAGAAAGGGGAAACAATAATGCCGAGGATGGTAATTCACTGGCATATTTTCCAAGATACTTTTTATATAAATCGAGGGCGTTTTCATTATCAATTTCATATAAAATATTGCCATTAGATCTAGTTATTATTTTTTCAGGGCCAAATACATCCCAACCACCCTGATAGTTAGTCCCAACACGAATATGAGTTCCATAGAGTCCTAACAAAACAACATTCCCCTCTGAAATATCTGAATCCAATCCTACAAATGTTTTTTGAAACCTATCACCATCTCCAGCAATACCACCTGATACAATAACAGCAGGATCAAGAGCGGATTGTATCCCTTCAATTAGCTCATCTCCATTTACCAAATTTCCATCAGAAAGTATCAAGACATATTTAAGTTCTTCTTTCGATAGAAGGTTTGCTGTATTTTTACCAAGATCAAAACTATTTTTTTCATCTTTAATATTTCCTTTTGAAATATTAAAGATTGTTTTGTCGAATTTAATGGCCATAATTACAGCAGAATTATTTTCTACATTACGACCGCTGATTTCCCCTGCGGTAGAACAAGTTATAATACGAGCATTTACAAATTCCTTTTTTAAAGTAGTAAACAAAGTGCCCTTCTCTAATAAGGCCCGATCAGCAAAACATATTATTAATTGAACTTCTTGCTTAGAAAATGGAAAATTAACCAATCCGTCCCATTGTTCATTTTTATAGTTTAAAACCTCACTTTGCATAATATTTAATTTGAATAACCACTTCCTAGTAAGCTATTTTTAATAAAAAGATTCAAGTTATAGAAACGGCAAATCTATACTTCTATTTCGTTGTAGTTATTACTAGTTGAATATCAATAATATATTTAGTACCCACTACGTATTTAGTATACGTATTTATACTTACTTAGAGTCTAGGGAAGGCATTAATAAATAAGTGAATTAATAACTCTATTTTCTAAATTTTGTAAAGTAATTATCTAAGAAGTAAAATATTGCCTTTCATGACTTTGTCATAGCCGAATTTATCTATGGCCTTTACAATAAAAATGTAATTATCTAAATTTTGTCTAACGCCTTTATATCTACCGTCCCAACCTCTACCAATATCATTTGTCTCAAAAATTAGTACACCATAACGATTGTAGACTCTAAAATAATCCAGTTTTTTAATGCCTACATAAGTTGGTCTAAACAAATCATTTAATCCATCACCATCTGGTGTAAATGCATTTGGAACATAAAAAGACTGTCCATTATAAACTTTAATCAATACAGAATCAAGATCTGTGCATCCCCAATTATCTTTTACTGTCAAATAAAATCTTGTGTCGCTATTTAATATAGCCGTTGGATTTGCCAATGTAGGATTATCTAATACAAAACTTGGTGACCATAAATAGGTACCTCCACCGCTTCCGCTTAATTGATAAGGCGTATTAATAGATGCATTGTCATCATTACCTGCATTTGCAATAACTTTCGGCTGAATAATTAAATTAACTACCGCAGTATCTATACAGCTAGCACTATTTGTTGCTATCAATTGATAGATTCCGCCAATAGCTATATTATATGGATTATAAACAGGGGTATTATTTGTTGTCCATGAAAAATTTAATCCCGTAGTATTAAATAGTATTTGAAGATTCGCCGTTGTGCCGTAGCATATTCTTAAAGTTGTATCCTTTTGAAGTTCAGGCTTGCTATTAACTACTACTTTTATATTAGTTCTTGGACTTTCGCAATTGCCATTATTTTGACTAACATAATATTGGTAAGTTCCAGGTAAGTTTGTTGAAGGATATGGTGCATTAGTTGTATTATTTAATCCTGTTGGGGAGTTGTACCATAACATTGGCGGATAGTTGCCAGATGCAGATAATTGCGATGATAAATCAAATTGACAATAGGTAATGAGTAATGTCGTTGAAGGATTTAGTGGTGATTGATTCACTATTAAATGTAATCTTACTATAGAATCACAGCCCTGTGAATTTGCATTTGGTAATGTTATAGAATAATCTCCTGATATATTTAAATTCTGACCATTCCATACATATGGTAATTGTATCGAACAAATACTCGCAGTATTGAAACTTGTTGAAGTTGAACTTACCGTTAAGTTTAATGTAGCGGAACTATCACATCCAGCTGCATTGGTTAAGTGTACTGTTTGTG
>CAIKYB010000001.1 GCA_903831575.1 uncultured Bacteroidota bacterium | reverse complement strand
ATAACTCCAAAAGCCAGTTTTGCTTTAAAATTAAATGATATATCCTTAAGTGATACTTTTTTAGATTATCCAATCACAAACAACGTTGGAACCGTGAATGATACTAGAACTATTATAACATGGTATTCTATTAATTTAGAAGAGATATTAAGTGATTTATATGAGAAATATGATTTTTTTAATTTAAGATTAAAAACAATCCAATATAATAGTCAAGCAGGATTCGCCACAACTGCAAATGATCGCACTCTTTTTTTCCAAATGAGTGGATTGAATTTTGCCAATTCTAATTATGATACTGCTCGTGGTTGTAATGTAGGCACTACCATTATTGGTTCCAGTATTTTGGGAGTCAGTAATCCTGCTATTATTACGTGTGATGATGCTTTTATTATTACTATAAGAAAACAAAAATCTGCTGATATTACTATGACCTATATTAATGTAAATAATCAACCTCCATTAACTCCTGCAGCAACACAATTTCCAAGAGTGGCTTTTTATTTTGACCTTACTCCTGTCTATACTAATATACCAAAAACAATTGAATTGTCTTCTACCAAATGCTCTTCTTTATATACTTACTATATTGATACTACATCAACAGCAGCAAATATTGATATGTATGCTGTTTTGGGAAGAGAAAATTTTAAAATAGGGGATAAATACAATTTGGTTGTAAAATTCGTTCAAGCATCTACAAATGCTAATTTTGTCGCTGCTATGGCTAGTTATATGTTTTTGGTAGAATCAAGTGGTATGAGATTCCAAAATTATGAAACTGCTATTGGTAAAGTTGGAGGCAATAGAATGCAGATGCTTACTTATGGTTCATTTCAAGGAGTAATTGGAACTGTCGCAGTATCTAATACTGTTAGAAGTCAAACAGCAAATATAATGACTTTTACTCTAGAAGCACAAATTTGTAATATGACAATAAAAGTTCAAAACATGGTTGATAATACAGAAAATACTGTCGCTATTGGAAATATTATAATTGTATTTGATATTTGGAAATGTATTGAGTAAGAGAACCAAGGTTCTCCTATGACCTCTCCTTTTAAAAACTGGGATTTATCAAATTTAATTTTATTTAGAAGGTTTAAATAAAATTATAATATTTAATCAATATATATGGACGCTATTATTGAAACACTCAAAAAGAATAGACCAAACTTAACTGCCAGTTCTATTAAAACTTACAAAAGCATTTTGAAAAACATTTATGATAAATGTTTTGATGATAAAGAATATAGTATGAAAAATTATGATAATGATAAACTCATTTTGGGAATTCTAAATGAAGTACCATACAATAAAAGAAAAACTGTGTTGGCTGCTCTTTCTGTATTAACTGATAATAAGAATTATAATAAAATTATGATGGAAGATATTCATTCTTATAAAGCAAATGAAATGAAACAAGAAAAATCAGAACAGCAAAAAGAAGGAATGATTGAACCTGAAGAAATTAAAGCATTATATAATGATTTGGAACATAATGCAAAACAAGTAATGAAAAAAACAAATCTCAATTTTAATGATATTAATACAGTTATGAAATGGGTTTTGCTCGCTCTTACTGGTGGAATTTTTCAAGCCCCACGCCGCAGTATTGATTTTGGAAATATGAAGTTTAAAAATTATAATTCTGAAAAAGATAATTATATTGATGTGAAGAACAGCAAATTTATCTTCCAGAATTATAAAACTGCCAAGACATATGGTAAGCAAGAAACTGAAGTTTCTAAACCTCTCAAAGCAATATTAAATAAATGGTTCAAAATAATTCCTGATGGGTGTGATTACATTTTGTTTGATAATAAATTCAATCCTTTAACATCTCCTCAAATTACTCATCGTCTAAATGAAATTTTTGGTAAGAAGATTTCTACTAGTATGTTAAGACATATTTATCTAACAAATAAATTTTCTGGTGTTAATTTGGAGGAATTACAAAAAACCGCAACTGAAATGGGAAACTCGCCTATGCAGGCTCTTATGTATGTTAAAAAAGATTAAGCCATCAATTAAATAGCAATTTAACAGCATATTAAAATTTTAAATATTATATTTATTTATATATATATAATATGTCTATTACAGAAATTGATTCTAAATTCAAACCATGCAAACCAGTTAAGGAAGCCATGGATGTATATCTACCTGACGTTAATCGTAATATACCTTCAAGGAATGGATTTGTTTATGCTATGGTTGGAACAGGAGGTTGTGGAAAAAGTAGTACGCTTTTAAATATGTTGAAATCAAAAGAATACTATAGAGGCAAATTTGAAAATGTTATTTTGTTTTGTCCTCTGACTTCTTTTCTTTCAGTTGAAAAACATCCGCTCGGAGAACATGAAAAAGTTTATCATGAATTAGATTGTGATTTATTAGATGATATAGAAAGTGAGTTGTTAGATATTAAAGCAGAATGTTTAGATTTAGATTGTGAATTAGAACACACTTTAATTATTGTGGATGATATGGCTGGATTCTTAAAAGATAAACATATTCAGAAATGCCTTTCCAAACTTATTATGAAAACTCGTCATCTTTCTGCTTCCTGGATTTTCACTTTACAGCAATTGAAATATATGCCTGCTACTATTAGAAGACAACTAACAAATATTTCTATTTGGAAACCCAAATCAAATAATGAATGGAATAATGTTTGTGAAGAATATTTTGGAATTGAAAAAGATAAACGCCAAAGCATTTATGATTATTGTTTTTCTGAACCATACCAACATTTGGATATTGATCTAACAAATGGAAAACTGTTTAAAAATTTTAATTTACTTCAAATAAAATAATTTATTAATGTAATATATAATGGCAAAGAAAGATAAAACAAAAACAAGAAAGAAATCCAAAAAGGGATTATCAACTGCAGACATTTTAAAAATAATTAAAAAGTTAAAACCACAGACGCAACAAATAGTAAGAGTTAATGTAGGAGAAGACAATAAAAAGAAAAAGAAAGGAGAGGTACAATCTTCTTATAATCCTCCTTTTGTTTTTCCTCAACAAGGCAATCCAGCCATTACCAGTTTAGGTCAGCCTCCTTATAAACCTCCTTTAATTGAAGAGCCTAGACAAGCAGCAACATGGTCTAGTCAGCCAGCCAAAGAACCACAATTATTAATGCCTCCTCCTCAACAATCAATTCCATATATTACTGAGGGTGAAAGTGAAATTGAAATTATACCTAGAAGAAGAACAAAAAAAACAGCGGCTACTCCTGAATATAAAGTGAGACAACCTTATGGTTCAGCAGAGCCAAGATTTAATCCTGGAATTACTTTTAATGAACCAAAATACGCTCAACCAAGTAATTTATCTGCGGCTAGTGCGGCTCCTACTCGGTTTTACCAACCTGTGGCAAATGATAAATATCAAGCAGACATTATTCAAACAAATCCTGCTGGAGACCAAATTGGAACTTTGGCTGATAAAATTTCAAGTGCGTTATGGACTGGAACTCCTGAAGGTGATATT